>JBBCJV010000011.1:0-218377 GCA_037190565.1 Burkholderiaceae bacterium
GTTCAGCGGCAGCCTGGCCTTGACCGTGGCGACGAAGGTGCCGATGACGTTGGCGCCACCGCACATGTCGTACTTCATTTCCTCGATGCCGCCCTGGGTCTTCAGGTTGACGCCGCCGGTGTCGAAGGTGATGCCCTTGCCCACCAGGACGATGGGCGCCTGGTCCTTGCCCGCGCCCTGGTAGCGCGCGACGATGAACTTCGGCGGCTCGGCCGAGGCCTGGGCCACCGCCAGGAAGGCGCCCATGCCCAGCTTCTCGCAGTCGCGGCGCTCCAGCACCTGCACCTTCAGGCCATGGCTCTTGCCCAGCTTCTTGGCCTGCTCGGCCAGAAAGCTGGGCGTGCAATGGTTGCCCGGGCGGTTGGCGCACTCGCGCGCCAGCTCGGCGCCGGCGGCGATGGCGCGGCCGCGCGCCAGGCCCTTGGTCAGCGCCGCAGCCTGGTCCTTGGCACACAGCAGCGACACCGTGGCCAGCTTGGCCGGCGGCGGCGCGCTGGGCTTGGTTTCGCGGTAGACGTACAGCGCCTCGTGCACTGCCGAAACCAAAGCCTCGGCGTGTTCAGCGGTGGGCGCCGGGCCGCCGGCCAGGGCCACGGCCAGCTGTTTGGCACCACCGCCCTTGAGCAGCGCCACACCGGCGGCCACCGCCTTGCGCAGCGCCTTGGGCGAACCATCGCCACCGGCGGCAAACACCAGCCGCGCGGCCTTCACGTCGGCGGCGCGGTGCAGGTACAGCGTGCTGCCGGGCTTGAACGAGAAGTCGCCGTCCTTCACGGCTGCGGCCAGCAAGCCGGCCAACGGCTTGTCCAGCGCCGCCGGAGGTGCCTCGCCGCAAACGACGACCAACAGTGCATCGGCGCCAACGGCAGCGGGCGCGGCCACCTGGGTCTTGAAGTCCATAATTCGTGGTGCCAGGAATGGAAAGCCACGCATGTTATTCGACAGCACCGTGCGCCGCGAACTCGCGCGCAGCTTCGGGGCGACGCTGGTCGTCATCCTGACCATCGTGCTGACGATGTTCCTGATACGCACCATAGGCCAGGCCGCCAGCGGCAACGTGGCCCCGCAGGACGTGGTGCTGCTGATGGGCTACGTCTCGCTGGGCCACCTGCCCACCATGCTGGCGCTGTCGCTGTTTGTGGCCATCGTGCTGACGCTGGGCCGCATGTACCGCGACAGCGAGATGGTCATCTGGTTCGCCAGCGGCGTGGGCCTGAGCCGCTTCGTGCGGCCGGTGCTGCGCACCAGCTGGCCGGTGCTGCTGGTCATCGCCGCGCTGCTGCTGATGGTGTGGCCCTGGGGCAACCGCAACAGCCTGGAACTGCGCGAACGCTACCAGCAGCGATCCGACCTCTCTCGCGTGGCGCCGGGCGTGTTCCAGACCTCCAGCGATGGCCGCCGCGTGTTCTTCATAGAGCGCGACGCCGAAGACCCCGGCGCGGCGCGCAACGTCTTCATCCTGATGCGCGACGAGCGCGGCGAGTCCGTCACCTCGGCGCGCAGCGGGCGGCTGGAAGCCGGCGGGCGCGACGGCAACGAGCGCTACCTGGTGCTGGAGCGCGGGCAGCGCAACGACCTGGACCTGCAGGTGGGCGAAGCCACGCTGTCCAGCTTCGAGAGCTACCGCGTGCTGGCGCCTGACCGCGCCGCGCGTTCGGCCGAGAGCCTGCCGCCGCGCAGCGTGGACACGCTGGACCTGATACAGGAACCCACCCCCCGCCACCGCGGCGAGCTGGCCTGGCGCTTCGGCCTGCTGCTGGGGGCGGCCAACCTGCTGCTGCTGGGCATAGGCCTGGCGGCCACCCACCCGCGGCGCGCCGGCAACTGGAACCTGCTGTTTGCATTGCTGGCCTTTGTCATCTACTACAACCTGATCACGCTGTCGCAGGCCTGGGTGGCCAGCAGCCGGCTGGGCATGGGCACCGCCATGCTGCTGGTGCACGGCAGCGTGTTCGCGCTGGCGCTGGCGCTGCTGTGGTGGCGCGACCATGCAGCGGTGACGCGTCGGCTGCGGCGGCGGGTGGCGGCATGAGCCCGCAGGCTTGGCCGAGGGATCATCCCCGCCTGGCGGGGCCGGCCGCAGGCCGTGGGGTGCCCACATGAAGACCGTTCGCCGCCTGCTGTACCGCGACATCGTCGCGTCGGTGCTGTTCGTAGCCTTCGCCTTTCTGTCGCTGTTCTTCTTCATAGACTTCGTCGACGAACTCGACAGCGCCGGCACGCGCGACCGCGGCACGCTGTACGCGCTGCAGGCCGCGGTGCTGGAGCTGCCGGGCCACTTCTACGAGGTGTTTCCCATCGCGGTTCTGATAGGCAGCATCTACTCGCTGTCGCGCCTGGCCCAGACCTCGGAGTTCACCATCCTGCGCACCGGCGGGCTGGGGCCGGGCCGCGCACTGTGGCTGCTGGCGGTGCTGGGGCTGGTGTTCGGCGCCTGCACCTTCGTCATAGGCGACTGGCTGGCCCCCCACAGCGAGCGCGCCGCGGTGCTGCTCAAGGCGCGCCACACCGGTGGCCTGCAGGTGGGCGGCGCCGGCGCCTGGCTGAAGGAGCGCCGCAGCACGCCCGAGGGCGAGCGCAGTTTCTCCATCAACGTGGACGGCGCCACCGCCGCAGGCGCGCTGCGCGGCATACGCATCTTCGAATTCGATGCCGACGGCCGCCTGCTCACGCGCACCGAGGCGCGCGAAGGCCAGGTCGACGCCGACGGCCGCTGGACCCTGCTGGACGCGCGCACCACACGCTGGCCGGTGAACGGCCCCCGCGGCACCGCAGGCCACAACGGCAGCAGCGAGGCCCAAGACGGCAGCACCGCGCCGGCGGTGCAGCACCTGCACGAGGCCCAGCGCACCTGGGACAGCACGCTGCGCCCGGAAGTGGTGGCCGCGGCCGTGATGCCGCTGGCCACCATGACCACCGCCGAGCTGTGGCGCTACAGCGCCCACCTGGCCGGCCAGGAACAGGCGGCGCAGCGCTACGAGATACGCTTCTGGAAGAAGGCCTTGTACCCGCTGGCCTGCCTGGTGATGGTGGCGCTGGCGCTGCCCTTCGCCTACCTGCATGCGCGCGCCGGCAGCGTCAGCTTCAAGGTCTTCGGCGGCATCATGCTGGGCATCAGCTTCGTGCTGCTGAACAACCTGGCGGGCCACATCGGCCTGCTGCGCGAGTGGACGCCCTGGGTGGTGGCGGCCATGCCCAGCCTGCTGTACCTGCTGATCTCCATGGCCGCCTTCACCTGGCTGGTGCGCTACCGGTGAACACGGCCGCCGCTGCGGGCCTGGTGCTGCTGGCGCATGGGGCGCGCGACCCGCGCTGGGCCGCGCCCTTCGAGGCCGTGGCCGACGCCGTGCGCGCCGCCCGGCCGGGGCTGCGGGTGCACCTGGCCTACCTGGACCTGATGCCGCCCACGCTGGCCGAAGCCTGCGCCGCGCTGGTCGCCCAAGGCTGCGCACAGGTGCTGGTGCTGCCCATGTTCCTGGGCGCCGGCGGCCATGTGCGCCAGGACCTGCCGCGCCTGCTGGGCGCGCTGCGCGCCGCGCATCCGCGGGTGGCATTCGCCGCTGCGCCGGCCATAGGCGAACAGGCCGAGGTGGTGCAGGCCATGGCCGGCGCCGCGTTGCGCCTGCTGGACGCCAGGCAAGACGTCGACCACCGCGGCATCATCACACCATGAACCTGCACCAGTTCCGCTTCGTTCAGGAGGCGGTGCGCCGCAACCTCAACCTGACCGAGACCGCCAAGGCCCTGCACACCTCGCAGCCGGGCATCAGCAAGGCCATTCTGGAGCTGGAAGAAGAACTGGGCGTGGACATCTTCGCCCGCCACGGCAAGCGCCTGAAGCGGGTGACCGAGCCCGGCCAGCAGGTGCTGAACGCGGTGGAGATCATCATGCGCGAGGTGGCCAACCTGCGCCGCATAGGCGACGAGTACTCCAAGCAGGACAGCGGCACGCTGTCCATCGCCACCACGCACACCCAGGCCCGCTACTTCCTGCCCGAGCCGGTGGCCCAGCTGCGGCACAAGCACCCGCGTGTGCAGGTGGTGCTGCACCAGGGCGTGCCCGAGCAGGTGGTGCGCATGCTGCTGGACGACGTGGCCGAGATCGGCCTGGCCACCGAGGCGCTGGCCCAGCACCAGGACCTGATCACCCTGCCCTGCCACGAATGGCAGCACATCATGGTGGTGCCGCCTACGCACCCGCTGGCCGCGGCGCAGCGGCCCACGCTGGAGCAGCTGGCAGCCCACCCCTTGGTGCTGTACCACCCCACGGTGACCGGCCGCTCGCGCATAGACGAGGCCTTTGTGCGCGCCGGCAAGCGCCCGCTGGTGGCGCTGGAGGCCATCGACTCCGATGTCATCAAGACCTATGTGCGGCTGGGCCTGGGCGTGGGCATCGTCACCGAGCTGGCCATGCGCGACGAGCCGGCCGAAGGCGGCCTGGTGGCGCGGCCGCTGGGCCACTTGTTCGGCAGCAACGTCACGCGCGTGGCCTTCAAACGCGGTGCCTACCTGCGCCGCTTCGTGCTGAACTTTGCTGAGATGCTGTCGCCCCGCCTGAACGCCGCGCTGATAGAGCGCGCGATGGCCGGCCAGGGCAGCGACTACCAGTTGTGAACCCCCGCCACCCCGCCATGCACCACACCCCCGAGATCCGCTCCCGCCTGCCGCAGGTGGGCACCACCATCTTCACCGTGATGTCGGCGCTGGCTGCCGAGCGCGGCGCGGTCAACCTGGGCCAGGGCTTTCCGGACTTTGATTGCGACCCGGCGCTGCTGCGCCATGTGGCCGATGCCATGGCCGAGGGCCTGAACCAGTACCCCCCCATGGCCGGCGTGCCGCTGCTGCGCGAGCGGGTGGCCGACAAGATGCAGCGCCTGTACGGCCGGCGCTACGACGCCGGCAGCGAGATCACCATCACCGCCGGCGCCACGCAGGCCATACTGACCGCGGTGCTGGCCGTGGTGCACCCCGGCGACGAGGTGGTGGTGCTGGAGCCCACCTACGACAGCTACGTGCCCAACATCGAACTGGCCGGCGGCCGTGTGGTGCGTGTGCCACTGACGCCCGGCAGCTTCCGGCCCGACTTTGATTGCATCGCTGCGGCGCTGACGCCGCGCACGCGGCTGCTGATGATCAACAGCCCGCACAACCCCAGCGCCACGGTGTGGACGGCGGCCGAGATGCAGCGCCTGGCCGATCTGCTGGCGCCCACCGACACCCTGCTGCTGGCCGACGAGGTCTACGAGCACATGGTCTACGACGGCCAGCCGCACACCAGCGCTGCCTCGATACCGGCGCTGGCCGAGCGCGCCTTCGTGGTCTCCAGCTTCGGCAAGACCTACCACGTCACCGGTTGGAAGGTGGGCTACGTGGTGGCACCGGCCGTGCTGATGAACGAGTTCCGCAAGGTGCACCAGTTCAACGTGTTCACGGTGAACACGCCCATGCAGCACGCGCTGGCGCGCTACATGGCCGACCCCGCGCCCTACCTGGACCTGCCGGCCTTCTACCAGCGCAAGCGCGACCTGTTTGCCGACGGCCTGCGCAAGACCCGCCTGCGGCCGCTGCACACCCAGGGCAGCTACTTCCAGCTGGTGGACTACTCGGCCGTCAGCGAGCTGCCCGAGGCCGAGTTCTGCCAGTGGCTCACGCGCGAGGCCGGCGTGGCCGCCATCCCGCTGGCGGCCTTCTACGAAGGCGGCTTCGAGCAGCGGCTGGCGCGGCTGTGTTTTGCGAAGAAGGACGAGACGCTGCTGGAGGCCCTGGCGCGATTGCGCCAGCTTTGATGCCGGCCGGGCAGCCGGACCCAGCCGGCCTCAGCCCCATCAAGCCCGGGCGTGTTCAGTAGCGTGACCGACGCGGCTCGTCCAGCGGGTCGAACAGGCTGCTCTGGCGCTCGGGCGTGGTGAGGTCGAAGTCCACCGGCAGCGTGGGCCGGTTGTCGAAGTCGATGGGCTCAGGCGCCGACTCGCGCTCGTCGCCCCGGAAGGGCGCCGGTGCCGTGCTGCCGAACTCGCCGATGTCGGCCAGCGGCAGCAGCAGGTCCACGTTGCCGCTGTCGGCCGACTCGCGGTCCAGCAGGTCGCGCGCCAACGAGTACAGGAACAGCACGTCGCGGTAGGCCGGCAGGTCGAACAGCTCGCCGCGCGACTTGCGGAACAGCAGCACCTCCAGCTCGGCCATGGCGTCCAGCGGGCGGTCCCACACCTGCTGCAGCCGCGGCAGCACGCCGGCGTAGTCCTCCAGCGAACGCCCGCCCTGCAGGTCCACGCCCCACTCGGGCGCGAAGGCGTTGAAGCGCTGGTTGAAGCGCGTGCGCATGCGGTCGTAGTGTTCGTGGTCGCCGCGGCGGTGGTAGATCTCCAGCAGCTTCAGGTAGGGCAGCGGGCTGCCGCCGCCGGTCTGGCGCAGGTGGTCCACCAGCAGGTCTATGGCGGCGTCGTCCTGCCCCAGCACGGTGAAGAACTCGGCCTGCTGCTCCAGGTCTATGAGCTCTTCTATGGAGACATCGCGCGCCGCCGTGTCTTCCTGGCGCAGCGCCGGCGGCAGCGGCAGCGTGCGCTGCATCGCGGCCTCGGGCAGCAGGTCCGGGTCCATGGGCAGGGTGCGCGACTCGGGCGGCACCACGCCACCGGTCGTCACGAAGCCCGGGGGCTCGTCGGCTGCCGGCGGCTGCGTCGGCGCAAAACGGGGCGGCTGCTCGGCCGGTGCCGCCGGCGGCCAGGCCGGCGGCGCCGCACCACGCCGCGCGGGCAACTCGATCTCGGAATGCACCACCGGAATGGGCATGGTGGGTTGCCGGCTGGGTGTGGCCTCGTCTTCATCGACGCCCGCAGCCGCGGCGCGCGCCTGCGCCGCCACCGCCACACGCCAGACCTGCTGGCGCTGGCGCTCGGCGGCGGCCAGCCGCCAGGCCAGCCAGGCCGCCAGCGCGGCCAGCAACAAGGTCAACACCAGCAGCGGCACCACCCACAGGCTGGAGCGCTGCGAAGCGCTCAACTGCGCACGCAAGGCCTCGGCCACTTCGCGGCTGGCCTGGGCATCGGTGGTCAGCTGCTCGACGCTGCGCTCCAGCGCCGCGATGCGCTGCGAGGCCAGCGAAGCCGCCGACGCCGCAGCACGCGCCGCACTGGCGGCCTGTGCAACGGCGGCGATGGCCTGCTCCACCACCTCGCTCTCGCGCAAGGGCGCAGGTTCCACCATGTCCAGCTGCAGGCGCGGCGTCGCCGCGGGCTGCGGTGCCGGGGGCGGTGCGGCAGGGCGAGGACGCTGCTGCGGCGGCCGGGGCGGCGGGGCCGCCGCGGCACGCGGCTCGCTGCGCGGCGGTTGCGGGCGCGCCCGCGGCGCAGGGGCCGGCGGCGGGGCGGGCGTTGCAGTGGTGGCCGGGGCCGTGGCCACCACCGTTGGTGCGGCAGCGGTCGGCGCGCGGGGGGCCGGTGCAGGCGCCTGCGACGCGGCTGCAGCATCCACCGGCGCGGCCGCAAACGCCGGCGCGGTGGGCGGCAAGGCCGGCCCCAGGTCCGGCGGGTCGGCCAGCAGCACGTAGCGGCGTGTCATCGTCGAGCCGCAGCCCACCGTCACCGCCACATCGATCACCGGCTCTTCCACCGGCACCAGGGTCTGCACGCGCACATCGGCACGTTCCACACCATGGCGCTCTATCACGGCGCGCACCAGGCCGCGCGGCAGCACACGCTCGCCCATGGCGACTTCGGCAGACAGGCATTCCGGGGCCAGCGACTCGCCGGGGTCCAGCCTGACCAGCAGCGAAAAGTCCAGGCGCTGGCCCAAGACCGCGGCACTGCTGGGAGCACCCAGGCTGGCCGCCGATGCCGGGGCCGCCGCCGTCGCACAGGCGCTAGCGAGGATCAACGACAGCCAGGGCCTCGGGTTCAGCATGCAGGCGGCGGGAACAGCTTCAGGGGATCAAATCACTCTAGCACGAATGGTTACAGCGCCCGCCCGCTGGCAGCCCCATGCAACGGCTGCTTTCGTGGCCCATGCCACGCCTCACCAGCGCGGTGTGACGCAGGCCCTGCACCGCCTCGGCGATGGCCGCCGCTGCGCCGGCCCACCGCGGGCAGAGGGACAATGCAAAGCGCTGGAGCGCCTGTCGCTCGCGAGACAAACCATGCAAACCCCGGTTCCTACAATCGAAGAGCTGCACAACATAGAGACCGGCCCTTGGTTCAGCAAGCTCTCTCCACCGCTGCGTTCGGCCATCCTGGCGCGCACCGTGGTGCGCCGTCTCGCCGACGGCGATGCGCTGGCCCAGCGCGGTGCGCCGGCCAACGAATGGATAGGCGTGGCCGCGGGCGCGGTGCGCGTCAGCTCGGTGTCGCTGGCCGGCAAGCAGGTCACGCTGACCTACGTGGAGCCGGGCGTGTGGTTCGGCGACATCGCCTTGTTCGACGGCCTGCCGCGCACCCACGATGCGCATGCCCACGGCCCCACCACGCTGCTGGTGGTGCGCAAGAGCGACTTCCGCGAACTGCTGGCCCAGCACGTGGAGTTGTACGACGCGCTGCTGCGCCTGAACTGCCGCCGCCTGCGGCTGATGTTCGACCAGGTGGAAGACCTCAACACCTTGCCGCTGCAGGCCCGGCTGGCCAAGCAGGTGCTGCTGCTCGCCAAGAGCTACGGCATCGCCTCGGGCGAGGAGATTCGCATAGGCCTGGCGCTGGCGCAAGAAGACCTGGCGCAGTTGCTGGGCGCTTCGCGCCAGCGCGTGAACCAGGAGCTCAAGGGCTTCGAGCGCGAAGGTGCCGTGCGCGTGGAGCCCACGCGGCTGGTGGTGTTGTCACGCGAAAAGCTGCTGGCCATCGCCGAGCGGTCCTGAACACAACCGACGGCTGAACCATGGAACAGTTCAGCGGCACCCGCCCCATGGCCGCCAGCCATGCCTTCGACCTGGCCGCGCTGGAAGCCTTTCTAAGCAGCCGCCTGGACGGCTTCGCCGGGCCCTTGACGGTGGAGCAGTTCAAGGGCGGGCAGTCCAACCCCACCTACCGCCTGCGCACCCCCGGGCGCGACTACGTGATGCGCAGCAAGCCCGGCCCGGTGGCCAAGCTGCTGCCTTCGGCGCACGCCATAGAGCGCGAGTACCGCGTGATGCAGGCCCTGGCCGGCACCGACGTGCCGGTGCCGCGCATGCTGCTGCTGTGCGAGGACGAGGCCGTGATGGGCCGCGCCTTCTACGTGATGGAGTGTGTGGCCGGGCGTGTGCTGTGGGACCAGTCGCTGCCGCAGCTGTCGGCGGCCGAGCGCGCTGCCGTCTACGACGAGATGAACCGCGTCATCGCGGCGCTGCACAGCGTGGACCCCGCCGCCGTGGGCCTGGTCGACTACGGCCGGCCGGGCAACTACTTCGAGCGCCAGATCAACCGCTGGAGCAAGCAGTACCAGGCCTCCATCACCGAGCCCATCCCGGCCATGGACCGCCTGATGGCCTGGCTGCCGGCGCACATCCCGGCCGGCGCGCGCGACGACTCGCAGCCACGCATCGTGCACGGCGACTACCGGCTGGACAACCTGATGTTCCACCCCAGCGAACCGCGCGTGGTGGCGGTGCTGGACTGGGAGCTTTCCACGCTGGGCCACCCGCTGGCCGACTTCAGCTACCACTGCATGAGCTGGCACATCCCGCCGGGTGTGTTCCGCGGCATCGCCGGCCTGGACCTGGCGGCGCTGGGCATCCCGCCGGAGCGCGACTACATCGAACGCTACTTCCAGCGCTGCCGCCGCAGCGACCTGCAGGCCATGCAGTCCGACTGGAACTTCTACCTGGCCTACAACCTGTTTCGCATCGCCGCCATCCTGCAAGGCATCGCCCGGCGGGTGGTGGACGGCACCGCGGCCAGCGACCAGGCCCGCGCCGCCGGCGCCGGTGCCCGCCCGCTGGCGGAGCTGGGCTGGTCGTTCGCCGAACGCAGCGCCTGAACGCGCAGCAACTGGCCGGCACACAAACCACGAACACCTTCACGGAGACTCCCGCATGGACTTCAGCTACTCGCCGCGCACGCAAGAGCTTCAGCAGCGCCTGACGGCCTTCATGGCCGAACACGTGTACCCGGCCGAGGTGCAGTACTGGCAGGAGATAGAGGCCAACACCAGCGCAGGCAAACGCTGGACACCGCTGCCGGTGATCGAAGCGCTCAAGCCCAAGGCACGCGCCGCCGGGCTGTGGAACCTGTTCCTGCCGGACAGCGAGCTGGGCGCCGGCCTGAGCAACCAGGAGTACGCGCCGCTGGCCGAGATCATGGGCGCCGTGCCCTGGGCCAGCGAGGTCTTCAACTGCAGCGCGCCCGATACCGGCAACATGGAAGTGCTGGTGCGCTACGGCACGGCCGAGCACAAGAAGCGCTGGCTGGCGCCGCTGCTGGCCGGCGAGATACGCAGCGCCTTTGCGATGACCGAGCCGCGCGTGGCCTCGTCGGACGCCACCAACATCGAGTCGCGCATAGAGCGTGACGGCGACGACTACGTCATCAACGGCCGCAAGTGGTGGATCAGCGGCGCTGGCGACCCGCGCTGCGCCATCTTCATCTTCATGGGCAAGACCGACCCCACCGCGGCGCGCCACTCGCAGCAGAGCATGGTGCTGGTGCCGCGCGACACGCCGGGCATCCACGTGATGCGGCCGCTGTCGGTGTTCGGCTACGACGACGCGCCGCACGGCCACATGGAGATCGATTTCAAGAACGTGCGCGTGCCGGTGTCCAACATCCTGCTGGGCGAAGGCCGCGGCTTCGAGATCGCGCAGGGTCGGCTGGGCCCGGGCCGCATACACCACTGCATGCGCCTCATAGGCCTGGCCGAGCGGGCATTGAAGGGGATGTGCGAACGCGCCGTCAGCCGCACCGCCTTCGGCAAGACCATTGCACAGCAGACGGTGACGCAGGAACGCATTGCCGAAGCCCGCTGCATGATCGACCAGGCCCGGCTGCTGACGCTGAAGGCGGCGTGGATCATGGACACCGCCGGCAACAAGAGCGCCAAGTCCGAGATCGCGATGATCAAGGTGGTGGCGCCGCAGATGGCCTGCCAGGTGATCGACTGGGCCATGCAGGTGCATGGCGGCGGCGGCATGAGCCAGGACTTCCCGCTGGCCTACGCCTACACGCTGGCGCGCACCCTGCGTTTTGCCGACGGCCCCGACGAGGTGCACCGCAACGCCATCGCCAAGCTGGAGCTGGGCAAGGTCGGCGTCTGAGCCCCCGGGGCTGAGGCCTGCGGCGCGCTTCCAACACGCGCCGCAGCGTCACACGCTCAGCGCTTGCGCTCGTCGCCCGGCAACGCGCTGGCCGGCCACAGGCTGGGCCGGGTGCTGGGCGAGGTGTTGTCGTCGGGCGCGCCGTCGGCGGCCACACGCTGCGCCTCGCGCATCGCGCTTTCGAACAGACGCAGCCACATCTGCAGCGACTTGGGCTCGGCATCGGCCAGCGAGGTGCGCAGCATCAGCCGGCCGCGGCCTATCATCAACACCATGGGCCGCCCGGACTCGGCACGCACCGCCGCCAGCGACTGCGACAAGGTGCCGGCCAGCCACTGCATCAGCCAGGGCTTGAGACTGCCCAGCGCGACAAAACGGTCCTTCAGCGCGCCCATCTCGTTGCCGGCCAGCTTGCCGTACATCACCAGCCAGCGCATCTCCGGCGGGGTCTGGTTGTCTATGCGAGTCTGCACGCCTTCGACGTACTGCTCGAAGATGGTGCGCTCCATGGACTCTTGCAGCGGGCGGTTCATCACCACCACCTGCAGCTCGGACGACAACCCCAGCTCGGCACGCAGGCGCAGTTCCTGCCCAGCGATGTAGGGGCGCTGCGAGGGCCCCCACTCCATCCGCCAGGGCGTGGTGCCCAGGCGGCCGTCCACGACGAAGCCTTCGCTCTGCACCGCGCGAAAGGTGTATTGCCGGCCCTCGGCCCAGCTCACCACGCCATCCCAGGCGCCGGCGGCCGGGCTGGCACCGCCACCGAACAGTCGCTTCAAGCCGTCGAGCATGGTTTAGAGTCCACTGCAGGGTCGGGCGCCGGCCGGCAGCCATGGGAGAACGCCTCGATGATCGAAGTGTATTCGTGGGCCACGCCAAATGGGCACAAGGTGCACATCATGCTGGAAGAGTGCGGCCTGCCCTACCGCGTGCATGCGGTAGACATAGGCGCCGGCGAACAGTTTGCGCCCGAGTTCCTGGCCATCAGCCCCAACAACAAGATCCCAGCCATCGTGGACCCCGACGGCCCGGATGGCCAGCCGGTCTCGATGTTCGAAAGCGGCGCCATCCTCTTGTACCTGGCCGGCAAGACCGGGCAACTGCTGCCCGAAAGCACCCGCGGCAAGTACGAGGCGCTGCAATGGCTGATGTTCCAGATGGCCCATGTCGGCCCCATGCTGGGCCAGGCCCACCACTTCCGCGTCTACGCGCCCGAGAAGCTGCCGTACGCGATAGACCGCTACACCAACGAGGCGCGCCGCCTGTACGGCGTGATCAACAAGCGCCTGGGTACCAGCCGCTACATCGCCGGGCCGGCCTACAGCATCGCCGACATCGCCATCTTCCCCTGGCTGCGCAGCTGGAAGAACCAGGGCATGCAACTCAACGACTACCCGCACCTCAAGGGCTGGTTCGACGAGATCGCGGCCCGGCCGGCGGTCGTGCGCGGCGTGGAGGTGCTGGCCCACCAGCGCAAGCCGCTGATGGACGAGCAGGCACGCGAGGTGCTTTTCGGCAGCAAGCAGTACCGCCAACGTTGAGCTGCGAGCCGAGCACGGCCCCGTGCCGCCCGGCGGCAGAATCTCCCCCATGAGCTCACACGACACCGCGGCACCGGGTGCCGCGCCAGGCCTCAGCGCACGCCAGCGCCAGTTGGCAGCCTTGTACCGCGGGCAGGGCCTGCCGCGCGCCAGCGGCGCCGCACCGCGCGTGGCCGTGGTGGGCGCCGGCCTGGCCGGCCTGAGCGCCGCCCACCTGCTGGCCCTGGGCGGCTGCGAGGTCACGGTCTACGAAGCCAGCCAGCGCAGCGGCGGGCGCATCTGGACGGCGCCGGGCGCCACCGACCCGCAGGCGGTGTGGGAGCTGGGCGGCGAGTTCATAGACAGCGACCACGACGACATGCACGCCCTGGCCGACCTGCTGGGCGTGCAGATGCTGGACACCCACCCGCCGCAGGAAGACCGCTTCACCACCGCCTACCGCTTCGGTCGGCAGCGCTACGACGACACGCAGATCGCCGCCGCGTTTGCCGAGGTGGCGCCACGCATCGCGGCCGACGCCGCCGCCATCAGCGCGCGCCCCGGCTACCACGCGCCCACGCCGGCCGACCGCCGCTTCGACCACCTGTCCATCGCCGAGTACCTGCACGGCCTGCGGCTGGACCGTTGGCTGCACCAGCTCATAGAGGTAGCTTACGTCACGGTGTACGGCGGCGACGCCGATCAGCAGTCGGCGCTGAACCTGCTCACGCTGATAGGCACCGACGCCGACGGCAGCTTCCAGGTGTTCGGCAGCAGCGACGAGCGCCACAAGCTGCGCGCCGGCTCGCAGCGCCTGACCGACGGCCTGGCCGCCGGCCTGCCCCGCCCGGTGTTGCTGGGCCACCACCTGGTGCGGCTGCGCCGCGGCGCGAACGACTGGACGCTGTCGCTCGAAGGCCGTGAAGACGCCCGCGCCGACGCGGTGGTGCTGGCCCTGCCCTTCACGCTGCTGCGCCAGGTGGACCTGGGCGATCTGCTGCCCCCCACCAAGCGGCTGGCGGTGGACAGCCTGGGCTACGGCAGCAACGCCAAGCTGATGCTGCGCACCCAGCGCCGCGTGTGGCGCGACCAAGGGCACGACGGCGGCTGCTACACCGACACCGACTTGCAGACCTCCTGGGACTGCAGCCGCCTGCGCGGCGGCGACGACGGCCTGTTCACCGTGTTCCTGGGCGGCCAGCCCGGCCTGGCCCTGGGCCAGGGCGACGAAGCCACGCAGGCCCGCCGCTACGCGGCGCTGGCCGACGATGTGTTCCCCGGCCTGGCCGCGGCCTTTACCGGCGAAGCCCGCCGTGTGTGGTGGCCCGGCGAACCTTTCGCCCTGGGCTCCTACACCTGCTACCGCCCCGGGCAATGGACGGCCTTCGGCGGCGTCGAGGCCGAGCCGCTGCCCGGCGGCCTGTACTTTGCCGGCGAACACTGCGCCACCGCGTCGCAGGGCTACATGAACGGCGCGGCCGAAACCGGCCGCCAGGCAGCGCTTGCGTTGCTGCAGGCGCTGCGCTGAAACCCTGCGCCCTGGCCCCTGAACCCATGACCATCACGCGGCGCGACTTTCTCCAGGGCACGGCGCTGGCGGTGGGCAGCACCGCGGCAGCGCGGGCCGCGGCACCTACAGCGGTGGCCACTGCCGGTGGCTTCAGCGGCCAGACCGACGCCCTGAACGCCACCGCCCATGCGCTGCGCGACGACCCGGCGCGCTGGCGCAACACGGTGGCCGAGCGTGACGAAGGCGTGGAAGATCTGGTGGTCGTGGGCGCCGGCATCAGCGGCCTGGCCGGCGCCCACCTGTACCAGCGCCATGCCGGCCGGCCGGTGCGCATGCTGGTGCTGGACGCGCTGGACGAAGTGGGTGGCCATGCCCGGCGCAACGAGTTCGTCAGCCGCAGCGGCAGGCGGCTCATAGGCTACGGCGGCTCGCAGTCGCTGGACACGCCCAGCTTCTTCTCGCCGGCCGTCAGCGGCCTGCTGCAGGACATAGGCATAGACCTGCAGCGCTTCGACACCGAGTTCTACGACAAGGGCTGGGCCGCCCGGCACGGGCTGGTGCGGCAGGGCCGATTCTTCGACAGCGAGGTCTGGGGCCGCGAGGCCATGGTCATCGCCGGCCACGACGACACACCGGCCCAGTGGCTGCCGCGCACACCGCTGCCGGCACAGGCCCAGGCCGACTGGGTGCGCATCGCCGACGGCGAACCGCACCCCTGGCGCGGCATCACGCCGGCGGCGGCACGCACGCGCCTGGCCGGCATGAGTTATCGCGACTACCTGCTGCAGGTGTGGCGCGCCGACCCGGCACTGGCCACCTGCCTGGCCCACACCACCCGGCCCTACTTCGGCGTGGGCATAGACGCCACCTCGGCGCTGGACGCCTGGGCCAGCGGCGAACTGCCAGGCTTCGACGGCCTGGACCTGGGCGACGCCGCCGACCGCCGCATGAGCCCCAGCGGCCGGCTGCTGCACACCGGCGAGGACGACTACATCCACCACTTCCCCGACGGCAACCACGCCGTGGCACGGGCGCTGCTGCGGGCCATGCGGCCGGAGCTGCTGCCTGGCCGCGGCATGGAGACCTTGTCCGACGCGGTGCTGAACACCGCCGCGCTGGACGACCCGGCCGCGGCGCTGCGCGTGCGCCTGCGCGCCACCGTGGTGGCGCTGCGCCACCTGGGGCCGCCGCAGCAGGCCTCCCTGGTGGAGCTGCGCTATGTGGACGGGCAAGGCCGCGTGCGGCTGGTGCGCGCGCGCCATGTGCTGCTGGCCGGCTGGCACCGCAGCACCGCGCGCCTGAGCGACGAGATCCCCGCCGCGCAGCGCGAGGCGCTGGACGACCAGGTGAAGGTGCCGCTGGTCTACGTGACCGCGCTGCTGTCCAACTCGCGGGCCTGGCAGCGCGCAGGCATCGCGTCCATCCAGGCGCCGGGCGGGTTCTGGGACGACGCCTCGCTGGACTACCCGGTGAACCTGGGCGCCCAGCGCGCGCCGGCGTCGCCGGACGAACCCATCCTGCTGCACCTGTCCAAGGTGGTGGTGTCCGGCGACGGCAGCGACCCGCGCCTGCAGTCGCGCATAGGCCGTGCCTTGCTGATGGGCTGGGGCTTCGAACACTTCGAGACACAGATGCGCCGCCTGCTGCAAGGCGCGCTGGGCGCCCACGGCTTCGACTTCGCGCGCGACGTGGAAGCCATCACCATCAACCGCTGGGCGCATGGCTACAGCTACGAGTACATGCGCCCCTGGGACCGCTTCTGGCCGGCCGGCGCCTTGCCGGTGGCGGCGGCGCGCCGGGGCTGGGGCCGGGTGGCCATCGCCGGGGCCGACTCCGGCGCCTACGCCTACGCCCACTCGGCCATAGACCAGGCCACGCGCGCGGTGCAGCAGCTGCTGCCGCAGGCCAGGCTGCCGGCCTGGTCGCGCTTTCCGGGGCCGCCGCCTCAGCGCATAGGCTTGTAGAGCTATGCGCTTGCAGGCGGCGCCGCGTTCAGGCACCGCCGTTGTCGGCAGCCGGCTCGCCGCGGCGTACGGCCTCCATGCGGTCCAGCAGCTCGTGGTGTTCGCACTCGTAGAAAGGGCGCTCGCCGGCCAGGTAGCGTGAGACGCCGTCGGCCATCAGGGCCTGCAGGTCCAGACCCGTTTCGCCGGCCTCGCGCCGCTCGCGCACAAAACGCAGCAGCAGGTACACGTACTCCAGCACCCAGAAGTCGTCGCCTTCGGCCACCCAGAAGCGCACCACATTCACGATGTCCGGGTCGGCCAGGATCTGCGCGCGCTGCGAGGCGGATGACAAGCGCACCCAGCCCAGCAGGTCGTCGGCGCACAGGCCGCGCACGCGGCAGTGCCCGTAGCGGTAGCTGTTCAGCAGCTGGCGCCGAAAGCACTGGAAATCGTCCAGGTAGCCGGTGTTGAAGGCGGCGTCCACCACGCCGTAGCGCACGCGCCAGTTGCATTCTTCCACCTTCACCAGCCGGTCTATCAGCGGCCAGCGTGCGCTGTTGCGCGCAATGAGCTTGCGCACCAGCGTGGACACGCTCTCGATCATGTTCCACAGCGGGTGGCACATCAGCGCCTTGAGGTAGTCCACCACCAGGGCCGCCCGCTCGCCGTCGTAGGCCTTGCCCAGCACCGTGACCCAGCGGTCCAGTTCGTCGATGTGTTGCACCTGCTCGCCATAGCCCTGCAGCAGGCGCGCCAGTGGCGCGTGCGCCGGGTCGGCAAAAAACGGGTCGGCCAGCAGGCGCTGGCGCAAGGCATCGGCGGCCCGGTGGTCGGTGATCGCACGGGCCAGGCCGCCGCCCTGCTTCACCGCCGCATCGCGCGAGGCTTCGTCCAGCTGCAGCGCCTGGATGTCGTCGATGTCGGTGCGCAGGTAAGGCCAGTGCGAATCGGCGAACCCTGTGCTGTGCACCCAGTCACCAATGTCGCGCCCGTGCACCACCAGGCTCACCAGCAGCTCGCCGGCCACCATGCGGTCGGCCGTGCCGGCGCTGCCGGCATAGCTGCGCAGCGTGGGCAGGTCTACCAGTTCCGGATGCTCTTCGCAGATGTGCTTGAAGGCGTAGCCGGCGATCTCGCGGTCGTACCGGCTGTGAGCACTGGTCTCCAGCTCCCGGATGCGCTGCATCCACACGGGCCGCAGCGCCGGGTCGGCCTCCAGCCACACATCGGCCAGCGCCTCGCCCACGTCGTGGCGGAACACGAGGTCGTAGGGCGAGGCCAGGCGCAGGGCTTTCTCCTCTTCCCAGGCCGCCGGGTGGTACTCGATGAGGATGCGGATCGCCGCGCTGTACAGCCCGGTTTCGTAGCCCTCGCCTATCAGCGCGCGCAAATCGGCTGGGGCAATGTCGCGCAGGCGCTGGCGGGCGGCTTCGGCCGCCGCGCTGCCGGCGGCGGCGTCACGCACCGCCTGCACGCCGGCTTCCAGCGCTTCGGCCACACGCTGGGCCTGCTCAGCCAGCAGCGTGGGCGACAGGCCTGCGCCGGCCCCGTCGTCGGCCAGCAGTTGCGACAGCAGGCGCAGCGCCGCGGCGTAGTGCTGCTGGCTCAGCAGGTGGTCCACACCGAAACGGGCCAGGTAGCCGGCGAACACGCCGCTGCTGGCCAGGCCCTGCTCGGCGGCACGCAGGCAGCGCGTGATCATCAGCTTGCGCGCGCGCCGTATCCACTCGTCCAGCCAGCGGATGTCGGCATCGCGCTGCGGCAGCCGGCCCTGCTCGTCAGGCACCGGGTCCAGGTACTCGCGCAGCGACTGGTGGTAGATGGCATAGCCTATCCCGCCTTCGCCGCTGCTGCGCGTGCTCAGCATGGAAGCCAGGATGTCCAGCGCCTCGCGCAGCATGGCCTGGCGCACCTCGGGCGGCTCGTCGGGCAGCAGGGCGGCCACCACCGCGTCCTCCAGCTGCGCAAAGCTGACGGCGTCGCGCGCAACGGCCACAAAACACACCACCGGTGTGAGCAGCGGCTGCACACCGTTGACACCGTAGCGGTTGAGCAGGCGGTTGTAGTAGCGCGCCAGGTCGCGCGGCAGGCGCGCATGGTCGAAGCTGTCGTACTCGTTGTCGCGTATGTCGTCTATGACCAGCCGCACGTAGATGGGCAGGCCTTCGGCGCGGCGCGTCACGCCTTCGACGAAGCTGCTGTGTATGCGGTCGGCGTGCACGGCGATGGTCTGTTCGTCGGCGTGCAGCACCGCGACGTACATCTCGTGGTCGTCGTCGTCGTCGATCAGCCAGGCGGCGCTGCGCTTCGACCCGTTGTCCGTCATCGCCGAACGGCGCACCGCCTTCGCCTGGTTGCCCTGCTCGGCCACCCAGTCATCCGGCTTGCACAGCCGCAGCACCGGCAGCGGCACCTGCCCGCTGTTCAGCGCGGCCAGCAGCTGCGGCGTGGCGGAAACCCGGCCCAGTTCGCGCTGCGTGGCGCGGTCGGCACGCAGCAGGCCGGCACGCTTGCGGCCTATGCCCTCCAGCATCATCGCGCGCACATCCTTGTCCTGCAGGCGGGGCAGCCCTTGGGGGAACAGCACGTGAGCACCCGCGGCACGCAGCTCGTCGGTCAGGGAGTCGCGGCCCGAGAGCAGCCAGGTCACCCGCTGCGGCTGGCTCAGCTCCAGCCCCAAAAGGCCCAGCAGCACCTCGTCTATGAAGTCCGGGTCGCCGGCCACGATCTCGTCCAGGCCGTCCAGCACAAAGATGCAGCTGCCGCCCTCGGCCACGAAACGCTGCAAGGCCTGCTTGAGCAGGTGCAGACGTTCATCGAGGTTGGCATCGGCCCGCGCCTGCACACGCAGCGACTCGCCCAGCAGCAACAGGAACATGGAGCGAGAACAACGCGCGTCCCCGGCGCGGAACCGGTAGGGAATGACGTAGCGTGGGCCTTGCCCATCATCTTGCCGGTCTGTTTTGGAGGTGTCTATGAGCCGCGCCACCACCTTGGCCATCAAGGTGGACTTGCCGCTGCCTGCCGGGCCGTGCAGCCACAAGACGGGGTTGCGGCGGTCGGCGCACCGCAGTTCGTCCAGCACCTCGTCGCAGGTCTCCTCGCGGCCCATCATCTGCCGCGCCTCTTCCAGCAGCTCCTTGCGGAAGCTGTCCAGCGCACCGGGTGTGGGCTTGTCTTCCAGCCGCTGCAGCGGCTCGAAGGCCCGGAACAAGGCGCTGGTGGTGGCCTCGTCGGCGACGCTCCAGTGCACCTGCGGGTGCGGGCAGCCAATGGGTGTGTAGTACACGCGCCGGCCCTGGCTGTCCAGGCTGGAGTAGACCTGCACCGCCACCGCGTCGTCTTCCAGCTCCAGCCCCGGCACGCGCGGCACGCCGAACAGCATCAGCGGCCACAGCGACACGGCGGTGTCGGCACGCTGCGCCAGTACCGTGCCGGCGCCGCTTGCCGCGGCGGCTGGCGGCAACCGCACCGGATTCAGGCCCCGCAGCTCATACAGCGCATCGCCCAGGTGGGCGCGGAAGTGCACCTCGCGCAGCCAGGCGCCGTTGCTGTGGAAGAAGTGGGCGATGCGTTCGGCCCAGTTGTCCAGCAGCAGATCGGCTGCCTGGCGCGTGAGCCCCGCGCCGTGGGCCAGCCGGTTGCGCAGGTGGGTGAACTGCCGCACGTAGAGGGTCTTCTCCTCGGGGCGGTCCCTGCCGTCGAAGAAGTTGTCGAACAGGCGCTGGTCGCGCAAGGCCTCCAACTCGCGGAACAGCGCACTGTTGCGGGGCAGTTCTTCCAGCAGCGTCGCCAGCAGGTTCTTCCAGTTGCCCAGCGTGGGGCGGCGGAAGTTGAAGGTGGACAGCGGTTTGGCGGCGCTGGCGATCTGGCCGCGGGCCGTGAGGTCGGAAAACAACACCGCTGCCAGCGTGCGCACGATGACCTCCACCGCATCGCAGGTGTGCCACAGCATCAGCAGCGAACTCGCCGGCGCAGCGTCGTCGCCCTGCCCGGACACCAGCGCCAGCTCGTGGAAGGCATGGGCCACCGGGGTGGGCAGCGAATCCAGGTACTCCCGGTCGCTGTTCACCAGCACAGGCGCAACATGTGGCATGGGCATCCCTCCGCTGTGATCTTCTTGCGGCCGGGGCGGTGCCGGCCATGCTGGCGCCGCGAAGGCAGGCATCGCGCGGCGCCGACGCATTCTGTCGCAAGCCGCGCCGCTGTACAGCGGGGTCTGCACCGCCCGCCCCAGGGGCGGCACCTAGAATCGGCCGTGCGTTCTGCCCGTAGCTCAACTGGATAGAGCAGCTGCCTTCTAAGCAGCAGGTCGGGGGTTCGAGTCCCTCCGGGCAGGCCACTGCGGCAACGCGCCGCCCCACGGGCGGCCCCAGGTCATTGACGAAGCAGAGACGGTGGCTCGCGAACATCGCCGCCTTCTGCCGAACTGCTTCGTCGACCCGTGCGCCACACCACCTCCTTCGCCTCGCCGTTGCATGCGCGCCGCCTGGGCGCCACCGTCCTGCTGAGCCTGCTGGTCGCCTGTGGCGGCGGGGGCGGGCCGCATTCATCGCCAGCGCCCGATCCCGTCGTGCCGGGCACGCCTGACGAGTCGGCGACCGATCTGCGCAGCACCTCGGCCGTCGTGCCACCGACCGGGGGCAGCATCGCCGCGGACGGCCTGCGCCTGGACCTGCCCGCCGGCGCGACGACCGCGCCGCTGGACCTGCGCCTGGTGACGCAGAGCACGCCGGCCGAGGTGTTGGCGCGCTTTCGCTTCGAGCCGGCCGGGCAGCGCCTGCGCCAGCCTGGCACGCTGAGCTACAGCGCGCCGGGCCTGCCCGCGCAAGCCCGTTTCTTCTGGCAGCTGGCCGGCGAGCGCACGCTGTTGCCCAGCCAACGCGACGGCGACACCCTGAGCGCCACGATCACCGGCCTGGGGTATGCCGCCGATGGCAGCCGCATCGCCGCGGCCCCCTCGCACAAGCAGCGTCTGAGCACCGGCATGCGGCCGCTGAACGACGGCAACGCAGGCGGCGGCGTGCTTGAGGTCAGTCTGCTCGACTGCGAGTTCCAGATCAGCCAACTCGAGCGCCGGCTGCAGCGCATCGACTGGCAGCGCGACGCCGAGCTGGGCCAGGCGCTGTTCGACGAACTGCTGGCGCTGAAGGACAGCTGCCTGTCGCTGCGCATCGAGCTGATCCAGCAGCGCGCGTGCACCGCGCAGCAGCAGGCCGTGGACAACGCCACCGTGCTCGCCGCCGACAGCTTCCTGGCGATCAACGAGATCATCCTGCCGCTGCTGAACACCACCGCCATCGTCCAGCTCAGCAATGCCGACTGCCCGGACAGCGGCGGCGTGCCGGCCGACCTGCGCAGCGCCCAGGTGCTGTCGGCCAAGTTCGACCAGATGCTCAGCTTCGTCGGTGCCGAAGTCGCGCGCAAGGGCCTGGACGACGACACGACGGTGCGAGACCTGAAGGGCCTGCTGCACCTGAACGCCCTGTGCCTGAACCTGGCGCTGGAAGACAGCTGCCAGCGTCTCTACGAAGAGCTGTACCCGCGGCTGCTCGACGACCTGCGCCGCATCGCCTTCGCCGAGTGCAGGCGCAGCGGGGCCCAGCCGGTGATGCAGCTGCTGTCGCTGGGCCCCTCGCTGGGCAGCGACGGCGCGCGCTTCGGCGGTTTCGCCAACTTCAGCGACGAAGCGCTGGAGAACGACGCGGTGTTCTGCACCGGCCCCTCGCTGAACTACCGGGTGTTTGCCAACGCGCAGACCGTGCCGGAGGAGATTGCCGACCGCGCCGGCAGCCTGCAGGCGCTGGGCAGCCCGGCCGGGCTGGGCGAGTACACGCGCCACGCTGAGGTCAAGCTGCCGCCTGACGGCAGCCTGAACGTGAGCGCCGATGTGCGCGAGCTGCGCTGCGCCGACGGCAGCCTGCGCAACGACGAGATGGTCTGGCGCATAGACGACCGCGAGTTGCTGCGCCGGGCACGCGAGGGCGACCACGGCGGCACGGGCTACGGCCTGGCCACGCAGGGCCTGGACTTCGTCGTCGAGCGCGACCTCGTGCGCGTGGGGCTCACGCCCGGCGCGACCAACCGCCGAACGCTGACGCTGGTGCGCGAGGGCGGCCCCTGCGGCGAGCCGAAAGATGGCGAAGGCAGCAACGACTTCAGCCCCAGCCTGACGATGTTCACGCTCGAACTCGACCTCACACCCGAGGACAGCGAAGAGCCGCCGCTGCCGCCGAGCTTCCCGTCCAGCGAGTGGGTCGGCACGCTGACACTGGCCTACCGATTCAACCTGCAGTGGGACGAGACCCAGACCTCGACCTCGGTGTTCTGCGGCTTCCTCGGCACCGTGCTCTGCACCGGCACCCGGCAAGGCGAGTACACAGGCCAGCTGGACTTCAGCTTCGCGGCGCGTTCGGTGGGCGTCGTCGACGTGGGTAGCACGGCCGACCTGGTGATCGATGCGGGCGAGGTGTCGGGCAGCCTGACGGGCCACAACAACACCACCTACGCCGGCAGCTCGGGCGCCTGCACCCGCAGCGGCACCGGCGTCAGCCTCTTGTCCGGCACCGCGTTTGCAGCCGTGGCGGAAGGCTTCTGGCGCCTGCGGGTCGGCGCCAACGGCGGGCTGGAACTCGGCGCCAACCAGGTGCGCGCGGTGCTGTCCACCTTGGTCAGCGGCTCCGGCACCGACACCGCGACGGCCCACTGCACGGTGCCCGAAGGCACGACGTCCAGCGAGAGGCCGCCCAGCCCCGGACCGAACCTGCCGGTGAGCGTGGTGCCGGGCAGCTTCAGCGGCCAGGTCGACCCGGGTGCCAACACCTGGGAAGGCCGCGAGACACTGCACTTCGAAAGCACGGGCGGCAGCTGCGAAGGCTTGATCGTCAACACACCGGCCGTGGGAAGCAACTTCGACGGCAACACCGGCACGCTCAGCTGCACGGCGACGCTGGAAGCCCGCTGGAGCCTGCGCCGGCGCTGAGGTGCCGCGGCTGAGCGCCGTCAGCCGATGCGCGGCTCTCGCCGGGCTGCGGCCTCCGCGTCGTAGGGCAGGCTCAGCGCCGTGGCCGAGGCCGCCGCGATCTGCGCGGCCCAGTGCTGCGCGCGGGCTACGCTGTCGGGATCAGCACGCAGCGCGAAGCCGCGCCAGGCGAGGTCGGCATAGGCGCCGGCTTCGGCCAGCGTGCAGGCTTCGGCCAGCCAGGTGTTGCGGCCCACCTTTCGCCGTGTGGGCGCGGCGCGGGCCTGCAGCAGCAGGCCTTCGCACAACCACTCCTGCAGCCCGGCCCGGCGCGCGGTGTCCGCCAGCGCCATCGCCGCCTGCAAGGCCGCTGCGGCATCGTCGGCTTGCAGCGCCGATTCGACCGCGATGCGCAGCAGGCGCACCTGCACCACCGGGTGTGGGCTGCGCGGGCCCAGGGCCTGTGCCGCAGCGTGCAGGCCGGCCGGCAGCACCTGGCCCACCGCCGCCAGGCACAACGCCTTGGTCACCAGCCATTGCGACAAGCGCAACGGCTCGTCGCCAGCGACGATGTGGCGTTCGGCCTCGTCCAGCAGCACCAGCGCCGCGGTGGGCTGGCCGTGCTGCAGCAGCAGCCGCGCCTGCCGCGTCTGCGCCTCGGCCAGGAACAGGGCCGACGACTGCTGCGCCGCGCCCTGCGCCGCCGCCTCCAACGCGGCGCCGGCCTCGTGGTGGCGGCCCAGGCCGGTGAGCGTGGAGCCCAGCACCAGCAGCGACAGCGTCTCGGTGTGCACCACGCCTTGCCAACTCTCCAGGCTGCGCCGGGCCATGGTCTCGGCGCGCAGGAGGTCGCCACGCGCATGGCACATCACGGCCAGGTCGTTCTCGATGGTCAGGCCGCGGCACTGCGCCGGGTGCTCGCGCAACAGCGTCTCGAAGGCCTCGCAGGCCGGCACGACCTCGCCCGCGAACCAGTGGATCTGCGCCTCGAAGCTCAGCAGCGAAGGCCGGCGCGGATCGGCACGGCGTGCACGTGCCAGCAGTTCGCGGGCCGCGGGGATGTCGGGCTCGCGCATCGCCAGCTCGATCAACACCTCGCAGGCATGGGCCTGTTCGGCGCCGTGCAGCTGCGGCAGCAGCGGCCGCAGGCGCGCGGCGCGCTGCCGTGCCAGCGGGCGGTCGCCGGCGAACACCGCGTTGTCGACCAGCCCGGCCAGCGCCTGCGCCTCGAGCTGCGCCCGCAGGCCGGCCTCGGCCACCGCGCCGACCTCGTCCAGCACGGCCTCCAACGCGCGCCGGCCCGCCGGCAGGTCGTTCAGCAGCTCGCACTCGGCCAGCGCCAGCCGCGCCCGCAGCACCAGCGCCGCCTCCAGCGACTCGGCCGTCACGCGCCGCCACAAGGCCTGCGCCTCGTCGAAGCGGCCCGCGTCCTTCAGCTGCTGCGCGCCGCGGTGGCACCAGGCCAGCGCCGTTTGCGGCTGTCCGGCCTGGTCCCAGTGGGCGGCGATCTCCAGCGGCGGCGCCGCCGCGCCCAGGGTCTGTGCCAGGCTCAGCGCAGCGCGCCGGTGCAGGCTCTCGCGGCGCGCCGCGCTGAGGCCGGCCACCGTGGCGGCACGGATCAGATCGTGCCGGCACTCCATGCCACCGGCGCCCTCCACCAGCAGCTCGGCCGTGAGCGCCGCCTCGCAGCCGGCCAGACAGGGCGCTTCTTCGAGCCCGCTCACCGCGCTCAGCAGCGCCAGCGAAGCCGGGCGCGACAGCAGCGCGGCAGCTTCGACCACGGCCCGCGGGGCCGGCGCTAGGCCGTCGAGCCGGCGCTGGATGAGCTGACGCACCCGCGGCGGCAGCGTCGGCTGGTCACCCGTGTCGGCATCTTCGCCATCGAAGCCGGCAGCGATGATCTCGCCGGCCACGAAGGGGTTGCCGGCGCTGCGGGCCCACAACTGCTTTAGCCGCGGCGCCGGCCAGGCCTGGGCCGGCCAGCGGCTACGGCACCAGGCGCCGAACTCGTCGCCGTCCATGCCTTGCAGCGCCAGCTCCTGCAACAGGCCGGCAGCACGCAGCGTCTGCAAGGCCTGGCGCGCCGCAGTGGGCAGCTCGTGCGCACGGGCGCTGGCCAGCCAGCGCAGCCGCCCGCGGTGCGCAACGAAGACCAGCCACTCGAGCGTGGAGCGGTCGCACCACTGCAGGTCGTCCACCCGCAGCACCGGCGGCGGCACGCCAGCGGCCGGCGCGGCCTCGAACACGCGCGCCAGGCCTTCCAGCAGGCGCAGCTTGGCCGTGTGCGCGTCCAGCGGTGGCAGCGCTTCGTCGGGTGCGATCTCCGGCAGCACCCGCGCCAGGTCCAACCGGTAGGCGCCGGCCTGGGCCAGCAATGCGGGCCGCTGCTGCAGCAGCTCGACGACCGGCCCATACGGCACGGCGTCCAGCCCCTCGCGGCCGCGCAGGCCCAGCGCCTGCGGCGCGGCAGCCCGCAGCAAGCTGGTCTTGCCGATGCCGGCTTCGCCCAGCACGACGACGACGGCGGCCTGGCTGTGGCGCAGCGTGGCCAGTTCGGCGGCACGGCCGCAGAAGCCCGCCGGGGTGGCGGCCGACCGCGCAGCGGGCATGCCGCTGGCTGGCATCTGCATCCGCTGCCAGGCGGCGCGCGCTGCGGCACTCAAGCTGCTTTCGTCCAGCGCCAGCTGCAGCGCAGCACTGGGCGGCTCGGCCTCGCGCCGTGCCGCGAACAGGGCCAGCGCTGCAGCCGGGTCGTTCTGCTGCAGGCGCTGCACCAGCGCCTGCTCGACGGCGGCGTGCCATTGGCGCAGCCGACGTTGCCGCTGCTGCTGTGCCCAGGCCCAGAAGCCGTCGAAGCCGGGCACACGCAGCCCCTGCAGCCAACGCTGCGGCTGCAGCCGCGCCAGCGTGGCGGCATCACGGTTCTCGGCGGCCAGGTCCAGCACGGCCAGGTCGGTGGGCAGCCGCAGACGTGCGCGGCTGCGCTCGGCCTCCAGCGCCTCGGCATGGCCCCAAGGCGCCAGCAGCTGGCGCAGCCGGTGCAGGTTGACACGCAGGTTGTGCAGCGCCTCGGCCGTGGGGCGGTCTGGCCAGAACAGGCCGGCCAGCGACTCGCGGTCGACCCAGCTCGCCTCGGCCGCCAACCGAACCAGCAGGCACACGGGCAAGGTACCCGGCAGCGTCTGCGGCGGGGCGCCGTCCGCGCGCCACTCGGGCGCCTGCAGCAGGCTAAGCATGGGCCGAATGATCGCCGAAGCCAGTGCACAGGCGGGCCGTCCTGCGCAGGATGCCCGCCCTGCCTGCCCTTGGGGCAGGCAAAATCGGCAGCTGTTCCTGCTGACGCCGCGAGACCTACCATGTCCGAAACCCGCTCCCTGCCGCGTGTGGGGCCGTCTTCCAGCGAAGACCCGCACCAGACGCTGCGTGTGCTGGGTGCCCGCGCCCACCAGCTGCGCGCCACCACCCGGGCCGCCGACCACTACAACGCCCTGGACGGCGAGTCCGACCGCAACACCGGTTCGTGGCTGATGTCCTGCGCGCTGCAACTGGCGGCCGACCTGGCCGACGACATCGATGGCCTGGCGCGCGCACTGCGCGACAGCCCGGCCGACGTGGTGGCGCTGCGCCAGACCGTGGCCGGCCTGCGTGTGCGGGTGCACCAGCTGCACGCCGCCACCAAGGCCGCCGACCACTTCCTGGACCAGGAAACGCGGGAAGACCGCGACACCGGTTCCTGGTTGGTGGCCACCGCCAGCGGGCTGGCGCAGCAACTGGCCAGCGAGATCGATGACAGCGTGGCGCCCCTGCGCCGGCCGGCGCTGGACAAGGCGGCGCTGGAGCCGCACGACCCGGACTTCGCCCGCCGGGTGGCCGCTGCCACCGCGCCTCTGCACGGGGTGGGCTGAGCCTGCGCTGCCGTCAGGCGCGCAACCGGCCTGCGCGCAGCAAGGCCAGCAGGCCCATCACCGCCAGCGCCGCGGCCACGCAGGCGCCGCTGGGCGCGTCGAACCACCAGGACGCGCCCAGGCCGGCCACCCCGGCTGCCGCTGCCAGCAGCAGCGACAGGGCACGCCCCAAACCGGCACGCTCCCACAGCGCCGGGGCGATCAGCAGCACGAACACCAGAAACAGGCCCAGCGCCGGCACCGCCACGCTCGCGGCCAGCGCAAACACCGGGTAGAACAGCGCGTCGCGCCGCAACCGGCCGCGCAGCGCCCACACCACCGCGGCGCAGGCGGCCAGCCCGGCGGCCTGGCCCCAGCCGGCCCACAGCAGGTCGGCCGCCAGCAGCGCCGTCAGTTGTTCACGGCCATGCGGCCCCAGCCTCGCCGCCAACAGCGCCACGCAGGCGAACAGCACGTACAGCAGGCCGATCAAGGCCTCGCGCTGCGCCGGCCAGCGGCGTGCCACCCAGGCCACCAGCAGCGCCGCCAGCAAGGCGCCGGTGCAGGCCGCCGCCTGGGTCAGCAGGGGCAAGCCGTGCATCAGTTCGTCGGCCAGCGCACCGGCCAGCAGCACGGCCGCCGCTGCCGCCTGCGCCACGGCCAGGTCTATGAAGACCACACCCCGAGCCAGCACCTGCGCACCCAGCGGCATCAACGCCAGCAAGGCCAACAGCAGCGTGGCCGCCGGCGCCAGCAGCCACGCGCCCTGCGACAAGGCACTCACGACGCGCCCAGCAAGCTGGTGATGAGCCCGTCGAACCAGGCGCGCAGCGCGGCCTCGTCGGCGCTTTCGTCCACCGTGGCCGGCAACAGCAGCACCGGCACCGCCACACCGGCGCCGGCCAGTTGCTGCGCCAGCCAACGGGCCGAGCGCGGGTCCTGGTACGAAGCGGTGACGATGGCCGCCGGCGGCGCGGCCAGCAGACGGTCGCGCACACGGCCCAGGTGCGCCGGCGTGGGCGCCATGCCCGGCCGCGGCTCCAGGTCGGCGACCTGCTCCATGCCCAACCAGCGCCAGAGGTAGGCGAAGGTGGTGTGCTGTGCCGCCACGCGCCGCCCGCGCAGCGGCGCTGCACGCCGCTCCCAGTCGGCGATGGCCCCCTGCCAGCGCGCGGCAAACGCTGCATGGCGTTGCTCTATCGCCTCACGCTGCGCCGGAAAGTCCTGGCCCATCCACTGCGCCAGCGCAGCCGCCACCGCCGCCAGGCGGTGCGGGTCGGTGTGCAGATGCGGGTTGCCGGCAGCGTGCACGTCGCCGGACCAGGGCGTGGCCACGGCACCCGGCCGGGCGTCCATCAGCTCCACCTGCAGCGAAGCGAAGAACGGTTCACGCACGCTCGGGTTGCCGGCGCGTTGCTGCAGCACCGGCAACCAGCCGGACTCCAGCTCGGCGCCGGTGCACACCGCCAGGTCGGCACCGCGCAGCTGGGCGATCAGCGACGGGCGCGCCTCGATGTGATGCGGGTCCTGGCCGGCATGCGTGGCCACGTGCACACGCGCGTGGGGCAGCAGGATGCGCACCAGCGCCGCCCATTCGGGCTCGCAGGCGAACACGGTCTGTGCCCGTGCGGCGCCGGCCGTCGCAGCGGCCGCGGCAATCCCCAGCAACAGCGTGGCGGCGACGCGCCGTGCCTCAGAACGCATGGGCCGGGTGGGCGCCGAAGCCCAGCACGTACTGCACTTGCACGCTGCGCCGGGCCGCGTCGTCGAAGCCGGCCGCCTTGCGCTGCGTGGTCCACTGCAGGCGCAAGGCCTGCAGGTGGCTGGGCTTGTAGGCCAGCATCACGGCGTGTTCGCGCAGGCGCGCCGCGTGGAAGTGGTCGCCGTGCGGCTCGCTCACACGCAGCCGTTCGCTGCGTGCGCCCACCTCCCACTGCGGCGCCCAGCGCCACACCACCGACAGGCCCAGCGCGTCGTGATGCTCCCCGGCGCCGGCGTAGCGGTTGATGCCGGTGATGCGCGCCGCGTCCACGGCCACGCGCAGTTGCTGCTCGCGGGGGTTGCCCCCGGGCGACCACTTCCAGCTCAGGTCCACCCACCAGCTGCGCCGGCCGCTGAAGGCCGCACCGTGGTGATGGTGGTGGGCATGCGCGTGGTCATCGCCGGCGTCGCCGTGGTCGCCATGTCCGTGGTCCTCGTCATGGTCGTCGTGGTCGTCGTGGTCATCGTCGTCATGCCCGTGATGCAGGCCCGCCACCGCCGCCTCACGCCGGTTGTTCACGTAGGACAGGCCCAACTGCCAGGCATGCTCGCGCCCGACGTCGGCGCCGGTCTTCAGCGTGAAGCTGCGCACGCCCACGCGGCCGCTTCGGCTGGCCGCCTCTTCCACCAGGCGCCGGCCGTGCAACGCTTCCATGCCCAGCATCAGATAGAACGGCGTGGGTGCGGTCCAGTTCAGGCGCAGGCCGTCGTCGTTCCAGTGCCCGCCGAGAAAGGCCCGGTAGGCCAGCGGCCGCTCGACAAAGTCGTCGGCATGCGGGTGCTGCTCGTTCAACCGGCCGATCTGCGAGGCGAAGCGCCCACCTCGCAACTGCAGGCCTCCGGGCAGACCGGTGGTCTCGGCGTAGGCCTCCTCGATGCCGTGCTCCAACCGCCCGCCGTGGGTGGCGAACCCGGCGCTCACGCGGCCACGCAGCCAAGCGCCCAGCGGGCCGGCGGCGCTCAGGTCGCTGTGTCCCAGTTGCAGGCCCTGCTCGCGTGCGCCCAGCGCCTGCTCGCGCGAGCTGTGCGCCACGTCCAGCACCGCGCCAAGCTCCCAGGCGTCGCCATGCGCCAGCGCTGGCGCCGCCCACAGGCCCAAGGCACAGGCCAGCAGCCAGCCTGGTCCGCGGCGCGCCAGGCGCCTGCCGAGCGAGCAGCGGGGATCACGGGAAGCGGGAAAGAGAGGTGGGCGGATGGACATGGGCAGGTTGTGCGGGCGTCTTGTTGTTGTTAATGATAAATCATTTTCATTAAAGACCACAGCCGCCCTGCATCCGCTTCGCGCTAACCTAGCGGCCATGGAACGCCTGACCCGTCAGCGCTCCGCCATCGAGGACAGCGTGAAGTCGGCCGGCCGGCCGCTGCTGCCGGCGGAAGTGCAGCTACTTGCCCAACGCTCGGTACCGGGCCTGTCCATGGCCACGGTCTACCGCCAGATCAAGGCGCTGGTGGAAGAAGGTGTGCTGCGCGCGGTGCAACTGGCCGGCGACCCGCCGCGCTACGAGTCCGCCGGGCATGGCCACCACCACCACTTTCAGTGCACGCACTGCCAGCGGGTGTTCGACGTGCACGGCTGCCCCGGCAGCCTGGAACACCTGGCGCCGGCCGGCTTTGTGGTCGACGACCACGAGGTGACGCTGTACGGGCGCTGCGCCGACTGCGCCGCGCCGGCGCGCACGCGGCGCAAGCCTGCTGCGGTTCAGCCGGGCTGATGCCCTGGTGGGCTGAGGCGCTACTAGGCGTTGCGGTCGCCAGGTTCCGGCGCCGCCAGCAGAGAAGTGGTCGGGGTGAGACGATTCGAACGTCCGACCCATTGCTCCCAAAGCAGCAAGGCAAACCAGCATTCATGCGGGCTCCCGGCCGATTCTTCTAACCGCGCAGTCGCCATGCGATCAAGCATTGGCGCTGGTTTCCAGCTGGGCGTTAGAAGCGCTCAAACCCCTGCTCCACCTCTCCGCGCTACCCTGCCAGCATGGATCTCCACATCCCGCCACCGCCGCCAAGCCAGCCGCCAGACCGCCCCTGTAGGCACTGTCGCCACTACGCAGGCATGGACCAGGGCAATGGCGTTTACTGCTTCTGTCGGCACGATGGCTGGCATCGAGTCGCTGACCCGGCGCGCGGGTGCGCCTTCTGGGAGCGTGAGCCTGGGGCGGATGACGAGCCGGGCCCCGGCGACATTGAGCCTCGCTACAGCGGGCGCGTCAGCGCATCGTAGGCTCGCTCGCAGGCGAGCCCGGCGGCGCGGGATCGGTCAAGCGCTTCAGCCAGCTCTCCCGCTCTGCCGTCAGCGCTGCCGAGCACGTCGGATAGCACCAGGCCGGGGCCGGCGGTTGGCGGGCCTCCGGCGGCAGCGGCGGGATCGCTGGGGGCGGCACGGTGACGTGCCTCGTAGTCGGCTGCTGCGTTGCGCAGGCGGGTAGCAGTAGCGCGAGCGCGATCAGCGTCAGCACGCGCAGCGGCGAGGTCTTTGCGGGCCGCATCGGCAATCTCCTGTACGCCGGCAAAGCGGCGGCGTTCTTCGTCGCGGGCTGCTACCAGGGCGGCGGACACGGCCACCGCGGCGCGGTCCTTCTCGGGTGCGGACCGGGCAATCTCCCGGTCCTGGCCCGCGCCGTAGGCCAGCCATGCCGCCAGGCCGTGGCTGGCAAGTAGCGCAAGCGCCACGGACAGCCCGGCAGCGAGTGCCCCTGGCCGCCGCACAAGGTGCACGGCATTCATCACGCCAGCGCCGCCACGGCGTTGACGGCCGCGGCGTAGTAGTCGGCCCACTTCCGCCGCAGGCTCTGGCGCTCTGATGGCGTGCCGCGGGCCCAAGCGCCAGGCCGCCAGACGCGCAGGTAGAGCTGCCATGCGCCTTCTTCGTCGCCGAACGCCGGGAGCCGCTGCGGGTCGGTGAACAGCAGCAGACGCGCCGCGGTGGCAGCAAGCACATCGTCATGCTCCAGCGCGTCCCACAGCGACCGCGGATCGAACGCACAGCCGCGCTCGTGGCACACGCGAGCCATCCAGTACCTCGATGCGGCATGCCGCACCACACCAGCGCAGCCTCCGCCCAGCTCGAACTGCCAGAGGCCTTTGGCGGGGCCGACCGGCCTGGGCGGCTTGCCGACGAGCTGGCGGCGGTGGAACAGCAGGCTCTCTTGGAGGCCGATGGCCAGCAGCAGCACGCGCGCCTCTGGCGTGTCCATGGCGCCAGGCAGCATGGCAAGCGCCTGGTCGATGATGTGGATTGTCTGCGCGATGCTCATGACCCGGCCCCATCATCGCCTAGCACGGCGCCGGCTTTGCGCAGCGCCGCGCGCTCGGCCCACGCGATGGCCCGACCGCCCATGTGACCAGCGATGCCGCAAGCTGCTGCGGTTACCTCAAAGCTGGCGCCGGAATGCTTGCAGACCAGCCACGCCAGCAGGCCTGCAAATGCGCTTGTAAGAAGCTCGCCAACGATCCATGCGGCCCGCACGCGCTTGACCTCACCGCGCTGCCATTGGCGGTAAAGGCCAACGAGGCCGCCCAACATGGCGGCGCAAGCGACGATGATGTCGCTCCAGTATTGCGCCGCGCGATCAGGCATCCCACACCACCGTGTCAACCTCAAGGTTTGTAGACGCAGAGTTGATCGCATACTCTCTGGCGGCGAACTGCGAGAACGCGCCGCCGATGTGCGCCTGGAGGGCGGACCACAGAACCGGCATGTCAGCAGCAGTCAGTACGCGCCACGAGTTGTCGGCCAGGCGGAATGGCGTGTCGGGCAGCGTCGCAAGCGCTGCTGTCGTGAACATGCCCAGCAGCGTGGACTGGGCTCGCATGTCGCTGTCGAACGTTGAGCCGTCCCATTCGAACCCCCCGAACAGCTTGGCGTCTCTTGCGTCTCGCATCAGCGCGATTCGATTGACCTTCGCCTCCGCAAGGGTCCGCGAGTCTTCCCACTCCAGCGATCCGTCCACAAGCACGAGGCGGGCCGGGAAGTTCGGCCGTTCAGGAGGAGCAACAGGAAAGGCGCCGAGCAGATGCGCTTGCGCGCCTGCTGGAGGGTCCGGCTCTGCGCCCTCGTCTACGTGCTGAATCCCGATCACAAAGCCGTCGCCATCAACGATGGCAAAGCTTCTTTCTGGGGCTTGATTGTTCATGGTGGCGTGCCGAATGAGAGGTTCACCGCGAAGCCAGCCGGGGTGGCTCTACCGTTTGAGTCGGTGACAGTGCATCTGATGTATGCCGCGCAGGCGTCGTTGGTCAGCCCCTTCACGGCAATTCCGACCGTCGCAGTGTTGATGTTCGAAAGCGTCACCGAAGGAGTACCGCCGGAAGCCGTTGCCGCGTAGGTGACGGCCCAGGCGTAGGTGTACGGTGCAGTGCCGTTCGCCGGTGCCGCCGTCCTGGTGGTTGACTGATCCACGCCGTTGGTCAGCGAGGATGCGGTCCAGTTGCCGCCGGTTATCGAAGCCGTGAACGAGCTAAGGTCAAGGTTTGACTCTTTGACAACCGCTCCGTTGAGCGTCATCACCGTTCCGTTGAAGGTGATGTTTGTCGTTGAGTTGCCGGCAGCCCAGGTGCCGTTGGCATTGAAGACCGCGCCGGAGCCGGTCATGGTGGTGCCGCTGATGGCGGGCGTTGACCCGACGCGCAGCATGCCGTTGAACTCGCCGGCACTCGCGTACACGGTCCCGCGCACAGTGACGTTGTTCAGTTCACCGTTCCCATCGCCATCGAAGCGCCAACCCGACACGCCAGAAACGTAGTTTGATGCCTCGATGTACTGACCGACTGCAATTGCGCCGGCAAGCAGCTTGGCTACGTTGAGAGAGGAAATCTTGGCGTCATCGACCTGCAGATTCCCAATCTTCGCCGTCGTGATCGTGCCGTTGGTAATGAACGCCGCGCTCATGCTGACGCCGACAGGCACCGAAACGCCGTTGATCGTTGTCGCAGTCGTGTGCACCACGAACGGCAGGATTGAGGTAGGGGAGCCAGGCCCCGAGTTCGGAGCGCCGATCCAGAACCGGTCAGCGATCACCCCGAAGTCGATGACGGGGCCAGCGGTTCCGACGCTGGTCCCGCTGATCCCGAAGCCTCCGGCAACGGTGCGGCCGTCTCTCGTCGTCGCGACGCGCACGGTGTACTGAGCACCCAAGTGCCCGTCTGCTGTCGCGCGCGCCGTCGCTTCGGTCACCACGGCCGCGGCGGCATTGTTGGCCACCGTCGAGACGCTGATAATCTGACCTGCAAGGACGTTGTCGCCGTTTACTCGCGCAGTTGCTTCTGCGCCTATGGCGGCGGTGTTGGCGCCAACTGTGGTGGACAGCGACGAGATCGACGAGGCCAGCGCGTTGTCGCCGTTTACCCGGGCCGTCTGCTCTGTGGCAATTGCGGCGGTGTTCGCGCCAACGTCCGCAGCGACCAGCGATATCGACGATGCGAGCGCAAAGTCGCCGTCGGCGCGGGCTTGGTCTAGGCTGGCCACCGCGGCGGAACTCACGCCGAAGCCTCGGCTGCCTATGGCGATGGAGTCGTAGTCAAGCACTCGCAGCGCGTTCGGCTGGGCTTGTATGAAGATGCGATGGATGGGACTCGTCCCCCATCCCGGGATTGCTGAGACATCCCACTCAACAGTGACCCAATCTCCGCCAGCGGATAGGCTGACAGGCGCCGACGCTACCCCGAGTTGGGTGCCCGCAGTTGGGACGTTTGTGAACGCCACAAAATGCATCGCAGTCACCGCGCTCCCGGAGACAAGTCGCATGCGGGCGCGCGCGATCCAGTTAGTGTCAGACCGGATGTCTGTCACCTGAAGGTCTCGACGTATGTAGCCCTGCGTTACAGCCCCGAGCAGGCTGTACCGAAGAATGCCGCCGGCGATGTGCGACACCGTGCCGGCATCAGCAACTGGGCGCGGAATCCAGCCCTCTACCGAGTCCGCGAATTCCCATGAAAGTTGCGGCTGAAAAGCCGACAGGTCGCCGCTCTGCACCCTCGCCTGCAGCGTGGTGACGGATGACGCAATCGCGCCCTCCGCGGCCACTCGAACTCCGCGCTCATTGAAAATCAGGCCTGCTGCCAGCGCATTCGGATCGGTCCCCGTGTAGCCGCCCCGCACCTGAGACGCGAGCGTCTGCCGAGCACTCACCTCCGCCACCAGACCGCCCTCTGCAGCAGTCACTCGCGTCTCCAGGTCGGAGATTGCGACGGCGTGAGCTGTGACGGCTTCGGACAGACTGGCGTAGTCGCCGATCAACTCCCAGTAGGTGGGGTTCGGAGGGGCCGTTCCGGTCACGGCGGCAACACAGCGGTACAGCTTGCTGTCGTAGATCACCACATCGCCGATGCTGTACGCCTGCATCGGGTCGTAGTCACCAACAGACGTAAGGTCTGCCAGCGTGGCGTTGATCGCGCTGATCTCTGCGTCTATGGCTTCTCGCGTGGACTTGATGCGAGCGTTGACCGTGCCAACAACGCTGTCGGGCCCGTCTATGAGGTCGATCCGACCTGACAGCGTGTCATACAACTGCGTCTCGGTGATTTCTCCTGTGAGCAGCTCAAGCAGGTATTCCGGCAGCACGTCCACCACGACATCAACCGGGCCGGCGGGCACCTCTGACTCGCCGCCGTCAAGCGAGACGTGAGTCGTCCACACTCGCCACTGCGTGCCAGGGCTGACGGCGAAATAGGCCGGCACGCCAGTAGGCTGGGCCATCACAACTGCGTCAGCAAAGACAGGATCGGGGTTGCCGACCGTGATCTGCGCGGCGTAGATGTTGACGCGCCCTGGACCACGGCCGACAGAGTAAGCCGCGGGGTCTTGCTCCACAAACACGGTGGTCATGCCGGCGGTGACCGTCAGGCCAGTTGGCGTCGGCGGCGGCGTCAGGTCCGGGACATAGGGGTCGGCAGTTCCGCCGCCAAGTAGGCGAGGCCCGATCCAGGCATTGGCCGGGAGGGAGGCCTCTGCTGTTGGCGACCAGACGTATTGAGACAGCACGTAGAGCGGGCCATCGCCATCAGGCACGCTCTGCTGCCACCCTTCTGTCAGACCGGTGATGGTGCCGGACAGAAAGTTGATGCCGGCTGCAGCCGAAGGGAGAGACGGCTCTTCGTCAGATCGCTGGTAGACGTTGACGGTGTCGGCGTAGGCGGTGGATCCGGCGCCTGTCTTCAGTGCGTACCCAACCGTTCCTGGCGGATAGGCAAGGACGCTGCTGTAGCCCACCATGCCGGCGCCATTCGACGCGTCCGAGGCGTCGGCAAGCAGCAGCGCCAACTCGCCAGCCCCTCCGCTCGCCATCTGCACAGGCACAGGGCTGCCATCACTTGCAAAGCCGAGAACCTTGCCGGCGCGCTGGGCGGCCGTAGGTAGTGGCGATACCCCGAAAACCTCGGGCACGCGCAGCGCCCGTCCAAGCTCCTCGGCCTGCTGCTGCTGGACAATCGTTAGCTTGTCCAGCGCGTCCTCGTGCACCTCGGGATAGAACCCGCCAAGGTTCGTGATGCGCGCGCCCTGCGTTGCCTCCAGGCCGCTGGTGATGCCCAGCGTGTAGCCAACCGCCAGCGGCGCGGTGAGAGTGACGCTACCGCCTGGGGCCTCGTTCTGATCGGCGTTCAGCGTGACGGTGTAGTCCGCCGTCAGTGCGAGGATGCTCTGCGATCCGTCCTGGTTGGTGCGCACCACCACCAAGTCGGCGGGCACGAAGACCTTGAACGAGAAAGGGAACGGTCCCGGACTGCCGGTGCCTGGGTACGGCCCGGCCGTGCGGACGGTGCTGCTGACGGTCATCGGGATGCCCTGCGCTGGGATGGCAGGATGATCCGCGCGCGGGCGCGCGCTATGTGCACCGCGGGGTCAGTTGCGGTCGAAGCCGAAGACCAGCGCTGCAGAACGTGCGGCTAACATCGGCCTTGTGACCGCTGCGACCCTAAACCTGAAGAAGGGCCTCATCCGCGCGTGGATTGCGGTTGCCGTCCCATGGTTTGCTTGGTTCGGGTTCTCTGCATGGGAGGGATTCGACTGCCGATCATCTTGGCAAGACCTCGTGAGTCGACAATACGATTCCATGGGAGAAGCAATCAGCCTGGCGGATGCCGCGCCAACCCCCAACGCCAAGCGCTACCACAGGGAGCAGTACGAAAACTGGCATCGGATGTTTACTGAATCGGTTCGCGGTCGCGACGAGTGCGCGGCGAGGTTCGAAAGAAGCGCATGGCTCCTTGCGCTGCCGTTTGCCGCGCTCCTGATCGGGGCCGTACTTGCGTGGGTCATCCGAGGTTTTCGCTCACCGAAACAAGATCAGTAGGATCGTCCGCTAACGGTCCGGGTCTACGCCCGTGATCAACCCGCGCAGCGACACATCCGCGTCCTCGTCTGCCAGGTGGCCCAGCGGCCGCACCAGCGGGCCGACCGGCAGGCCGGTGAGTACTCCCACGGCCGTCAGCCCGTCACGCACCGCCATGCGCGGGTTGCCCTCCCCTGTCGCCGCCCGGTAGATGCTGCGCGGCGCGCGCACCGTGGCCTCCACGGCGCTGAAGGCCGGGCTGGCGCTGATGCGGTCGTCGTACAGCTCGGGCGTGAACTGGCCCAGCAGCGCATTGCCCGCCTGGCCGGCCACTGGGATCATGCTCATGGCGAAGCGCGCCTGGCTCAGGAACAGCACATCGAACATCAGCCGCGCCAGCTCGTCGTCATCGTCTGCCTCGTCCAGATCGCCGCGCAACCCCTTGGCCAGCAGGTCGGCCATCATCGAAGGAACCGCGAAGCCCAGCAGGTACACCATCGCAAGGCGCGCCGCGACGGCCCGGCGCGTGGGTAGCGACATCGCGTTGCTCGCCTCGGTCCAGATCAGGTTCATCTGGTTGTTGAAGTAGCTGAAGAACTGCAAGAAGGCCCGAACAAAGGCGATCTGGTGTTCTACCGCTGAAGCATCCTCGGAGGCGAAGCTGCTTTGCGTCATCCGCGTGGCCGCGTCGGCATCGCGCACCGCCTGGTCGGTCTCCACACCCTGGGCCACTGCCTCGCGGAAGGCCCCCAGCCACACGACGCGATCCATGAAGTTCTGCGCCGCCTGTTGCAACACGTGGCCATGGCGCATGTTGAACTGCTCGGCCCGCTGGCGAACGTTCGGGTTGGTCAACATGTCGCTGATGGCCGCATCTACGTCGCGCGCTCCGGTCTCGCTGCGCTGGGCCATCCAGGGCGACAGTTCGGCTACGGCACGGCCGGCGTGCGTCGGGTGCCTCACGACCTCGACCAGGGCGGCGACCAGGTACCGCGGTTTGACGCGCAGCGCGGCGTTGGCGAAGCCGGTTGCCTGCTGCAGGGTGTTGATGACGTTGCCGGCCATGAGCAGCAGGCCGGTACGGTTGCGAACCGCAGTGGCGATCTTGGCGACAGCGCGCCCCGCCGCGGTCTCCGGCGGCTTGGTCAGGGTCTGGGTGGACACGCGCTTGAGCCAGGGCACCAGCATGGACTCCACGGCCATGGGGTCCACGGCATCCATCGCTGCGCGGAAGTCCCTGTTGCGCACCACCAGGCGCGCCGTGTCACGCAGCACCGGGCCCAGCTCGGAGAAACGCGCGACCTTGTCGATATGCGCCGGCAGCAGCCGCAGGTCCAGCGCCAGCGGGCGCGTGTAGTCCTCGACGCGGGATTTCGTGAAGCCACGGCCCACCGCCGGGAACATGGGCGAGTTCTGTCCGGCCAGCAGGTCATCCATGGCGCCGTGCTGGCGCGCCTCGGGCACCAGCAGGTTGTCGGTGATGGCCGGCACGTAGCCGCCCCGCAGCTCGCCGAAGGGCGTCTGCCCAGGCTCGGCCGTCACCTCATCGAAGTACAGGCCGAACATGCGCCGGTGTGCCTCTTGTGCAGCGGGCTTCATGCTTTCCAGCAAGTCCCAGGTACCTTGCACAAACTGCCAGTCGGCGGCCGTTATGCGGCCCTCGCGGTGCATGCGGGCCAGGAAGGCGTCCCAGCGGCTGGTGTCTACGGCGCCGTTCTCACCCTCGGTGGCCCAGCGGTAGCCCAGCAGCAGCTTGCGCTTGTTGGACTCGTTGCCGGTGTGCAGCAGGGCGTGCAACAGCGCCGAGCGGTCGGCGAACACCATGCCGTCGCCCAGCTCGGGGGCGGCGATCTTGCCCGGCTTCAGCGTCGGCTCGATGGGCTTGAGCAGGTCCAGGAACTGGCGCACACGCTCATTGCGCACGGCGCGGTAGCGCGTCACGGCCTTGCTGATCGGGTTCCAGATGAAGCGCCGGAAGGGACCGCGCTTGTCGCCGCGGTCGCGGGCGTCGGCCCAGAACTCCACCCGGCGCAGAGCAGCTTTCACACCAGCCCAGCGCATGCGCAGGTCCAGCTTCTCGTTCGTGCCGACCAGGTTATCCCGCTGCGCGGCCGGCTCGGCGGCGAGCTGCTGTGCCAGTTCGGTGGCGGCCTGGCCGATCTCGACCTTCCGGCCCTCAACCTCAATCTCGCGGGTGCTGCGCGCCAGGGACCAAACGGCATCCACGCGGTCACGAAGCACGCGGAAGTCGGCCACGGTGAGCGCGCGGTGATCGGCCACGGGTGCCGGCATGCCGTCCAGCAGCAACTGCAGGTCGGCGTGCAGGTCCGGGTCATAGCGCTGCACCTGGGCCATGTAGTCGTCGGCACCCTTGGCACTGGTCGCCAGGCCGTACTGCTGCAGCACCGAGCGGGCCAGGTTCGCCAGCGCCGCGTCGCGGTTGCCCTCGTCGCGCGCCCGGGCGATGCGCTGGAATAGCCGGAGTGCCTGACGCACCTCAGCCTGGGCCGCCGAGGCCTCGTCCTGAAGCGAGGACTGCAACACCTGGCCCTGCTTCCACTTCGCGGCCAGGCTGGTGTCGCCCTGGCGGAAAGCCTCATCGGCCCGGCGGCCGGCGCGCGCCGCGGCCGCCTTGAACTGCGCCGGCCGGGCGTCGCGCACGGCCTTGCCGGCGATGATGCGCTCAGCGTAGGCGCGGGCTTCCTGCGCCAGCAGCACGCGATTGCCCACGGCTTGGGCCAGCGCAGCGGCCTCGGTGGCCAGGAAGCGCGTGCGGGCCCGGTCGGCCACCAGCGCTTCGGCCGAGCGCTCCCGGGCGATGGCGTCGGCGATGTCGGGCCGCTGCTCCAGCAGCCGCTGCTCGGCCAGCGCGCCGACGACTTCGGCTTCGGGCTGGGCAGCCACCAGGGCCCGCACCAGCGCGTCGCCGGAGTCGAAGCCGAACATCTCAGCCACCACGTCAGGATGCATGCCGGCACCGGCGGCCAGGTCGCCGGCCTCCAGCATGTTGGACGGCAGGTATCGCCAAGGAGCCGCCGGTCCGTCGCCGAAGACCTCGCGCAGCGCCGCCGTATTGAGCTTCGCGCCCACGGTCTGCGTGCCGTCGGGCAGCGAGCCGGTCTTCAGCCAGTGCGCGGCGGCATAGACCGGCTGCTGCCGCACCTCGGCCAGTGCTTCGGTCTGGAGCGTGCTGCGCAGCATCTCGACTTCGCGCGACAGCGCGCGCATGGCCTCGTCCTTGCGGTTGGCCAGCCATTGCAGATCGCGTTGCGACCGGGCGTCGCGCTGCTCCAGCGCCGCTTGGGCGGTCTCGGCAGCGCGCTGTTGGTACTCGGCCCAGGCGTCAGGCGTCATGCCCGCCTGCTCGGGCGCGGTAAGCAGGGCGCCGTCGGCTTGCGGTGCGGGTTGCGCGTCGGCCGGCGTTGCCAGCTCCTGCACCAGTTCCGCCTGGCCGTCGAACGCCTGGGCGTCAGCGGCCGTCATGGCGTCGGGCTGCATGCGCAGGTGCGGCAGCAGTTGCTGGCCCGGCAGGTGGGCCAGCAAGTCGGCCAGCGGCACCGCCACATCACCGCCATCAGCCAGGGCGCGCTGCACGTCGACCGCGATCTCCGGCACTGCCGACAGGTTCAGCTCGGCCAGGTGCTGGGGCTCGACATACAGCACCGCCTCGGGCTGGAGCGCCTGCACGAACTCAGCGAAGATCTGCGGGTCGCGGGCCTTCAGTGCCGACTCGTCCGCCGCCTGCACCAGCTCGCCGAGCTGGTCGGCCTTCTCGACCGCCTCGGCCGCGGCCTCCGCCTGTTGCAGTGCGCGCGCCTGGCGCAGCCGGGCATAGCTCAGGCCAGCCAGCTCCGGGCCGGCGGTGACAGCTTCGCCCAGAATCTCCAGCGCAATCTCGACAGGGTCGATTTCCTCGCCGACGGCCAGCGCCGCCGAGGCCGCACCGGTGCCGCCGCCAGCGCCCTGGATGCCGGTCTGGCCCAGCACGTTGACAAACTGGTTCGGGCCCAGGCGCAGGCCCATGGCGGCGCCGGCCAGCGCATTGGCAGGCACCTCGGCGCTGGTCTTGATCCAGGCGCGGGAGGCGGCCTCCGGCTCGCTCAGCCCAGTCTCCAGGCCCTCTTGGTAGTTCACACCCAGCGACTGCAACACGACGGCGGTGCTGTTGCCGGCGGCGCCGGCCAGGCTGACGTTGACGCCCTGGCGCACCAACTCGGACTTGATCGTGCTGGTGATGGCAGCGCGTGCCGGCGCGGTGATGCCGACACCCAGGCCGAAGCCGGCCAGCGACGCAGGCAGTTGTTCGACGAAGAAGCGGCCCACGACGCCCAGCGGATCGTCCCCGGTGGCCACCTCCCCGGGCAGGTGCCACAGCGTGCCGTACCAAGTGCCACCACCGGCTTCCTTGGCGCGCTCGCCGGCAGCCGACAGCAGCGGGTCGGCGCCCTGGGCCATGTAGTAGCCGGCGGTGTCCTGAAGGATGCGCTGCGTCTCGGTGCGGTCTGCTCCAAAGGCCTTGGCCATGTTGTCGGCCAGGAAGTCCCAGGTTAGCTTGGCGCCGGCCACGCCCTTGCGGAAGGCGCGACCGAAGGTGTAGCTGCCGCGCTCCAGGCGGGCCAGCGCCCGGCTGTCGTCGTGCGCCAGGGCAGCGAAGTCCGGGCTGGCGAACTGCTGGCGTAGTACCGGCGCGGCTGCCGTGGCGCGCTGCAGGTTGCGCCACTGCAGTTCGCGCTCGGCTTCATCCGGCATGGCCTCCACAGCAGCCAGCGGCACGCCCAAGGCCTGCGCCGTGCGGCGCTGGGCGGCGACCTGATCCGGGTTCGCGCCCTGCGCCAGCGTCGCCGCGGCGCCCATGCGGACCTGCTCGCCGTCGCGCTGCTGGCGCAGCAGGTCCAGGTAAGGGTTGCCGCCCGCTTCGGCGTTGACCGACTGGCCGCGTTGCAGCAAGTCCAGGTAGGGGTTAGTTGCCATCGGGGATCAGGGCCGCCGCCGGCGACTGGGCGGTCAGGTACAGGCGGCGGATGTTGGCTTCCGTCGGCTCGAACTCAGGCCGCGGGTCGGTTTGGTACATCTGTCGCAGCGCCTCGACGATCTGCTGCCGGTCCTGCTGCGGCACCATCACGCGGCGCGCGTCATCGCCGGTGAGCTGGATCACCGATGCCTGCCGGTTCCACGGGCCCCAGGTGTCCACGGTCACGGTTCGTGCCAACTCGCGCTGCATGAGCTGCTGCTTCTCATCACGCGAGAGAGGCCGCTTGAGCTGGCGCTGCTGCTGGTCGATAAGCGTCTCGACGCGGTACTGCAGCTCGCCCAGCGCGCGGCGCTCCTCCTCGTTCTTCTTCGGGTCGAACGGCTTCAATCCCATGCGGTCGGCGATGGCGTCGAAGTCCTGCTTGTCGATCCTGGCTTCCAGACGGGTCTCGGCCTTCTGCAGCGCGTCCCACTTCGCCAGCAGGTGCTGCGTGCCGTCCAGGCCGAAGGTCGGCCGCAGCGCCTCGACCTGCGCGCGCGACATGCCGGCCAGCACCTCGGGGTCGCCGTAGCGCAGGTAGGCGTCGGAGTTCTGGATCAGCGACAGGGCCTGTTCGCGCTGCAGGCGCGTCAGCTCCCTGCCCTCGCGCGCCGCCGCACGGGACTCGCGGGCGGCGGCCTCCTGCTCCAGCGACAGCGTGATCTGCCGCTGCTGAGCCCCTGGCAACTCCATCCACTGCGGCGACGTGCGCACCCGCGCCAGCGACGCGCCGCCGTCCAGCATGCGGAACACCGCCGTGGTGTTGGACGCCTGGAATTCGGCCTGCGTGCTGTTGAAGGCCTGGGCGCGCTCGCGCAGCCCGGCGATGGCAGCCTTGGCCTTCTCGGGCTGGCCGTCGAAGCGCTTGCGCGCCTCGGCCTCCATGGCGAACAGGTTCACCGGCGCACTGCGGTCGGCGCCTGGGCCGTCTGCGGCCCATATTTCATCCGCCGCGCGCGAGCCGGCGACCTCCGCGTCGCCGGCCTTCAGGTGCTGCTGCAGGCGCAGCCGGTCGGCGGGCGTCATCTCGGCGCTGATGCGCTCCATGTAGCCGCGGGCGAAGTCCAGGCGGCCTTCCTGCAGCGCGCCGGAGACGACAGCGGCATGGCCCGGGCTCAGCGCCTCGACGGTCTTGCTCAGCGTCTCGGCGCGCGACCAGCCCTGCAGCCGGCCGACCTCGGCCATCTGGTCCTTGATCGCGGCCTGCGCCTGGGCCACGGCATCGGGGTCGCCCCACTGCAGCGCCATGACCTTCTGCGCGGTGTCCACGGTGCCAGTGGCAGTGCTGAGCCGGAACTTCACCGCCTCGGCGCCGGCGTGGTCGATCACCTTGCTCTGGAATCCGGTCAGCAGCTCTTCGGTCTGCAGCTTGAACATGCGCTGCTGGGCCGGGTTCGTGAGCCGCTTGCCGATGGCCTCGATGTCCTCGCGCAGCCGCCCGGCGTACACCGTCGGCAAGTCCTTGCCGTCCTGCAGCGCCAGCACGTCGCCGCCGCGCACGGCCTGGAAGCCATCCTGCGGGTCCACGGTGCGCCGTGTGCGCGCCATGATCACGTCGTTCATGGCGGCCTGCACCATGTCGGCGTTCTGCCGCTGCAACTCCTGCTCGATGACCTGTGCTGCCTGCCCGCCGACACCGGCCACCGCCCGGCCGGCCTCCTGCATCTGCTGCGCGCGTATGGCGCCTGGCGCCGTTGTCGGCACGGTGAAGCGCCCAGGGCCCAGCAGCGTTGGCATAACCTGCGGCACGCCGCGGTTCGGGGGCACGGTCGCCATGCGTCAGCCTCCCTTGCGGCCCCAGGCACCAGCCTGGTTGAACCGATACCAACTCGCCGCCACGGTGCCCGCCTGGCCCAGCAACGTGGACGCACCGGCCATGGTCGGGCTGACAGCCGAAGCACCGGCGCGCTGCATCACCGCCTGGTTGCTGGCGTCCACGCCCTGCATGCGGTAGCCCCAGGCCGTGCGCAGCGCGTTGGCGGCCGTGGTGTTGGCGTCCCACTCGCCGGCAACGTCGGTGGTGGTCAGGGCTTCGGCCGCGCTGCCCACGCCCAGGTCCACGCCTCGCGCTGCCAGGCTGGCGCGCTGGCTGCCCTTGGCTTGAGCCGTGCGCAGCCGCACCGCCTGTTCCTCGCGCTGGCCGGCCAGCAGGGCGCCGCGCGCCGATTCCTCGGCCATGCGGGCGTTGATGTCGCCGATGTCGGCTTGCAGGTTCAGCAGCGAGCGTTGCGACCGCGCACCGTAGTAGGCGCCAACGGTCTGCATCGCGCCGCCGGCCGCCTGCGCGCCGAGTGCAGCGGTTGCCATGGCTCCCGCGCTGAAGCCCATGTCAGCCTCCTGTAGCGAAGTCGATGGTCATGCTCAGCACCGTCAGCGGCAGCGGGTTGGCCTGGCGCAGGCACACCGCGCCGTCATCGCCCCATGACGGCGCCACCTTCACGCTGGCCACAGCGGTGCGCAGCCGCGGCGGTGCGCCGTAGGGCTCATCGGTGCGCTGCTTCCACTCGGTCAGCTTGTCGAAGCGCGGCCCGACGAACAGGCCGCTGGACTCGCTGATGCGCACGCTCACCTCGTTGACGTTCTTCGGCCGACCCTGGCCGAAGCCCTGAACCTCGAACACCAGCGGCAGGGTCTGCAAGTCGGCAGTGATCGGCAGCCCGATATGCACCTTGCTGGCCGGCTTTGCGATGGTGACGCTGCCGCCCGACACCACGGCCTGCGCCATCACTGCGCCGTCGGCCAGCACCGCGACGGTTTCGCCCTCCAGGTGGCCCAGGCCAGAGAACGCCGTTTCCGGCGGTCCTTCGTAGCTCAGGCCGCTGTCCACGAAGAACGAGTCTTCGACCGCCTCAACGCGCCGCGAACGCTGGCGCTCGATGTAGCGCACAGTGCCGCCGTCGATGACGCGGCGCACCACGGCGTACAGCGCGTCCTCGTCGCCTTCAGCCACCACGCACACCGACTCGAAGACCCCGTGGGTGTCGTGCCGGTGCCAGGCGGTGACGTTCTGCTCCGGGATGTAGGTCATGCCCAGCAGGCGGCCGCTGCTGGACACCGCCCAGACGATGGGGTACGGCGCCTTGGCGTAGGCCAGGTCCACGATCTGCTCGCCGTCGAACAGGTGCGGCGCGCGCAGGCTCAGGTCCGACGGGCGCAGGCCCCTGACTTCCTCGTGATAGGACAGTTCGATCACGTGCCCGCCGCGCGCTGCCGCATATACAGCGTTCGCGTGCACCACCACGGGCTGCACGTCGTTGGCGCCCACGTAGCTCTGCGGCCGAACAGCGATGCTGGTGGGCGTGACTGCGTCGGTGTTGACGCTGGTCACCACCCACTCGGCCGAGCCTGTCAGCAGCACCAGCGCGCCCAGCGGAACCAGGTGGCGGATGGTGTTGGCCTCGCGCGCCGCCACACGAATACGCACCCTGTCGTCGTCGCGGATCGGCAGCGAATAGGTCATGGCCGACTCGCTGCCGCTGCGGGTGCCGATCAGTGTTTGCGGCTCTGAAGCTGTGCCGGCGAACCACCGACGCTGTTCGAAGTAGGTCACAGCGCCTGGACAGCGGCTCGGGTCTTCGGCACCCGGCGGCAGTGGTCCTACGATGCTCGAGGTGAACCCGCCCTCCATCGGTGGCGTCCTGCCGACATCAGGCGTCACCACATCGCCGCCGCCCTGGTCCACGAAGCTGGTGCCCGTGGTCTCGCCGACGTAGCCATGCACGCCGCCGCTCAGGCGGTAGACCCGGTATCTCGTCGCGCCGGTGACCGTTGACCAAGCCAGTGTGTTGAACGCGCCGTGGTCGAACAGGTTGTTCGAATCGGTTGCGGCCGTGGACGGTGGAGATTCGTTCCCATCGCCGCCGACGGCCGTCACTACGTAGCTTTGTATGGTTGCCGGCCCTGGGCTCACGGGCCCCACGGTGGCCGTCACGCTCAGGCCCGTCGGGGCTGACAACGGTGACGCAAAGTCGATCACGCTCAGCACCCAGTGCGTGCCGCCAAGCCGGCGCAGCTCGCGCGCGTACAACCGCGGGCATACGATGGTGAGCACGTCGGCCGACTGCACATAGTGCAGCGTCGGCAAGTCGTCTTCGGTGTACGGCGTGGGAATCTCGTACTCGCCACCAGCCGGCAGCGCGTACCACTTGTCGGCATCCGCTGCGAACGAGCCGGCGCTGGTGTGGTCACGAACGGAGTAGTAGTTCGCGCCGCCCTCGCTGACCAGGGAGCCGACCACGTAGGCTGTCGCAGTCGCCCACGCGGGCGGCGCGCCCGCCATCAACGTCGCGCCCTGCGTGTGGAAGCGGATGTACCCATGCCCGAACTCCAGCACCATGGTCTGCGTGCTGCTGAACGTGAACGGGATCAGGCGAGAGCGCTTAGCGCTCAGCTTGGCCTGGCGCACGAAAGCGAAGCCAGCACGGTTGCGCACAGGGCCGTGCGGCAGAACTTCGAAGTTGCGGCACAGCGCCAGGCCCATCTGATACTTGGCATCGTCGATGCGCCCCCAGAATTCAGGGGTCACTTCTCCCGCAGCGAAGCCGCGCGCGTAGGTCTTCATCGCGCGGCGATCCAGGGCGCCACGTGGTCCAGGGTCTGGCGGCGCTGGGCAGCGTCCGAAGACGTGGCCCGCGGAAGAGCCACGCCGTAGAACATCTGCGCCTGGGCCTGGGCCTCCTTGCGGCCCTCAGCGCCCTTGAGCACCGGGCCAGCCAACTTGGACGCCAGCAGCACCGCCAGCGCCTCCACGAACAACGGCGTGAACTTGGTGCTGTCGACCACCCGCCTGGTGTACAGCAGATGGGCGCCATGCTGGTTGGTGTACAAAACGCCGGTGCCGTCCGGCAGCGACTCGACGGCGAACGGCTTCCCTTCCGATTGCTCCGGCGCGCCGGGTGCCAGCACCACACGAGCTCGCAGCATCTGTGCCGGCAGCGCGTACCTGTGCGCCCACTCCGTGCGGTCGTTCACCAGCGCGGCCAGCGGAGCGCGCGTGGTTGCGAAATTCCAGTCGTGCAGCTCCAGCAGCGAGTCCCGCGCCATGGGGTAGAAGATGCGGCAGTGGTCGGCCTGCGCACTGCCCTCCGGCGGGTCTATGCTGACGACGGTGGCTTCGTCGCCCAACATAGCCAGCGATGTGTTGCAGATTTCGACTTCGGAAGCCACGGTTCATCAGCTCCAACAAGGCGGGCCGCACGAGGCGGCCCGCAAAGCCCACCAGGGGCACGAGGAGACAACTTGCGAAGGATCAGGCGGGCTGGCCTTTCTTTGGCGCCTCGACGAGTTCGTAGTGATCGTTGTTGGGCTTGACGGTCACGACCTCACCCTTCGCGCCCTTCACCGTCTTCGGGAACTCCACGATGTCGCCGGCCTTTGCGTAGCGGCTCTTGCGCGCGTCCCACACCACACGATCAGGCTCGTCCTCGACGGCCTTGACGCGGTACGGCACCAGTTCGACGGTCTTGCTCATGATCGATCAGTAGACCGTGAAGCCAGACGGGTACAGCTTGCCGATGTCCTGCACGTCCTTGACGATGTTGCAGGTGATCTGTCCCGCGGTGGCGTTGGAGCCGCCGATGGTGTAGCGGGCACCCAGGTAGCGCTGGCCCAGCGCGTTGGCGATGGTCCGCGGCATGCGGATCGCAATGGGCGAGCGCCCGGCGGTCAACTGTGCGATGGGTATGGCCGGCGTCTGCACAAGCGTCGCGTGCGAAGACAGGTTCGCATTGGCGCTCACAACGATCTCCAGTGTGACGCTGGTCGCGGTCGCGAACGACTGATCGATGGTGAAGACGGCGTGCGTCTCTTCACCGGCGCCAACGTCACGCGCCACCGACAGGTCGATGGTGTTGGTCGAGTAGGCTGAGGCGGTGACCGCCTGAGCCTCGGACAGCCGCAGAAATGCATCGGTGATCATGCTCTTGCTCCTTGCTCGGGCGGATCAGGAAACCAGCGTCTCGGCGATGCCCAGTTTGTCCACGATGCGGACGGGCACGCCGAGGAACGTGAGCTGCTGGATGTTCTGGCCGAACTGCGTGGTGGCCGGCTGGATGGCCAGCGCGGCGGCGCTGCTGCGGTCCAGGGCCTGCGTCATCAGGCCCTCGCCGACGCTGCGGTTCGTGTAGAAAGCCAGCCGCACCGAGTTGCGGTTCGGGATGCGGGCCAGCGCGCGCGTCATCATCTTCAGCACGTGCGTGGCCGAAGACCATGCCTGCGTGCCGGTGACGCCCACCCAGTCGCTGATGTCGATGTTGGCGATGCGCACAACGTAGCGCCAGTCCTTCACCGTCAGGCCGGCATGCCACTGGTACATGGTCTGCGCGGCCAGGTACTTGCCGCCGCTTCCGTCGCTCACCATGGTTTCGCCCAAGTCCTTGCTCGTCAGGCCGGCCTTGGAGCCCTTGGGGAAGGTCATGAACACCTTGTTCGGCGACCAGCCGACCAGGTACACCGAGGCGTTGTCGGAGCCCGCGCCGCCGGCCAGCAGCACCTGGTTGCCGTTGCCGGCCGACGTGCTGCTGTAGCGGGAGGCCAGGCCGAGGAACTGCTTCGGGTCCGCGGCCGGGTTGCCGGTGAAGATGGTCTCGGCCATCTTCTGGTTCATGCCCTCGATGAAGGCGCTGTCCTCGCTCAGGCGGAACGCGGCGCTGTTGCCGTTCAGGCGCAGCAGCTCGGTGTCCACCTGGCCGTGCGCTTCCATGATCGCGCAGGCATCGTCCGCTTGGGCAGTCGTGGACTTGCTGTCCGGGATGCCCTGGTTGATCGAGCGGAAGTAGATCTCCGGCAGGCCGGTGCGGATCGTCGAGCGGTGGCCCGTCGGCAGGTTGCCCTCGATCACCACCGCGTCTTCCAGGATCTCGTTCTCCTGCGACAGCAGCTCGGCGATATCGGGCACGCCGCCGTTCGGGTCCAGGCGCTTGGCCCAATCGAGAAGGGTCAGTTGACCCGCGTTCAGGGTTGCCATGTTCGTCCTTTCGTCACGGGTTCATGTTGGAGTTGGCGTACAGGCGCTGGGCAGCGCTTGCGGTGTTCGGCGAATTCGGTGTGCCGCCGCGCCCCGGCAGGGATCCGTCCGGGCCCACCGCCTTGCCAACGCGATGGAAGTAGCGGATGACCTCGGGGTGGTCGCCGAAGCCAGTGGAATCGAGCAGTTCGGCCAGCTTGCCGTCCGGGTCGTAGTGCTTGAGCCCGGCCTTGGCCACGCCCAGGTTCTCGGCCAGCTTGTCGCCGCCGAGCTCCTTGTCGGCCTTGACTTCGTTCACCCAACCGGTGCGCGCATCAGCCACGGCCTTCTGCTGGGCTTCGGTAGCGGCGGTCCTGTCGGCGGCGCGCGAGGCGGCCAGCTTCTGAGCGGCCTCCTGCGTCAGGTCCAAGTCGCGCGACAGCGCTTCGACGGCCGCCTGATCATCGGCGCCCAAAGCAGCATCGCCGACCTTGAAGGGCTCGTACTTCTCGGGTGCGCCGGTGACCGTCGTCTGCTCGGGCGGCGCAGGCACAGGACTCGCAGCCGGCGCAGCAGCGGGAGCAGCATCAGGCGCTGGCGCAGCAACCGGCACTTCAGTCGTATGCGTCGCTTCGCTGGTCTCTGTCGTCACGATTCTTCCGCTCCTTGAGCATCTGCACGTACAACTCGGGACATTCGTTGAGGGTCTGGACCATCAGCCGGTTGCCCTCGTATCGCTGCCCCTCCAGGAAGGCCGTCATCAGGGCATCGGCCCGGAACGACGACTCCGAAAACACCCCACTGCTGTCCAGCAGGCGGCACACGATGCGCCGGCCCTGCTCGGACTCCATGAGCCACCTGACATCTGCCGCTTCGGTGAGGGCAGCAAGCTCTGCGCGGTTCTCGCGCTCGGCTTGCTGTTCCTCGTCTTGCGGTGTCAAGCTATCCACGGCAGGCACTGTGGCATGGGGTCAGCAAGGTATGTGCACCGCTGCGATGCCGGATGGCGCTCACTCGACCTCAACCAACGACAGCCGCCCTATCCTGATCGTCAGCGCACTACCCGCAGCTGAGAACCTGGGTGTGATGTTCCAGGTGAAGTTGGTCACTTCGCCAGGGGGCATGACTATCTCGGCCGTCTGAACGACGCCGGTCCAGTCTTCGTCGATCATGGCGGTGTTGTATGTGTCCATCGCGTGGGCGTTGTGCGAAGCGCCGGCGACGGTGAAGAAAAGCTGTGGGTTGAACTCTTCCAGGTTAGATGCGACGACCCCGGCGAGCGACACGTGGCATGCAAATCTGTACCTGCGGCCACCCTTCACCACGTTGACCAGCGTGCTCGTGGTGCCGGCCAAGGTGATTTCGACGCGGTTGCCTGCAGCCGCTGGCGTGATGACAACCTGCAGGTCGTTGCCGAATCCATCAGCGCGAGCCTGGGCTGATGCCACGGCTGTGGGGCTGCCGGCGAGGATGTTCACGCGAGTGCCGGCTGGGGCGGTTCCGGTCGCACCGCCGGCCAAGGTGCCGCCCGTCGTCACTGTCAGGGTCGGGTTGACCTGAAGTTGTGAGCAGCGGCTGAGCAGCACCGTGCCCGCGATGGCGCCGTCTGGACCGGCATGCTCGAACGAGCAGGCGTTGACACCGGACACGCGCACGGTCACGTAGTCGTTGAAAACGTTGCCGGTGCCGCCCGTCACCTTGGCCCGCTCGCCGTCCCGAAATCCGTGGGCGGTGGTGGCGCTGCTGACGACACCACCCGCGCGCGTCGGGCTGGTCAGCGTGATCGCGGCGCCACCGAAACTGTCAATGACCGACACTGGCAGCGAGTCCGCAGGCGCTGGGAAGCGGTGCTGGATCTGCGCCCACAGCGCCTTCGCGACCTTGTGTGCGCCTCGGACGCTGTAGTGGATGAAATCTGTTGGGTGCAGCAGCGACCCATGCGCGAGGCCGTCAGTATCAGCCGGGTTCACGATCTGGCGGAACGCGTCGAAGCGGATGATGCCTGGGTAGTCGCGAGCCCACTCGAAGAGGGCGTCGTTGATTCGACGGACGCGTGCGGTGTTTTGCTTCGTCGCGCGCACTTGGCCGGCAGCACACGGCGTCATGTTGAGCAGCACCATGCATGCTCCTACGTCGAGGATGCGACGACAGATCAGCTTCTGGTTTTCGAGGATCTCCGCGTCCGGCCATGACGCTTCGTTGGGCGTCGTGTCGTTGATGCCCGGTATCTGCATGAAGACCACGTCGGGTCGGTAGACCAGGCAATGACGTTCGATGCGAGCCAGCGCGTCGGTGGTGATGTCGCCGCTTTGCGCGCCGTTGTAGACGACATTGAAGCGCTGGCCGCTCAGGATTTGCAGCCATGTGAACATCCCGTTGCTGGCAATGCGATGCGGTGCACGGGCAAAGATGCCGCCGGCAAGGGCGCCGCTTGGCAGATCACTGTGCTCCGAAGGGTTCAGCTGCACTGTCCACGTGCTGCTGTTTACCACCGATACCGGCAAACGTCGGTGGGCGCGCAGGGAGGGATAGCCGCGATGGAACAGGTCCATCGGCCAGCCGCTGGCGAGCTGGTGGCCAGATTGCGTCAGGGTAAGGAGGCCTGTGTCCGGGTTGTAGCTCGCCGCGCTTGGCAGCGAATCTACGTAGTACTGGCTTGTCATGCTGTCGCCGAACAGCACGGTGCGGTAGCCCGACTGGGGGCCGCTAAACCAGCGCGGCGCGTCTTGCGTGCCGCCAGTAGCCGCCGCAGCTTTCCCATCAACCACCCACCGCAGCGCTACCTCGCGCGGCACGTCCTGACTCTCACCAGCAAACCAGCGCCGGCTGCCCTCGTCGAATGTCTGAATGATGTTGACCAGCATGTCAGCTACTCCTGGAATTGGGTGATCGCGTCGCTCAACGCATTGCCACCTTGCGTGGGCGCATTGCCGAGCTTCTGTGCGGTGTCAGCCGCTTGATTCATCAGCGCGGCCTGTTGCATGGCCTGCGCTTCGCGCGCGCGACTCTCTCGGATGAACGCGAGTTGCTGGCCGGCCACCAGCATGTCGGGCGGCAGGCCGATGCGCTGCGCGTACCAGTCGGCCCACTTGTCGCTGTCCAGCTTGTCCAGCGCGTCCTGCTTGCCTAGTTGCGCCACGGCGCCCAAGGCCTGGATGAAGCGCTCCGATATACCCGCCTCGTTCGCGCGCTGCGCACGGGCCAGCACGCTGACGTACTCGACCTCAAGCGGCGCGCCTTCCATGTCCGGCGGTGCCGGCGGCAGGATGCCGGCCTCTACAGCCATGGCAAACGCGTTCTCGATCAGCGGTTGAAGTTCTTCGTTGTGCTGTCGCTCCACCACCGGACCGAGCAGCACCATCTTTTCCTGGCGACGCTCCAGAATCTCGGTGGCCGTGCGTTGGCCACGCGCATCCAAAGAATCGAGCATGCGGAACAGGTCCACGTGGAACGCGCGCTCGATGCGCCGCTCCACCTCGCGGATGTCGGCCGTAAGGTGCGAGATGTCCAGCCGCACGTCCATGAGGTTACGCACGCCGGAGGACTGGCCTACAGCATCGACGAACGTCATCCCGCCGGGCTTCAGGTCCAGCAACTGGTTCTTCAGTGCTGACGGCCCCTGCAACGGCGGATCAGACATGCGGTCTATGGCCTTGGCCTTGCGCAACTCCTCGGCCTGCAGGGCCATCACGTCGCCCAGCGCGTCCATGCCCGGGCTGTCGCCGTAGATGTCGCCACCGGCCACGTCCCATCGACTCACCAGGCCTGGGAAGTGCGGGTAGCCGCCTTCGCGCAGCACCTGCTCGCGGTCGCCGCCCACCTCGATGTAGACCGACCGCCAGGGCATGTTCCGGTTGTCGCGCTTGCCGTGGTCACGGTCGCGCCTGGGCTCTATGGCGTGGATGATCGGAACCCACGTGTCATAGGCTCGCTGCTCGTACAGACGCTTCACGGTGTTCGAGCAGTTCTCCAGCCCGAACTCGCCGACGATTTCACCCACGGTCTTTTCGTACTCGTGGTAGATCGTGTCCACCACGCCGCGGTAGTTCGTTGCAATTGCGTACTCACCGATGGTGAGCTGGTGGAAGTGCGCAACATTGTCGAAGTCGGGCAACATGATCTTGGCCGACGTGCCGAAGACGCCCAACTCCCGGTATCCGGAGTGCAGCGAGCGGTACAGGTTCGAGCGCGAGAAGATCGCCCGGATCACCTCCGTCACATCAGACAGCCACTGCTTGACTTCTGGACTTTCGGCCAGATCGCGGTCGGCGGTGGTGATCTCAAACCAGGGCTGGGCCTCGCTCGTCATGCCGGCCTTCATGCCGGATGCAAGCGTGCGGGCCGCCAGCGTGGCGACGTTGTTGATGATCTTGCGGTTGCGACGTTCGCCTCGGTTGCGGTCGTGCGGGAAGAACCTCCCGGAGCGCGGCTGCAGCCATTGGCTCAGGTCTTGCCAGTGGCTGATCCAGCTGGAGCGCTCCTGCTTCAGGGCATCCCAGCGCTTCTCAACCTGTTGGCGGACCGGGCGGTCGTCAGCCACTTAGCCGCCCCCGCCCAACAGCGAGTTGCGGCCCAGCGTCAGTGCGCTGGGGTCTATGCCCTGCGGGCCGTTGAGCAGCGTGCCTGAGCCGCCGGGTAGTTGGTTGGCGGCCATCAAGGCGCCGATGTTGGGCGCCCTTGAGTTCGCGGCGTTGACCTCGCGGGTCTGCTGGGCCTCGGCCTTGGCCGCCTGCTGCCGGACCTGCGTGCCGGCTCGGCTTTGGGCTTTTCGGGACTGCTCGCCCTGGTGGACGGCGGCTGCTGTTGACGCCAGAGATGCGCCAGCAATCCAGTACCCTGCGTTCACAGCCATCACACCTCCCGCGAGTACACGATGTCTTGCACGTCGTACCCGAGGCGCGGCAGCACAGCCTCCAACGCCGTGTCCGGCTTGGCGTGCCACAGCACAAGCTTCGCGCCGCGCTCCCTTGCGATGCGCTCGGTCTCGCGGATCAGGGCTAGGCCGACGCGCGCAGCGCCGCGGTAGGCCGGCGCGACGTAGATCACGTCGTTGTTGACGACGGCCAAGCCACGGTAGTGGATGTGCTTTGGCGCAAAGATAGAAACGCTGTAACCAACCAAGTCTTCGGCATCGAACGCCATGACGCCGATCAGCAGCCCTTGAGCCTCCAATCGCTCATAGGCCGCAACATCGGGGTCAAGCACCATGACCCGCTTGTTGCGGGCTATCTCATCCCAGTGGGCGCGCAGCAGCGGGGCTGCCAGCTCTATCTTGTCGGCAACGGTGGTCTCTACGATGCGCAGCATGCGCGCATCGTCGCCCGGCCGCGCGCCGGTATGTGCACCGCGTCAGCGCAGGATGGCGAAAGGGTCGTACTCGCTGGCTTGCCGGTCGGCGAATGCCAATTGGGCTCGCGTTGGCAGCGCCGGCTGGGCGAATGTCAGCGCCAACGCGTCTGCGTGGTCCAACGAACGGCCTATGCGCTGCTTGATCTGCGCCTTGTCCTCAAGGATCAGCGCATCGCCCTTGAAGGCGTAGGTGGGCGCCGTGAGCTGGGCCGTCAGCTCGGGGATGGGTGGCAGCGCCCCGCCGCCCTTGATCCATGCCGCCATCTCGAACCACATCTCGGCGCGTTTGTTGTAATAGCGCGGATCGTTGGCCTTGCCTGCGAAGTGCACCGGCACCGGCGACTGGCCCAGCACACGCAACTGGTCCAGCCAGCCGCCGCCGAAGCCGCCGGTGTTGTCGATGAAGCAGGCGTCAGCACTCCAATCGCGCCACTTTCTGGCCACTGCGCCAGCACCGTGCAGCGAATCCACGTTGCGCAGCACCTGCGGCGTGAACGAGGCTATGCCCTGCCGCGGGAAGATGACCGACGAATCGTCGCCCTCGCGCGCCACGTCCACGCCCAGCACCTTGGCCGCGCTGCCGTATTGCTCAATCCGTGGCGATCGCTCCATGGCGGCCTGCACGTCGTCCGGCCCCAGCAGCGAGTTCAGCGAACTGGGCGGGAAGCGGCCGAACACGTTGACCAGCACCCAAGGGTTGTCACGACCATGAATCTTGATCTGGTCCCGCGCCCACTGCTGGCTGACTCGCGGCGTGCGCTTCGGGTCATCGGGGTCGGCGGTAATCTCCACCACGTGCCACAAGTCGCGGGCCTTGGTGCACGCGGTGTACAGCGGCCCCTCCAAGTGCGTCGGGTTGCCGGCCTGCACCACGTGCCATTCCTTGGCGCTGGAGCCGATGTTCTCGACCGTGGCCATCACGGCTTCGGGGATCCCGCCGGACTCGTCCACCACGGCCATCACGTAGTCGTCGTGCAAGCCGCGCAGCGTGTTGCCCTGCTGCTCGGCGGTCGCGCTCTTGCTCCAGCGCCTGGCCGACATCCACCAGGTTTCAGGGTGTTCCTTGGCCAAGATGCGTTCGGCCTGCCACTCGAATGCCGCCTTGATGAGCGGGCTGCGCTCCCGCCACTTCGCCATTTCGGTCCACAGGTTGTCCCGCAGGTTCTCGCCGCTGATCGCGGTCGCGGCGATCTTCGGGTGCGGCCTCGTGGCCAGGAAGTTCCAGCACAGCCATGACAGCAGCGCGGTCTTACCAGGGCCAGCGCAGGCCTTCATGGCGATGCGCGGCTTGACCGGGAACGCGGCAAGCACGTCCTCTTGCCAGGCGTCAGGCGTCACGCCGAACACGTCGCGCACAAACGCCTGGGGCTTCTCGCGCCACAGGCGGATGCGGTCAGACGCTGCCTGCATCGCCCTGCATGGACTGCGTCACAAGTTGAGCCAACGACAGTTGCCCGCTGTGCTCGATCCTGTCCTTGAATGCGCCGACGCCGACGTGCTTGCCGATCAGCTCGACCAGGCGCGTGCGGTCGAGCAGCTTGACCTTGCGCACGGTCGCGTAGACCGGATTGCCGTCCTCGTCGGCGCCGTCGCGCTCCTGTACCGTTTCGATGCCGGCGACCAGGCCGGTGCGCCAGACCTTGGGCCACTCGTGCACCGGGCGCAGCTCGCCGGCCTCCGTGTACAGGTCGGCCAGGTCCGCCTCGGCATCGCCGACCAGGCGCTTGAGCACCCAATCGGCGTCGATCTGCAGGCGCTCGGCGCGCTCGGCTTGGGCGGCGGCGATGGCCGCGGCAACGTGACTTTTCGTGACCAGGCGCGGACCTATCCATTCGGCCGTGCGCGCGCTGTAGCCAGCCCTGATCGCTGCCTGAGTGGCGTTCAGGTCCTTCAGGTACTCGCCGACGAATTTGGCTTGCTTCGGTGACATGCAGAAATCTTCAGCCAGCCGCTCCGAGGCAACCGCACGCCGTGCGCATCAAGTGGCCCCTGTGCGCATGATTCCGGGGCCCACATCACCTATGCCGGCGCGGTGCGCATCATCTGCCGCCAAATCCACCATCTTCTCCACCCAGGCGCCGCCGCCAAGACGATGGAGCCGGGCGCGGGCGTGCAGCGACAGATTGAGCCTCACGCGCACCTTCTTGACCTTCGCCCTGCGCACGTCTGAACCCGGCCGCCGCTCACCGTGTTGCGCCCGGCTGCGACCATCAACGATTCCTTTGGCGCCCGACTTGCTCAGGCCCCACTTCCGCGCCAGCGCGCTCAGCGACATGCCAGCATCACGGTCGGCCAAAAGTGCCTCGACCTCAGCGTCGGTCAGCCGGGCGTTCGGGTGATCCTCCCCTATCCGCAAGCCGCGTTCGTTGCGGCGGACATAGCGCGGAGCCGTCATGCCGCTGACGCCGCCACCGACAGCTCACGCGCCCTCTCCCGGTACCCATCCCGGATCGCGCGCAGCTCATCGGCGCTGTACTTGCGCCCGCGCTGGTCGGACTCCAGCGACTCGACGGCCAGGAGGCCAATGCGCGCGATCAGGCCCAGACGGTAGTCCACTGCCCGGCCCGAGCCGAAGCGGTTGCACTGCTTGAGCTGGCGGTGGCAGTTGCGCTCATCGAATCTCAGGTGCGGCGCGCTGCCCACGCTGCGGTAGTGGCCGGCATCCCACTCCCCGCCACGCGACGCCGTGCCACTAAGCCTGCCGCAGCAGATGCAGGGCTTGTCAGCGTCCCGGGCGCGGATGAAGGCGTTGAACGCGGCCTGGGCTTCCTTCAGCCACTCGCGGCGTGGCTTGAGCTTCTCGCGCTTCGCCCGGTCTGCCTTGCGCTCGGCGCGGCGGTCTGCGGCAGCCTTCCTGGCATTGGCGGCCTGGGCCAGGGCCTGGGCACATGCGAGGCCGCACACCCGTTGCATCGGCAGTGCTGGCGTGTAGACCTCGCGGCAGTGCTTGCACTTGCGCGGGCGGATCGGTCGGGCTGCGATCATGCGGCCTCCAGCCCGGCCCACTCGCGGCCCAGGCTGGCCGGGCGCCACTGCACACCCTTGTCATCGCCCCAGGCCATGATGTAGTCGGACAGCTCTACGCACTCGGCTCGGGTCAGCTTGCTGGTGTGGCGGAACACAATGTCCACCCCGTGGCCGTCCAGAGCCGGCAGGAACTCGACCGGCTCGCCGCGGGTGCGCAGCCAAGCGGCAGTGAGCAGGCGCTTCCAGGTATCCGGGTCGCGCTTGCCGCCGGCCCACTGCACCTGGCGGGCTATGTCGCCTATGCGGCTGTGCAGCAGGCGGTTCTGAGCATCGCTGCGCGTCTCCTGCCTGGCCTCGACCACCAGCCGGTGGCCAGCCAGCAGCATGGCCCTGCACCAGCGGTGCAGCTCAGCCCACGGCGCGGCCGCCTGCTGGGCGGCGGCGAGGATCACGGTTTGCTTCATGCCTCGGCCTGCAGGTAGCGGCCGATACCCAGGCCGGAGAACAGGCCGGACCCGGGTGAGATGGCTGGTTCGAAGCGCCCAGGCGGGGTCTGCCGCGACGTTACGGCGACATCAGCCCAGGCCTCTCGGTGCTTGATCTTCCAGACAAGCGACCTGCTCACGCCGTACCTGATGGCGGTCGCCTCGTGAGTCTCGGCCGAGAGAAAGATCGCGCGCACATCGGCCGGCGTGAGGCGAGATGCCGCGCGCGTGTGGCGCTTGGCCGCCGCGCTTGCCCTGGCTGGGTCGCGCCGCCCTTCGCGGCTGTTCGCCGCTGCGACTTCGGTCCTTGGGGTGGCCTCAATGTGCGCAGGCCGCAGGCAACACCCGTTTCGGCACGACATGCGGGCGACAACGGCCTTGTCTCCCGCTTCGATGATCCCGAAGCCTATGGCCAGCTCCCTGCGGATGTTGACCACCGTCGCACCGTAGCGCATCTGAGGGCTGCCGCCCGCGCCTCCGATGCACGACCTCTGCCACAGCAGACAGTCGCCGACGGGCTCGGTGTGCGCGTCCACGGCCGCCAGGAAAGCGGCGAAATCCTGCTGCGGGGTCATGCCTTGATCCTCCCCGTCAGGGTTGCGATGCGGTCCCGCACGGCAGCCGGCTGCTCGGGCCTGGGGCCTGGCAACGCACGGAACACCTGCCGCTCGGCGCCGGGGATCGAATCGACGCACAGGCGCCGGAACTGCAGCGCGTTGGGTGGCTTGTCGGCAGGTAGGCGCTCCAGGCCGCCCTTGATCGCGTCGCCGCTGAGGCCGTCAAGCGCTGCGGCCCAGTCGGCCTTGACCGCGGCCGGGTCTGCGTCGCCGTACTGGCGCAGGAACGCGACGCCGTAGCGCAGCGACAGCCGTGCGAAGAGGGTGTCAACCCAGCCGTTGGGGAGCGGCATCGGGGGCCTCCATGTCGAAGGTTTCAGGGGTTGCGGCTGCGACTGCCGCCCGGGCTTCCGGTGACGCGGCAGGGCCGAGGAATGCGACGTTGCGGGCCCGCTGCTCGGTGCGCCAGGCGGGCTCAGGGGCAGGCTGCGGTGGCGTTGCGCCGCCGCGTTCGTGGGGCTTCAGCCAGTCGGCCTGGAGCCCCTGGGAACCCCTGCCGCACCACAACCGCAGGAACGCCTCGAGGTGAAGCCCCGCCTTTGCGGCTTCCTCCCTGGCGCTGTCGAGGACCGTCGCCGTGACCGGTGCGCGCTTCGCATTGCGCAGGTCCAGCCAGTCGAGCCAAACCCGTTCGGACACGTCGGGCGGACGGGCAGGAGGCGGGGAGGCGCGCTTGCGCGCTGGCGCGGGCACGCGCTCTTCTTTTTCTTCTATCTTTGGTGATTGGGAGGTGGGAGGTGGGGGCACGTTCCCATGGGTAGCCGTTGCAGGCGTTGCAGGTGCCGTTGCAGGCAACGGCGGGACAGGTGTTTCGGGTTGCGTTGCAGGTGCCGTTGCAGTTTGCTTCTGCAACGGCGCAACCATCGCCCGCAACGCCTCGATCTTCGTGTTCCAGGGGGCGTGCTGTCCGGCATCGTTGAGCGCCTTGAACAGGGCGGCGCGCTCTTCGCGGTGGCGTTTCAGGCGCGTGTCTTCGTTCGCCTTCTTGGCCTCTCGCTCCGGCTCCCGATCCGCGTAGCGCTGCAGCTCTTCGTCGCAGCGGACCTGGTGCCAGCCGTCCTCGCGCAGTTCGAAGAACTCGTCCAAGACGGCCTGGACGGCATCGCGCTCGGGCTTCGATGCTGCGCGCACCAGGCGGCATACCTGCTTCGTGTCGGCCGGCAGTGGCCGCTCCGTGCGGTAGTAGATGCGCAGCAAGCGGCCGTAGGCGGCGTCCTCCAGCAGCGACAGGTGCGCCGTCGCCGCCTCGTAGTCTCCGATGTGGAGTTCGAAGTAGTTCAACCCGCCCCCACCCGCCGAAACTCGACGGCCCAGACCAGCGGGTTCTCCGCCCAGCTGCCGGGGCCGTTGATCGACTCCCAGAGCAGGTGGAACTTCGCGCGCTGAACCCTTTCGCCAGGCTCCGCTATGCCGTACAGGTCACCGTAGACGGAGTCGACACCCTCTGATGTGGCGTCAGCCTCGCCGATGTCCTGCAGCCGCTCCACGCGCACGCCGGTGACCTCGAGCGTGATGCGGCTGGCCCATCGGGGCATGTGGATGCTGGGGCGCCAGACCGTCTGGTCTCGGCTGACATCTGCGCGGTACTGAGCTCCGAGGGACTTGTCGCCAGAGTGCACTGGTCGCCACGCCTCGCGCACCCAAAGCCGGTCGCCACGGATGCCGTAGGGGCAGCGCATCATCGCGCTGCCGGGCTCCGCGTGCGCCCACGCTGGCGCATCGCCGAAGGGCACCCCACCATCGACACGGCGCGGCTGCGGCTTCACGACCCGCCGCGTCTGGGTCTTGATGTCGGCCAGCAGCGCGCGGACCATGGGCCCGCTGAAAAGAATTGGGCGTTCGCGCATCAGGCCACCTCCGGGAACCCGTTGTGCTCGACGCCATCGAGCAGGCGTCCGACGGCAGCCTTGCCAGCTAGGTGCATCAGCGCCCAGCCGTCGGCAGACGTGGCGCCTTGCGGGTAGGCGCCGCGGTCGTATCCATCGGTCGCTGCCCGACCATCAAGCGCCACTGCGGATACCTTGAAGCCACCCCGACCAAAGTCGCCGGAACCCGGGGCCCAGGCTCCCCACTGCTTGAACAAGATCGGCACGCCAGCGGCCGCGCACTGGTCGCGCAGGCTCCGGGCCCAGTCGGGGTGCATGGGTCGCGCGCCGGGACCGCTCTCGCCGCCGCAGATGACCCAGTCCAAACCAGACGGCTCCGGGCAGCCGCAGCAGGTCGGCGGATCGGGTGGCTGCATCCAGCCATCGCCAGGATGTCCAGGCGTAGGACGGCCGCAGCACGTCAGAAGGTGACGCGATAGGTCCACCGGCCCAAGCATCGGCTCAATGCTCAGGAACCGTACGCGCGCCGGCACGGCCAGCAGCTTGGGGATGTCGCGGTCTGCTTCGTCCTGGTTGCAGATCGTGGCGCCCAGCCATAGGTTGGGCAGCGGCATCATGTCCAGCACCGGGAGGTCGGGGTCAGCGCCGTGGCGGATGTCCCGGAGCATTCGCACCACGTTGCCGATCCGCTTGGTCAGCAGGAGCCAATCCAGAGCAGGCGTCTTCAGGATCAAACCGAACATGTCGGCCCGCCATTCGTCCGGCACCTGGTTATCGAACACGTCGGCCAGCGACGCACAGAACACCCGCGGTCGCGTGGGCTTCACATGACCGGCTGCAGCGGCTTCAGCCTCGCCCCCGTAGCGCGTGACCACCTCATGCCAGACCGCCTGAGCGGCCTCGGACAGCCGGTTCCACTTCAACGGCAAGCGCCAGTTGGCTTCGGTGGTGCGCCGCCGCTCGCCGCCCCACTGCACCAGCCCGCTGCGCTTTGCCCAGCCTTCGGCGTAGCAATGGTCGCAGGCTGGCGAGACCTTTGTGCAGCCGACCCACGGATTGAACGTGTGGTCGGCCCACTCGATAGCGGTGTTCTCAGCCATTGGCTACCCCCGCCCTCACCCGCGCCGCAGCCAGATCGCTCTGCACCCCGGCCAGCATCGCGGCAATGAGGCGGTCGCGGGCCTCGTGGTGGATCAGGGCCTCGTACTGGCGCTGCAGTTCATCGGCCGCGGCATGCAGCGCTGCGGCGTCCTCAGCAGGCACCCCGGCCCGGCGTAGATCGTGTGCCAGCCGGCGCAGGTTGCCGGCGTGTTGGAGGGCGGTCATGACTCACACCCCCTGCCGACTTCACCCGGCGCGCCGGGCGCCGTGAATGTCCGCCAGTGCACCCAGCCGGTTTCCGGGCAATGGAACCCCCACTCCCGGTAGCGCGGCCCGGTGATGAAGAGGGTCCAGCACTGCGCCCCTATCAACTCGACGCGATGCGCGTGGCGGCCGGACAGCCGAAGCTTCCAGTCGCCCTCGCCTAGCAGCTCGCGGCGGTGCACGCCACCGGCCGCAATGGTGTGCTCGATGTAGCAGCCGCGCAGCAGGATCGAGAGGTTTGCCCAGGGGTGGTCGTGCAGCGCCCGGTCGTCGTCGCTGCGCAGGAACTCGTGGAGGTAGATGCCGGGCAGCCGGCCGACGAAGCGCTGCCAACTAGTCTTGCGCTCGTCGGGGATGTCGCGGTAGAGGCCGCTCCAGGGCGTGAGCCACCAGCGCCGCAGGTACGGTCGCTCGAAGCCGCCGATGACGAAGTCAGGCGGGCGGCGGCTGGCCAGGGCGATGATGCGGTGGGCGAAGGTCATGCGGCCCCCTGCAGCACACGCCGCAGCGCAGCGTTTTCCTCGCGCAACTGGCGGTTCAGGCGCTCCAGGTCTGTCTCGCGCTTGCGCATGCTCGCGAGGTCGAAGCCGCGGTTCAGGTTCATCCACAGCAGCGGGGCATCGTTGCCGCAGTGGTCCATCAGCGCCACGAACTTCGGCCAGATGACCCCTTCCTGGCCGGTCACCCACCGGGACCACTGCGCCTTGTCCAGCTTGAGTTCGGCCTGGAGCTGCTTGGGCTCCAGACCGGCGGCCTTGGCGCATAGCTCGATGGAGCCACCCAGCGATGTCTCGCGCGCCACCTCCTGTGCGGTCACGTGAGAGGGGAATCCGAGCTGGTACATCAACGCTCCGCAACTTTGTTGAGTGGCGTTGAGAGGCTCGCCGAGGCGACATTGAAGGCCATGGACAAAACGACTCTCAGGCTGTGGGCCGAAGCCCGGTTGCGGGGTGTGCTGTGGCGGGCTCTTGAGGCCGCGCGGGGCACGTCCACGACTGCGCCCAGCACTGCGGCGCCACCGGCACAGCCAGCTGCTCCCGCGCCGCGAGGTCCAGATGCGCGCAGGTGAGGCACAGCGGCAGCGTCTGGCCGCCGGGGCGCGTGTGGCCGCTGCAGGCGGGCATCTACCGGGCCTCCGTCGGCGCGCCGCCGTTGAGGTCGCGCAGCTCGCTGGACAGCGCAGATATGCCGCCGCAGAGATCGAAGACCTGCTGCTCCAGCATCTGGCACTCCTCACGGCTGCGCAGCAGCGCCAGCACGAGGTAGATCACCAGGGCCAGCAGAAGGGCGAGGACGATGTACAGGGCGGTCATGGGTCAGGCCCCAGCACGAAGGCCGAAGGCTCGGGTTGGTGGACACTGGAGATCCCCGCGTACACAGGAGGACCTAATGGCCGAAACCGAACGATTCATGACAGTCGACTCAGCAGGCCGCCAGCACGTTGTGGTGGTTCGCGGCAGCTCGATCAACACCGGCAGCCTGGACGGGCCGCGGGCGTCCATCGACGGCTTGAAGACGCTTTCCCTTCTCGATGGCAGCCCGGTGAAGCGGCTGCAGGACGGCACATTCCAAGTCGTCAGCACGAGGGAGGTCCTCAGGCGCGTTTAGATCAGGCGGCATCGCTGGCCTGCGCGGCCAGCGACTCGTGCGGCGCCGGGTGGTCTGTTGTGACCAATTCCGGCCAGATGTGCCACCAGTCGTTTGGTCTGAGGTCTCGCCGAGTTACCGCGGCGCCGCACAGGCGCTCAATTGCGGCGCAGTGCTCAATTGGCACAGCCCGGCCAGCCTCTTTCCACTGGTTGACCGCCCCCCTGGACACACCGAGTTCAGAGGCCAGCGAGGCCTGTGATCCCAGCTTTTTGGCCGCAACGTCGATCGGATGCGCATGCATGCCGTAAGTCTAGGTTTTCTGGACTTCGCATGTCAAGAATTTCTAGACCCATTGCCGCGCCGGGTGCGCAGCATGTCACCAATGAAAGTCGGAGAGTGGGTCGCCCGTGCGCGCGCGCACAATCGTGGGCAGGGGAGAAAGCTGACTCAGCAGGAACTAGCTGACGAGCTGTCCGTGTCAAAGCAGAACGTGAGCGCCTGGGAGAACGGGCACCACGAGCCGAGCATCAACCAGTTCCTCAGGATCGCCGCAATCACCGGGTATCCAATCGCTGAGGAAAGACGCTCCTGCCCCTTGTCGGAAGAGGTCCTGACAGCGCTGTCAACCGCAACGGCTGATGACCAGCGCAGGATTGAAAACCAGATCCGAGCTTACTTTGAGCTGCCGGCGTCCGGGTCGCCGAAAGAGCTTCTGGAGAAAGAGTCGGACGCAGCATGAAGAGGGGCAACCTGTACAGGTTCCCCAAGCGTCTGGGTGCACGCAATCGGGTTGTCTCTACAGGCCCCCCGGCTGAGGTCGTGCACATTTCATGCTCTAGCCGCCTCAGAGATTAGAAACATCAGGGGGAGGGAGGATCAGAGATGCGCATGTGCATGAAGTGCGGCCACGTCGACCGCACGGAACCAACACCGGAAGCTTGCCCAAAGTGCCACACGGCGTATCCGCGCCCCACGATGTCGACACCATCGACTAGCCGGGCCGCGCGCCAAACTGGCGAGTTCGCGTCAAGCACGCTACGTCGGGGGCCGAGCGATGAAGGCGGCCGACGACGCCAGTTCCTAAGCGCCATCCGCGCACAGAGCCACTACCCGGCGTTCCGAGCCATCGTCGGGCTTTTCCATTGGCTCTTGATCGCCGTCGCGGTCATCGCCTTGGTGTCCGCTCTGCTGTCGGGAGATGGCCTTGCCATTGCAGGCGCGCTGACAGGTGGCGCAATCCTTGTGATCGTTGCGCGCGTCGGCAGAGACGTGTCGCTGATGATGGCCGATCTCACCGACACGACGGTCTGGATGGCGGAGCAACAGCAACGTCGAACCACTGCAGAAGGCTTCGAAGGCGAGTAGCAGTGCGCCTTCCGCCATAGCACCGCTGCCGCCCCGCGAGCCCAGCGGGTAAGCCCACGCGAGCCACCTCCAACCCGCTTCGGCGGGTTGTTCGTTTCTGCACGCCCACTCAAGCCGCGGCGCGCCGTTGTACGGAATTTGCGGACAGAAGCCGAATCGGGTACAGAAACTCTTGACATCAATGGTCCAGATTATCTAGACTTTCTCCCATTGCCACCCCACGCCCAGCACACCGCAGGGCAGGTGGCGAGGGAGACGGGGATGCAACAAGTGACCGCAGCGACCACCACGATCCCGCTGCTCGAACAGATCAAGGCCTCCCGCGCTATCTACGAGCGCGCCCTGGGAGACATTGAGAGCCTGAGCGACGCTGATCTGCGAGCCATGTTCGCCAGCGCCGACACCGTGGCCCGCGTGCTGAGCATCGCCAGCGCCGACACCGTGGACCGCGTGCTGAGCATCGCCAGCGACGGCACCGTGGCCCGCGTGCTGAGCATCGCCAGCGACGGCACCGTGGCCCGCGTGCTGAGCATCGCCAGCGCCGGCACCGTGGACCGCGTGCTGAGCATCGCCAGCGACGGCACCGTGGCCCGCGTGCTGAGCATCGCCAGCGACGGCACCGTGGACCGCGTGCTGAGCATCGCCAGCGCCGACACCGTGGCCCGCGTGCTGAGCATCGCCAGCGACGGCACCGTGGACCGCGTGCTGAGCATCGCCAGCGACGGCACCGTGGACCGCGTAGGTCAGCTCCGAGGCCTCCTGGTCCCCGTTGTTGCTGACCTGGACACGCGGGTCGCGGAAGCGGTTGGCGTTGATGGCTCGCGATTGCGCATGGACCGCTGGCACTGCGGCACCTCGCACTGCCGCGCCGGTTGGGCGGTGACGTTGGCGGGCGAGGCTGGCGCCGAACTGGAGCGAGTGCTCGGCAGCGAGTTCGCCGGGCGCCTCATCTACGAGGCGAGCACCGGACGCCCTGCGCCCGACTTCTTTGCCGGGAATGAAGCCGCTCTCGCCGACATCCGTCGTTGCGCTGCGGAGGCCTCATGAGCGCCCTCGTCGATCCAGTCGAAGCTGACCTGCGCCGCCACCTGACCGCGGTGGACCGGGCTGAAGCCGAGAGCGAGTTCGCCGGCCAGTTCATCGAGGACGCGACGGCCGAGCTGCTGGACGACCCGGCCGAGGCTTTCAACGCCATCAGCGCCCTGGCCTACGCGCCGCAGAGCAACGAGAAGCGCTCGGTCGCCGACATGCTGGACGACACCGGCACGCCGTTGGCCGACCTGGACTGCGACGAGTGGCAGCGGCTGCTGCTGTGCGACTACGGCCACGCGACGAAGGTGCTGGCCGGGTATCGGGCCTGGGCGTTCCGGGTGCTGGAGGCCGATGCTGATGCGCTGGGCATCAGCAAGCGGGCTCAGGCGCTGGCTGACGAGGCGCTGGCAATCGAGGCGCTGGGCGCGATGGCGGAGGCGGCATGATCGCCGCCCCTGCCCGCGAGTTCATTCGCGAACAGCCGCACTGGCCGTTTGCGCCGCTGACGCCCATGCAGCAGCGCTGGGCGCAGGAGCAGCGCGAGGCGATGCAGCAGCGCACGCCGAGGCAGTGGCCGCTGGGTGTGCCGCTGCAGCGTGGGGGTGCGGCATGAGCGCGCCAGACCGCGTCTACAAGTACCCGCTGCCGCTGGAGTCGTTCGGGCCGTTTGCCTGGATGTCGTTGGAAATGCCGCAGGGCGCAGTGCCGCTATGCGTCCAGGTGCAGCGCGGCGTGCCGTGCCTGTGGGCGCGGGTCAATCCCAGCGCGCCTGTCACCGTCCACAACCTGCGCATCGCCGGCACCGGAGAGGACCTGGAGAGCGACGTGGGCCGCCACCTCGGCACCGTCCAGCTCGACGGCGGGTCGCTGGTGCTGCACGTCTTCGCCTATGCGGAGGCCCAGGCATGAGCGCCCACATCCCCGACCACCGCCGCGCGATCCACGGCCGCACCTGGGACCGCGAATGGACGCCAGAGGCGGTTGAGCACCACCGCGCCAGTCGGCTGGTCAGATTCGCCCGTCAGACGGTGGCAGCGGCGGCCATCGTGGCCTTCGCCGTGCTCGTCGGCTACGCGCTGGCCGAGCACTTCACCGGCTCGGATGCGCCGGCCTACGTGGATCTGGGGAGCCTGACGTGATCGTCGCGCCGCCCCCGGTCAACTCGCTCTGGACGCAAGCGCTGGCGTGCGCGTGGGGCCTAACGGCGCAGCCCCGCGCCAGCCAGCAGACGCCGGAAACACCTTCGACCGGCGCACACGGTAAGGGGCCGTGCTCGCGCCGAACGAACTCTGGAATCTCGCCGGCCGGCTGCTGCAGTCGCGGCCGGCCACTGGGAGGCCTGACATGAACACCGCCCCGCGCGTAGAGACGCGCACCCACCGCGCCACGCTGATGAGCGAGGACACCGGGCCCGACACGGTGCCGGTGCAGCCTGGCCGCGATCCGCGCAGCGAGCGTGAATTCGCGCTGCGACAGAGCCCGGCACCGCGCGTGCCTCGCCAGCGCCAGCTCGATGACCTCAACGCCGGGCTGTGGGCATGGGGGCTGTTTGCGGTCGTGGCCGTGGCCTTTGTCGGACTGGTCATCTGGTGGGTGACCAAGGGATGAGCGCCCAGATCGAATCAACCACGAGAGGACCAGAACGCATGAACGCCATTGTTGAACGACCCCACACCGAAGTCGCCCAGGCCGGCGCCTTTGACCTGAGCCCACGCAACTTCGATGAGGCGTGGCGTATGGCCGAGATACTGGCCGACAGCGACTTCGTGCCGAAGGACTACAAAGGCAAGCCAGGAAACTGCCTTGTCGCCATGCAGTGGGGTCATGAGATCGGCCTCAAGGCCCTGCAGTCCATCCAGAACATCGCGGTCATCAACGGCCGCCCGTCGCTCTGGGGCGACGCAATGATCGGCCTGGTTCGCGCGCACCCGCTCTGCGAATTCATCATCGAAACAGACGATGGCCATACGGCAACCTGCCGTGTGAAGCGGCGCGGCGAGCCTGAGCAGGCGCGTTCTTTCAGCATGGACGACGCCAAGCTGGCTGGCCTGATCGGCAAGCAGGGGCCATGGCAGCAGTACCCGAAGCGTCAGCGGCAGATGCGGGCCCGCGGCTTTGCGTTGCGAGACGTTTTCGCGGATGTCCTGAGGGGCGTCGCCGTGGCCGAGGAAGCCCTGGATTTGCCGCCGACCGTGGTTCACATGGGTGCTGCCGACGAAGTGAAGCCCGCCGAGAAGCCGGCGCTGCCGTCCTACCCGGGCACGGACTTCGACAAGAACCTGCCGGCCTGGGCCAAGCTGGTCGCCGCGGGCAAGAAGACGGCGCCGGACCTTCTGGCAATGCTCTCAACCAAGGCTACGTTCACCGAAGAGCAGAAGGCCCGCATCTTGTCCCTGAAGCCGGCACCGGCGGCCACCGCGGAGCCGACGCAAGCACCAGCCGCCCCGCCGCCGGTCGATGACGAGTTCGTGCGCGCCATGGACGCAGCCGAGGGGGGTGCGCAATGAAGGTGCACGACCTCATCCAGGGCAGCCCGGAATGGCTGGCCTACCGCGCGCAGCACTTCAACGCTTCTGACGCGCCGGCAATGATGGGCTGCAGCCCGTACAAGACCCGCGCCGATCTGCTGCGCGAACTGCACACGGGCATTGCCGCGGAGCCGGACGCCGGGCAGCAGAAGCGCTTCGACAACGGCCACCGCGCCGAGGCGCTGGCCCGACCGCTGGCCGAAGAGTTCATCGGGCAGGAGCTGTATCCGGTCACGGGCAGCGAGGGCCGGCTGTCGGCCAGCTTCGACGGCCTCACGTTGGATGAAACCACGGGCTTCGAACACAAAGCGCTGAACGCGGAGTTGCGCGCGGCCTTCGCGGCATGCGATCAGCCCGGCGACGATGAGGACGGCACTACGGCGCGTGGCCTGCCGATCTACCACCGCGTGCAGATGGAACAGCAGCTGATGGTGAGCCGGGCCGGCCAGGTGCTGTTCATGGCCAGCGAATGGACCGAAGACGGCGAGTTGGTGGAAGAGCGGCATTGTTGGTATCGCCACGACCCTGCTCTGCGTCAGCAGATCGTCGACGGCTGGGCCCAGTTCGAGCGCGACCTCGCGGCGTATGTGCTGCCGGAATCCGCCGCCCCTGCGCCGGTGGGCAAGGCGCCCGAGACGCTGCCTGCGCTGCGCCTGGAGGTCAGCGGCCAGGTCACAGCCAGCAACCTGGCCGAGTTCAAGGCCACGGCCCTGGGCGCGATTCGCGGCGTGAATCGCACGCTCAAGACCGACCAGGACTTTGCCGACGCCGAGAAGGCGGTGAAGTGGTGCGCAGACGTGGAGTCCAGGCTCAAGGCCGCCAAGGAACACGCGCTCGCGCAGACCGCGGACATCGATGCGCTGTTCAAAGCCATCGATGACATCGGCGCCGAAGCGCGCACAGTCCGCCTGGACCTCGACAAGCTGGTCACTCGCCGCAAGACCGAGGTCAAGGAGGAAGCCGTCTCCGCCGCCCGTCGTGCGCTCGACCAGCACATAGCGGCACTGAACGCCGAGATCGCGCCGATGCGCCTGCCGCCCATCGCGGCCGACTTCGCCGGCTGCATCAAGGGCCTCAAGAGCTTTGCCAACATGCAGGACAAGCTCGACGGCCTGCTGGCAACGGCGAAGATCGCCGCCGATGCCGAGGCCCGGGCCATCAGGGGCAACCTCGCCACGTTCGAGACTGCCGCGGCCGGCTACGAGTTCTTGTTCGCAGACCTCGCCACCTTCGTGCACAAGGCGGCCGACGACTTCGCCGCGCTGCTGACCGCACGCATTGCCACGCACAAGGCGGCTGAAGCCGAGAAGGCCCGGCTGCGCGCTGAGGCCGAAGCCCGCGCAGCGGCCCAGCGCCAGGAGGCTGAGCGTCTGGCGGCCGAAGCCGCGGCACGCGCAGCAGCTCAGGCGCCCTCCATCGCGCCGCATGCGGCGCTCGTTCAGACCGCGGCCGAACCGGCGCCAGCGCCAGCGCAGCAGTACGCCCACACGGCATCCGTCTCCGAGGCGATTGCACCGCGGCCCGATGAACCGGCGACGCTGAAGCTGGGCACGGTCTGCGAGCGCCTTGGCTTCACGATGACAGCCGCCTTCGTGGGCACCACGCTGCGCGTCCCGCCCGACAAGGTCGATGGCGCGTCGCGGCTCTACACCGAGCGCCAGTTCGGGCTCATCTGCGACCGGTTGCGCGCGCACATCAGCACCGTGGCCGCCGGACGCCAACAACCCGTGGCGGCGTAGCGCCGCCACCTCATCGGAGAGTTCACCATGGGCGACAAGACCTTCCCCACGCCGGCAGCGTTCGCCGAAAAGCCACGGCCACCGATCCAGCTGCACCCTGTGTCTTCGAACCAGGTTGGCGCCATCGGCTACGAGCCGTCGACCAAGACGTTGGCTGTGCAGTTCCGCCGCGGCATGCGGGCGATCTACCACTACCCCAACGTCGATCCGGCGACCTACGCGGCCTTCCGCGGCGCGGAGTCCATCGGGACCTACTTCGGCCAGCACCTGAAGTCGCTGCCCTTCGAGAAGTTCCCGTGCGAGGACGAGGCGGCATGAACGGGCCCATCTACGTTGTTGTGGCGAACGACAGCCTGATACCGAGGTACCGCAAGGCGGGCCACATCCCCGTTCCCATCGTCTTCGAGACCGAGGTGGTCGGGGCCTCTCTCGCCGCGGCCCGGAAGCGCGCCGCGGAACTGGACGGCCATTACGGCGGTTGCCGCATCGGACGCGTCGTGTTCGATGACGAGGAAGGGAACCCGCTGTGACGAAGCCCAACACCATCGCCGACGCCTGGCAGACGTTCTCGGCCGACTGCGTGCCGCGGGACGCCTCGACTCTGCAGCGCGTCGAAATGCGCCGCGCGTTCTACGCCGGCGCTCTGTCCGCGCTGACCAGCAAGTCGCCTCGCTACGACCTGCTGGCGGAGTGCATGCAGTTCGGCTTGGGCATCGGTACGCCGGCCGAGCGCGAGGCCGCCTGATGAATCCGGTGTGGTCCATGCCGTTGCCCAATCCGCCGGGTCTCGGGGTGCCAAGGCATGGACTACCTGCTGTCGGCGCGAGCCGGCGGCGTGATCGACGGCATGGCAGTACGCCTGCCGACAGAGGGGTGCGAGTCCCTGATGCGGATCAGCGAGGACATCGGCGTATCGCCGTTGTCGCTGGACGCGAGCGCTCAGCGCCAGCCGGCCAGGAAGGGCCGGCACCAGTTTCCCGGGCGACCCCAGCGGCGTGGACTCCTCGGCTTTTCCTCCCTGAGCCTCCTGATTCCCACGCTGCGGCCGCAAGGCCCGCCCGATCTTCCACCCACCAACCAACGTCCTCATGAGCGAGCCACAGCAACCCGCACCTGCACCCGCGCTCTACGCCGTCGTGGAGCTCTTCGGCCACCAGCGCATCGCCGGTCGCATCAGCGAGCAAACCTTCGGCGGCGCCAGCTTCGTCCGCGTCGACGTGCCGGCCATCGAGGTCGAGGAATCGCACTGGGGCGAAGGCGGCAAGAAGGTCGTCGCACGCACGATCCAGGCCCACACCAGAAGCTTCGGCGCCGGCGCGATCTACGGCATCAACTGGTGCGACCAGGCGGCCGCCGAGATCGCCGCTCGTGACATCAAGCACGAGCCGATGAAGCCCTACTCCGTGAAGGAGGCCATCGACGCGCTGCCCGCCGACCAGCGGCAACGGCTGTTGGCTCCGCCGCGGGGCAGCAATCGCGACTTCGAAGAAGACCAACCGTTCTGACACGCGCTTTTGGGCGCAGGAGCTCCCTACGATGTTCAAGATCACCGAGTTCACCGAGGTCCACCTCGCGACCTTCACGAAGCGCGAGGAAACGCATGGCGATGAGAAGGTTGCGGCCGTTTCCGTGACGCTAGAGCTGACCGGCGCGAACACGCTGCTGGATGCCATCGACCCGGCAATCCGGCACGCGCTGTACAAGGCCGTCGAGGGTCAGGACCAGCTGCCCGGCGTGGAGCCGGCCACAACCGTCCTGCGCTGCAACAGCTTCGAGAAGCACACGTTGTCTGCAGCGCACGAGGGGTGGTCCCTCGCGGTTGATGACGGCATCGATGAGACGAAGCCGATGCTGTTCGGCGGGTGCAAAGTCGACAGGCTCGTGGTCGAGGCCAAGCAGGGCGGCAGCATCGTCCTGCGGTTCCGCGTCGGCACCAGTGACCTCGATGCCGAACGCCTGGGCATGCTGCATGGTCACTCGATGTGGATCACCCTGCTGCCGCCGGAGAAGAAGCCCGATGCCATCGACGGCAGTGCCGAGGGCTATGAGCGCGACCGGCAGCGCGCCGCGGAGGATGGCCAGGGCGATCTGCTCGACCCCGACAGCCCCGAAGCGGCACTGGCAGACGCTGTAGGCCGCACGCCGGAGCCAGAGTTCGACGGCCATGGCGGCCCCGACGACGACGGCAGCGCGCACCCCAATGCCGCGCGCGGGAAGGACTGGCCCTTCCCGACCGGCGGCGCCGCCACCGATGAAGAGATTCGTGCGCAGCGGGAGCAGGAGGAACTTGAGGCCGGGATGGCGCAGAGCATTGCTGCCGCCGGCGTCACCGAGAAGCGCACTCGGCGCGGGCGCGCGGCGGCTGGGGTCGAGTAGGCCTCGCGATGACCATCGCCGCCTACCCTCTCGCCTGGCCTGCAGGCTGGAAGCGCACTCAAAGTGCCTACCGGCGAGACGCCACGTTCACGAAGTACAAGAAGGCCTTGTCCATCGCCGACGGCGTCCAGCGCGTGCGCACAGAGCTCGAGCGCATGGGCCTCGGGCGCGACGACATCGTCATCAGCACGAACGTCGAGACCCGCATGGACGGCTTCCCGCGCAGTGACAGGTCCGAGCCCGGCGATCCGGGTGTCGCCGTCTACTGGCAGGAGCGCAAGGGCGGCCGGCGTGTTATGGCCATCGACCAGTACCGGCGCGTTGCCGACAACCTGGCCGCCATCGCCGCCACCCTGGACGCCATGCGAGCCATCGAGCGCCACGGCGGCGCGGCCATCCTCGAGCGCGCTTTCACAGGCTTCGCCGCGCTCCCGGCTCCGGGCGCTGCGCGGGAGTGGTGGTACGTGCTCCAGTGCCGGCGCGACAGCTCTCTCGAGGTCGTGCGCGCCCAGTACCGCCGGCTCGCCGCCGAACACCACCCAGACCGCGGCGGCAACCAGCAGCGCATGGCCGAGATCAACGCGGCCTGGGACAAGGCGCAGGAATGCACTGCCTGAAGCCGAACGCTCAAGGCAAGCCGACGCCGTAAGGCGGTCGGCCTTGGGCGCAGGGTTAGCCAGCACCCGACAAACGCTGGCAAAACGAAAGGACTGAGCGATGAGCAACTACCAGCCCCACCAGCAGCGCGTGGTGGACGAGAAGACCGAACTGGACGCCAAACGCGAGAAGCTCGGCGCTTTCAAAAATGGCGCCATGTTCCCGACGCTGCCGTGGCAGGAACAGGAGCGCCTGAACACGCAGGCCCACATCATGACGATGTACAGCGCGGTGCTGGGCGAGCGCATTGCCGCGTTCTGATTTCAGCGAGCGCCAGGCACGCAGGTATTGGTGTCTGGCTAACTCGTCAATACGCGAACTATGAAAAGTCGCCGCCGCAACCGTAGCCGCTGGGCGAACGTCAACACGCCGGAAGGCCTGCGTCGCCGCCGTGCGGCAGCTGATGCGCGCCGCGAGGCCATGGTGGCCGACCTGCCGCCCGTGGACACCGGGCCAGCGCCGCTGTCGCTGTGGCAGACCGTGCAGGTGATCGGCAGCCACGGCCAGGTGATGCACACGCTCGCGCTCTACGTGCCAACCAGCGGCCGCTGCGACCAGCATGCGGCCGAGGTGGACGGCGAGCGCGGCGAGTCGATGCTCACTGCAACGCAGGTGGGTCGCCTCGTGGCCGGCTGGATCGCCAAGCGGCCGAGCCATGCCCTGCTGGCGGAGCAAAGGCGGCCCTGATGCCCTGCACCCCCGTCACCCTCCCCGGCGGCGTCCGCGCCATCGTGTGCACGCGGGGCCCACGGCCGCGCTGTGCCTGCGGCCGGCCGGCCACGCTGCAGTGCGACGCACCGAGCAAGCGCCGCAGCGGCACCTGCGACCGGCACATCTGCGCCGCCTGCGCGACCGACGTCGGGCCGGATCGGCATCTGTGCCCGGGGCATGCCGCGCAGGGGCTCGATGGCGACGCGCAACTTCCGCCGGCGCAGTTTGGGCTTTGGTGATGGACAGCAGCCTGTTGCTGTCGGAGGATGACCTCGAGGCGCTGACCGGCTACGTGCAGCCGTCGCGCCAGCTCAAGGCGCTGCACAGACTCGGTTACTTCCGCGCCCGGGTGTCGCCTAGGACCGGCAGGATCGTCCTTGAGCGCGCCCACTATCATGCGGTTGCCGAGGGCCGGACTGAGGCTACTGGCGCACCGGCGCGCCCCCGGCCAAGAGTCAGGCAACCGGCCACAGCATGAGCAAAGACCCAGCGCTGCCGCCGCGCGTCTTCCCCAAGGGAAAGTGGTTCTACCTGGTCATTGCCGAGGGTAAGAAGCGCCACTGGCGCAAGCTATCGAAGATCACCGAGGGACTGCCGGCCATGTACCGCGCCCTCGCCGCGCTTGTCGAGGCCGATCAGCGATCCGGGACAGTCCCGCAGGTCATCGCCGACTGGGAGATCGAGGTCATGCCGGCGCATGCTGCGGGCACGCGGGCCACCGAGAAGGCCCGCGGCAAGATCATCGCCGAGGCCCTGGCCGACTTCCTGGCCCGCGAGGTGGAGACGCCGGATTGCAGCGAGTTCCTGAAGCGGTTCAAGTCGATGCCGCGCACCTTCAACGCCTACCGCGCCCAGCTGCGCGAACTGATGCGCTTCGCCGAAGAGAAGGGCATGCGCCCGGCCGGCTCGAACCCGGTAGCGGCGATCAGGACGATGCCCACGCCGGCGCGCGACCGCTACATCACCGACAGCGAGCTGCGGCGGATCAAGGTGGCGGCCCTGCGCTGGAATGCCGGCAAGGACGATCTGGACACGCGCAGCGGCCCCATGCTCTGCGCCCTGATCGACATGGCCTACCTGACTGGCCAGGCTATCAGCGACCTGCTGGCGCTGGAATGGCGGGATGTCCTGGACGAGGGCATCTTCTTTGCTCGGTCGAAGGTTGCGGGATCGACCGGGGCGAAGGTCTTGATTGAGTGGACGCCGAAGCTGCTGGACGTGCGGCGCCGGCTGAAGGCGCTGCGCAAGGAGCGGCGCGCCTTCGGCGCCAAGGTCTTCGTGCGCCAGGATGGCCAGCCGTACACCTACTGGGGCGCATCGTCGGCCTGGCAGCGGGCCCGCAAGCGCGCCGGCATCACCGACTGCACGTTCCACGATCTGAAGGCTAAAGCCCTGACCGACAAGGAGGCCAAGGAGGGCATGAAAGCCGCCTCGGCGATGGGCCAGCACTCCACGGAGCAGCAGACGGCGAGCTATGTGCGGCGCCGCTCCGGGCGCAAGGTCAAGGCCACCCGTTAGAAGTACCGGCCAGCGTTAGAAATGGCGCCGGTGTAGCGCCCCGGGGGTGATCTGGAAATACTCATTCAGATCAACAGGTTAGATGGTCGGGGTGAGACGATTCGAACGTCCGACCCATTGCTCCCAAAGCAATTGCGCTACCAGGCTGCGCTACACCCCGACGAAACCGTGATTCTAACGAGCCGGCTGCTTCACCGTGCCGGCGCCCAGGTGGCCAGGTAAGGCAGCAAGGCGCGGTAGGGCGCCAGCAGCAGCACCGCCATGGCGGCCTTCACCGCCAGGTCACCGGCGGCCAGCTTCATCCAGTTGAGTTCGGTGCCGGCGAAGGCGAGAAAGAAGAACAGCGCGGTGTCCACCACCGTGGCCACCAGCGAACCTATCAGCGGCGCCTTCCACCAGCTGGCCTGGCGCCAGCGGTTGAAGGCCAGGATGTCCATCACCTGCGACACGATGAAGGCCGTGCCCGAGGCCAGGGCTATGCGCCAGGGCGCCAGCAGGCCCGACACCAGCACCGCCACCGCGAACCCGGCCCAGGCCACGCGGCGCGCGGCTGCCGGCCCCAGGGCGCGATTGCACAGGTCGCACACCAGAAACACCAGCGGGTAGGTGAACGCACCCCAGGTGAGCCAGTCGTTGATGGGGTACTGCACCGTGACATTGGCCAGCACGATGACCAGCGCCATCGCGACGACAGGCACGGCCAGCGGGCGCCACGAATGCGCCCAGAAAGCGGAAGACGGCATGAAAGAGAGGCGGCGGCAAAACAGCGCCGATTATCGGCGCCGCCGCCGGCGGGTGCTGCGGAAGGCCTACGCGCGCGGCGCCGGCAGTTGCTGCAGTTGGCGCGCCACCGCCAGGCACTGGCGTATGTGCTGCTCGCACACAAATCGCAGCGCCGAGTACGTGAGCGCCGCCGACACCGCCTGGCCGGCCAGCGGCACGTACTTGGCGGCCTGTTGCGCGCTCAGGCGCACGCCCACCAGCTTGATCAGCTTGAGCACCAGGTCCTGCGTCACGATGCGGCCCACCAGCAAGCCGCCGGCAGCGCTGATGGCCTTGTAGACCACCAGGCGCCGGTCCGGCGCCAGGCGCTCTATCTGCTGCGGCGTCAGCCCGAACTGGGCGTTGATGCGCGGCAGCAGCGAAGCCAGCACGCCGATGTCCGTCAGCCAGTCCAGGCCGGGCACCGGCACGGCCGCGACGCCGGCGGCCAGCAGCGCGCGCCGGTGCACCAGCTTGCGGCAGCGTTTGACGATGGCCTGCAGGTCGGGGCCGTCGGCGGCGTCCAGCACCTCCCAGTCCACCTGTTCGGCCTTGCCCAAGGCAGCGGCGGCAGCAACCATGTTCACTCCTTGTTCAATGCACCGGTGCAGTTGCCAACACGATGCCATCGTCGTCGGCATACAACCAGTCACCCGGCATCACCGGCACGCCGCGCAGGGCCATAGGCACACCGGCCAGGCCCTGGCCGCGGCGCTGCGTGGGCATGGGCACCAGCGCCAGCGCGCGCAGGCCCACGTCGGCAGCGGCCAGCTCGGCCACATCGCGCACCGCGCCGTCTATCAGCAGCCCGGCCCAGCCGTTGGCGGCCGCCGCAGCGGCCAGGTTGCCGCCCAGCAGCGCGCGGCGCAGCGAGGCCCCGCCGTCCACCACCAGCACCCGCCCCTGGCCGGGAGATTCCACGGCTTCCTTGACGCGCGAGTTGTCCTCGAAGCACTGCACCGTCTGCACCGGCCCGGCAAACGCGGCGCGGCCGCCGAAGCTGCGCCACAGCGGCGGCAGCACGCGCAGCACCTGGTCGTCGCGGTGTGCGTCGCACAGGTCGCAGGTGCTCCAGCGGGCGGGCACGGCGGCGTGACTCACGGTGGCCTGCTCAGGCGCCCTTGCTCAAGTGCCCTGCTGCGCCAGCGCTGCGGCGCGTATCGCGCTCAGCGTGGTGCGGCTGGTGATGACGTCGCTGGACAGCTTCAGGTGCAGCAGCGTGGGCGTGCCGGCCTCGATGGCGCGCGCCAGCGCCGGCTCGAAGTCGGCGGTGTTGTCCAGGGTTTCGGCGCGCCAGCCGTAAGCCCGTGCCAGCGCGGCGAAATCGGGGTTGTACAAGTCGCTGCCGCTGACACGCCCAGGGTACTCGCGCTCCTGGTGCATGCGTATGGTGCCGTAGGTGCCGTTGTCCACCACGATGCTGATCAGCTTCTTCGCGCCGTAGCCGGTGGCGGTGGCCAGTTCCTGGCCGTTCATCAAGAAGTCGCCATCGCCGGCCAGGTTCACGGCCCAGCGCTGCGGCTCCAGCAGCGAAGCCGCCACCGCGGCCGGCAGGCCGTAGCCCATGGCGCCCGAGGTGGGCGCCAGCTGCGTGCGGCCGTGGTGCTGCAGGCCGGGGTAGCGGCAGTAGCGGTGCAGCCAGCCGCTGTAGTTGCCGGCGCCGTTGGTGTAGACCGTGTCCTCCGGCAGCAGGCGCTGCAGCGTCTTCACCACCACCGACATGTCCAGCGGCTGCACCGGCGGGGCCTCGAGGTTGGCCTCGTAGTCGGCGCGGGCTGCGGCGGTGTGCGCCAGCCAGGGCAGTTCCGTGGGCGCGGCCAGGGTTTCCAGCGCCTTGGCGGCGCAGGCCATGGACGACTGCAGCATCAGGTCGGCGCTGTAGACACGGCCCAGCTCTTCGGCGCCGGCGTGCATGTGCACCAGGGTCTGCGCCGGCCGAGGTGCAGCCAGCAGCGTGTAGCCGCCGGTGGTCATCTCGCCCAGGCGCACGCCCACGGCCAGCACCAGGTCGGCATCGCGCACGCGCGCCGCCAGCTTCGGGTTCAGGCCTATGCCCACGTCGCCGGCATACAGCGGGTGGCGGTTGTCAAAGGTGTCCTGGAAGCGAAAGCCGCAGCCCACCGGCAGCTGCCAGTTCTCGGCAAAACGCTGCAGCGCCAGGCAGGCCTCGGCGTCCCAGCCGGAGCCGCCGGCGATGACCATGGGCCGCCTGGCCGCCAGCAGCCGCTCGCGCAACGTGCGCAGCCCGCCCGGCGCCGGCCAGGCCTGGGCCGGCTCGGCACGCGGCAGCACCGGTGCGCTGATGGGCGTGGTCAGCATGTCTTCCGGCAGCGCCAGCACCACCGGGCCGGGGCGGCCCTGCATCGCGGTGTGGAAGGCGCGCGCCACGTACTCCGGCAGCCGTTCGGCGCTGTCCACCTGCGCCGCCCACTTGGCCATGCCCAGCGTGCCGGGGCCGAACATCTGCCGGTAGTCCATCTCCTGGAAGGCTTCGCGGTCGCGCTGGTCGGAAGCCACCTGCCCTATGAACAGGATCATGGGCGTGCTGTCCTGGAAGGCCGTGTGCACGCCTATGGCGGCGTTGGTGGCCCCAGGCCCGCGCGTGACGAAGCAGATGCCGGGCCGGCCGCTGAGCTTGCCCTGGGCCTCGGCCATGTAGGCGGCGCCGCCTTCCTGCCGGCAGGCGACGAAACGTATGCGGTCGCGGTGTTCGTGCAGGCCGTCCAGCACCGCCAGGTAACTCTCGCCGGGCACGCCGAAACAGGTGTGCACGCCCTGGGCGATCAGGGCTTCGACCAGGGCATGGCCGGCCGGGCGAAGCGGGGCAGCCGACGGGTGGGTGGAGGAGGTGCTGAGCATGGCGACACTGTAGCGTTTCGGGCCGCCGCGGCGTGCTGCGGCGCCTTCGCCCGGCTGCCGCTGGCGGCGCCCGGCAAGTCTCCATTCGGTGAATTGCGGGGGCGCCCAGGCCAGCCAGGCAGGTATGCTCCCCCGCATGAAGAGCCCCAAGCCGCGCCCCCAGCCCCCCGGCCCCACAACGGCTTCCACGGCAGCGCCGGCCACCGCCCCGGCACCCCGCACGCGCGACGCCGACCGCTCGCGCGAGGCCATCCTGGCGGCGGCCTGCGACGAGTTCGCCAACTGCGGCCTGGGCGGCGCGCGGGTGGAGCGCATCGCCGAGCGCGCCGCGGTGGACAAGAAGCTCATCTACTACTACTTCGGCAACAAGGACAGCCTGTTCCTGGCCGTGCTGGAAGACGCCTACCGCCAGATTCGCGAAGCCGAACAGCAGCTCCACCTGGCCGACCTGCCGCCACCCGAGGCGGTGCGCCGCCTCACCGAGTTCACCTGGACCTACTACCTGGAGCACCCGGAGTTCTTGACGCTGCTCAACAGCGAAAACCTGCACCGCGCCCGCCACCTGCAAGAGTCCACCCGCGCCCAGCAGATGAACTCGCCGCTGGTGCAGACGCTGGCCGAGATCCTGGAGCGCGGGCGGCGCGAAGGCGTGTTCCGCGGCGGCGTGGACCCGGTGCAGCTGTACATCTCCATCGCCGGGCTGGCCTACTTCTACCTGTCCAACAACCACACGCTGTCGGCCATCTTCGGGCGCAACCTGATGGCGCCCAAGGCGCGCAACGAACGCCTGTCACACATCTGCGACGTGATCCTCGGGTATGTCCTGAGGGAGTGACGTTGACAGCGCCTCGAGTGGCGCCCAACAATTCCCCTGGCTTTGAATTATCAAACCCCAGGAGACAAGCCATGCCTTCCCGTTTGACCACCGCGGCCGCGCTGCTGGGCGCCGTTGCGCTGGCCCACGCACCGGCCCACGCGCAGTGGAAACCCGAGCGCCCCATCACCATCATCGTGCCCTGGGCCGCCGGCGGCTCCACCGACCAGGTGACCCGCGTCACCGCGGCCGAGCTGGAAAAGCACCTGGGCCAGAAGGTGGTCATCATGAACCAGCCCGGCGCCTCGGGCTCGGTGGGCACCAAGAACGCGCTCGAAGCCGCCAAGGACGGCTACACCTGGACGGCCGGCGCCGCCAAGGACCTGGGCACCTACAAGGTGCTGGGCATGCTGGACACCGGCATCAAGGACTGGAACGTGTACGTCAACGTGGCGCACATCGCCGTCGTGGGCGTGAACGCCGATGCGCCGTACCGCACCATGGCCGACCTGCTGGCCGCCATGAAGGCCCGCCCCGGCTCGGTGGCCGTGGCCACGGCCGGCGTCAATTCCAGCGGCCACGCAGCCATAGAGGCCATCGCGCGCGCCACCGGCAGCACCTACAAGCACGTCACCTACGACGGCGGCAACCCGGCGGTGGTGGCCACGGTGGCCGGCGAAACGCAGGTGACCACGCAGCTGGCCGCCGAGCAGACCGACATGATCCGCGCCAAGCGCATACGCCCGCTGGCCGTGGTGGGCGACAAGCCGCTGGAGATCGAAGGCTTCGGCACCGTGCCGCCGCTGTCGCAGTTCATCCCCGGCTTCAAGGACCCCATCAACTACTTCGGCATCTTCGTGCCCGCCGGCGTGCCGCCGCAGGTGACGGAAACGCTCAACCGCATCTGGGCCACCGAGATGAGCAAGAGCGAGGCGCTGCGCAAATACGCGCAAGGCCGCGGCGCGCTGTTTGCGCCCATGGCCGGCGCCGAGGCGCAGACCGCGGTGTTCCCGGCCATACAGGCCTACGCCTGGACGCAGCAGGAAGCCGGCAAGGCCAAGGTGTCGCCCGACACCGTGGGCATCCCCAAGCCCTGAGCCTCGCCGTACCAAGCACAGCCACAGCCACAAGGCGCTGAAGACATGAACGCGGGCGGTAGGACCGCCCGCGCCGACTTGCGGGGCGGCGTGGGCTGGATGGTGTTTGGCCTGGTGATCCTAGCGCTGGCCTGGCGCATGGACCGCTTCGAGTCCATGGGCGCGCCGCTGTACACCGCCCCGGGGCTGGTGCCGGGCCTGCTGGGTGCCATGCTGGTGCTGCTGGGCGCCCTGCTGGCCTGGCGCGGCTGGCGACAGCAACGGGCGGCGGCGCAGGCGTCGCTACCTGCCGGCGCCGGCGACCCGGGTTACGGCCCGCTGTTCAATGCCCGCGTGGTGCTGGCGCTGCTGCTGTGCCTGGCCTACGCCGTGGGCATGGTGGGCAGGCTGCCGTTTGCCGCCGCCACGGCGGTGTTCGTGGCCGCCTTCACCTGGTTGTTCAGCGAAACCAGCTCCACGCCCCGCCGCCTGATCGTGGCCCTGCTCAGCGGCGTGCTCACGGCGCTGGTGGTGGTGCTGGTGTTCCAAGAGCTCTTTCTCGTGCGGCTGCCCTGAATGTTCGACGGCCTGCTGGCCTTTGGCCAATCCATCGCGCACTTCAGCGCACCGCACATCCTGCTGATCGCCCTGCTGGCTTCGCTGGTGGGCGTGGTCATAGGTGTGCTGCCGGGCCTCACCGCCACCATGGCGCTGGCCTTGATGACCACGCTGACCATCAAGCTGCCCAGCGACCAGGCGCTGCTCATCCTGGTGTGCACCTACGTGGGCGCCATCTACGGCGGCTCCCGCTCGGCCATCCTGCTCAACATCCCAGGCACGCCGGCCTCGGCCGCGGCCTGCCTGGACGGCTTCGCGCTGGCGCGCCAGGGTCTGGCCGGCCGCGCCATGGGCATCGCCACCAGCGGCTCGGTGCTGGGCACGCTCATCGGCATGGTCTTCCTGGCCACGCTGACGCCGGTGCTGGGCGAGTTTGCGCTGAAGTTCGGCGCCTACGAGTTCTTCTGGCTGGCGTTGTTCGGCGTGCTCATCGCCGGCACGCTGACCGGCGACGACCCGCTCAAGGGCTGGATCGCCGGCATGGCCGGTCTGTTCGTGGCCACCATAGGCCAGGAGCCGCAGTACGCCTACGAACGTTTTGCCTTCGGCGTGCGCGACCTGGCCGGCGGCATACAGCTGGTGCCGGCGCTGGTGGGCGCCTTCGGCTTTGCCGAGCTGCTGACGGCGGTGCGCGAGCGCCGCGTGGCAGTGAAGATCAGCGCCTTCGACTCGGTCATCCCGCGCCTGCGCGACGTGTTCCAGTACTGGCGCACCATCATCCGCTCGGGCCTGATCGGCACCGGCGTGGGCGTGATCCCGGGCGTGGGCGAGGACGTGGCCGCCTGGTCGTCCTACGCCGCCGCCAAGCGCGCCAGCAAGGATCGCGAGAAGTTCGGCAAGGGCTCGGTGGAAGGCCTGATGGCCGCCGAGACCGGCGACAACGCCTGCGTGCCCGGCGCGATGATCCCGGTGCTGACGCTGGCCATCCCCGGCTCGGCGCCGGCGGCGGTGCTGATGGCGGCCATGATCATCCACGGCGTGCAGCCCGGCCCGCTGCTGATGATCGAGAAGCCTCAGTTCGTCTACGACGTGGTGGCCATGATGCTGCTGGCCACCATAGGCATACTCATCTACGGCCTGCTGCTGACCAAGGCGTTGGTGCAGGTGCTGCGCGTGCCGCAGCACATCCTGGTGCCCATCATCTTTGTGCTGTGCGCGGTGGGCAGCTTCGCCATCTCCGGCCGGCTGTTCGACGTGTGGGTGATGCTGGCCTTCGGGCTCATAGGCTACGTGCTGCGCCATTTCAACTACCCCATGGCACCGCTGGTGCTGGGCATCGTGCTGGGCGACCTGCTGGAGAAGAACCTGCGCCGCGCGCTGGTGCTGTCCGACGGCTCGCTGCTGCCCTTCTTCACGCGGCCCATCTCGGCGCTGTTTGCCTCGCTGATCTTCGGCGTCGTCGCCTGGAAGCTGTGGTCGCTGCGGCGCCCCAAGCCAAGGTCATGAAAACGTTGAGGCTCTCGCTGTGCAACGAGGTGCTGCGCCACCTGCCGTTCGAGAAGCAGTGCGAGATGGCCGCCGCGCTGGGCTGTACCGGGCTGGAGCTGGCGCCGTTCACGCTGGCCGCCGACCCGCAGCAGCTCACCCCCGAAGACGGCCAGCGCCTGCAGGCTACGGCCACGGCGCAGGGCCTGGCCATCAGCAGCCTGCACTGGCTGCTGGTGGCGCCGGCCGGCCTGTCGCTGGCCACGCCCGACGCCGCCTTGCATGCGCGCACGGTGGCCTTCCTGACCCAGCTGGTGGGCTTTGCGCAGGCTTGCGGCGCGCAGGTGCTGGTGCACGGCTCGCCGCAGCAGCGCAAGCCGCAGCCCGGCCAGACGGTGGCCGATGCGCTGGCACGCTGCGAAGCCGGCTGGGCGCAGCTGGCCGAGGTGTCGCAGGCGCATGGTGTCGTCTATTGCATAGAACCGCTGTCGCGGGCCGAAACCCCGGTGCTGAACACGCTGGCCGAAGCGGCGGCCGTGGTGGACCGCATCGCCTCGCCGGCGCTGCGCACGCTGTTCGACCTCAGCGCTGCGGCACAAACCGAGACCGAGCTCCCGGCCACGGTGCTGGCGCGCCACCTGGCCCGCGGCCACGTGGCGCATGTGCAGCTCAACGACCGCAACCGGCGCGGCCCGGGCCAGGGCGACACGCCGGTGGCCCCGGTGCTGCGCGTGCTGCGTGATGCCGGCTACGCGGGCTGGCTGGCGCTGGAGCCTTTCGACTACCACCCCGAACCGCTGGCCTGCGCCGCCGCCAGCGCCGCCTACGTGCGCGGCGCCTGGCATGCCTTGTGATGCCTGACGGCCGCGCCCTGAAAGACTTGCCGTGAACACCCCTTCGCTGCGCGTGCGCAGCATCGATATCTTCGAACGCCCGGTCACGCTGCGCCTGCCCTTCCGCTTTGGCGCTGCCACCGTCACACGCTGCCCGCAGGCCTTTGTGCGCGTGGTGGTGGAAGTGGGCGGCCGCAGCCACACCGGCGCCAGCGCCGAGCTGATGGTGCCCAAGTGGTTCGACAAGTCGCCGGCGCTGACGCACGAGCAGAACTTCGAGCAGCTGCGCACGGCGCTGCGCCTGGCGCGCGACGCCTACCTCTCGGCCGATGCCGCCCTCAACCCCTGGCAACTGCACCTGCACGCCGGGCTCGCTGCGGTAGAGCGCGGCGTGGCGCAAGGCCTGCCACGGTTGGCGGCGCAGTTCGGCCCGGCGCAACTGGACAAGGCCGTGGCCGATGCCGCGCTGGCCGCCGCCGGCCTGGGCTGGAGCGCCGGCGTGCAGGCCGGCGTGCTGGGCGACCCGTTCAGCCCACAGCTGAAGCTGCTGGCACCGCCCAGCGTGGCGCTGCGCCACACCGTGGGCTTGGCCGACCGCCTGCGCGCCGATGAGCCCGGCCCCGACCCGCAAGACGGCCTGCCGGCCACGCTGCAAGCCGCCATCACCGCCTACGGGCTCACACACTTCAAGCTCAAGCTGCGCGGCGAGCTGGAACGCGACATCACCCGCCTGAGCGCCATCGCCGCGGTGCTGCAAGCCCACGCACCAGACTACCGTGTCACGCTGGACGGCAACGAAACCTTTGCCGACGCCCACGCGGTGGCCGCGCTGTGGCAAGCCGTGCAGGCCACGCCGGCGCTGGCCACGCTGTGCAAGCGCACGCTGCTGCTGGAACAACCCATCGTGCGTCAACAGGCACTGAACACGCCGCTACCGACGATGACGCCGCGCGTGCCGGTGATCCTGGACGAGTCCGACGACCACGACGAGGCGCTGGACCAAGGCCTGGCGCTGGGCTATGCCGGCATCTCCAGCAAGGCCTGCAAGGGCTTGTACCGCTCGCTGCGCAACGCCGCGGCGCTGGCCGGGCGGCCCGGCGGCCTGCTCTCCGGCGAAGACCTCACCTGCCAGGCCGGCCTGGCCGTGCAGCAAGACACCCTGCTGGCTGCCAGCCTGGGCGTGGCCCACATAGAACGCAACGGCCATCACTATGTGGACGGCTTCGGCATCGCGCCGGCCGCCGAGGCCCAGGGCTTCCTGCAGGCCCACCCCGGCCTGTACGCCCAAGGCGCCAACGGCCGCGTGCGGCTGGCGGTGCGGCAGGGCCGGCTGGACTTGCGCAGCCTGCACGGCCCGGGTTTTGCCCGGCAAGCCCAACCGCTGTGGGCCGAGCTCTCGGAGCTGGCCTGAGGTGCGGCCACGGCTTGGCGGCAAAAGTCTCCGAACGGTGAATTAAAGCGACAGCCAACCCTCTGGAGCAAGGCTGCCCGCGGCGCTCGGAAGCCTTTCCTCCCTTTACAGATCGCCCATTGACGCCTTTGCCTGGGGTTCTCTAGAATTCAACAATTCACCGTTCGGTGAACTTCATTCCAGGAGACATCCATGAGCCTGACCCGCCGCTGCCTGCTGGCTGCCGCCTGCACCCTGCTGCCCGCCGTTGCCGCGGCCCAGGCGGCCTACCCGACCAAGCCCATACGCGTGGTCGTGCCCTTTGCCGCCGGCAGCACCACGGACATCATCGCGCGCGCCATCGCCGACCGCATGGCGGCCAGCATGGGCCAGCAGCTGCTGATAGACAACCGCGGCGGCGCCAGCGGCACCATCGGCCAGCAGGCCGTGGCCACCGCGGCGCCGGACGGCTACACGATCATGATCCACTCGTCGTCGCACACCGTCAGCCCGTCCACCTTTGCGCGGCTGCCCTTCGACACGCTGGGCGACTTCGTGGGCATCTCCCCCATCGCCTCGGTGCCCAACGCGCTGGTCATCTCGCCTTCCAAGAACATTCGCACGCTGCAACAGCTGCTGGCCGCCGCGAAGGCCGCGCCCGACGGCCTGAACTTCGCTTCCGCCGGCCAGGGCAGCGCCACGCACCTGAACGCCGAGAAGTTCCGCACCGCCGCCGGCATCAAGGCCACCAACATCCCGTTCAAGGGCTCGGCCGATGCGGTCACGGAAGTGATGTCCGGTCGCGTGGACTACTACTTCTCGCCCATCGCCCCGGTCATAGGCCAAATACGTTCCGGCCAACTGGTGGCCCTGGCCGTGGGTTCGCCGCGCCGTGCCTCGGTGCTGCCGGACGTGCCCACCACCGCCGAAGCCGGCGTACCGGGCTCGGAGTTCAACTTCTGGATAGGCATGATGGCGCCGGCCAAGACCCCGCGCGACATCGTGGACCGGCTCAACGCCGAGCTGGTGAAGGCCGTGGCCAGCCCCGAGGTGCGCGAGCGCTTCTCGCAACTGGGCGTGGACGGCTGGACCATGAAGCCGGCGGAGTTCGACGCCTACATACGCGCCGAGATCACTTCCAACGCGCAGTTGGTCAAGGACGCCGGCCTCAGCCCCACGCAGTAAGCCGGCGCACCCCCAGCCGTACACCCACCCACTTCAGCAGCACACCATGACCACCCGCAAACTCGGCTTGATCATGCATGGCGTCACCGGGCGCATGGGCATGAACCAGCACCTGATCCGCTCCATCGTCGCCATACGCAAGCAAGGCGGCGTCACGCTCGCCAACGGCGACAAGGTGATGCCCGACCCCATCCTGATAGGCCGCAACGCCGAGAAGATCGCGGCGCTGGCCCAGGCGCACGGCATAGAGCGCTGGGGCACCGACCTGAAGGCGGCGCTGGCCCATGCCGACGACACCATCTTCTTCGATGCCGGCACCACGCAGATGCGCCCGGAACTGCTGGCCCAGGCACTGGCTGCGGGCAAGCACATCTACTGCGAAAAACCCATCGCCACCGACCTGGCGCAGGCGCTGGAGATCGCCAAGGTGGCCGTGGCCGCCGAGAAGCGCGGCCTGAAGCACGGCGCGGTGCAGGACAAGCTGTTCCTGCCCGGGCTGCGCAAGCTGGAGATGCTGCGCAAGAGCGGCTTCTTCGGCCGCATGCTCAGTGTGCGCATCGACTTCGGCTACTGGGTGTTCGAAGGCGACCTGCAGCCCATACAGCGCCCCAGCTGGAACTATCGCAGCGAAGACGGCGGCGGCATGATCCTGGACATGATGTGCCACTGGCGCTATGTGCTGGACAACCTGTTCGGCGAGGTGCAGTCCATCAGCTGCCTGGGCGCCACGCACATAGACAAGCGCTGGGACGAAGCCGGCCAGCCCTACGACTGCACCGCCGACGACGCCGCCTATGCCACGGCGCAGCTCAAGGGCCACAACGGCGAGCCGGTGGTGGCGCAGCTGACCATGAGCTGGGCCACGCGCGTGCGCCGCGACGACCTGGTCACCTTCCACGTGGACGGCACGCATGGCTCGGCCGTGGCCGGCCTGCAAAGCTGCCGCGCACAAAGCCGCGTGACCACGCCGCGCCCGGTGTGGAACCCGGACGTGAAGCAGGGCATGAACTTCTTCGAGCAGTGGCAGGAGGTGCCGGACACCGACACCTACGACAACGGCTTCAAGATCCAGTGGGAGGCCTTCATACGCCACGTGGTGGAAGACGCGCCCTATCGCTGGAACCTGGTCGAAGGCGCCAAGGGCGTGCAGCTGGTGGAAGCCGCGCTGCAAAGCTGGAAGGAGCGGCGCTGGGTGGATGTGCCGGCGTTGAAGGTTTAGCGTCCGCTGGTCGCTGGCAGGCCATGAAGCTCGGGTGCGACTTCGCGGTTGGCGTGGCCAGCGCTGCCGGGCATGGGCGCAGGCAAAGGGCTGGCCGGGCCGCCGGCGGCGCTTCAACTTCGGCGGTCCGCAGCGGTGCTGCGGACTCCCCTGCGCTTCTCAGGCTTGTGGCCCGCCGCATAACTCACTCCGCTCGCTTCGCTCACTGCGTTCGAACAGATGCGGCGAGTCAGTGGTCGAAGCGCGCTGCGCGCGCGGCCACAAGCCCTGCGATGCTCGGCGCCTTCGAGGCGCGCCGCCGACGGCCCGGCCAGCCCTTTGCCGAACCAGCAGTGGTGCCCCACGACACGAACCACCACGGGCGTCTCCGGCGCGGCAGGCGGCCCCCGTTCGGGGCGAGTCGTGAAGCGGCGAGGAGCGCAGCTTCGGGCTTGGCGCGCACGCAGTGTGCGCCTCGTGATCTGACTCGCGACATCTGCTCGAACGCAGTGAGCGCAGCGAGTTATGTCGCGCAATCCCGAAGCGAGCACCGCAGCGAAGTCAACGCCGCAGGCGTTGACCGCGTAACCCCGAGCTCCGAATGGGGGCCGCCTGCCGCGCCAGCACCGCAGCGGCCCTGACACCGACAACCCCGCACAGCACAGCAACAACACCATGGCCCACACCCTCACCCTGCCCGCCGCCGACGGCACGCTGCAGCCCTACACGCTGCAAGGCCCTGGCAACTTCACCCCCGCCGCGCCCGGCACGCGGCTCACACGCATCGCCTACTCGGCTGCCCACGTGGTGGCCGATGCGCGCGCCGCCGTAGACCCCTGGCTGCAAGCCAAGGTGGACTGGGACGCCACCATCGCCTACCGCCAGCGCCTGTGGAAGATGGGCCTGGGCGTGGCCGAGGCCATGGACACCGCGCAGCGCGGCATGGGCCTGGACTGGCCCACCTCGCTGGAACTCATCACACGTTCGCTGGACGCCGCCCGCGACGTGCCCGGCGCGTTTGTGGCCAGCGGCTGCGGCACCGACCACCTGGCGCCGGAAGACGCCAAGAGCGTGGACGACGTAATCCGCGCTTACGAAGAGCAGATGGCCGCCATAGAGAAGCTGGGCGGCAAGCTCATCGTGATGGCCAGCCGTGCCCTGGCGCGTGTGGCGCAAAGCCCGGCCGACTACGAACGTGTCTACGACCGCGTGCTCAGCCAGGCCAGCCAGCCCGTGGTGCTGCACTGGCTGGGCGACATGTTCGACCCGGCGCTGAAAGGTTACTGGGGCAGCGCCGACATCGCCGCCGCCATGGACACCGCGCTGGGCGTCATCCAAGCCCACCCCGACAAGGTAGACGGCATCAAGATCTCGCTGCTGGACAAGGACCAGGAAGTCAAGATGCGCCGCCGACTGCCCAGCACCGGCGGGCCGGATGGCCAGGGCGTGCGCATGTACACCGGCGACGACTTCAACTACGCGGAGCTGATCGCCGGCGACGGTGTTGGCGAACAACCAAACCACCGGCAAAGCGACGCGCTGCTGGGCATCTTCGACGCCGTTGCCCCTGCCGCCAGCGCCGCGCTGGCCGCGCTGGCAGCCGGCGACGAAGCACGCTTCCACAGCATCCTGGCACCCACGGTGCCGCTGTCGCGCCACATCTTCCGCGCCCCCACCCGTTTCTACAAGACCGGTGTGGTGTTCATGGCCTGGATCAACGGCCACCAGAGCCACTTCGTGATGGTGGGCGGCCAGCAAAGCACCCGCTCGCTGCCGCACTTTGCCGAGCTGTTCCGCCTGGCCGACGCCGCCGGGCTGATAGAACAACCCGACCTGGCGGTGCAGCGCATGCGCACGCTGCTGGCGCTGCACGGCGTGGAAGGCTGAAGGCCGGCTGCGATGCGCGACTTCTCACAGGACCACCGCTGGCTGTCCATCAACACCGCCACCGTGCGCAAGCAGCTGGGGCGCGACTGGCCGCTGCTGGAGATTCTGGACGCCTGCTCCGCGCGCGGCATACGCGGCATCTCGCCCTGGCGCGACCAGGTGGCCGCAGCTGGCCTGGCCGCCACTTCGCGCGCCGTCAAGGCCCACGGCCTGGAACTGTCGGGCTACTGCCGCGGCGGCATGTTCACCTACACCGACGAAGCCGGCTGCCTGGCCGCGCGCGACGACAACCGGCGTGCGCTGGACGAAGCCTGCGAACTGAATGCCGCCTGCCTGGTGCTGGTGGTGGGCGCCCTGCCCGGTGCGCTGGCTGGCAAGGCGGCCTACAAGGACATGGCCCTGGCGCGCCAGCAGGTGAGCGAAGGCCTGGGCACGCTGCTGGAAGACGCGCGCGAACGCCGCATGCCGCTGGCCATAGAACCGCTGCACCCCATGTACGCCGCCGACCGCGCCTGCATCAACACGCTGGAGCAGGCGCTGGACGTGTGCGACGCGCTGGACCCGGCCAAGAGCGGCGCCATGGGCGTGGCGCTGGACGTATACCACTGCTGGTGGGACCCGAAGCTGGCTGAGATGATCGCCCGCGCCGGCCGCGAGCGCCTGCTGGCCTACCACGTGTGCGACTGGCGCGAACACACCCGCCACCTGCTCGAAGACCGCGGCATGATGGGCGACGGCGTCATAGACCTGAAGCCCATACGCGCGCTGGTCGAGGCCCAGGGCTTTGCGGGCTATGCCGAGGTGGAGATCTTCTCCGCGCTCGACTGGTGGCAGCGCAGCGGCGCCGAAACCCTGGACACCTGCATAGACCGCCACCGGCGCTGCGTCTAGAGCCGCGTACTGCGCTTCGCGCAGATCCGGCCCAGCTTGCGGCGCCTTCCCCGCTGCAACGATACTCCGGCGGCCTCACCCACGCCGCCCCATGAGCCGCAAGCCCAGCCCGCCAGCCGCCGCCCCGCCGCCCGCCGAAGTCCGTTCGCGCAACCCGGACCGTTCGCAAAAGGACATCCTGGACGCCGCCTTGCAGGACTTTGCCGCCCACGGCCTGGGCGGTGCCCGGGTGGACCGCATCGCCGAGCTGGCCGGCGTGAACAAGCGGCTGATCTACTACTACTTCGAGAACAAGGAAAGCCTGTTCCGCGCCGTGCTGGAACGGGCCTACGAACACATTCGCGGCGAAGAGCAGCAGCTGCGCCTGCAGGAGCTGGAGCCGGTGCAGGCCATTCGCCGGCTGGTGGCCTTCACCTGGAACTACAACCTCACGCACCCGGCGTTCATCACGCTGCTCAACAGCGAGAACCTGCACCGCGCGCAGCACCTGCACAGCTCTTCCAAGGTGCGCAGCCTGAACTCGCCGCTGGTGCAGATGCTGGCCGATGTGTTGCGCCGCGGCCGCGAAAGCGGTGTGTTCCGCGACGGTGTGGACCCGGTGCAGCTGTACATCTCCATCGCCGGGCTGTCGTACTTCTACCTGAGCAACCGCCACACCTTGTCGGCCATCTTCGGCCGCAACCTGCTGGGCCCCAAGGCCAAGGCCGAGCGCCTGTCGCACATGACCGAGCTGGTGCTGGGCTACCTGGCCCGGGGCTGAAGGCGCCGGCCGGGCAGCCCGGTGTTCACTCCATGCCCAGCAGCTTGTAGATGCGTCGCGTGTAGACGCCAAAGGCCTCGTGCGTCTTCATGTCCAGTGTGCGCGGGTAAGGCAGTTCTATGATGAAGTTGTCGGCCATGCGCGCCGGCCCGGCGGTGAACACCACCACCCGCGAACCCAGGAACACGGCTTCGGAAATGCCGTGGGTGACGAAGATGATGGTCTTGCCGCTTTCCTTCCAGATGCGCAGCAGCTCCAGGTTCATCTTCTCGCGCGTCAGCGCGTCCAGTGCACCGAAGGGCTCGTCCATCAGCACCAGCTTGGGGTCGTGCACCAGCGAGCGCGCAATGGCCGCGCGCTGCTGCATGCCGCCGGACAGCTCGTACGGGTACTTGTCCTCGTAGCCCTTCAAACCCACCAGGTCCAGCAGGCCGCGCGCCCGCTCACGCGCCGCCGCCATGGGCAGGCCCAGCAGCTCGGCCGGCAGCAGCACGTTGTCCAGCACGCGCCGCCACTTCAGCAGCAGCGGGGCCTGGAACACCATGCCGATGTCGCGCGCCGGGTCGAAGGGGTGGGTGGCCGAGCCTATGCGCACCGTGCCGTCGTCGTGCCCGTGCAGGCCGGCCAGTATTTTCAGCAGCGTGGACTTGCCGCAGCCCGAGGGGCCCACCAGCGAGATCAGCTCGCCGGGCATCACGTCGAAGCTGGCGTCGGAGATCGCCAGGTGCTCCTTGCGCCCCGTGCGGTAGACCTTGCGCACGCCGGCCAGGTGGATGAAGGGCTCCACGCCGCCAGCCTCGCCGGCCCCGGAAACAACTTGTGCCGTGCTCATGAAACGCGCGCGTCCTTCACCACCAGCCACTTCTCCAGCAACAGCACCAGGCCGTACAACAGCATGCCCAGCATCGTGATCAACAGCACCGCCATGAACATGGCCGGCGTATCCAGCGTCACCTGCACCTGCAGCATCAGGTAGCCCAGGCCGCTGTCCGAGCCCAGGAACTCGCCCACGATGGCACCGGCCACCGCCAGGATGGCACCCACCTTCATGCCGGCAAAGATGTAGGGCAGCGCGCCGGGCAGCTGTATCTTGGTGAACACCTGCCAGCGGCTGCCGCGCAGCGTGCGCACCAGGTCCAGCAGCTCGGGTTCCACCTCGCGCAGGCCGCGCGCCGTGGTCAGCAGGATGGGGAACACGGCAATGGAAAACGCCATCATCGCGTTGGGGAACACGCCGTACTTGAACCACACGATGATGAGCGGCCCCAGCGCCACCTTGGGGATCATGTTCAGCGTCACCAACAGCGGCAGCATCAGCGCTTCCAGCAGCTTGGACCAGGTGAACAGCAGCGCCAGCGCCACGCCCACCACCAGCGCCAGCGCGTAACCACCGAAGATCTCGGTGGCCGTGACGCGTATGTTGGAGCCCCAGTCGTAGTTGGGCTGGAACAGCGCCGCCAGCGTGTCGCCGGGCGACGGCATCACGAACTTGGGCACGTCGCCCAGCTTGACGAACAGGTACCAGGCCAGCACCAGCAGCACATGCGCCAGCACGCCCAGCGAGTACTGCACCAGTTTTGATTGTGTTCGGTCCATGGGGGCGGTGTTGTTCAGAGAGCCGGGCCGGCACGGCCTGAGGCGCGTCGCGCGGCGGGCGGCTCTCAGGCCATCCAGCGGGCCAGATTCTCGGCGACGAAGGCGTCGTCGGCGAGGTCGGCGTGTTCGCGGCTGACGCGGGTGATGAGCTCGGCCTGCCCCGGCGACAGGGTTTCGGCCGGGTCCAGGCACCAGATGCCCTGCAGCAGGCCCTGGCGGCGCAGCACCTCGTGGCAGCCGGGTATGCAGCCGGCAAAGCCGTTGGCCACGTCGAAGAAGGCGGCGTTGCAGTCGGTCACGCGCGAGTCCAGCGCCAGCAGCTCGGCGTCCACCGCGCCGGCGTCGGCCGCCGCCTGCAGGCGCTGGAACAGGCGCACCGCCGCGTGGGTCCACACGCTCCAGTGGCCCAGCAGCCCGCCGCGAATGCGCAGCGTCACCGGCACCCCATCGCGCTGCACCACGAAGGGTTGCAGCAGGTCCAGCACGATGTGGTCGTCGTTGCCGGTGTACAGCGTCACGCGGTCTTCGGCGCGCGCGGCAGCCACGCCGCGCAACACGTCCAGCGTGCGGTAGCGGTCGAAGGGTGCCATCTTGATGGCGATGACGTTGTCGATCTCGGCAAACCGGCGCCAGAAATCTGCCGGCAATGCGATGCCACCCACCGCCGTCTGCAGGTAGAAGCCCACCAGCGGAATGTGCTGCGCCACGGCGGCGCAGTGCGCGACCAGCTCGTCCACCGTGCGGCCCTTCATCGCCGCCAGCGACAGCAGGCCCGCGTGGTAGCCGTGGCGCAGTGCCACCTGCGCTTCGGCACAGGCCTGCGCGGTGCCGCCTGCCAGGCCGGCAATCATCAGCAGCGGGCGCTGCGTCCACTCGCGCGCGGTGCGGGCGGCCAGCTCCAGTACCGGCTCGTACAGGCCCACCTCGCGTATCGCAAACTGCGTGGAGTGCACACCCACGGCCAGGCCACCGGCCCCGGCATCGATGTAGTAGCGGGTCAGAGCCCGCTGGCGTTGCGCGTCGAATTGGCGGTCAGCGTCCAGCGCCAGCGGGTGGGCCGGGATCACGGTGCCGCGGCGCAGCAGCGCCAGCAACTCGGGCGCCAGCTCGGTGTGGTGCAGGGTCATCAGGGAAAGTCTGTACGACGAGAACGCCGGTGCAGCGGTTAGCGCGGTTCCCCTCGCTGCACATTGGGCGTATAAATCACTATTTGGTGAATTTACTCTAGCCCAGCACCACGCAGGCGTCAACGACGTGCACCCTGCCCGGCCCGTTGTACGCCCTCGTGAACCCCGACAAGGAGACCTGATGTTCCAACGCCTTCTGCTCGGCGCCGCCCTGGCCGCCACGCTTGCCGCCGCGCCGGCCCTTGCACAGACCAAGGTCGACTTCGTGCTGAACTGGGTGCCCGGCGGCGACCACGCACCCTACTACTTCGCCAAGAAGCAGGGCTGGTACAGCCAGGCCGGCATAGACCTGAACATAGAGCCGGGCAAGGGCTCGGCCCTGGCCACCCAGCGCGTGGGCGCCGGTGCCACGCCGCTGGGCCTGGCCGACATGGGCGGCGTGCTGGTGGCCAAGGGCAAGGGCGCCGACACGGTGGCCGTGTACAACGTCTACGCCAACTCGCCCCAGGGCATGTACTGGCTCAAGAGCTCGGGCATCACCGGCGTGAAGGACTTCGTCGGCAAGAAGATAGGCAACCCCGCAGCCGACGGTGCACGCACCATGTGGCCGGCGCTGGCCAAGGCCAACGGCATAGACCCGCGCTCGGTGACCTGGGTCAACATAGACGCCAACGCCAAGCTGGCGGCGCTGAAGGCCAAGTCCATAGACGTGACCACCTCGTTCTACAACATCCACCACATCTTCGAGCGCGAACTGGGCAACGACATGGGCTTCCTGGCCTGGCGCGACGCCGGCCTGAACCCCTACGGCAATTCCATCATCGTTAATGCCAAGTACCTGGAAGCCAACAAGGCCCTGGTAGAGCGTTTCGTGAAGGTGACGCAGCGCGCCTTCGCCGCCTGCGTGAAGGAACCCCGCCCCTGCGTGCAGGCGCTGGTGGACGCCAACGGCGCACTCAAGTTCGACAACGAGCTCGAGAACTGGGGCCTGGTCGAGAAGCTGATGAGCGACAAGTTCAGCCGCGAGGTGGCGCTGGGCATACACGACGACAAGCGCATGCAGGACGACTACGAGCTGGTGCGCGAGTACATTGGCCTGGACAAGACCTTCGACGTGAAGACCGTCTACACCAACGAGTTTCTGGACCGTTCGGTGAAGATGACGAAGTAGCCGCCGGCCGCACCGCCCGCACCGGCCCCGGGGCTCAGCCGAGTTCCGGGCCCGCCACCAGCACGCAAGGCGCCGGGTCTCCAGGCGCCTTGTGCGTTTTCACGGCCGCAGGCGCCCACACCATGCGCGTGAACGGCCGTTGCGGCTCAAAACCACGGGCCAGCCAGGTGTGGCGCAAGGCACTGCGGTGGCCGCACAAGTCCATGAACACCGGGCCTGGCACGCCCGCCAGGGCGTCGGACAGCAGAGCCGTGGCGATGTCGTCGTCGGCGGCCACCAAGGGGCCGATCTGGCAGGCCTGGCGCCCGTCGCGGCCCAGCACGTAGCCCGCCAGGCGGCCGCCCTGCTCGGCCACGCGGGCGGTGGCCGGCAGCCGGCTGGCCAGGACACGCAGCAGCGGCAGGCGGTCGGCGCCGAACACCGGTGCGTCCAGCGCGGCGATGGCCGGCCAGTCGGCCTCGCTCAGGGCCCGCGTGCGGCGCGACAACGCGGCCGGCGGCGCGGCACTGGCCTCGCGCTGCAGGCGCTCGAAGCCCCAGGTGTCCACAAACCCCTGGCGCAGGTACACCGGCCGCCCGGCCGGCGTGGCGTCCAGCACCGGTTGCAGGCCTTGCGCCTGCAACCAGCTCAGCGCCTGCTTCAACAGTTGCGCGGCCAGCCCCTGGCCCCGAAAGTCCGGCAGCACCAGCACCATGCTGACCCAGGCAAAACCGTCGTAGGGCAGCGCCAGCGTGGTGGCCACCAGCCGCGCCGGTTCGCCGTTGCCGGCCACCGTGCGAAAGCCCCAGGCGCGGCCGCGCGCCAGCAGGGTGTGCCAGTCGGCAGCGTTCTGGTTCCAGTGTGCCGCGTCCGACAACTGCAGCGCATCGGCCACGTCGGCCTCGGTCAGCGAAACCAGGTCGAAGCGCATCGAGGCCACCGCGCGGGTATCAACGGTCAGTACTTGCCGTCGCGGGTCTGGAAGTGCGTGGGCTTGCCCAGGCTGGGCCCGCCGCGCGCCACCCAGTCGGCCACCCAGTCGATCATGGCCTCCAGCGGCACCGCCGGCGCGCCGAACAGGTGCTGCGACAGCCGCGTGTCCAGCAGCCAGGCGGTGGGCGCCTCCTGCCCCACCAGCACCGGCGGGCGGCCGAAACGCTGGCCGAACGCCTGGGCCAGTGCCCGTATGCGGGTGTGGGCCGGGCCGGTGATGTTGATGGGCGTGGTGGGGGCTTCACAGTGCAGCAGGCAGCGCAGCGCCTGTTCGTTGGCGTCGCCCTGCCAGATCACGTCGGCATGGCCCATGCTCAAGTCCAGCGGTGCGCCCTTGAACACCGCGCTGGCCACGTCGAACAGCACGCCGTAGCGCATGTCTATGGCGTAGGACAGGCGCAGCAGCCGGCCGGGGGTGCCCCAGCGGCGCGAGCCGTACTCGAACATCTTCTCGCGGCCCACGCAGGACCAGGCGTAGTCGCCCGCCGGCGGCGTGGCCGGCACGGATTCGTCGGCGCCCGGCCCGTCCACCGCCACAAAGGGGTACACGCAGGCGGTGGAGAAGCTGACGATGCGCGTGTCGCGCAGCGACTCGGCCACCAGGCCGGGCACGCCCACGTTCATCATCCAGGTCAGGCCCGGGTTGTCGCTGGCGCCGAACTTGTGGCCGGCCATGAAGACGATGTTCTTCACGCCCTCGGCCGCACCGGGCAGGCGCGCCAGCGCATCCCGGTCGGTCAGGTCGGCCGCGATGCATTCCACGCCGTGGGCCTGCAGCATCTCGCGTGAACGCGGGTCGCTGAAACGCGCCACGCCCAGCACGCGCTTGCCCGGTGCGGCGCGCTTGGCCAAACGCGCCAGCGTGGGGCCCATCTTGCCGCCCACGCCCAGCACCATGATGTCGCCGTCCAGCCGCTCCATGTCGGCCACCAGCGCCGGCGACGGCCGGGTCATGAAGTCTTCCAGCGCCTCGACATCCTCGAAGCGCGTGGGCAGCGTGGTCACGGCGTTCACTGGGGCACCCGATGGCCTGCGGCCAGTCCCGCCAAGCGGGATTGAGCCCTCGGCAGAGCCTGCGGGCTCAAGCGGCGATCCCCTCGAAGCGGTCGCGGCCCAGTTTGAGCGCGCGCATCTTGGCGTCGGCAATGGAGCGCTTGAGCATCCAGAAGCCGCAGTCGGGGTGGATGTAGCGCACACGCCCGGTGCCCAGCAGCTTCTCGGCGCGCTCTATGGCGCGCGCCACGGCGTCGGCACTTTCCACGTCGGTGGCCTTGATGTCCACCACGCCCAGGCCCAGGCCCAGCTCGGGCTTCAACTCCTTCAGCGCCGCCAGTTCCTCGGGCGGGCGGTGGGCACACTCCAGCACCACGTGGTCGGCGTGCAAGGCGTTCAGGTAGCTCAGCAACTGGTCCCAGCTGCCCTTTTGTATGGTCTGCCCGCCGTAGTTGCCGAAGCACAGGTGCACCGCCGCCGTGCCCTGCACGGCATCCAGCACACGGTTCATGGCCGACGCGGCCCATTGCCATTCTTCCGGATGGCCCGGCAGGTTGGCCTCGTCGATCTGCACCACGTCGGCGTCCAGGTGGCGCACCTGCTCGGCCAGCGCGTCGCCTATGGCGTGCGCCAGGTCGGCGGTGCTGCCGTAGTGTTTGTTGATCAGGGTCTTGGCCAGCATGTGCGGGCCGGTCACCGTGAACTTGAAGCGGTGGCGCGCCAGCGCCTTGGCGCGCGCGCAGGCCAGCGGCAGGTCCAGGCTGCCGTGGCCTATGGGCCCCACCACCGTGCCCGGCGGGCGGGTGCGGAACTTCATGCCGCTCTTGCTGCGGTAGGCGATGAGGTCGTCGAACGAAAAGCGCTGCGTGATGCCGTCCATGGGCCGCACGAAGTACTCGATCATCCCGTTGGTCTCGGGGTGGTTGATGTCGAAGCGGTACAGCTCGCCGTCGCAGACCACGTCCACGCCGGCTTCCTCCTGCGTGGCGATGACCACGCGGGTGGCGTCCTGCAGGGCCTGCTCGGAAGGGGCCGCCACCAACCAGTCCGGTACGGGGTAGGAGCCGACGACAGTGGTCTGGATGCGGGGCATCGAAGTCCTTCTTAATTAACCATCTGGTGATATCGCATGCTAGGCCCCGGGCCTCGCAGCGTCAATGCGCAACGGCCCGCGGCCTGACGAGCGCGCCCGCCGCTTGACGGGCGCGCCGGCCTGGGCCTAGGATAATTCACCAAACAGGTAATAGCGGTCACCCCGGGCCGAAGCCTGCCCCCTGCCTTCGGCAGGGCGCAGCCGCTTGCAGGCCGGGGCAAGGAGTTGTGCATGCCGCTCAGCGAAGCCGATCTGGCGGTGTACCGCCACACCGGGCACTTGACGGTGCCCGGGCTGTTCGACCCGGCCACCACCGACGCGCTGGTGCAGGACATACAGCGCTGGGGCGAGGCCTTCCTGGCCGACCTGCCGCCGCAGCAGCGTGCCTGGTACGTGGATGGCGGCGTGCAGGCCCGCGCCGTGCTGCGCAAGCTGGACAACCCCCACCACCACCGCGAACTGGTGCGCGAGGTCGCGCGCACGCCGGCGCTGGTGCAGCTGGTGGAGCAGCTCATAGGGCCGGGTGTCTCGGTGTACTTCAGCCAGATCTTCTTCAAGCCGCCGGAAGGCGGCGGCCCCAAGCCGGCCCACCAGGACAACTTCTACTTCGGCCCCAACAACCTGGAAGGCGTGGTCACCGCCTGGATCGCGCTGGACGACGCCACGCTGGAGAACGGCTGCCTGTACTTCGGCGAAGGCAGCCAGCGCGGCCCGGTGTACCCGCATGTGGCGCCGGCCGACGAACCCTACAACCTGCAGTTGCCGGCGCACATCCTGGCGCGCCAGCCCATGACGCCGGCGCCGGTGATGCGCGGCGGCGTCTCCTTCCACCACGGCAACACCTTCCACCAGTCGGCGCCCAACCTGTCCACGCGCTGGCGGCGGGCTTGCGCGCTGCACTACGTCAACGCGCACACCTTCTTCGAGCAGCCGGCCCTGCCCTACGACCAGGGCTTGAAGCTGCGCATCAGCTGATGAAGGCTCAGGCTGCTGCGGCAGCCGCAGCCGGCCGCCGCCAGTTGCGGCGCACGTTGAAGGCGGTGGCGATCAGCAGCAGCTGCAGGAAGGCCACCAGCAGCCACACTTCGCGGAAGCCGCCGGCGTCCATCAGCGCGCCGAAGATCACCGGTGCCAGCGTCATGCCCACGTCCAGGCCGGAATAGACCACGCCATAGACACGCCCGGTGGCGCCCGGCGGGGTGGCCTGCTTGACCAGCAGGTCGCGCGAGGGGCCGGCAATGCCGCCGCCAAAACCCATCAGGCCAAACAGCACCGGCACCATCCACGCCGGCCAGCTGCCCAGGCCTATCAGCAAGGCCACACAGGCTGCAGCGCCGAAGCCCACGGCCACGATGCGCGCACTGCGTGTCGGGTCGCGCGCCAACCAGCCGCCCACGATCATGCCGCCGGCGGCACACGCCATGTAGACCGACAGGTACATGGCCACCTGCGTGGCCGGCACGTTGTGCAGCTGCCCGGCCGCCGCCGGCGCAAAGGTCTGCACACTGCCCAGGGCCAGCGCAAAGACCAGGAAGAACGCGAAGCAGCTCCACACCGCCGGCAACTTCAGGAAGTCGAAGGCACCGCCCGGCAAGGCGCTGGCGGGCGCTGAAGCCGCTGCACGCTGCGACGCAGGCGCCGGGGCTTCATCCACCACCAGCCAGGCCCGCCACACCCACACCCCCAGCAGCACCGCCGCCACCAGCGCCGAGACGCCGAACAAGGCCATGCGCCAAGAGCCTGTGAGCTGCGCGATGCTGACCACGAACACCGGCGCCAACGCCCAGCCCAGGTTGCCGGAAATGCCGTGCGCCGCGTAGGCGTGGCCCAGGCGCGGCGTGCTGACACGGGCGTTCAGGATGGAGAAGTCCACCGGGTGGAACACGCTGTTGCCCAGCCCCGCCACGGCCATGAACACCAGCATCACCGCGTACGACGGGCTGGCACCCAGCCCCAGCGCGCCCAGCGCCAGCAGCGCCAGGCCGCCGTACAGCACACGCGCCGCGCCGTAGCGGTCCACCACAAAGCCGGCCAGCGCCTGGCCCACGCAGGAGACCACGAAGAACACCGACATCAACAGACCCAGCTGGGTGTTGCTCAGGCCGAAGGCCACGCCTATCCAGGGGAACAGCGGCGGCACCACCAGCTGGCAGAAGTGCGACATGCCATGCGCCACGCTGACGACGCCAATGGTGTTGGCATCGGCGCGCAGCGGTGCCGGGGCGGCAAGCGTGGTCATGGAATCCAGTCTCTGTTCAGGCCTTGTGGATACGCATGCTAGGCCGCGCGGGTTCGTCCTGGTTGCGATAGAGTGACATCCTCTGTCTTGAAACGGACAAGCCCGCTGCCACTGCCGTGCCCACCGGCCTGCTCACCCCGCTGAAGCCCGCACCGGCGGCCACGCCGCCGCGGCGCAGCAGCCTGCCGCCCATAGACCCGCTGCTGTACGCGCCCAGCCCGCACCGGCCGCTGCGCGCCAAGGTGCGGCGGCTGGCCGCGGCCACGCACATCGTGCCGCACCACCACCCCTGGGCGCAGGTGGCGATGTCGCACACCGGCGTCATACGCATGAGCGCGGGCAGCAGCACCTACATCGTGCCGCCCTCGCGCGCGGTGTGGATCCCGCCGGACGTGGAGCACGTGGTCACCGTGCTGGAGGACGCCGAGATACGCACGCTGTACGTGCACCCTTCGGCGCGTTTCCTGTCCGGCACCCAGCACTCGCCGTTTACCGCCTGGCCGGCCTGCCGGGTGCTGGAGGTCTCACCGCTGCTGCGCGAGCTGGTGCCGCACCTGGACGCCCGCCCCGGCGAGCACGACGCCGACGAGCGCGAGCGCTGCATCGCCGCGCTGGTGCTGGACGAGCTGCGCCGCGCGGCGCCGGTGCGCCTGGGCATAGACCTGCCCAGCGACCCGCGGCTGCGCCGCCTGTGCGAGGCCTTGCTGGACCACCCCACACGCTGGACCACGCTGGAAGAAGGCTCGGCCCACATAGGCGCCAGCGCACGCACCGTGGCGCGCCTGTTCCGCAGCGAGCTGGGCACCAGCTTCGGCCAGTGGCGCCAGCAGGTGCTGCTGGCCCACGCGCTGGCCATGGCGGCCGGGCGGCGGCCCATGGCCAGCATCGCCGCCGAGCTGGGCTACGCCAGCCCCAGCGCGTTTTCCGCCATGGTCAGGCGCACCGTGGGCCAGCCGCCCAGCCGCTTCTTCGCCGCCGGCGCATGATGTCGCTGATCCCCCTGGGGCCGGCGCAACGCCGGCGCACTGGAAAACCGGCCCGCCGCTACCATCCTGCACCCCAGCCTTGCCGGGCGCGCTTGTGCTTCAAGCCCGCCGCGGTTCGCCAGACCACCCACCAGGGTTCGCCATGAACGCCGTCATCTTTGACTACACGCGCCAGAACGCACGCGGCACCTGCTCCACCGAGCAGGCCTGGGCGCGCGTGCCGGCCGGCCTGCCGCCGGCCGACAAGGCCCGCGCCATGCAACAGGCCGCCGAGCTGCTCAGGGCACAGAGCGCCGTGCTGGTAGCGCACTACTACGTGGACGGCGACCTGCAGGACCTGGCCCTGGCCACCGGCGGCTGCGTGGCCGACTCGCTGGAAATGGCGCGCTTCGGCCGCGACCACGCGGCGCAAACGCTGGTGGTGGCCGGCGTGCGCTTCATGGGCGAGACGGCCAAGATCCTGAGCCCGCACAAGCGGGTGCTGATGCCCGACCTGGAGGCCACCTGCTCGCTGGACCTGGGCTGCCCGCCCGACGAATTCGCCGCCTTCTGCGACGCCCACCCCGACCGCAAGGTGGTGGTCTACGCCAACACCAGCGCCGCGGTGAAGGCGCGTGCCGACTGGATGGTGACCAGCTCCTGCGCGCTGGCCATCGTGCGCCACCTGCACGAGCAGGGCGACAAGATCCTGTGGGCGCCCGACCGCCACCTGGGCCGCTGGATACAAGAGCAGACCGGCGCCGACATGCTGCTGTGGAACGCCGCCTGCATCGTGCACGACGAGTTCAAGGGCCTGGAACTGGAGCTGCTGCGCAAGGAGCATCCGCAGGCCCAGGTGCTGGTGCACCCCGAGTCGCCCGCCAGCGTGGTGGCGCAGGCCGACGTGGTGGGCAGCACCACGCAGATCCTGGACGCGGTGGTCAAGGGTGAGGCCCGCGAGTACATCGTGGCCACCGACGGCGGCATCCTGCACCGCATGCGCCAGCTCGCACCGGACAAGGTGCTGATAGAGGCGCCCACCGCCGGCCAGGGCGCCAGTTGCAAGAGCTGCGCACACTGCCCCTGGATGGCGATGAATGCGCTGCAAGGCGTGCTGGCCTGCCTGGAGCAGGGGCAAGGCGAGATCACCGTGCCCGAGCCGGTGCGCAGCCAGGCCGCCGGCTGCATAGAGCGCATGCTGGACTTCGTCAAGGCCAACCCCGGCGCGCTGGCACCGGCGCAGCGCGGCTTCGTGCGCCACCTGGGAGCCGCCTGATGGCAGACGCAAGCGGCAGCGCGCACGCAGGCATCATCGCCTTCAGCGAACACGACGAGACGCTGGCCCAGGCCCGCGCGCGCAATGTGCGCGACGCGCTGGCCGAGGACATTGGCCGCGGCGACTGGACCGGCCTGCTGGTGCCGCCGGACAGACGCATCAGCGCGCAGGTGGTGTGCCGCGACCGCGCCCTGCTTTGCGGCCGCGACTGGTTTGCCGATGTGCTGCAGACGCTGGACCCGGCCGCCGAGCTGGCCTGGCAGGTGGACGAAGGCGGCTGGATGCAGCCCGGCCAGGCGGTGGTGCAACTGCGCGCCGCTGCACGCGCGCTGCTGGCCGCCGAGCGGCCGGCGCTGAACTTCATACAGCTGCTCTCGGCCACGGCCACCGAAACCCGCCGCCACGTGGACGCCGTGGCGGGCGCCTCGCCGCTGCCGCAGGGCGTGCAGATCCTGGACACGCGCAAGACCCTGCCCGGCCTGCGCCAGGCGCAGAAGTACGCGGTGCGCGTGGGCGGCGGCCACAACCAGCGCCTGGCGCTGTGGCACGGCATCCTGGTCAAGGAAAACCACATCGCCGCCGCCGGCGGCATCCCGCAGGTGCTGGCCGCGGCGCGTGCGCTGAACGCCGGCGTGGAGATACAGATCGAGGTCGAGAACCTGGCGCAGCTGCGCGAGGCGCTGGCCCATGGCGCGGGCAGCATCATGCTGGACAACTTCGACCTCGCGGCCATGCGCGAAGCGGTGGCCGTCAACGCCGCCGCCGGGCAGCCGGCGGTGCTGGAGGTCTCGGGCAGCGTGCAGCTGGAACAGTTGCGCGCCATCGCCGCCACCGGGGTACACCGCATTTCCAGCGGCCACCTCACCAAGGACGTGCACGCGGTGGATTTTTCCATGCGTGTGGCGCAAGGCGGCTGAGCCGGCCTTCAAGCCCGGCTTCAGACCGGGCGCTGTGCGGCCGATATGCAGGCAAGCCCCGGGCCCCGGGGCGGAGCCCGCCATGAGCGCCGACTTCTCGTCCGTACGCAACCACAACGAACACGCCGTGTATGACGCCGTGTTGCGCCATGCCGACCGCTACCCGGGCCTGAACCACAACCGCGACCTGCTGGCCGACGTGGCCTGCGTGGCGCTGAACCGCCTGCCGCCGCGCTACATACGTCACGAAGTGGACTTCGTCTTCTACCTCAGCGAGCGCGAACGCGGCGAAAGCGAACGCCAGCTGCTGGAGGCGGTGGACTACGCCTACGGCTTTGTGCAGGCCCGCACGGCCATGCGCGCCCGTGCCTGACGCCGCCATCACGGCCCCCGCCACCGCCCACGCGGCGCTGCGCCGTGCCTGGGAGCTGAGCTACCTGGACCCGGCAGCCGCCGCCGACATAGGCCGCCGCCTGGCCGAGGACGGCGGCCCGCTGGCGCCGGACGGCTGGCTGCAGGTGGCACTGGCCGAGGTGCGCACCGGCGACGCCGAGCGGGCCCTGCAGGCCCTGGCCCGCGCCCGCGAAGGGTTCGCCGCGCGCGCCGACACCCTGGGCGCCGTGCTGGCCGACGAGATCCAAGGCATACACCTGCGCCGCCGCGGCGACTACGAAGCCTCGGCCCAGTTGCAGGCCGCCGTGGACCAGCGTGTTGCCGACGGCGGCCTGGTGCTGGACGCCATGCAGCGCTACCTGTCGCACAACTCGCGCGCCGTGACGGCCAAGCTGTTGGGCCGCGTCGAGCAGGCCTTGCGCCACTTCTACGCCGCCGCCGAGGCGGCCGACGAAACCGGCTGGGCCGGCCCGCGCCTGACCTCGCTGTGCAACCTGGGCGGTTACCACCACGACCTGTACAACCTGGACGACGCGCGCGTGCTCACCGAGCAGGCGCTGCGCGAGGCGCGCACCGCGCAGGCGCGGCCCATCGTCGCCACCGCCGCGGTGAACCTGATCCTGATCCGCCACGCCGCCGGCGACATGGCCGGCGCGCGCAGCATGGTGGACTTCCTGCTCAGCCACCCCGACGAGCTGATGCCCGGCGCGCTGGACCGCTTCACGCTGCAACTGGCGCTGGCCCACCTGGGCGTGGGCGAGCTGGACGCCGCCGAGCGCTACCTGGAAGCCGGTGCCGTGGCCGCCATTTCCGACGGCGACGGCATGACCATGTGGGCCTGGCTGCGCGCCCGCTGCCTGCTGGAGCGCGGCCACGCCGGTGCCGCACGCGAGGTGGCCGAGCAGATCCTGGCCGAGCGCCAGCAGCGCCGCCTGAGCGACCAGCCCTACGAACTGATGGAGCTGCACCGCACGCTGGCCGACGCCTGCGAGCGGCTGCAGGACTGGCGCGCCGCGCTGGCCTGCGTGCGCCACGCCCAGGCCTTGTACGAGCAACTGGTGGGCCGCAGCGCGCGCGCCCGCTTCGTGGCGCTGCAGGTCTCGCACCAGGTGGAACGCACCCAGCGCGAACGCGACCGCGCCGTCAGCTCACAGCGCAGCGCCGAAAACGACCGCCGCCGCCTGGCCGAGCTGAACACCGCGCTGCAGACGCAGATCGCCGAGACCGAGCGGCTGACCGCCCAGCTGCGCGAGCAGACGCTGCGCGACCCGCTGACCGGGCTGCACAACCGGCGCTACCTGTTCGAGACCGCCCCCACGCTGCTGGAACTGGCACGCCGCCAGAGCAAGCCGCTGGCGGTGGTGGTGATGGACCTGGACCACTTCAAGCTCATCAACGACACCTACGGCCACGCCGCCGGCGACGCCATGCTCAAGCGCTTCGCCACGCTGCTGCAGCAGACCCTGCGCCGCAGCGACCTGCTGGTGCGCCACGGCGGCGAGGAGTTTGTGGCGGTGATGCCGGAAACCGACGGGCCGCAGGCCGAGGCCTTGCTGTCGCGCCTGCTGGCGGCCTTCCAGGCGCAGCCGGCCGACACCGGCCCCGGGCGCCGTCGCACGCCCAGCGGCAGCTTCTCTGCCGGCATTGCGCTGTTTCCGCGCCATGGCCACACGCTGGAGCAGTTGCTCACGCGCGCCGACCGTGCGCTGTACGCCGCCAAGCACCGCGGCCGCGCACGCATAGAACACGCGCCGCGCACCGGCTTCGGCTCACTGGTCTGAGCCCGCCGGCGGTGGCCGGCAGCCGGAGAAGGCGTCGCTCAGCGCGGCGCGTTCAGCACGTCGCGTATGGAGGGGTCCTTGTCGAACTGGGCCTTGGCAAACGGGCACAAGGCGATCACCCGCGTGCCGGTCTCGCGCGCCCAGGCCACCAGCTTGTCCAGCAACTGTCGGCCCACGCCCTGGCCCGCCAGCGACGGGTCCACGAAGGTGTGGTCTATGACGATCAGCGACGCGTTGGTGCGGCTGTAGGTCATCTCGGCCAGGGTCTGCCCGTCCTTGAGGACGTGGAAGACACCCTTGTTGTCCTGTTCCTCGTGGGCGACGTTGTGGGGGCTGTGCGGCATGGGGGTGCGCCTTGTGGTGGGTGCCGGGGCTGGCGGTAGGCTCAGCGGCGCTGGCTGCGCGCCGGCCGGGTGAGCACGGTCGGGAAGCTGGTGGGCAGGGTGTACGGGAAGTCGCGGCTGTAGTGCAGGCCGCGGCTTTCGTGGCGGCGCAGCGCGCTGCGCACGATGAGCTCGGCACAGGTGACCAGGTTGCGCAGCTCCAGCAGGTCGCGGCCGACGCGGAAGCTGCCGTAGTACTCGTCGATCTCGCCGCGCAGCAGCTTGATGCGGTGCAGCGCCCGCTCCAGCCGGCGCGTGGTGCGCACGATGCCCACGTAGTTCCACATCATCAGCCGCAACTCGTCCCAGTTGTGGCTGATGACCACCTGCTCGTCGGCGTCCTCCACCTGGCTTTCGTCCCAGGCCGGCAGCGCCGGCGGCGGCACATCGGCCTGCTGCTCTATGCGCGCAGCGCAGCTGCGGCCCAGCACCACACACTCCAGCAGCGAGTTGCTGGCCAGCCGGTTGGCACCGTGCAGGCCGGTGTAGGTGGCCTCGCCCACCGCGTACAGGCCGGGCAGGTCGGTGCGGCCTTCCAGGTCGGTGACGATGCCGCCGCAGGTGTAGTGCGCGGCCGGCACCACCGGGATGGGCTGGCGCGTGATGTCCAGGCCCAGGCTCAGGCAGCGCGCGTGGATGGTGGGGAAGTGCTCCTTGACGAAGGCCTCGCCGTGGGCCGCGACGATGGGGCGGGCGTCCAGCCAGACATGGTCCAGGCCGTGCTTCTTCATCTCGAAGTCGATGGCACGGGCCACGATGTCGCGCGGCGCCAGTTCCAGCCGCGCGTCGTGCGCCTGCATGAAGCGTGTGCCGTCCGGCAGGGTCAGGTGCGCGCCCTCGCCGCGCAGCGCCTCGGTGATGAGGAAGCTGCGCTCCTGCGGGTGGTACAGGCAGGTGGGGTGGAACTGTATGAACTCCATGTTGCCCACCCGGCAGCCGGCACGCCAGGCCATGGCGATGCCGTCGCCGGTGGCGGTGTCGGGGTTGCTGGTGTAGCGGTAGACCTTGCCCACGCCGCCGGTGGCCAGCACCACGGCCGAGGCCGCCAGCGTCTCCACGCGGCCGCTGTCTATGTCCAGCGCATACACGCCGTGGCAGCGCGCCGGCCCGTCGCCGCCTTCGCCGCGCCGCAGGTGGCGCGAGGTGACCAGGTCCACCGCCATCCAGCGCTCGCGCAGCAGGATGTTGGGGTGCGCCTGCGCGCGCGCCAGCAGCGCCTCGTGGATGGCGCGGCCGGTGGCATCCGCCGCGTGGGCGATGCGCCGCACCGCGTGACCGCCTTCGCGCGTGAGGTGCAGGCCCAGCGGGCCGCTGGGGTCGGCGGAAAACGGCACGCCGGCCTCCACCAGCCAGCGCACCGCCTCGGCGCTGTGCTCAGCGATGTGGCGCGCGGTGTGCTCGTCCACCAGCCCGGCGCCCGCTTCCAGCGTGTCGTGCACGTGGCTGTCTATGCTGTCGTCGTCGCCCAGCACGCCCACGATGCCGCCCTGCGCCCAGGCGGTGGCGCTTTCCGCCAGGCTGCGCTTGGCCAGCACCACCACCGGCCGGCGGTCGGCCAGCTGCAGGGCCACCGTCAGGCCGCCCAGGCCGGCACCGACCACCACCACGGGCGCGGCAGGCTGCAATACATCCATGGAGTGACTTCTGACCGCTGCTGAGACAGTGGTGATTCTAGGGAGACGGCAGCCGCCCCATCCACCTCAAGAACCATGCGCGGCGTCCGACAAGCGCCTATGATGACCCGCACTGCGAACTTCAACGTGCGCTCGCACGCCGCTGTCATGCCTATGGGGCGCGACGACCCTTCCTGGCCCGACACACAGCGCATGGTGCGTGGCCGCGACGACCTGCTGTCACCGCGCACACAGATCGTTGCCGACCGCGACGCCTACCTGGGCCAGGGCGCCAGCGACATCGGCCGGCGCGTCAGCGAAGACCAGGTCGAGCTGTTCATCACCGGCGACATCGCCCAGTCGCTGCAGCAAGAGTTCGTGCAGCACCGGCCGGAGTACATCGCGCTGCACGACGTGGGCGCCAGCGCTTCGCTGCGCCTGCTGGCCAGCCTGGCCGGCGGCGCCGGCGCACGTGTGCAACGCCTGTCCATACGCCGCCAGGGCCATGGCGTGGCGCTGGCGGTGCTGCAGTTTGTCGAGGTGCCGCTGGCCGACGACAGCAAGGTGCGCGTGTACAGCAGCGACGTCAGCGTGGACGCCGCGCAGCGCGCCGCACTGGCGCGGGTGCTGCTGGCGCACAGCCGCCTGGGCGTGCTGATGGTGGGGCCGCTGCAGCCCAATGCGCTGGTGGGCCAGCTGGCGCCGCTGCACGAGGCGCTGCTGCGCGGTCCCTGGCCCAACCGCGACCTGCTGATGGTGCCGCTGGGCAGCGGCATCACACTGGCCGGGCCGGCGGCGCAGCTGGGGGCCGAAGCCAAGGTGGCGGTGCACGTCACACCGCATGCATCCAAGCCACGCCATGCCTGGAACTTCATAGGCGGCGCCTGGAACCGGCTGCATGCCCAGCCGGGCGGCGAGCGGGCCATCTCCACCGACATCAGCGAGGCCGTGCCGCGGCCCAGCCTGCCCTCGGCGCAGGCCCCCACCGAACCCATGCCGCTGCTGGACCCGCGCGTGGGCATGCCCGAGATACGGGCCATGCCCATGCCGGTACCGGGCGGCACCAGCTGGAGCGGCTACGTGCAGCGCTGCGCCGCCATCAAGGGCGCGGTGGCCTGCTGCGTGTTCGACCTGCACTCGCTGCAGGTGATGGCCGCCAGCGGCCAGGTGCCGTCGTCCGAGCGCCTGGCACGCCAGGGCGCCCTGCTGCTCTCCACCGCCGCCGACAGCGCCCGCGCCCTAGGCACCGGCAGCGGCGGCGTCGAGCTGTCGGTCAGCACCAACACCCACCACCTGCTGCTGCGCCAGGTGCCCGGGCACCCGGGCGTGGCGGTGCACCTGGTGCTGCAGGCTTCGGGCAGCAACCTGACGCTGGCGCGCCTGCAGCTGGAGCGGGTGGAAGCGCCGGGCTGACCGCCCACGGCGCGCAGCCCGCGCGCCGCGGCGTCTGTCAGTGCACGGTGCGCTCGAACACGAAGACGCCGTCTTCCATGTCCACCGGGATCACGTCCTTAGGCCCGAAGCGGCCTTGCAGGATGAGCTTGCTCACCGGGTTTTCTATGCGCTGCTGAATGGCCCGCTTCAGCGGCCGCGCACCGAACACCGGGTCGAAACCCACCTTGGCCAGTTCGGCCAGCGCCGCCGGGCTCACGTCCAGCTTCATCTCCAGCTTTTCCAGCCGGGCCTCCAGCGCCTTGAGCTGTATGCGGGCGATGCTTTCGATGTGCTGCGCGTCCAGCGCGTGGAACACCACCGTCTCGTCGATGCGGTTCAGGAACTCGGGCCGGAAGTGGCCCTTGACCTCGACCCACACCGCGTCCTTGATGGTTTCCGAGGGCTGGCCGGCCATCTGCATGATGACGTGGCTGCCCAGGTTGCTGGTCATCACGATCACGGTGTTCTTGAAGTCCACGGTGCGGCCCTGGCCGTCGGTCAGGCGGCCGTCGTCCAGCACCTGCAGCAGCACGTTGAACACGTCGGGGTGGGCCTTTTCCACCTCGTCCAGCAGCAGCACGCTGTAGGGCTTGCGGCGCACGGCTTCGGTCAGCGCACCGCCTTCGTCGTAGCCCACGTACCCGGGCGGCGCGCCTATGAGCCGGCTGACCGAGTGTTTTTCCATGTACTCGGACATGTCGACGCGGATCATGTGGTCCTCGCTGTCGAACAGGAAGCCCGCCAGCGCCTTGCACAGCTCGGTCTTGCCCACGCCGGTGGGGCCCAGGAACAGGAAGCTGCCCAGCGGCCGGTTCGGGTCGCTCAGGCCGGCGCGGCTGCGGCGTATGGCATCGGCCACCGCGGTGATGGCCTCGTCCTGGCCCACCACGCGCTCGTGCAGGCGCTGTTCCATGTGCAGCAGCTTCTCGCGCTCGCCCTGCATCAGCTTGCTCACCGGGATGCCGGTGGAGCGCGACACCACCTCGGCGATTTCCTCGGCGCCGACCATGGTGCGCAGCAGCTGCGGCGCACCGCCGCCTTGCTTCTTGCCGGCCTCCTTGGCCTGCGCCGCCTGCAGCGTGCGCTCCAGCTCCGGCAGCTTGCCGTACTGCAGCTCGGCCACCTTGTTGAAGTCGCCCTTGCGCTTGAGCTCCTCGATCTGGAACTTGATGCGGTCTATCTCTTCCTTGACCTGCGCGCTGCCCTGGGCCTGGGCCTTTTCGGCCTTCCAGATCTCTTCCAGGTCGGCGTACTCGCGCTCCAGCTTGGAGATCTCTTCCTCGATCAGGCCCATGCGGCGCACCGAGGCTTCGTCCTTTTCCTTGCGCACGGCCTCGCGCTCGATCTTGAGCTGTATCAGCCGGCGGTCCAGCCGGTCCATGGCCTCGGGCTTGGAGTCGATCTCGATCTTGATCTTGGCCGCGGCCTCGTCGATGAGGTCTATGGCCTTGTCGGGCAGGAAACGGTCGGTGATGTAGCGCTGGCTCAACTCGGCCGCGGCCACGATGGCCGGGTCGGTGATCTCCACGCCGTGGTGCACCTCGTACTTCTCCTGCAGGCCGCGCAGGATGGCGATGGTGGCTTCCACGCTGGGTTCGTCCACCAGCACCTTCTGGAAGCGCCGCTCCAGCGCGGCGTCCTTTTCCACGTACTTGCGGTACTCGTCCAGCGTGGTGGCGCCTATGCAATGCAGCTCGCCGCGCGCCAGCGCCGGCTTGAGCATGTTGCCGGCGTCTATGGCGCCTTCGGCCTTGCCGGCGCCCACCATGGTGTGGATCTCGTCGATGAACAGGATGATGCGGCCTTCGTCGGCCGCCACTTCCTTGAGCACCGCCTTCAGGCGCTCCTCGAACTCGCCGCGGTACTTGGCGCCGGCCAGCAGGCCGGCCATGTCCAGCACCAGCACCCGCTTGTCCTTCAGGCTCTCGGGCACCTCGCCGTTGACGATGCGCTGCGCCAGGCCTTCCACGATGGCGGTCTTGCCCACGCCCGGCTCACCGATCAGCACGGGGTTGTTCTTGCTGCGCCGCTGCAGCACCTGGATGGCGCGGCGTATCTCGTCGTCGCGGCCTATCACCGGGTCCAACTTGCCCTGGCGGGCACGATCGGTGAGGTCCAGCGTGTACTTCTTCAGCGCCTCGCGCTGGCCTTCGGCCTCGGGTGAATCCACCTTCTGGCCGCCGCGCACCGCGGTGATGGCGGCTTCCAGCGCCTTGCGCGTGAGACCGTGGCCGCGCACCACGGCGCCCATGTCGGTCTTGCTGTCGGCCAGTGCCAGCAGAAACATCTCGCTCGCTATGAACTGGTCGCCGCGCTTGCCGGCTTCCTTGTCGGCGGCCTGCAGCAGCGTCACCAGGTCGCGCCCGGGCTGCACCGGCTGGCCGGCCCCGCCGCCCACCTGCACCTGCGGCAGGTTGCGCACCGCCGTTTCCATGGCCGTGGCCAGCGCGGCGGTGTCGGCACCGGCCCGGTTCAGCAGGGCCTTGGGGCCGTCGGGCTGCTCCAGCATGGCCTGCAGCAGGTGCGCCGGCTCGATGTAGGGGTTGTCCCGGGCGACGGCCTGGCTCTGGGCGTCGGCCAGCGCCTGCTGAAAAGGTGTGGTGAGTTTGTCGAAACGCATGGAAGAAGTCCTCCGAACTGCCGAAGACATGGGCGCCAATGCCGTGTTTTCAAGGCGGCGCAGCGCGATACTGCATGGTCAGGACGCTTGCCGCCGCTGCGTTTGATGCGCCTCAAAAGTCGCCGCCTGCGCACCTACCTGGCCGCCTTGGTGCTGGCCGCGGTGCTGCCGCTGATGGCCGCCGGTATCGCCGCCATCTGGGATGCCGCGCGTACCGCGCGCGCCATGGCCGAAGACCGCCTGCTGGAAACCGCCACGCTGATGGCGTTTTCGGTGGAAAGCGAGCTGGGCAGCCGCTCGGCGCTGCTGCTGGCGCTGGGCCCGGACATCCCGGCGCCGCAGATCTCGCACCTGTTCCTGGACGGCCCGCAGCAGCGCCCGCTGCTCACCGTGACCGACGAGCTCTCGGCCGTCGCCATCACGCTGCCGCCGGCCGAGCTGCTGAAACTGGCGTCTCAGCCGGCCGCCAGCGTGCTGGCGGCGGTGGTGGACGGCAACGGCCGCCTGGTGGCCCGCTCGCGCGACAGCGAGCGATTTGTGGGCCGCCAGGTGCCCGACTGGGCCAAGCTGCAGGCCATACCCGGCACCACCGGACTGTTCGAGGCGCGCACCGCCGAGGGCGGCGTCATCGTGTTCGCCTTTCACCGCCTGGCGCGGCCCGCGGACTGGGTGGTGGTGGTGGGCGAGCCCATGGAAGCCTTCAACGCGCGTTGGCAGGTGCCGACCTACCGGCTGATGGCGGTGGGCGCCGCCGCCTTGCTGGCGGCGCTGCTGGCCGCGGGCTGGCTGTCGCGGCGCATCCTCAGCCCCATGCGCCAGCTGGCCCGCCGTGCCCAAAAGGCGGCCACCGACGACCACCCGCCGGCGCCGGACCAGCCGCCGGCCGAGGCCTTGCCGGTGGCGGAGTTCGAGGTCATACGCCGCCGCATAGAAGCCGCGCAGACCGCGCTGCGCGGGCGTGCACAGGCGGAAAGGGCGGCCGCCAGCGCCGCGGCCCGCAACGAGCTGCGCTACCGCACCCTGGCCCAGGTGGGCACGGTGGTGTTGTGGCGGGCCGACGCCACCGGGCAGGTGCTGGCCGCCAACGGCTGGGCCGGCTTCACCGGCCAGCCCGAGGCCGGCGCGCTGGGCCGCCGCTGGCTGCGCCGCGTGCACCCGGCCGACCGCGAGGCCCTGTGCCACGCATTGCGGCAGGCCGGCACACTGGTGGACGCCGAGTGCCGGCTGGCCACCGCGGTGGACGTCTGGCACTGGGTGCGCCTGCGTGGCGCCGTGGTGCGCGACGACAGCGGGCAGGTGGCCGAGTGGGTGGGCGTGCTGGAGGACGTGCACGAGCGGCGCACCGCGCAGGCCCGGCTGGACCACCTGGCCCGCCACGACGCCCTGACCGGCCTGCCCAACCGCAGCGCGCTCACCGGCCGGCTGGACGAAGCCACCCGACGCAGCGCCTCCGGCCAGCGCGCCGCACTGCTGTACCTGGACCTGGACCGCTTCAAGGCCGTCAACGACAGCCTGGGCCACGCCGTGGGCGACGCGCTGCTGGTGGCGGTGTCGCACCGCCTGCAAAGCCTGGTGCGCGCCAGCGACATCGCCGTGCGGCTGGGCGGCGACGAGTTCGTGGTGCTGCAGGCGCCGCTGGACAGCGAGGCCGACGCCACGGGCCTGGCCACGCGCATCGTCGACACCCTGGGGGCGCGCTACCAGATCGACCAGCATGTCGTGGAGGTGGGGGTCAGCGTGGGCATTGCGCTGGCCAACCCCGGCCTGCAGACCGGCGACGAACTGCTGCGCCGTGCCGACACGGCGCTGTACCTCGCCAAGCGCGAGGGGCGCGGCTGCTACCGCATCGGGTTGCCGGACGGCTGAAGGCCGCGCCTGGGCTCCGGCCCGGCTTCAGCCCAGCCGGCGCGCCAGCACCTCGCGCTGCACCTTGCCCAGCGCCGTCTTGGGCAAGCTGTCTGCGTACACGATGCGCCGCGGCCACTTGAAGCGGGCGATGCGGCCTTCCCAGGCGGCGCGCAAGGCGGCTTCGTCCGGCGCGGCGCCCGGCGCCGGCACCACCACCAGCAGCGGCACCTCGCCCCAGCGCGGGTCGGGCACGCCCACCACCGCGCATTCGGCCACGCCGGGCACGCCGGCGGCCAGCTCCTCGATCTCGGCCGGGTGCACGTTCTCGCCGCCGCTGATGATCAAGTCCTTGCTACGGCCCACGATCTCGTAGGCGCCGTCGGCGTGCTGCACCGCCAGGTCGCCGGTGTGGAACCAGCCCTGCTCGTCCAGGCCGCTGAAGGCGTTGCGGTGGTAGCCGCGCATCAGGTTGGGCGCCTTCAGCAACACCTCGCCGTCCGGCGCCAGCCGGCACTGCACACCGGGCGCGGGCCGGCCCACCCGGCCCACGTGGCTGAGCGCCTCTTCCGGCCGCAGCGCCAGCGAGACCGGCCCGGTTTCGGTGCTGCCGTACACCTGCGCCACCGGCACGCCGCGCGCGTGGAAGGCTTCGATCAGGCGCCGCGGCACGATCTGCGAGCCGGCATACACCACCCGCAGGCTGCCCAGGTCAGCCGTGGCCCAGCGTGGATGGGCCACCAGCACCTGCATCACCGCCGGCACCAGCAGCGTGGTGGTGGGCCGCCATTGTTCGACGGCGTCGAACCAGGCACCGGGCTCAAAGCGCGGCTGCAGCGAAAGCCTGGCGCCCAGCGCCAGCGCCGGCAGCGTCTGTATGCACAGCCCGCCGACATGGAACAGCGGCAGCACCGCCAGCACGCGGTCGTCGGCGCGCAAGCCCATGACGGCGATGGCCGCCACGGCGTTGGCCTGCATGCCGGCGGCGGTATGCAGGGCGCCCTTGGGCGCGCCGGTGGTGCCCGAGGTGTAGACCAGCAGCAGGTCGCCGGGCCGCACGCCCTCGGCGGCGGTGCGCGTCGGGGCGCCGGTCTGCAGCAGCTCCTCGGCCAGCGCCTGCAGCTCCGGCGTGCCCATCAGGTGGCCGGCGCCGGCATGCCGCATCTGCGCCACCAGCTCCGGCGCCGCCAGCCGCCAGTTCAAGGGCATGAGCACGGCGCCCAGGCGGTGGCAGGCCACCAGCGTGGCCAGCATGTCCCAGCTGTTGTGGCCCAGCCAGGCCACGATGTGGCCGGCGGCCACGCCGTCGCGGCGCAGGTGCGCCTCGGCGGCGTCAGCCAGAGGCTGTGGAACCAGGCGGTCGAACATCACAAGGCCGGCAGGCTGGCTCAGGCCTCGAGCTCTTCGTCGCGCTCGCCCGGCTCGTACAGGCACTCGCGGCCCAGGCGGTCCAGGCACAGCTCGGCGGTCCAGGGCAGCATCAGGCTGCCGCAGCGGCTGTCGCGGTAGATGCGCTCCAGCGGCAGCGTCTTGAGCATGCTCTGCCCGCCGCAGGTGCGTATGGCCTTGGCGGCCAGGGCCTGGGCGTTTTCCATGATGGTGAAGTGCGCCGCGTACAGCCGCATGCGCGTGTCCTTGTCGGGGTCGGGCGCGGCGTCGCGGGCATTGGCCAGGAACAGCGCGCGCGTCTGCTCCAGCGTCACGCGCATCTCGGCCACGGCGATCTGCTTGGTGGGGTACATGCGGCGCTTCACCGGGGGCATGCCGGGCACCTCGGCGCGCAGGTAGGCCACCGTGAAGTCGTAGGCCGCCTGCGCCAGGCCCATGTAGGTGGGGCTGAGCGTGGCGAACATGTGCGGGTAGCGCATGGCGGCCTGCGCGTACAGGCCCTCGGGCATGAGCCGCGCGCTGGTAGGCACCCACACGTCCTTGAGCAGCAGGGTGCGGCTGACGGTGCCGCGCATGCCCAGCGGGTCCCAGTCGCCCACCACGCTGACCCCCGGTGCATCGGCCGGCACTGCCAGGTACAGCGAGTCGCGCACGGTGGCGCCGGGCTTGTCCACGGTGCACAGCACGCCATAGAAGTCGGCCGCACCGGACAGCGAGGCGAAGATCTTCTTGCCGTTGATGAGGTAGCCGGCCTCGCCGCCCTGCACCGCAGGCCGCGCCAGCGTGCCCCAGGGCGCCTTGCCCGCGGCGGCGGCACCGCCTTCGCTGAAGGGCTGCGAGTAGACCTTGCCGTGCTGCACCACGTTGGCAAAGTGCAGCGCGCGGTGGGCGTCGTGGTCGGCACGCTGCTCGGGTGTCATGTCCAGCGCGTCGGCGATGAAGCCTGCCCACATGGTGGAGCACACGTGCATGTTGTAGCTCAGCGCCGTGGCGCCGCAGTGGCGGCCTATCTCGGCGGCCACCATCACGTAGGTGGCGAAGTCGGCCCCTTGCCCGCCGTAGGCCTTGGGCACGCAGATGCCCAGCAGGCCGGCCTGGCGCAGGTCTTCGTAGTTTTCGAAGGGGAAGCGCGCCTCGCGGTCGTAGGTGGCGGCACGCGGCGCGAACTTCTCGCGGCCCAGCGTGGCGGCCAGCGCGGTCAGCTCGCGCTGCTGCGGGCTCAGGGCCTGCGGGTTGCCGGCGATGTGCATGGCACAGGGCTCCTTGTGAAGGTCAGCGCCCCTGCCGGCGCAGGAAGTCGAGCACCGCGGCGTCAAAGGCCGCCGGCTGCTCCACGTTGGCGATGTGGCCGGCGCCGGCCAGGCAGGTGTACTGCGCACCGGGGATGCGCGCGGCCATGCGCTGCATCACCGCCGGCGGCGCGGTGCGGTCGTGTTCGCCGGCCAGCAGCAGTGTGGGCACGGCGATGTGCGGCAACGCCTCGCGTCGGTCAAAGGCCACGATGGCGCGCAGCGCGGCGCGGTAGGTGGCCTCCGGCACCCGCGCCATCACACCGGTGGCCAGCTCGGCCGCGCCGGGGACGGCATGGGCCGACACCATGGCCGGCACCAGCTTCGCCGCCACGCCGGCCATGCCCAGGCCGGCATCCAGCGGCGCCAGGCGGTCGGCCACAAACCGGGCCTGCCAGTCGCCGCCGGGCGGGCCGAAGGAAGCGCTGGTGCAGGCCAGCACCAGCGCGTGCACGCCCGCGGCGTCGCGCGCCACCAGCTCCTGCGCCACCATGCCCCCCATGCTGTGGCCCACCAGCACGGTGCGCGGCGTGGCCAGAGCCTGCATCACGGCGCGCACGCTGGCCACCATCGCGTCCAGATCCGGCGCACCCAGGGCGGCGGACCCGCCATAACCCGGCAAGTCCATGGCCACGGCGCGGTAGCCGCCGTCGGCCAGCGCCTGCAGACTGCCTTGCCAGATCGCCTGGCCGCCGCCTATGCCGTGCAGCAGCAGCACCGCCGTGTCGCCGCTGCCGGCTTCGGTGAAGGCAGGCAGCTTCATGCGACCAACACCCCGTTCTCCACCACCGCCACCCCGTCCAGCGCCACGGTGCAGCCGCGCAGCGGCAGGTCGAAGTGGCCCAGGGTGTGGCGGCCGGCCACCTCGTTGGCGCCGGTGCTGTACAGGAAGTTGCCGGCAAAGGCGCGCAGCTCGGTGCCGTTGAAGTCGGCCTTGTCGTGGAACAGCAGGGCGTCCCAGCGGGCGTGCCGGTTCAGACCCCAGCCCAGGTGCGACACGGCGTAGGCCGAGCGGTGGTCCTCGCCGGCGGCCCACGCGGCGTAGTGGCCGCGCATCAGCTCGGCTTCCAGGCCCTCGCCCGCGATCTCGGTGACGTGGTCGTCGGCGATGTGCAGGCGCACCGCGTCGGCCAGGTAGCGCTTGAAGCTCAGGTTCACGTCGCCGCGGTCCAGCACCAGCGTGCCGTTGACGCTGCCCGCGGCCGGGAAACACAGCACCAGGCCGCCGGGCCAGTGCGACCAGCTGCCGGGCCGCGAGGTGAAGCCCCACACGCCACCCACGCGCGCACCGGCCAGTCGCACCTGCAAGGCCGTGCCGGCTGCCGACACCACGCTCATCTCGCGCGCCGCCTTGAGCCGGCGCATGGCGTCGCGCACCGGCGCTTCGTCCTCGGCACGGGGCAGGCAGCGCTCCAGGATCTCCGGGTGCTCGTGGCTGATGTACAGCCCGCGCGCGCCACCGGCCAGGATGCGCGGCAGCTCCGGCGCATGCATCAGGCCTTCCACCGTGCAGTCGGCGATGAAGCCGCAGCCGGCCAGTGCGGCCACCACCGGCTCCAGGCCGTTGATCGCATCCGAAGCACCGGTGGAACGCACCGGGATGCTGCTGGTCAGCGCGCGCTGCGGTAGCACCACATGGAAGACCTGCGCGCCGCGCCGCGCCAGCGCCAGCGCCGCCATCTGCGGCAGCTCGGGCCGGGTGCGGGTTTCCGACAGCACGGCGCAGACCTCGCCGCGCTGCACGCCGCACAGCGCAAACACCTGCTCGGCCATGTCTATCCACGGGGCTTCAACGCGTGCGTTCACAACACCTCCCCCAGCAGGTGGTAGTGGCCACCGTGGAACACCAGCGGCGGCAGGGCCGACTCGGCGCAGGCCAGCACCCGGCCCACGAACAGGCGGTGGTCGCCCGCGGGCTGCTGCGACACCTGCTCACACTCGAACAGCGCCGCGCAGCCGGCCAGCACCGGCGCGCCATGGGCGCCCAGCGCCCAGGCGCCTTCGCCGAACTTGTCGGCCACCTGGCTGGCAAAACGGCGCGACAAGTCCACCTGGGCCTCGGACAACACGTTCACCGCAAAGCGCGAAGCACCGACAAAGGCCGCCAGGCTGGGGCTGGACTCGCGCAACGACCACAGCACCAGCGGCGGGCTCAGCGACAAGGCGTTGAAGGAGTTGGCCGTCAGGCCCACGAAGCGGCCCTGCGCGTCCAGGCAGCTGACGATGGTCACGCCGGTGGTGAAGCGGCCCAACGTTCGCCGCAGCAGTTGCGGCGTGGGGGCGCCGGCTTCGGTGGTGTCGTCCAGCCCTGGCATCGTGCTCATCGCAGTGCCGGGATTATGAAGACTGCGCCGAGGCCGGCAGCCCGAACACCGTGTCGAAGGCCCAGTTGAACACGAAGGTGTAGACCAGGAAGAAGACCACCAGCCCCAGGTCCATCCACAAGGCCTGCATCAGGCTCACGCCCAGCCACCAGGCGATGAGCGGCACCAGCAACACCACCAGCCCGCCCTCGAAACCCAGGGCGTGCGCGATGCGCCGGCGCAGGCTGCGGCCGCGCACCGCCTGACGCGCCTCCCAGGCCTCGAACAGGGTGTTGAAAGCCAGGTTCCACACCACCGCCACCGCCGAGGCCGCCACCGACAAGGCGCTGGCATACAGCACGCTGTGCCCGGTGAGCAGCGCAAAGGCCACCGCGCACACCGTGATCGCGATCGCCTCGTACAAGGTGACGTAGACCACCCTTCGCTTCAAACCCTGCACGCGATGCCCTCAGCGCGGCCCCGCCGCCGGCGGCCCGTCCAGGGCGTTGCCGACGGTGATGCCCCAGCGCGCCAGCGCCTGGTCGTCGGCCACGCGGGCGTCCACCCAGTGGGCGCCGCCGGGCGTGGTTTCCTTCTTCCAGAACGGGGCCTGGGTCTTGAGGTAGTCCATCAGGAACTCGCAGGCCTGGAAGGCAGCCCCGCGGTGGGCCGATGTCACCACCACCAGCACGATCTGGTCGCCCGGCTGCAACAGGCCCACGCGGTGCAGCACCCGCGCCGCGCGTATGTCGAAGCGCTGCAGCGCGGCGTCGATCATGGCCTCTATGGCCTGCTCGGTCATGCCCGGGTAGTGTTCCAGCTCCAGGGCCTGCACGGCGCCGGGCTGCGCGCCATGGCGGTCGCGCACGGTGCCCACGAAGCTGGCCACGGCGCCCACGCCCATGTCGCCGGCGCGCAAGGCAGCCACCTCGGCGGCGAGGTCGAAGTCGGCTTGTTGAATGGCCACCCGGGCCACGTGCGGCGCCATGTTCAGCCCCCGGTCACCGGCGGAAAGAACGCCACCTCGGCGCCGTCGGCCAAGGCCTGGTCTTCGCCGGCCATCACCTGGTTGACGGCGCAGCGCACGGCGCGCCCGCGTGCCAGCACCTCGGCATGGCGGCCGCCGCGCGCCAGCAAGCCATCGCGCAGGCTGCCGGCGGTGGCACCGGGCGGCAGCTCCAGCGCCTCGCCCGGGCCCAGGGCCTCGCGCAGCGAGGCGAAGTAACGAACCTGCACTTTCATGGGCCTGCTCCTCAGCCGGCCAGCAGCGCGGCCAGCGGCAGGAAACGCACGGTGTCGCCGTGGGCGATGGTGTGGCCCGAGGGGTTGTCCACCAGGCCGTCGGCCCACACGGCCGAGGTCAGCACCCCGCTGCTCTGGTTGGTGAACAAGGCCAGCTCGCCGGCTTCGTTGATGCGCACGCGCAGGAACTCGCGGCGCTTGTCGGGCCGGGGCCAGTCGAAGGCGGCACGCAGCGGCAAGGTCGGCGGCAGGCCGGCGGGCCGGCCTTGCAGCACACGCAACACCGGCGCCACGGCGATCAGCCAGGTGACGAAGGCCGAGACCGGGTTCCCCGGCAGGCCTATCAACAAGGCCGCCTCCGACCCGCCGCCAGCCTGCGGCCGCCTGATGTGGCCGAAGGCCAGCGGCTTGCCCGGCTTGATGGCCAGCTGCCAGTTTTCCATGGCGCCTTCGGCCTGGGCGGCCGGGCGCAGGTGGTCTTCCTCGCCCACCGAAACACCGCCGCTGGTGACGATGAGGTCGCTGTGCAGGGCCGCGGCGCGCAAGGCCTCGCGCGTGGCGGCCAGCGTGTCGGGCACGATGCCCAGGTCTTGCACCTCGCAGCCGGCGGCCTGGGCCAGGCCGCGCAGCGTGAAGCGGTTGCTGTTGTAGATGGCGCCGGGCTTCAGCGGCTGGCCGGGCATGACCAGCTCGTCGCCGGTAGAGAAGATGGCCACGCGCGGGCGGCGCAGCACCTGCAGGCTGCCGGCACCCACCGAGGCCGCCAGGCCCAGCGCCTGCGGCGCCAGCCGGCTGCCCGCGGCCAGCACCACGGCGCCGCTGCGCACGTCGTCACCCTGGCGGCGCACCCACTCGCCCGGCTGCGGCTGGGTGTTGATGCGCACCTGGCCCAGGCCGCCGCCGGCGGCGTCGGCCAAGGCTTCGCAGTGTTCCTGCATGACCACCGTGTCGGCACCCGGCGGCAGCGGCGCACCGGTGAAGATGCGCGCCGCCGTGCCCGCCGCCAGCGGCTGGCCCACCTGGCCGGCTGCAATGCGCTGCGACACGGGCAGCACCGCCCCGGCCGCAGCCGCGTCGGCCGCCCGCAGCGCATAACCGTCCATGGCGCTGTTGTCGGCCGGTGGCACATCCAGCGACGACACCACGTCGGCGGCCAGCACCCGCCCCAGCGCGTCGAAGGTGGACACGGTCTCGACCGCGGTGATTCGGTGCGGCGCCGCGCCGGCAGCCAGGCGCTGCAAGGCCTCGTCCAGCGGCAGCAAGGGACGCGGCGTGTTCATGCGGCGTGAGCCTCGATGTAGTGACGCACGGCCTGCACGTCCGCCGGCAGCACGGTGAAGCGCCGCGGCAGCGACTCCAGGCCTTGCAGCGCCGCCGGCACCGGCGGCTGGGGCGCATCCGGGCCCAGCGCCTCGGCGAGGGTGGCGGCAAACTTGGCCGGCAGCGCGGTTTCCAGCACCACCAGGGTTTCGCCCGGCTGTTGCAGCTGCAGCGCCACATGCACGCCGTCGGCGGTGTGCGGGTCTATCAGCTCGCCGCTGCGCTGCCAGGCGGCGCGAATGGCGGCCAGGCGGTCGGCATGGCTGCTGCGGCCGGAGACAAAGCCGTAGCCGCCCACGCGCCGGAACTCGTCGTCCGTGAGCGTGAAGCCGCCGCCCTGCGCCAGCGCTTCGCCGAACAGCGCGCGCGTGCGCGTTGCGTCGCGGCCCAGCGCGTCGAACACGAAACGTTCGAAGTTGCTGGCCTTGCTGATGTCCATGGACGGGCTGGAGGTCTCGAAGGTCTGCTCGCTGCCGCGCGGACTGTAGGCGCCGGTGCGGAAGAACTCGTCCAGCACGTCGTTTTCGTTGGTGGCCAGCACCAGCCGCCCTATGGGCAGGCCCATGCAACGCGCCACGTGGCCGGCGCAGATGTTGCCGAAGTTGCCGCTGGGCACGGCAAAGCTCACGCGCTCTTCATTCGACCTGGTGGCCGAGAAGTAGCCGGCGAAGTAGTACACCACCTGGGCCAGCAGGCGCGCCCAGTTGATGCTGTTGACGGTGCCTATGCGGTGGCGGCGCTTGAAGCCCAGGTCATTGCCCACCGCCTTGACCATGTCCTGGCAGTCGTCGAACACGCCCTGCACCGCCAGGTTGTGGATGTTGGCGTCTTGCAGGCTGAACATCTGAGCCTGCTGGAAGGGGCTCATGCGGCCGTGTGGGCTGAGCATGAAGACCTGGATGCCGCGCTTGCCGCGCATGGCGTACTCCGCCGCGCTGCCGGTGTCGCCGCTGGTGGCGCCCAGGATGTTGAGCTGCTCGCCGCGGCGTGCCAACTCAAACTCGAACAGGCGGCCCAGCAGCTGCATGGCCATGTCCTTGAAGGCCAGCGTAGGCCCGTGCGACAGGCCTTGCACCCACAGGCCCGGCGCCAGGCCGCTCAAGGGCCGCAGCGGCGTGATGGCCGCGCTGCCGAAGGTGGCGGTGTTGTAGGTGTCGCTGCACAGGCGGTGCAGGTCGGCCGGCGGTATGTCGTCTATGAACAGCGACAACACCTCGAAGGCCAGTTCGTCGTACGGCAGGCCGCGCCAGCGCGACAGCGTGGCGGCATCCACCTGCGGGTAGCGCTCGGGCAGGTACAGGCCGCCGTCCGGTGCCAGCCCTTCGAGCAGGATGCTGGAGAAGCCGGGGCGTGCTTCGTCGCCGCGTGTGCTGAGGTATCTCAACTCAGCTCTTCCTTGCGTATGCGCACGATGGGTGCCAGCACCGTCGGCAAGGCCTGCATCTGCGCCAGGGCCTGGTTCATGCGGCCTTCCACGGTGTCGTGGGTCAGGATGATGAGGTCGGTCTGGCCTTCGCCCTCGCCGCTTTCCCGCTGCAGCACGGCGTCTATGGAGATGTCGTGCTCGGCCAGGATGCCGGTGATGCGCGCCAGCACACCCGCCTGGTCGGCCACGCGCAGGCGCAGGTAGAAGCTGGTCACCACCTCGGCGATGTCCAGCACCCGCGTGGCCGCCAGCTCGCCGGGCTGGAAGGCCAGGTGCGGCACGCGGTGGTCGGGGTCGGCGGTGTGCAGGCGTGTCACGTCCACCAGGTCGGCCACCACCGCGCTGGCCGTGGGTTCGGCGCCGGCGCCGCGGCCGTAGTGCAGCGTGGTGCCTACGGCGTCGCCATGCACCACCACCGCGTTCATCGCGCCTTCCACATTCGCGATCAAGCGCTCGCGCGGCACCAGCGTGGGGTGCACGCGCAACTCGATGCCGCCGCCTGGCAGGTCGTCGCGCCGCTTGGTGATGCCCAGCAGCTTGAGCCGGTAGCCCAGTTGCTCGGCATAGCGTATGTCGGTGGCCTGCAGGCTGCTGATGCCTTCCACATACGCGCGGTCGAACTGCACCGGCACGCCGAAGGCGATGGCGCTCATGATGGTGGCCTTGTGCGCCGCGTCCACGCCTTCGATGTCGAAGCTGGGGTCGGCCTCGGCGTAGCCCAGGGCCTGCGCCTGCTTCAGCACCACGCCGAAGTCCAGGCCCTTGGCGCGCATCTCGCTGAGGATGAAGTTGGTGGTGCCGTTGATGATGCCGGCCAGCCACTCGATGCGGTTGGCGCTCAGGCCCTCGCGCAGCGCCTTGATGATGGGCACGCCGCCGGCCACCGCCGCCTCGAAGGCCACGACCACGCCACGCTGGCCGGCCGCTTCGAAGATCTCGGTGCCGTGCACCGCCAGCAAGGCCTTGTTGGCGGTGACCACGTGCTTGCCGTGGCGTATGGCCTCCAGCACCAGCTCGCGCGCCAGCGTGGTGCCGCCTATGGTTTCGACCACGATGTCTATGGCCGGGTCGCGCACGATCTGAAACGGGTCGTCCACCACCCGGGCCGCGTCGCCCAGCTCGCGCCGCGCCGCGGCCACGTCGCGCCGCGAAACGGCCACGATCTCTATGCCGCGGCCGGCACGGCGGCGTATCTCTTCCTGGTTGCGCTTGAGCACACGCCAGGTGCCGCCGCCCACGGTGCCCAGGCCCAGCAGGCCCACTTGCAGCGGTTTCATGGTTTCGCCAGTGCTCATGCGGGCCGCCACCTCAAACGCTGTGCCGCTTGCGGTAGTGCGCAAGAAAACGGTCTATGCGGCCTATGGCCTCGGTCAGGTCGTCCACGTTGGGCAGGAAGACCAGGCGGAAGTGGTCGTGCGCCGACCAGTTGAAGCCGGTGCCCTGCACGATGAGCACCTTCTCCTCGGCCAGCAGCTCGTAGGCAAACTGCCGGTCGTCGGTGATGGGGTAGACCTGCGGGTCCAGCCGCGGAAACATGTACAGCGCCGCCTTGGGCTTGACCACGCTCACGCCCGGGATGGCGGTCAGCAGCTCGTAGGCCAGTTCGCGCTGCTTGGCCAGGCGGCCGGCCGGCGCTACCAGGTCCTTGATGCTCTGGTAGCCGCCCAGCGCCGTCTGTATGGCCAACTGCCCCGGCGTGTTGGCGCACAGGCGCAGGCTGGCCAGCATGTTCAGGCCTTCGATGTAGTCGCCGGCGTAGCGCTTGTCGCCGCTGACCACCATCCAGCCGGCGCGGTAGCCGCAGGCACGGTAGTTCTTGCTCAGGCCGTTGAAGCTGACAAACAGCACGTCGTCGGCCAGGCTGGCCATGGCGGTGTGCTGCTCGCCGTCGTACAGCGTCTTGTCGTAGATCTCGTCCACCAGCACCACCAGCTGGTGCTGGCGCGCCACCTCGATCATCTCGCGCAGCACGCTGTCGGGGTACAGCGCACCGGTGGGGTTGTTGGGGTTGATGACCACCAGCGCGCGCGTGCGCGGCGTGACCTTGCTGCGCAGGTCGGCCATGTCCGGCGCCCAGCCGGCCTGCTCGTCGCAGCGGTAGTGCACCGGCTTGCCGCCGGCCAGGCCGGTGCAGGCCGTCCACAGCGGGTAGTCGGGCGCCGGGATCAGCACCTCGTCGCCGTCGTCCAGCAGCGCGTTCAGGCTCATCGCGATCAGCTCGGAGGCGCCGTTGCCCAGGTACACGTCGTCCACCGTCACGCCGGCCACGCCCTTTTCCTGGGTGTAGTGCACCACCGCCTTGCGCGGGGCAAACAGGCCCTTGCTGTCGGTGTAGCCGGCGGCCACCTGGCTGGGCAGGTTGCGGATCATGTCCTGCACGATCTCGTCAGGCGGCTCCAGCCCGAACGCAGCCACGTTGCCTATGTTGAGCTTGATGATGCGCTGGCCTTCCTCCTCCATCTGCCGCGCCTTGTCCAGCACGGGGCCACGGATGTCGTAGGCCACGTTGGCGAGCTTGGCGGACTTGGTGACCACGCGGGTGCTGGGCTTCAAGGAATGTCTCCGGCGAGGAACCTAGAATTATCCCGCATGAAGTTCCAGCCCGACGTGCTGCCCGGCGTCAACGTGGTGTCCCGGCAAGAGCCCGGATGCCTCTGGGTGGGCGCCACCGCCTGGCCCGAGAGTGTGCTGGTGCCCTGGCAGGGCGAGGTGCTGCCCTGGCAGGCTGCGAGCTTCGAGGCGCTGACGCCGCAGCACTTCGAACGCGTGGCCGTGCTGGCGCCGGAGGTGGTGATCTTCGGCAGCGGCGCGCGGCTGCGCTTTCCGCCGCCGCCGCTGGTGCGCGCCCTGATAGAGCAGCGCATAGGCTGGGAGGTGATGGACACCGCCGCCGCCTGCCGCACCTACAACGTGCTGGCCAGCGAAGGCCGCCGGGTGCTGGCTGCCCTGCTGCTGGACGGCGCTGTCACCGCCCCCTGAGGCCGTGCGCGCAGAGGTCGTTGCGGGGCTGCGCAAGCGCCTTGCGCGGGCCGCCGGAGCAGGCCCAAGGGGCCTCGCCTTCACGTCGATTTATAATCTCGCATTGAGCCGGCTTCGGCACAGCGTGGCGCGGGGGGCGCACCCGGCGCGGCACGTCACCACGGTGCAGCCCCGAGAAAATCCTCCATGACGCCTGTCATCAACAAGACTCTTCCGGAATTTGAAGCCCTGGCCACCGGCGGCGTGAAGTTCACGCCGCAGTCGCATCTGGGTCACGCAGTGGTGTTGTACTTCTATCCCAAGGACAACACCCCGGGCTGCACCACCGAGGCCATGCAGTTCCGCGACCAGCACAAGGAATTTGTCAAGGCCGGTGCCGTGGTGTTCGGCGTCTCGCGCGACAACATGGCCAGCCACGAGAAGTTCAAAGAGAACCTGGGCCTGCCCTTCGAGCTGATCGCCGACACCGAAGAGAAGCTCTGCCACATGTTCGGCGTGGTCAAGAACAAGATCATGTACGGCAAGAAGGTGAAGGGCATTGAGCGCAGCACCTTCCTGATAGACGCCGACGGCGTGATGCGCGCCGAGTGGCGCGGCATCAAGGTGGCCGGCCATGTGGACGAAGTGCTCAAGGCGGTCAAGGCCCTGAAGAAGGCCGCCTGAGGTGAAGCCTTCCGGCCCGCCACGCGCTGGGCCGGTTGTTGAACCCCACCCCGTTTGAACCTCCGCCCAACCCCTTTGCAGACAGGCCGCCAGCGGCGGCTTGTGCCCTGCCCCCAGCGAAGCCGCACAGCCGACTGTGCGGCTTCTTTGTTTTGACGAGCCTGCTGAAAAGCCCATGCCCCTGCCCAAGCCCCCGTCCACCAAGGGCGACCTGCTGAGCGAGTCCGACTACGAAGCGCAGGCAGCGCCACGCGCGCGCAGCGTCAAACCGCGCGCCGCCGAGGCCCAGGCCTCGCTGGACCTGCACGACGGCCGCCCCGCGCCCGGTACCGCGCGCGCGACCCCGACCACCCCGCAGCCCACCTCTCAGCGCACGGCCTCGCGCAGCGCCCGCCCGGCGCTCGCTGCGGCACCCGCTCCCGCCCCCGCCCCTGCGCCTACACCGGCCCTGCTGCGCGCTGCACCGGCGCCTGCGCCGGTGCAGGCGGCCACGCCGGCGGTGCTGACCCCGCCCGCCTCTCATCCGAAGCCGGCCCCGGCCACCCGGCCCACGCCGCGCAAGGCCCGCGCCAAGGCCACCGGCGAGCGCAAGCTGTTCGTGCTGGACACCAACGTGCTGATGCACGACCCCACCAGCCTGTTCCGCTTCGAGGAACACGACGTGTTCCTGCCCATGATCACGCTGGAAGAGCTGGACGGCCACAAGAAGGGCATGAGCGAGGTGGCGCGCAATGCGCGCCAGGTCAGCCGCGAACTGGACGCCCTGGCCTCCTTCCCGGCGGCCGAAGGCGGCACGCCGGACGCACACGCCGGCATCGCCCTGGCCAAGACCGGCCACCGCGAAGCCGGCGGCACGCTGTACTTCCAGACCACCGGGCTGGACGTGAAGCTGCCCGAGGGCCTGCCCCAGGGCAAGGCCGACAACCAGATCCTGGGCGTGGTGCAAAGCCTGCGCCAGCAGCAGCCCGCGCGCGAAGTGGTGCTGGTGTCCAAGGACATCAACATGCGCGTGAAGGCACGCGCCCTGGGCCTGCCGGCCGAGGACTACTACAACGACAAGACGCTGGAAGACGGCGACCTGCTGTACACCGGCGTGCTGCCGCTGCCGGCGGACTTCTGGGAGCGCCATGGCAAGACCATGGAAAGCTGGCAGCAGGGCGGCCACACCTTCTACCGCATCAGCGGCCCGCTGGTGCCTTCGCTGCTGATCAACCAGTTCGTCTACCTCGAAACGCCCGGCGCCACGCCGCTGTACGCACGCGTGGCCGAGATCACCGGCAAGAACGCGGTGCTGAAGACACTGCGCGACTACACCCACGGCAAGAACGCGGTGTGGGGCGTGACGGCGCGCAACCGCGAACAGAACTTCGCGCTGAACCTGCTGATGGACCCGGAGTGCGACTTCGTCACGCTGGCCGGCACCGCCGGCACCGGCAAGACGCTGATGACGCTGGCCGCGGGCCTGTCGCAGGTGCTGGACGAGCGGCGCTACAGCGAGATCATCGTCACCCGCGTCACCGTGCCGGTGGGCGACGACATAGGCTTCCTGCCCGGCAACGAGGAAGAAAAGATGGGCCCGTGGATGGGCGCGCTGGACGACAACCTGGAAGTGCTGGCACGCAGCGACGGCAGCGCCGGCGAATGGGGCCGCGCCGCCACCAACGACCTGGTGCGCAGCAAGATACGCGTGAAGAGCCTGAACTTCATGCGCGGGCGCACCTTCCTGAACAAGTACGTGATCATCGACGAGGCGCAGAACCTGACGCCCAAGCAGATGAAGACGCTGATCACGCGCGCCGGCCCCGGCACCAAGATCGTCTGCCTGGGCAACCTGGCACAGATCGACACGCCCTACCTCACCGAAGGCAGCTCGGGCCTCACCTACGCGGTGGACCGCTTCAAGGGCTGGCCGCACGGCGGCCACATCACGCTGGCGCGGGGCGAACGCTCGCGGCTGGCGGACTTTGCCAGCGACGTGCTGTAGGTCGACGGCGCGGCGCCGGCCAGGCGCACCCTTGGGCGCGCCAGCCGCTCACGGCAGGTCGCGTTCGCGCAGAAAGCTCGCAAAACGCGGCACACCGGCAGCGGTGTGGCCGCGGTGGCTGTAGGTCACCCAGCGGCCCACGGCCGGCGGTTGCTCGCGCTGGGCATCGCTGAAGCCGGTGCCCAGCGCGAACACGGTGCCGTCGGCGCTGCGCACGCGCAGCGCGCCCAGGCGGCCCTGGTGTCGGCCGCGGCCCGGCTCGTGCGCGATGACCTGGGCCTCCGCGTCGTGCAAAGGCTTGAGCTTGAGCAAGGCCCCGCTGCGGCCGGCTACATGCGGTGCGTCGGCCCGGTGCAGCATCAGGCCTTCGCCGCCCTGGGCCAGCACCTGGTCCAGCGCACGCTGCAAGGCGGCGCGGTCGGCGCAGCGGAACTGGGGCACCGCCACCAGTGACGTGACGCCTTGCGCCTGCACCAGTGCGCGCAGGCGCTCGGCCCGCCGCTCGAACGGGCCCTCATGGCCCGGCTGGTCGAACACCATGTAGCGCAGCGCGCGCCAGCCGGCCTCGTCGGGCTGCGCCCGGCGCACCAGGCCCGACAGCGCCTCGAAGCGGCCGCGGCCCAACCACAGCTCGCCGTCCAGCGCCTGGCCGGGCAGCTGCCGCAAGAACCAGCCCGGCGCGGCCACCGGCAGGCCGCTGCGAAAGCGCAGCACGGCGCCGTCCCAGACCGCGCGCACGCCGTCGTACTTCTCGCTGACCAGGTAACCGGCCGGGGCCATGCCGGCCGGCGCCTCCAGCGCCAGTTGCAGCGGCAGGCGGTCGCGCGCCGGGCGCGCCCAGCTTGCCCGCGGCTGCAGGCCGGCGGTGGCGGCAGCCAGCAAGGCCAGCAGGCAACGGCGGCGGCTGAACGGGGGCATGGTGGGCTCCGCAGATGAGGAGCCGCCAGTGTTGCGGCACCGGGGGCCGGCGCGCCATCGCCCGGGAGTCGGTGCCGCCCTCCCCCCGGCCGGGGGCCTACCGCTGCGTGAGCCGGCGCGTGAACCGACGTGTGAGCGGGCGCGTCAAGGCCAGCGCTTCAGCGCCACCACCGCATTCAGGCCACCGAAGGCAAAGCTGTTGGACAGCGCCGCGCGCAGCGGCCGCTGCTGCGCGGTGTTGGGCACCACGTTCAGGTCGCAGGCCGGGTCGGGCTCGGTGTAGTTGATGGTGGGCGGCGCCACGCCGTCGCGCAGCGCGCCTATGGCCGCCACCAGCTCCAGGGCACCGCCGGCGCCCAGCGCGTGGCCGTGCATGGACTTGGTGGACGACACCGCCAGGCGCCAGGCGTGCTCGCCGAACACCGCCTTCAAGGCCTGGGTCTCGGTGGCGTCGTTGGCCGCGGTGCCGGTGCCGTGGGCGTTGATGTGGTCCACCTCGTCGGCATTCAGGCCGGCGCTGCGCAGCGCGGCGCGCATGGCGCGCGCGGCGCCGCCGGCGTCGGGCATCACGATGTCGGCGGCGTCGGCGCTCATGCCGGCGCCGGCCAGTTCGGCCAGGATGACGGCGCCGCGGGCCTGGGCGTGTTCCAGTGTCTCCAGCACGAAGAGGCCGGCACCTTCGCCCAGCACCAGCCCGCGCCGGCCGCGGCTGAAGGGGCGGCAGGTGTCGTCGGCCAGCACGCGCATGGCCTCCCAGGCCTTGACGGTGCCCACGCTGATGCAGGCCTCGGCGCCGCCGGCCAGCGCCACCTCGGCCTCGCCGCTGCGCAGCAGCAGCAGGGCCTGGGCCAGCGCGTGGTTGGACGATGCGCAGGCGCTGGCCACGGCAAAGGCCGGCCCGCGCAGGCCAAACTCCAGCGAAATCTGCGACGCCGGCGCGTTGGGCATCACGCGCACGATGGTCATGGGGTTGACGCGCGGGTTCTTGTCGCCGAACAGGCGGGCGGCCATCTGCTCCTGCGTCTGGGCACCGCCTATGCCCGTGCCGACGATCACGGCGCAGCGCTCGGACAAGGCCTCGTCGAAGCTCAGGCCCGACTGCGCCACCGCCTCGCGCGCCGCCACCAGGGCAAACTGCGACACCGGGTCCAGCAGCGCCAGACGCTTCTCGTCGAAGTGCTGCAGCGGGTCCCAGCCGGGCAGCTGGGCAGCCACGGGCGTGCGTAGGCCATGGCCGTCCAGCCCGGCCAGCGGGCGTATGCCCGGCGTGCCGGCCACCAGGGCCTGCCAGGTGGCGGTGGCGCTCAACCCGACGGCGCTGACGCAGCCTGCGCCGGTGATGACGATGCGCCGCATGCCCGCGCCTGGTTGAGCCCGGCCCGGCCGTGCCGTCAGGCCGCCGGCGTGGCGGGTGCCGAGGCGGCCGCCTTGGCGGCGACCAGCTGCTCCACGCCTTCGACCAGGTCGCGCACCGTGCCGGTGGCGTAGCGGTCGTCGCGCTCGGGCACTTCGATGTCGAAGCGGTCTTCGATCTCGAACAACACCTGCACCGCGTCCAGCGAGTGCACGTCCAAGTCCTTCAAGGTCGCGTCAAGAGTGATCTTGGCGGGGTCGATCGAGCAGGTCTTGGCGATGATGTCGATGACAGTCTGTTCGGTGGTGTGGCTCATGCAGGCTCATTCATGCACGCCGCGGCCTCCCCGAAGGCACCCAGCGCAAAGGTTTGATTATCCCCGGCAGACGGCCCAAGCAGCCCACTTTGCCGTTGTTGACGCTAGAGAGCCACGTCCAAAAGGCGTCTGAAACGCCCGCAGCCGGTGTTTCAGCCCGCGCCCACCAGGTCCTTCACCTGCTGCAGCGCCGAAGGGTCTTCGATGGTGGTCAGGTCGCCCGGGTCGCGGCCTTCGCACACCGCCTGTATGGCCCGGCGCAGCAGCTTGCCCGAGCGCGTCTTGGGCAGCAGGCCCACAAAGCGCACGCGGCTGGGGCGTGCCACGGCCCCCAGCTGCTCGTCCACCAGCTTCATGACGGCGCCTTCCAGCTTCAGCGCCGCCTGGGGCGTGGCCGCCTGCGAGGCGTCTTTCAGCACCACGAAGGCCATGGCCACCTGGCCCTTGAGCGCGTCGGCCACGCCCACCACCGCCACCTCGGCCACCGCCGGGTGGCTGGCGATGCTTTCCTCGATCTCGCGCGTGCCCAGGCGGTGGCCGGCCACGTTGATGACGTCGTCGGTGCGGCCCAGGATGAAGAAGTAGCCGTCCTCGTCGCGTATGCCCCAGTCGAAGGTGCTGTAGACCATGCGCCCCGGCACACTCTTCCAGTAGGTGTTGACGAAACGCTCGTCGTCGCGCCACACGGTCTGCATGAAGCCCGGCGGCAGCGGCCCTTCGATGACCACCACGCCCTTCTGGTTCGGCGCGCTCAGGTCCTGGCCGGTGAGCTCGTCCACCAGCTTCACGTCGTAGCCGTACATGGGGATGCCCGGGCTGCCGAACTTGCTGGCACGCGGCTCCACGCCGTTGGCAACGGTCAGGATGGGCCAGCCGCTCTCCGTCTGCCAGTAGTTGTCGATGATGGGCACACCCAGGCCTTCGGCGATCCAGCGCGCCGTGGGCTCGTCCAGCGGTTCGCCGGCCAGGAACAAGGCGCGCAGCGACGACAAGTCGTGCTTCTTCAGTGCCGCCGGGTCCTGCTTCTTCAGCACCCGCACCGCGGTGGGCGCCGAGAACATGGCCGTCACGCGGTACTTCTCGACCAGGCTCCACCAGATGGCCGGGTCGGGCTGCCCGTCCACGCCGCGTAGGGGCAGGCCCTCGTACATCAGCGTGGCCATGCCGGCGATCAGCGGGCCGTAGACGATGTAGCTGTGGCCCACCACCCAGCCTATGTCGCTGGTGCTGAAGTAGGTTTCGCCGGTCCGACCCATGAAGATGTGCTGCATGCTCGCGGCCAGCGCCACCGCGTAGCCGCCGGTGTCGCGCTGCACGCCCTTGGGCCGGCCGGTGGTGCCGCTGGTGTACAGCGTGTAGCTGGGGTGGGTGCTGTCCACCCAGGTCACCGGCACCTGGGCGTGCAGGTGCTGCGCGCGCAGCGCGGCGTAGTCCTCGTCGCGGCCGGCCACGCGCTCGAAGGGTGCCAGGCCGCGGTCCACCATCAGCACCCGGGCCGGCTTGTGCTGGGCCAGGCGTATGGCCTCGTCCAGCAGGCCCTTGTAGGGCACCACCTTGCCGCCGCGGCTGCCGGCGTCGGCGCTGACCACCACCACCGGCTGCGCGTCGTCTATGCGGCTGGCCAGGCTGACGCTGGCAAAGCCGCCGAACACCACAGAGTGGATGGCCCCTATGCGCGCGCAGGCCAGCATGGCAAACGCCGCCTCGGGCACCATGGGCATGTAGATCAGCACGCGGTCGCCGGCCTGCACGCCCAGCGCCAGCAGCATGGCGGCCATGCGCTGCACCTCTTGGTGCAGCTCGGCGAAGCTGTAGACGCGCTCCTGGCCCACCTCGGTGGACACCCAGATCAGCGCGCGGTCGTCCGGCCGCGTGGCGGCGTGGCGGTCCACGGCGTTGTGGCACAGGTTGGTCTGCCCGCCCACGAACCAGCGCGTGAACGGCGGCCGGCTGTTGTCGCAGACCTGCGTGAACGGCTGGTGCCAATCGATCAGCGCCGCTTGTTCGGCCCAGAAGCCTTCGCGGTCTTGCAGCGAGCGGCGGTGGAAGTCGGCGTAGGACATGACGGTCTCCTCGTTGTTGTGCCGGCCGGCCGCCGGGTTGCCCCTGCGGGACCGCCAGCCTGTTCGCCGCGATTGTGCGAGGCCCAGCCGACTGCGGGCTGACACAACACAAACCGCATCACCGCGCCGGCGACTTGACTCAAAGGCGCACCAGCCAACGCCCGCGCACCTGGCCGGCCATCAGCTGCGCCGCGGCCTCGGGGGCCTGGTCCAGCGTGATCTCGGTGCTCATCAGCTCCAGCAGCGCCGGGTCCAGCCGGCTCGCCAGCTGTGCCCAGGCCTGCTCGCGCAAGGGCCGCGGCGCCATCACGCTGTCTATGCCGGCCAGCGTCACGCCGCGCAGGATGAAAGGCGCCACCGTGGCCGGCAGGTCCATGCCCTGGGCCAGGCCGCAGGCCGCCACCACGCCGCCATAGCGGGTCTGCGCCAGGGCGTTGGCCAGGGTGTGGCTGCCCACGGCGTCCACCACCGCCGCCCAGCGCTCCTTCTGCAGCGGCTTGCCCGGGGCGGCCAGCTCGCCGCGGTCCAGCACCGCGGCGGCGCCCAGGCGCTGCAGGTAGTCGGCCTCACTGGCCTTGCCGGTGGCGGCCACCACGCGGTGGCCGGCCTGCGCGAGCAAGGCCACCGCCACCGAGCCCACGCCGCCGGTGGCGCCGGTCACCAGCACCTCGCCGCTGCCCGGTTGCAGGCCGTGGCGCTCCAGCGCCATCACGCACAGCATGGCCGTGTAGCCGGCCGTGCCCAAGGCCATGGCCTGCCGCGTGGTGAAGGCGGCCGGCAGCTTCACCAGCCAGTCGCCCTTCAGGCGGGCGCGCTGCGCTAGGCAGCCCCAGTGGGTTTCGCCCACGCCCCAGCCGTTGAGCACGAAGCGGTCGCCCGCCTGCCAGGCCGGGTGGCGGCTTTCCAGCACCGTGCCGGCGCCGTCTATGCCCGGCACCATGGGCCACTGGCGCACCACCGGCGCCTTGTGGGTGAGGGCCAGCGCGTCCTTGTAGTTCAGCGTGGACCACTCGGGCTCCACCAGCACGTCGGCTTGCGACCACCCCGGCAGGCGCGTTTCGTCCAGCTCGGTGAGCGTGGCGCGGAAACCCGCGTCGTCCTTCTCCAGCAGCAAGGCCTTGAACATGCCCGAACATCCCGTCGCAGTGGCTATGCCGGCGATGCTGCCTGTGGCGCCGGCAATGGGCAAGCGCTGCGTTTGACACACCTGGGCACGCTGTCTAAGCTCGCGCCCGCCATGCGACAGCGCCCCTTCAGCCGTACCTGGGCCACCGCCGTGCTGGCCGTGGCGGTGCTGCTGGGCGGCTGCGCCACCACGCCGACACCGACCGTGGCAACCTCGGCGACCACCACGGCGGCCACCCGCGGCTCGGGCTCCGAGCTGGTGGTGGCGGCGCTGGGCTTCCTGCAGCAACCCTACCGCCGCGGTGGCAGCAGCAGCGCACAAGGCTTCGACTGCAGCGGCTTCACCCAGCACCTGTACGGGCTGACGCTGGGGGTGTCGCTGCCGCGCCGCGCCGAGCAGCAGGCACGCGAGGCCGGCTTGATGGCCGTGGGCCGCGACGCGCTGCAGCCCGGCGACCTGGTCTTCTTCAACACCTTGCAGCGCCCGCACTCGCACGTGGGCATCTACATGGGCGACGGGCGTTTCATACACGCGCCGCGCACCGGCGCCGAGGTACGCGTGGAGAACCTGCACATGGCCTACTGGTCGCAGCGTTTTGACGGCGCCCGCCGCGCCGCGCCGGTGCGCACGGCTTCCCGCCAGCCTTAACCCGGCCCGCGCAGCCTGCACCGCAGCGCGGGCTTGCCGCCGGCCCGCCACGTGGGGCGGCGGGCTGCACCACAATAGCGCCATGGGCGAATCCGTGATCCCGCTGGCCGACCTGCGCTACGCCGCGAGCGTGCCGGCCGTGCCGCGCGGCCTGCCGGCGCCCAGCGGCCACCTGGCCGACGCCCTGGGGCGCCCGCTGCGCGACCTGCGCATCTCGGTGACCGACCGCTGCAACTTCCGCTGCAGCTACTGCATGCCCAAGGAAGTGTTCGACCGCGACTACCGCTTCCTGCCGCAGAGTTCGCTGCTGAGCTTTGAAGAAATCACGCGGCTGGCGCGGCTGTTCGTGGCGCATGGCGTGCACAAGCTGCGGCTCACCGGCGGCGAACCGCTGCTGCGCCGCCACCTGCACGAGTTGGTGCGCCAGTTGGCCGCGCTGCGCACACCGGCGGGCCAGCCGCTGGACCTGACGCTGACCACCAACGGCTCGCTGCTGGCGCGCCAGGCCACGCTGCTGCGCGAAGCCGGCCTGAGCCGCGTCACCGTCAGCCTGGACGCGCTGGACGACGCCGTGTTCCGCCGCATGAACGACGTGGACTTCCCGGTGGCCGACGTGCTGCAGGGCATTGCCGCGGCGGTGCAGGCCGGGTTTGCGCCGCTGAAGGTGAACATGGTGGTCAAGCGCGGCACCAACGACCAGGAGATCGTGCCGCTGGCGCGCCACCTGCGCGAACGTTTCGGGCCGGCGGTGGTGCTGCGCTTCATCGAGTACATGGACGTGGGCAGCAGCAACGGCTGGCGCATGGACGAGGTGCTGCCCTCGGCCGAGGTGCGCGCACGGCTGCATGCCGCCTTCCCGCTGCAACCGCTGGCCGCCGGTGCGCCGGGCGAAACCGCGCAGCGCTGGCAGTACGCCGACGGCGGCGGCGAGGTGGGGTTCATCAGCAGCGTCACGCAGGCCTTCTGCCACGACTGCAACCGCGCCCGCCTGTCCACCGAAGGCAAGCTGTTCCTGTGCCTGTTTGCGCACCGGGGCCACGACCTGCGCGCTCTGCTGCGCGGCGGCCACCCCGACGAGGACATCGCCGCGGCCATCGCCCACATCTGGGCCGGCCGCGACGACCGCTACTCCGAGCTGCGGGGCAGCGGCGCCGCCCCGCAACCGCAGGAGCGGCGCGTGGAGATGCACTACATAGGCGGTTGACGCTCAGCGGCTGAGCGCAGCACCGCCCGCCGGCGCTCAATGGCGCCGCAGGCGACGGCGGCCCACGAAGCCCAGCGCGCCCAGGCCGGCCAGCATCAGGGCCGTGGTGCCGGCCTCGGGCACCGGCGTCACGTCCACCTGGAAGGCCAGGGCCTGCGCGAAGTTCACCGACAAGGCCAGTTCGTAGGACTGCAAGTCCACCCCACCCAGGCTCCAGGTGTAGGTGTAGACGTCGGCCGTCAGGCCGGTGTCCACGAAGCTGATGCTGTCGGCCTGCAGGGCCTGGCTGCCGCCGTTGTAGCTCAGCGTCAGGCCGAAGGGGGCGGTGTCGAAGTTGTTGATCACGCCCTGGAACACCAGCGTGTCGGCCACCACGCCCAGCGTCTGGTCGCTGAAGCTCAGCACGCCCTCGCCGTACAGGCCGAAGCCCGCCGGGTAGATGCTGCCCGACAGGCGCTGCAGCACTGCGTCGCCCGAGCCGTGCACGTTGGCCGTGATGCCGGCCACCAGCAAGGCCGTGGAGCAATTGCTGTCGGCGCAGCCCAGGCCGGGGCGGTTGAGCTGGTTCCAGGCGTCCGACGACACCGAGCCCGGCACGGCCGCCAGGCTGGGGTGCGGGTCGTGGTAGATGACGTCGGCTTGCGCCAGCGAGGCGGCGGCCAGCAGCGCCGCACCGGCGGCCAGGTGCAGGAAGGAAACACGCATGGGGAAAGGTCCTGTCGATGAAGGAGACAAGCCGCCGCCCCGGCGGGCGGCAGCCCGGCTCCTGGCGCGGCGACACGGAAGGTGGCTCGCTCGCGCTTCGGACAGGCCGAACTGGCTGGCAGGCTGAGGGGCGGGTGAGCCCCTCATTTATTGATAATGAGACTTATTCGTATAAAAGTCCATGGCATGCTGATCTCCTCCCCCGCGGACGGGGGGATGGACCGCCGGCATCAGGCCAGGACGCGGCGGCCGCCCCGTGTGCCGGGCGCCGCCGCCCGCGCCCGCACCTGCCACGCCCGGCGCTCGCCTCCGCTATGCTGGCCCACCTTTCCGCGCCCGCGCTGCCTTGTCCACCAGCCTCAGCTTCGACCGCTACGAACTGCAGCCCCAGGAAAGGCGCCTGCTGGCCGACGGCCAGCCCCTGCTCATCGGCGCCCGCGCCTTCGACGTGCTGCTGACGCTGCTGCAACGCCCCGGCAGCCTGGTCACCAAACACGAGTTGCTGGAGCGGGTGTGGGCCGGCCTGGTGGTGGAAGAGGCCAACCTCACGGTGCAGGTGTCGGGCCTGCGCAAGCTGCTGGGCAGCGAGCTCATCGCCACCATCCCCGGCTATGGCTACCGTTTCACGGGCCAGGTGCATGCGGGGCCTGACCAAGCGCCGCCTTCCACCACGTCACCGGCGACGCCGCCGTCCGCGCACAGCGGCTCCCTTGCACCGGCCGCGCTTCCTGCCGTGCGCATGGCCGCCCCGGCCCTGGTGGGCCGGGCTGCGGATATGGCGCGCCTGCGCGCCGCGCTGGCGGCCCCCGGCTGCGTCACGCTGGTGGGACCGGCAGGTGTGGGCAAGACCGCCCTGGCGCGGGCCGTCAGCGCCACCTGGCCCGCGGGCGCGGTGTGGGTGGACCTGGCCGCCGTGGCCGATGGCGCGCAGGTGCCGGCGGCCCTGGCGCTTGCACTGCAAGAGCCCCTGTCGCCACAAGAGCCGTTGGCCCCGCTGTTGCAGGCCCTGGGGCAGCGCCTGCTGGTGCTGGACAACGCCGAACACCTGATAGACGCCGCGGCGCAGCTGGTGCACAGCTTGCTGCTGGCGCAGCCCGGGCTGGGCGTGCTGGCCACCTGCCAGCTGCCGCTGGCGGTGCCGGGCGAGCGGGTGCTGCGTGTGGACCCGCTGCCACTGGGCGAAGAAACCCCTGCAACGGCTGACCTGACGCCCGAGACCGACAGCGCAGTGGCCCTGTTTGTGGCCCGCGCCCGCGCTGCCGACCACCGTTTTGACCCCGGCGCCGCGCCGCGGCCGCTGTTGCAGGCCATCTGCCGCCAGCTCGACGGCCTGCCCTTGGCGCTGGAGATGGCCGCGGCACGGGCGCCGGCACTGGGCCTGCAAGGCCTGCACGAAGCCTTGCAGCAGCGGTTTGCCGTGCTCACCCGCGGTGCACGCACGGCGCCGGGGCGGCACCGCACGCTGCACGCCGCGCTGGACTGGAGCCACGGGCTGTTGCAGCCGGAGGAACAGCGCGTGTTCCGCGCGCTGGGCGTGTTTGCCGGCGGCTTCACGCTGGACCTGGCCGTGGCCGTGGCCGCCGAAGCACCGCAGGACCGCTGGGCCGTGATCGACACCCTGGCCACACTGGTGGACAGGTCGCTGGTGGCGGTGGAGTCAGGCCAGCAGGCGGCGCCGCGCTACCGCCTGCTGGAGACGCTGCGCGCCTATGCGCTGGAACAGCTGGACGCGGCGCACGAGTTGCGCACGCTCAGGCTGCGCCATGGCCAGGCCTTGCTGAACCTGTTTGACGCCGCACGCGCCACCGCGGCCCCTGCAGAGTCCGTCCGCCAGGCCGTCAGCGAGCCCGACAACGGCCGCGAGGCACTGAGCTGGGCCACCACACATGCGCCGTCGCTGGCAGCGCGCCTGGCCGTGGCGGTATGTTCGGTATCCACCTTCACCCCCTGGCGCACGGAATCCCTGCGCTGGCTGGAAGCCAGCGAGCCGGCGCTGCAACACAGCGAGGTGACCGACGTGGAGCGTGCACGCTGGGCCATGGAGCGTGCGCGGCAGTACGTGATGAGCGACCGACCCGAAGCCGCCGTGCTGGCACAACGCGCCCGCGATCTGGCACAGGCCGCTGACGACACGCGCACCGTGTTCCTGTCCAACGTGGTGCTGGTGCGCTCGCAGGCACTGCCCGCCGAGCAGCGCCGGCAGGCCGGGGCGCAGATGCAGGCCCTGCACCAGGCGCACCCGCAGTGGCAGCCCCGCTCATCGATGCAGATGCACGGGTCGCTGGCCATGCTGTGCAGCGACCTGGGCGACCACGAGGGCCAGCTGCAACACCGCATGCAGGAGCAACTGGCCGCATTGGCGGGCGGCTTTCAGCACGCGGCCGACTCCGCCGAAACCAATATCGTCAGCACGCTCAACTCGCTGGGCCGCCACGATGAGGCGCTGGCGCGGGCGCAATCGGCGCTGGCCCGCCTGGGCGACGAGGACAGCGGCAACCTGTGCTACCTGTGGTCGGAGCTGGTGACGGCCCAGGTGTCGCTGGGCCAGCACGCCCAGGTGCGCGCCGGTGCGCGCAGGTTCTGGACGCTGCTGCAGCGCTACCAGCGGGAACACCTGGCCTGCCACCTGGTGGTGATGCTGGTCAACGAAGGCCAGGCCGAGCCCGCCGCGCTGGCCGCCGGCTACCTGCTGCAAGCCATGCAGGCCGGCGGTGGGGGCGTGCCGGCCACGTCGCGCAACACGCTGGACAAGAGCACCCAAACGGCTCGCCAACAGCTGGGCGAACAACGCTGGGAGCAGGCGCTGGCCCAGGGCCGCAGCCTGGACGAAGCCGGCCTGTTCCGCTGCCTGGGCGTGCACGTCGGCTGAAACGCCTGGGCGCGGGCGCAGGCCCCTTTCAGCTTCGCTCAGTCGGCGTGCCCGCCGGCGCCGCGCGCGCCCACGGCTGCCTCATCGGCCTCCGGCGTGGTGATCTCGCCCGGGATGCCGGGCCGCGCAAACAGCGTGTAGATGGCCGGCACCACAAACACCGCCAGCACCGTGCCCAGCGACATGCCGCCGACGATGACCCAGCCTATCTGCTGGCGGCTCTCGGCGCCGGCGCCGCTGGCCAGCGCCAGCGGCAGCGCGCCCAGCACCATGGCCCCGGTGGTCATCATGATGGGACGCAGGCGCAGGCTGGCGGCTTCGGTGACCGCCGAGACGATGTCGCGGCCCTGCTTGCGCAACTGGTTGCTGAACTCCACGATCAGGATGCCGTGTTTGGTGATCAGGCCGATCAGCGTCACCAGCCCGATCTGCGAATACACGTTCAGCGAGCCCCCGGTGAAACGCAGCGCCAGCAGCGCGCCCACCATGGACAGCGGCACCGACAGCAGGATGACGAAGGGGTCTATGAAGCTCTCGAACTGCGCCGACAACACCAGGAAGATGAACAACAGCGCCAGCACGAACACCAGCCCCAGCGCACCGCTGGAAGCGCGGAACTCGCGGCTGACGCCGTTGAGCTCGCTGGCGTAGCCCACCGGCAGCGTGCGCGCCGCCAGGTCGTCCATGTAGGCCAGGGCCTCGCCCAGCGAGTAGTCCGGCGTGAGGTTGGCGGTGATGGACACCGAGCGCCGCTGGTTGAAGTGGTTCAGCTCGCGCGGGCTCACCGACTCGCGCACCTTCACCAGGCTGGACAGCGGCACCATGGTGTCGTTGCGGCCGCGCACGAAGATCTTTTCTATGTCCTCGGGCGTGGTGCGGCCGCGCTCGGCGGTCTGCACGATCACGTCGTACTGCTCGGCGTCGCGCTTGTAGCGCGTCACCACGCGCCCGCCCAGCATGCTTTCCACGGTGCGCGCCACGGCGTCCACCGACACGCCGATGTCGGCGGCGCGCACGCGGTCCACCTCCATGTAGATCTCGGGCTTGTTGAGCTGCAGGTCGATGTCGGGCTGCACGATGCCCGGGTTGGTGCGCATCTCCGCCAGCATGCGCTGTGCGTTGGCGGCCATGTTCTCGTAGCTGTCGTTACTGACCAGCACGTAGTTCAGCGGCTGCGAACGGAAGCTCTGCCCCAGGCTGGGCGGCACGCCCGGGAAGGCGCTGACGCCGGGCAGCGACGACACCTGCGGGATCAGCGCCTGCTGCAGGTCGCGCGTGGTGCGGGTGCGCTCTTCCCAATCCACGGTGCGCATCACGGCAAAGGCCTGCGACACCTGGCCGCCGCCCACGAACATGAAGCGGCGGTCGAACTCGGGGTACTGCGAGACGATGCGTTCGATCTCGTCCAGGTAGCGCGCCGTGTACTGCAGCGTGGCGCCGTCGGGCGCGCGCACCGGCATGGACACCACGCCGCGGTCCTCGTAGGGCGCCAACTCGGCCTTGGCAGTGGTGAACAGCCACCAGCTCGCGCCGGCCGCGGCCAGCATCAGGCCCACGCCTATCCAGCGCTGGCCCAGTGTCCACACCAGCGCGCGCTTGTAGACCCCGGTGACGGCCACCAGCACACGCTCCATGCCGCGGTCGAAGCGCGTGGGCTTGTCCACATGGCGCAGCAGCTTGCTGCACATCATGGGCGTGAGCGTCAGCGCGACGAAGCCCGACACCAGCACCGCGCCGGCCAGCGTCAGCGCAAACTCGCTGAACAGCCGTCCCGTGCGGCCGGGCGTGAAGGCCAGCGGCGCAAACACCGCCGCCAGCGTCAGCGTCATCGCCACAACGGCGAAGCTGATCTCGCGTATGCCCTTGAGCGCCGCCTGGAAGGGTTTCATGCCTTCCTCGATGTGGCGGTAGATGTTCTCCAGCACCACGATGGCGTCGTCCACCACCAGGCCGATGGCCAGCACCAGCGCCAGCAGCGTGAGCGTGTTGATGGTGAAGCCGGCGGCAGCGATCAGCGCAAAGGCGCCGATCAGGCTGACGGGAATCGTCACGAGCGGAATGACCGAGGCGCGCAGCGTGCGCAGGAACACGAACACCACCAGCGCCACCAGCACCACCGCCTCGGCAATGGTGGTGTAGACCGACTGTATGGAGCGCTCGATGAACACGCTCAGGTCGTTGGCCAGCATCACCGTCACGCCGTCGGGCAGGTCGCGCTGTATCTGCGGCATCACGGCACGCACGCCCTGGGCCACTTCCACCGGGTTGGCGGTGGCGTTGCGTATGACGCCGGTGCTGATGGAAGGCACGCCGTTCAGGCGCACGCGCGAGCGTTCGCTGGCCGCCGCTTCCTCCACCCGCGCCACGTCGCGCAGGCGCACCGTGTAGCCGTTGACGGTGCGCAGCGCGATCTGCTCGAACTGCGCCACGCTGTTCAGGTCGGTGCGCGAGGTGACGCTGAACTCGCGCTGCGAGCTTTCTATGCGGCCGGCCGGCACTTCCAGGTTCTGGCGGCGCAGCGCGTCCTCCACGTCCTGCACCGTCAGCCGGTAGGCGGCCAACTGGTCGGGGTCCACCCAGATGCGCATCGCGTAGCGCCGGTCGCCGCCTATCTGCACGTCGGCCACGCCGGGCACCGTCTGCAGGCGCGGCTTGACGACGCGGTTGATGACGTCGGTCAGGTCCAGCGTGCTGATGGTGTCGCTGACGTAGGCCAGCCAGATGGTGGGCGTGGCGTCGGCCTCCACCTTGGCGATGACCGGCTCGTCCACCGCATCGGGCAGGCGGCCGCGAACGCGCGAGACACGGTCGCGCACCTCGGCCGCGGCGGTGTCCGGGTCCTTGCTCAGGCGGAAGCGCACCGTGATCTGGCTTTGTTCGGTGCGCGAGACGGAGGTGATGATGTCCACGCCGTCGATGCCGGCGATGGAGTCCTCCAGCGGCTTGGTCACCTGCGACTCGATCACTTCCGACGAGGCGCCCACCAGCCGTGTGTTGACGTTGACCAGCGGCTCGTCGATGCGCGGGTACTCGCGCACGCTGAGCTGGTTGAACGACACCAGGCCGATCAGCACCAGCAGCAGCGACATCACGGTGGCCAGCACCGGGCGGCGTATGGAGGTCTCGGAAAGCCTCATGGCTCAGCTTGCTCCGTGCTGGGCGGGGCCAAGCGCCCGCAGGTGCGCCGTCATGGCTTGGGCGGCGTGGCCGCGCCGTTGCCCGGGCTGGTGCCGGAACTACCGCCGGCACCGGCCGCGGCACCGCCGATCTCCACCACCCGCACCGCCGTCTGGTCGCCGGTCAGCAGGCGCTGCTGGCCGGCGGTGGCCACCAGGTCGCCCGGCGCCAGGCCTTGCAGAATCTCCACGCGGCCGGGCAGGCGCAGGCCCACCACCGCTTCCAGGCGCTGCGCCACGCGGCGGCCATCGCTGCCTTCGACGATCTTGAACAGGTACTGCTGGCCGCCCACCGGCACCAGCGCCTCTTCCGGCACCACCACCGCGCCTTCGCGCACCGCGAACACCACCCGCGGGCGGGCGAACATGCCGGGGCGCAACAGCGCCGCCGGGTTGTCCACCTGCGCCAGCACCTGCAGCGCACGGCCGTTGGCGTCCACCTGCGAATCCACCGCCAGCACCCGCCCGGTGAAAGGCCGGCCGGGCAGCGCGTCCAGCAGCACCTCCACCGCCAGGCCCGGGCGCAGCCGGTCTATGTAGCGCTCCGGCAGCGCGAACTGCACGGTCAGCGAGCTCAGGTCTTCGATGTTGACGATGTCGGCACCGTCCTTGATGTAGTCGCCGACCTCCACCATCTTCAAGCCGGTGACGCCGTCAAAGGGGGCCAGCACGCGCATGCGCGCCAGCTGGGCGCGGGCCAGCGCCACCTGCGCCTCGGCCACTTCCAGCGCCGCTGCGTTCTGGTCCACCGCGCTGGCGCTGACGAAGTTCTGCGCCAGCAGCTCGCGGCTGCGCGTGAGGTTGGTGCGGGCGATGCTGGCCTGGGCCTCGGCCTGCTGCAGCTGCGCCCGCTGCAAGGTGTCGTCCAGCTGCACCAGCAACTGGCCGCGGCGCACGCGGTCGCCGTCGCGGAAGCCCAGCTGCGCGATGCGGCCGCTGACCTCCGGGCGCAGCGTCACGCCCTGGCGCGAACGCAGCGAGCCCACGGCCTGCACATCGTCGGTCAGCCTGGCCGCCTCGGCGCGTGCCACTTCCACCGCCGCCGCCGGGCGCGCGCCGCCGGTTGCCGCCGCACCGCCACCCGGGGCGGCCTGGCCGGCCGAGGCCGACACGGCCGGGCGCTGCTGCCACCACCACGCGGCACCGCCCGCCAGCGCAATGCCGACGACGGCGACGATGGTGTGTACGGTCTTCAAGGCAAGCCCTCGCACTGCGGCACGAAACCTCGCACTGTAACGGGGGCAGGCCGGCCGCGCTCGCCGCCGGGCCGGTTGTCGTGCCGGGCCGCGGGGAATCGTCCACGCCGCCGCGGCGGCCGGGCTGGGGCCTGGTCTTTCAGCCCCGGCCCAGCACCTCGTCCACCCCGCGGTTGGCCAGGGCGTCGGCGCGTTCGTTGCCCGGGTCGCCGGCGTGGCCGCGCACCCAGTGCCACTGCACCTGGTGCGCGGCGTTGAGCGTTTCCAGGCGCTGCCACAGCTCCACGTTCTTCACCGGCTTGCGGTCGGCGGTCTTCCAGCCGCGGGCCTTCCAGCCGTGTATCCAGCTGGTGATGCCGTTGCGCACGTACTCGCTGTCGGTGTAGATGGCCACGGTGCAGCGCCGCTTCAGCGAAGCCAGCGCTTCGATCACGGCGGTCAGCTCCATGCGGTTGTTGGTGGTCAGCGGCTCGCCGCCCCACAACTCCTTCTCGTGCGTGCCGCTGCGCAGCCACACGCCCCAGCCGCCGGGGCCGGGGTTGCCGCGGCAGGCGCCGTCGGCGTAGATCACCACTTCATCACTCATGCTGTTCAGACGTTCTCCAGGTGTTCCGGCGCGCGGCTGCGCTGCCGGTTGGCCACCACGGCCGGCGCCGTGGCGGCCTTGCGCTTGTCGGCCTTGGCCAGGCCCACCAGCCGCATGCCGCGCACGCGCTTGACGGCGACCAGAAAGTACACCGCCCCCAGCACCGGCCACCAGCGGTCGCCCACGCGGTCCATCCAGGCCCAGCGCTCCAGCCATTGCGGCGAACGCAGCGGCGGGCGCCAGCAGCCGAAGCGGCCGGCCTCCACCTCGAAGCCCAGCAGCCGCAGCCAGTCGCGCAGCCGCCAGTAGCCTATGAAGTCGCCGGCGCGCGGCAGGTACAGCGCACGCCCGCGCGCCAGGCCCAGGCCCTCGCGCAGGTGCCCGGCCCGCTGCCGCAGGCCCCACAGGCTGGCCGGGTTGAAGCCGGTCAGCACCAGGCGGCCCTCGGGCACCAGCACACGCTCCACCTCGCGCAGCGTGTGGTGCGGGTCGCGCGCCAGCTCCAGCGCATGCGGCAGCACCAGCAGGTCCATGCTGGCGCTGGGGAACGGCAGCGCGTCGAACTCGCAGTGCAGCGCCGGGCCCGCCTGCCCCGGCTGGGTGGACAGCAGCGGGTCGGCCGGCGGCAGCGGCAGGGGCTCGGGTTGCAACAGGGTGTCGCTGGCCACCCAGCGGTGGGGCATGCGGTTGGCACGCAGGCCGTCCAGCTCGGGCAGGCCCAGCTGCAGGGCGTGGAAGCCGAAGGCGTCGCTGACGGCATGGTCCAGGCGGTCCTGTTCCCATTGCAGCAACAGTTGGCCCTGCGCGGTGCGCAGCCAAGAGGCCAACTCTACAATCGACTCATCGCGCGTCATCTCGATATGAAGCTGTTCGCCCTGCCCGCTTTCGCGGACAACTACATCTGGATGCTGCACGACGGCCGCCAGGCGCTGGTCGTCGACCCGGGCGATGCGGCACCGGTGCAGCAGGCCCTGGCCGACCAGGGGCTGGCACTCGCGGGCATTCTAGTGACGCACCACCACCCCGACCACGTGGGCGGCGTGGACGCGCTGCGCCCGCTGCTGGGCGCACAAGGCCAGGTGTACGGCCCGGCACGCGAACGCATCCCCACGCCCTTCGTGCCGCAACGAGACGGCGACGTGGTGAGCCTGCTGGGCCAGCGTTTTGCCGTCATCGACGTGCCGGGCCACACCGCCGGCCACATCGCCTACCTGCAGCTGGACGCCGGCGAAGCGCCGCTGCTGTTCTGCGGCGACACCTTGTTCAGTGCCGGCTGCGGCCGCCTGTTCGAAGGCACGCCGGCACAGATGGCTGCCTCGCTGAACCGCCTGGCCGCGTTGCCGCCGGCCACCCAGGTGTGCTGCACGCACGAGTACACGCTGGCCAACCTGCGCTTTGCGCAGGCCGTGGAGCCGGCCAACCAGGTACTGGCCGAACACCGCCGCCACTGCGAGGCGCTGCGCCAGGCCGGCCGGCCTACGCTGCCGTCCAGCATCGCGCTGGAGCGCTGCATCAACCCCTTCCTGCGTTGCGACGAGCCGGCGGTCATCGCCGCCGCCCGCGCGCAGGGCGCTGCCAACGACGAGCCGGTGAACGTGTTCGCCGCCCTGCGCGAGTGGAAGAACCGGTTTCGATGAGCCTGCGGCACCCTGCTGGCATGCCAGCAGGCGTGCCAGCGGGCGCCTGCCTGGGTCTGGGTGCACGCCTGGGCACGCTGCTGGCGGTGCTGTGGCTGGCGGGTTGCGCCAGCGTGCTGCCCACGCCCGAGGCCACCCTGCCGCCGCCGGCGCCGGTGCTGGAAGAGCCGCCTCCGCTGCCGCCCCCTGCGCCGGCCCTGCTCGCCGAGCCCAAGCCGCTGCCGCCGCCTCCCCCGCCACCCTTGCCGCGGCCGCGCCTGGCGACCGACTTCGACACCGAGCGCGGCGACCTCTGGCAGCGTGTGCGCGACGGCTTTGCCGTGGACGACCACGACAGCGACCTGGTGCGCAAGTGGGAGCGCTACTACGCCGGCCGGCCCGACTACGTGCGGCGCATGACCGAGCGCGGCGGGCGCTTCCTGTTCCACATCGTCGAGGAAGTGGCGGCACGCGACATGCCCACCGAGCTGGCGCTGCTGCCCTTCATAGAAAGCGCCTTCAACCCGCTGGCCGTGTCCACCGCACGGGCCGCCGGCATGTGGCAGTTCATGCCGGCCACCGGGCGCGAGTACGAGCTGGGCCAGAACCTGTTTCGCGACGACCGTCGCCATGTGCTGGCCTCCACCCGCGCGGCGCTGGACTACCTGCAGCGCCTGCACAAGCGCTTCGGGGACTGGGAGCTGGCGCTGGCCGCCTACAACTGGGGCCAGGGCAACGTGCAGCGCGCCATAGACGCCAACACGCGCCGCAAGCGGCCGGCCGGCTACCGCCACCTGCGCATGCCCGAGGAAACGCGCAACTACGTGCCCAAGCTGCAGGCGGTGAAGAACATCGTGGCCGACCCCGAGCGCTTCGGCCTGGCCCTGCCGCCGCTGGAGAACCACCCGTTCTTCCTGTCGGTGGCGCTGGACCGCGACATCGACGTGGGCCTGGCCGCCGAGCTGGCCGGGCTGGAGCTCGAAGAGTTCCAGATGCTCAACCCGCAGATGAACAAGCCGGTGATCCTGGCCGCGGCCACGCCGGAACTGATGCTGCCCTACGACAACGCCAACCGCTTCCTGCGCATGCTGCCGCTGCACCCCGGCCCGCTGGCCAGCTGGACGGCCTGGGTGGCGCCGCGTACGCTGCGCCCGGCCGAGGCGGCGCAGCTGGTGGGCATGAGCGAGGAAGAGCTGCTGGAGGCCAACCGCATCCCGCCGCGCATGCTGATCAGCGCCGGCTCCACGCTGCTGGTGCCGCGCGAAGAAGGCAGCGCCGACGACGTGGCCGAACACCTGGCCCACAACGGCGTGCTGACGCTCTCACCCGAAGGCCGCGGCACGCGCCGCGTGGTGTTCCGCGCCGGGCCCAAGGGCGACAGTGTCGCGGCCGTGGCCCGGCGCTACCGCCTTACGCGCGCCCAGGTGGCCGGCTGGAACAAGGTCTCCACGCAGGCGCGCTTTCGCCCCGGCGCACGCATCGTGGTGATGCTGCCGCGCACCGTCACACCGGCGGCCTCGCCGGCGCGGGCCACGGCCGGCACCTCCAGCGCACGGCCGCAGGCCGCCGGCAACACGGCCGTGAAGCCGGCCAACGCGCGGCCCCAGGCCTCGTCACAAGCCAAGCCGCAAGCCAAGCCCCAGGCCAAGCCACCCGCGCGTCAACAGGCCCGCCCGCAGCCCCGCGCGCAGGCCAACCCACCGGCCCGGTCCTCGGCGCAACCCTAGGCCGCGAGCGGCCTGTCGGCCAGTGCGCCAACGGCGCCGGATGTGCGCCTGGTTGCATCGGTCACAAAGCCTGCAGCGGCCGGGGCCGGCCCGGGACACGGCAGAATGGACCGACTGCCCATGAACATCATCATCCTCGACGATTACCAGGACGCGGTGCGCAAACTGCGCTGCGCCTCGGTGCTGGAACCGTTCAACGCCAAGGTCTTCACCAACACCGTCAAAGGCATAGGCCAGCTCAGCGTGCGGCTGCGCGATGCCGACGTGCTGGTGCTGATCCGCGAACGCACGCACTTCCCCAAGGCCCTGCTGGAGAAGCTGCCCAAGCTCAAGCTCATTTCACAGACCGGGCGCGTGGGGCCGCACATCGACGTGGACGCCTGCACCCGCCTGGGCATTGCCGTGGCCGAGGGCGTGGGCTCGCCGGTGGCGCCGGCCGAGCTGACCTGGGCGCTGATCATGGCCAGCATGCGGCGCCTGCCGCAGTACGTGGGCAACCTCAAGCACGGCGCCTGGCAGCAAAGCGGGCTGAAGTCGGCTTCCATGCCGCCCAACTTCGGCATAGGCCTGGTGCTGGCCGGCAAGACGCTGGGCGTGTGGGGCTACGGCAAGATCGGCCGGCTGGTGGCCGGCTACGGCCGCGCCTTCGGCATGGCGGTGCAGGTGTGGGGCAGCGAACACTCGCGCCAGGCGGCGCTGGCCGACGGCCACCAGGCCGCCGAGTCCTGCGAGGCCTTCTTCGAAACCTGCGACGTGCTCAGCCTGCACCTGCGGCTGAACGAGGTCACCCGCGGCATCGTGCGCCTGGACGCGCTGTCGCGCATGAAACCCAGCGCGCTGCTGGTCAACACCTCGCGCGCCGAGCTGATGGAAGAAGGCGCGCTGGTGGCCGCGCTGAACCGCGGCCGCCCGGGCATGGCGGCGGTGGACGTGTTCGAGAGCGAACCCATACTGCAAGGCCACCCGCTGCTGCGGCTGGAGAATGCGGTATGCACACCGCACATCGGCTATGTCGAGCAGGACAGCTACGAGATGTACTTCGGCGCCGCCTTCGACAACGTCGTCAACTTCATACGCAACGAGCCCACCGGGCTGGTGAACCCCGAAGCGCTCAAGGTGCTGCGCTGAGCACCCGCGCCAAGGCCTGCGCGGGCCGGCAGGGCCTGTGAGCGCCGGCGCCCGCTCCCCGCAGCTGGTGCGCGCCTCCTGGGCGCTGTTGGCCGGCAACTTCGCCATAGGCTGCGGCGTGATGGTGGTGCCGGGTTCGCTGAACGACCTGGCTTCGTCGCTGGCGGTGTCGCCGGCCGTCGCCGGGCAGTTGATCACCGTGGCCGCCGTCACCATGGGCCTGGGCGCGCCGCTGCTGGCCGCCACGCTGGGCGGTTGGGACCGCCGGCACCTGCTCACGCTGGCCCTGGCCTGGTACGCGCTGGGCCATCTGCTGGCCGCCCTGGCGCCGCACCTGGCGGCGTTGATGCCGCTGCGCGCGGTGAGCATGCTGGGCGCCGCGGTGTTCACGCCGCAGGCGGCGGCGGCCATCACCGTGATGGCGGCGCCGCACGAGCGCGGCCGGCTCATCACCTTCGTGTTCCTGGGCTGGTCGCTGGCTTCGGTGCTGGGCATGCCGCTGCACAGCTACATAGGCGAAACGCTGGGTTGGCGCTGGGCCTTCGGGCTGGTGGCGCTGCTCAGCGCCGCCGGCGCGGTGGCGGTGTGGCGCACCCTGCCCGCAGGCGTGAAGCCGCCGCCGCTGTCGCTGGGCGCCTGGCGCGAGGCGCTGACCCATCCGCTGCTGATGGGCATGATCGCGGTGACGGTGCTCAGCGGCGCCGGCCAGTTCACGCTGTTCAGCTACTTCGCGCCCTACTTCCGGCTGGAGCTGGGGGCCGGCGCGGCCACCATCAGCGCGCTGTTCCTGTGCTTCGGCGCCTTCGGCCTGCTGGGCAACGTGCTGGTGTCCAGCCGCATAGACCGCCTGGGCGCCGCACGCTGTGTGAACATCACACTGGCCTTGATGGCCCTGAGCATGGCGCTGTGGCCGCTGGCCGGCAGCGCCGTGGGCATCGCGCTGGTGCTGGTGCCCTGGGCGCTGGGCTGCTTTGCATCGAACTCGGCGCAGCAGGCGCGGGTGTCGGGCGCAGCACCGGCGTATGCGCCGGCCCTGCTGGCGCTGAACACCTCGGCCATCTACCTGGGCCAGGCCATGGGCGCCGCCGGCGGCGGGGTCTTGCTGGCGGCCGGCGGCTACGGCGCGCTGTCCTGGGCCGCGCTGGCCTGGATGGCCGCCGCGCTGCTGCTCAGCCTGTGGGTGGCGCGGCGCATGGCCGGCGGCCGTGTCTAGCCGGCGTAGGCTGCCGGCCTGGCCGGGCCGCCTGCTGCGCTGGGCGGCAGCGCTGCTGGGCGCCTATGCCCTGCTGGTGCTGCTGCTGTGGTGGAGCCAGGAATGGCTGCTGTTCGTGCCCCAGCGCCTGCCGCCGGAGCACCGCTTCCAGGTGGCGGCCAACGTGCACGAAACCTGGGTGCCGGTGACCGACGGCCGCCTGCACGCGCTGCACCTGCGCCAGCCGCAGCCCCGCGGCATCGCGCTCTTGCTGCACGGCAACGGCGGGCACCTGGACGCCTGGTGGTTCGACGCCCGCCCCTACGCCCAGGCCGGGCTGGACGTGCTGATGATCGACTACCGCGGCTACGGCAAGAGCCCCGGCCGCATCCGCAGCCAGGCCCAGCTGGAAGCCGACGTGCGCGCGGCCTGGGAGCACACGCTGGCCCTGATGCCCGAGGGCCGCCGCGTGCTGGCCGGGCGCTCGCTGGGCTCGGGCCTGGCGGCGCGGCTGGCGGCGGGCCTGCCCGCCGAGCAACAGCCCGACGTGACGGTGCTGGTGTCGCCCTACCGCAGCATCGAGCAACTGGCACTGGAACACCACCCCTGGGTGCCGCCGGCGCTGATGCGGCGCATCCTGCGCTACCCGCTGCACGTGGAGCCCGCCCTGCCCACGCTGCGCGGCCCGGTGTGGCTGCTGCATGGCGACCAGGACCACCTGATAGGCCTGCACCACGCGCGCGAACTGCATGCGCTGGCGCCGCAGACGCGCCTGGTGGTGGTGCCCGGCGGCGGGCACGGCGACCTGCAGCGCTTCGAGGCCTACCAGAACGCGCTGAGGCAGGCGCTGAGCCCGTAGACGGCCCGGCCGCCTACTTGGTGCCGAAGATCTTGTCGCCGGCGTCGCCCAGGCCCGGCACGATGTAGCCGTTGGCGTCCAGGTGGCTGTCTATGGCCGCCGTCCAGCAGCGCACGTCGGGGTGGGCACGGTCCAGCGCCGCCACGCCCTCGGGCGCGGCCACCAGCACCAGCGCGCGTATGTCGCGGCAGCCGCGGCGCTTGAGCAGGTCCACAGTGGCGATCATGGAGCCGGCCGTGGCCAGCATGGGGTCGATGATGATGGCGGCCCGCTCGTCCAGCTGGCCCACGAAGCGCTCGAAGTAGTGCTCGGGCTGCAGCGTGTCGTGGTTGCGCGAAAGGCCCACCACGCTGACCTTGGCGCTGGGCACCATGTCCAGCACCCCGTCCAGCATGCCCAGGCCGGCCCGCAGAATGGGCACCACCGTCACCTTCTTGCCGGCGATGCGCTGCACCTGCGCCGGGCCGCTCCAGCACTGCACCGTGGCGTCTTCCAGCACGAAGTCGGCCGTGGCCTCGTAGGCCAGCAGCCGGCCCAGCTCGTGCGTCAGCTCGCGAAACTTCTTGGTGGAGATCTCGTGCTCGCGCAGCAGGCCCACCTTGTGGCGCACGAGCGGGTGGCGGACTTCGATGACGGGCATGGCGGCGCAGGCAGAGTGAAGCGGCAGTCTAGCCGCGCTGGCGCCGCGCCTCGTACAGGCACACGCCGGCGGCCACCGACACGTTCAGGCTCTCCACCGCGCCGCGCATCGGAATGCTCACCAGTTCGTCGCAGGTCTTCGCCGTGAGCTGGCGCAGGCCCTTGCCCTCGGCCCCCAGCACCAGCGCCAGCGGGCCGGCCAGTTCGGCGTCGTACAGCGAATGCTCGGCGGCGTCGCTGGTGCCCACCACCTTGATGCCGGCCTCCTTCAACTCGCCCAGGGCGCGCGCCAGGTTGGTCACCATCAGGTAGGGCACATGCTCCGCCGCGCCGCTGGCCACCTTGGCCACGGTGGCGTTGATGGCCACGGCGTGGTCCTTGGGTGCGATGACGGCCTGCGCCCCGGCGCCGTCGGCCACGCGCAGGCAGGCGCCCAGGTTGTGCGGGTCGGTCACGCCGTCCAGCACCAGCAGCAGCGGCGGGCCCGTGGCCGGGTCGGCCGGGTCCAGGGCATCCAGCATCTCCAGCACCGTGCGCGCCATGGGCACCGGCTCCACGCGCGCCGCCACGCCCTGGTGGCGCGGCGTGCCGGCCAGGCGGGCCAGGCCGGCGTCGTCGCTGTCCACCACGCGCACACCGGCTTCTCGGGCGCGCTCCACAAACTGGCGCATGCGGCCGTCGCGCCGCGCGGCGTCCACCCACACCTCCAGCACGCTGGCCGGCGCGGTCTTGATGCGCCCGGCCACAGCATGAAAGCCGAACAGAACCCGGCGGGCGCTCAAGCGTGGCCTCCGTGCGGGAACATCAGGTGCAGTGCGAAGCTCATGGCCGCATGCTAAGGCCGGCTGAACCCGGCGACCTGCCACCAGCCCAGCAGACCACCCGCCACGATGACGCCTATGAACACCGGCTGGTGCAGCATGTAGAAGCTCAGCGACCAGCGCCCCAGCACCGCCAGCGGGCGCAGCGGCGCCGGCAGCGTGCCGCGCAGCAGCCAGGGCGCGCGCGCCAGCAGCCATTGCCCGGCCGCCAGGCCCCACAACATCACGCCCAGCCAGGGCAGCACCGGCACCCAGTCCTCGGTGATGGGCTTGCGCGTGGTCAGGCCCACCCAGTTGGTCCAGCGGGTGTCGAACCACGCGCTGGCCACCAGGGCCGGCAGCAGGATGGCCGCCGCGCCCAGCGGCCACAGCCACCAGCGCAGGGGCGCCAACCCGCGCGACAGGATGAGCATCACGGCGATGCCGTGCAGCACGCCGAAGCTGATCCAGCTGCCCGGAAACATCAGGGCCGAGCCGGCACTGACCAGCACCGCGCAGCCGGCCACCTGCGCCCAGCGGCGCCAGAAGCGTGGCCACCCCTGCCCCGCATGCAGTGCCGCGGCCTGGCCCAGCCCAGCGCAGAACAGGAACAGGCTGACGATGGTGGTGCGCTGCAGCGTCCAGAAGGTGTCGCCGTAGAAATCCTGCCGCGGCTGCACCAACCCGAAGTGGTTCAGGTCGAAGGCCATGTGGTAGCCCGCCATCCACACGATGGCCAGGCCGCGCAGGGCGTCCAGGCGGTCGAAGCGGCCGGGTGGCGTTGTGGTGCTCACGCCGTCTTCTCGTACACGTCGGTGAAACGTTCGCCGTCCCAGGCGTACAGCAGCACCGCCGCGTGCAGGCAGTCGCGCGCGGCGTCGGGGCGGAACAGGCCCACGCACTGGCCGCGCGCGTGGCGTACGCTGCGGTAGACCACGCCCCAGGCGCCTTCGCCGCGCAGCCGCGCGCCCAGCGCCCGTGCGGCGCCGTAGTCGTTAGGGTCGCCCACGGCCTCGTCCACCACGCCGGGTTCGCGCAGGTCGTGCAGCCTGGCGTCCACCTTCACGTGGTACAGCCGCATGGGCAGGTGCAGGGGTGCCTCCTGCGTGGCGGCCAGGAAACGGGCGTGGTGGTAGCGGGTTTCGGCCACCGCGGTGTCGCGGTCGCGCGCGGCGTAGAACACGCCGTAGCGGCCGTCGCTGAAACGGCTGCCCTGCGGGTTGAGGTGCGTGAACGCGGCCATGATGGGCCCGCTGCCGGGCCCGTACAGCCGCTGCTCGGGCGGCACCAGCGCGATCTCGCCCAGCTCGTCGCGCAGGCGGTCGTTGCTCAGGGCCTCCAGCGCGATCAGCGCGTCGAAATCGGCCTCGTCGGCGACGCGGTCGAACAGGTTCACGCTGGGGTGGCGCGTGGGCACGATGCGGCAGGCCGCCGCCCAGCGTACGCGGCGTTGGGTGATGGCAGCGGGCATCAACCTATGCCCAGCCGCCGCCGCGCATGCCGTCGAGATAGCGGCGCACGTAGACCAGGTCGGCCACGTTGCCGCCCAGCATGTGCTGCAAGGCGCTGCGGCCGCCGAAGGCCGGCGCGGCGTTGGGCTTGCGCACCCAGGCGTCGGCCGCGGCCGGCTCGGGCAGCAGGATCTGCAGGCTCTTCCACACCCCCAGCAGGTTGGACAGGCGCTCCAGCGTGTCGCGCGGCAGCGCCGCCTTGTCCGGGTGCTTGCGCCAGGCGAAGAAGGTGCTGCGCGGCGGCTGGCCCAGCAGGTTCAGCTGTTCTTCCACCGACAAGCCCCAGGCCTGGGCGATGCGCCCGAAGGCGCGCAGGCCGGCCGCCGCCATCTGCGCCGGCGTGGGCGCGGGGCGGTCGGCAAACAAGGCAGAGGCCAGGGCGGCGTTCATGGGCTTCAGAGTCCCAAAACAGACTGTTGGTTAATATTAATCTTGTACTGGATTGTTGTCCAGCCCCTCCGCCAGCCCCTCCGCCAGCCCCTCCTCCAACACCGCCGGCAGCAGCTTGGCGGCAGTACCGCGCAGCAGCAGGTGGGCCTGGTCGTCGATCTCGGTGGGCTCGGGGTTGAGCATCACCACGCGCGCCCCGCTGCGCCGGGCCAGCGCGCCCAGGCCGGCCGCCGGCCACACGGCGCCGGAGGTGCCCACCACCAGCATCAGCTGGCATTGCTCGGCCGCCTGCTGGGCCTGCGCCAGCACCTGCGCCGGCAGGTTCTCGCCGAACCAGACCACGCCCGGCCGCACCAGGTTGCCGCAGTCGGTGCAGCGCGGCGGCCGGCCTGCGGCGGCCCGTTGCGGGTCGCAGGCCTGGCCGCGCGGGCAGGCCTGCAGCCAGCGGTCGGCCAGGATGTCGCCGTGCAGGCGCAGCGTGCCGGGCACGCCGGCGCGCTGGTGCAGGTCGTCCACGTTCTGCGTGATCAGCGTCAGCACGCCGGGCCGGCGCTGCGCCAACGCAGCCAGCGCGCGGTGGCCGGCATTGGGCTGGGCGCGGCGCACGCCTTCGCGGCGTTCGGCATACCAATCCCACACGCGCTGCGGGTGGGCGCGAAAACCCACCTCGCTGGCCAGCTCGGCCGGGTCGAAGCGCGCCCACAGGCCGGTGAGCGCATCGCGAAAGGTGGCGATGCCGCTCTCGGCGCTCATGCCGGCGCCGGTGAGCACGGCGATGCGCCGGGCCGCGGCCACCCAGGCGCGGGCGGTGTGCAGGGGCGGGTCCATGGCCCATGCTGCCACCGGCGGCGGGCCGCCGCCAGTGGCCGCCAGGCCCGCGAGCCCGCTCAGCCCAGGTCGCGCAACTGCCGCATGGCCACCGACAACATGGCCAGGTCGGCCTGCGGGGCCTCGGCCAGGTCCACCAGCATGCGCTGGGCGCGCTCCAGCGGCACCTGCTGGGCGGTCATCCAGGCTTCCAGCGCTTGCGCGCCGTCGCCGCAGACGCCGGCGGCCACCAGCACCTGCTGCGTCAGCGTGCGCTTCAGGTCGGCCAGGTCTTCACCCAGCGCCGACTTGGCGCGCTGCTCCCAGTAGTGGCCCACCGGCAGGGCGTCTATGGCCGAACGCAGGCGCGCCAGGCCCAAACGCTCGGCAATGCCGGTGTGCACCGCGCTCACGTCGTCGAAGCTGCAGCTCACGGCGTCGGCCACCTCGGCGATGTCCAGCGCGTCCAGCAGCGCCGGCGCCATGGCCACGCGCGTGGCCAGCTCGGTGGGCACGCCGGCTTCCACCCAGGCCTGGGCGCGCGGCGACACCGCGGCGCTGGGCGCCAGGCGCTGCGCCAGCGCCGCCACGGCCCCTTGCAGCCGGGTGATGGTGTCGCCCATGGGCTCGGCCAGGCGCCGGCTGCGCAGGAACCAGCCGGTGGCGCGCGCGGTAAGCCAGCCTTCCTCGATCAGCAGCTCGGCCTGCACGGCGTCGGGCACCTGGTTGTCCAGCACCTCCACCTGCTGCCACAAGGCCACGTCGCCGAAGATCTCGCGGCCCAGCAGGTAGGCACGCACCACCAGCGCCGCCGGCGTGCCGGTGCTTTCCGACAGCCGGTGCGCGAAGGTGGCGCCCACGCGGTTGACCATGCTGTTGAGCACGTGCGTGGCCACGATCTCGCGCTTCAGCGGGTGGCGCGGTATCCAGGCGCCCATGCGTTCGCGCAGCGTGGCCGGGAAGTAGCGTTGCAGCGCCGTCTGCACCCAGGGGTCTTCCGGCAGGTCGCTGGCCAGCAGCTGGTCGAACAGCCACATCTTGCCGTAGGCCAGCAGCACGGCACGCTCCGGCGTGGTGAGCTGGCCGCCGGCGGCGCGGCGCTCGGCGATCTCGTCGTCGCCCGGCAGAAACTCCAGCCGCCGGTCCAGCCGGCCGGCCTTTTCCAGGAAGCGTATGAGCCGCGCTTCCTGGTCCAGCAACTGCCGCCCCAGCCGGTTGGTGATGGACAGGCACTGCGTCTGGAACACGTTGTCGCGCAGCACCAGCGCGGCCACCTCGTCGGTCATCTGCGCCAGCAGCTGGTTGCGCTGCTTGGTGGTCATCTCGCCGTCCACCACCGCCATGCCCAGCAGGATCTTGATGTTCACCTCGTGGTCCGAGGTGTCCACGCCGGCAGAGTTGTCGATGGCGTCGGTGTACAGCAGCACGCCGTTGCGCGCGGCTTCTATGCGGCCGCGCTGCGTGAAGCCCAGGTTGCCGCCCTCGCCCACCACCTTGCAGCGCAGCTCGCGCCCGTCCACGCGCAGGCCGTCGTTGGCGCGGTCGCCCACCTGGGCATGGCTTTCGGCGCTGCCCTTCACATAGGTGCCTATGCCGCCGTTGTAGAGCAGGTCCACCGGCGCGCGCAGGATGGCGCTGATCAGGTCGGTAGGCCCCAGGCGCTCGGCCGCCACGCCCAGGCGCTCGCGCACGCGCGGCGACAGCGGGATGCTCTTCTCCTGCCGCGACCACACGCCGCCGCCTTCGCTGATGAGCTGCGCGTCGTAGTCGGCCCAGGAGGAACGCGGCAGCTTGAACAGGCGCTCGCGCTCGGCCCAGGAGACGGCCGCATCCGGGTCCGGGTCCAGGAAGATGTGGCGGTGGTCAAAGGCCGCCAGCAGGCGTATGTGGCGCGACAGCAGCATGCCGTTGCCGAACACGTCGCCCGACATGTCGCCCACGCCCACCACGGTGAAGTCGGTGGTCTGGATGTTGGTGCCCAGCTCGCGGAAGCTGCGCTTGACGCTCTCCCACGCACCGCGGGCGGTGATGCCCATGGCCTTGTGGTCGTAGCCCACGCTGCCGCCGCTGGCGAAGGCGTCGCCCAGCCAGTGGCCGTACTCGGCGCTGACGGCATTGGCGTAATCGCTGAAGCTGGCCGTGCCCTTGTCGGCCGCCACCACCAGGTAGGGGTCGTCGCCGTCTCGGCGCACCACCTGCGGCGGCGGCACGATGGTGTCGCCCACGCGGTTGTCGGTCAGGTCCAGCAGGCCGCGCAGGTAGTCCTGGTAGCAGGCGATGCCCTCGGCCAGCCAGGCGTCGCGTTCGCTGGGCGGCGGGCCCTTCTTCACCACGAAGCCGCCCTTGCTGCCCACCGGCACGATGACGGTGTTCTTCACCATCTGCGCCTTCACCAGGCCCAGCACCTCGGTGCGGAAGTCTTCCGGCCGGTCACTCCAGCGCAGGCCGCCGCGCGCCACGCGCCCGCCGCGCAGGTGCACGCCCTCGAAGCGCGGCGAGTACACGAAGATCTCGTACAGCGGCTTGGGCGCCGGCAGCCCCGGCACGCGCGCGCAGTCGAACTTGAAGGCCAGGAAGCTGCGGCGCGGCCCGACGGCGCCGCTGTGGCCCACGCCGCTGCGCCACCAGTTGGTGCGCAGCGTGGCCTCTATCAGCCCCAGCAACTGGCGCAGCACGCGGTCTTCGGTGAGGTCGCTCACCTTGTCCAGCGCGCGTTCTATGGCCTGCACCTGCTCGGCCGCTGCCGCGTCGTCGTGGCGCTTGGGGTCGAAGCGCAGGCGGAACAACTGCAGCAGTTGCCGTGCGATGCGCGGGTGCGCCGCCAGCGTGGCTTCTATGCTGCCCTGCGACAGCGCAAAACCTATCTGCTTGCAGTAGTGCGCGTAGGCCCGCAGCACCACGATGTCGTCAGCCGGCAGTGCGGCGGCGATGACCAGGCGGTTGAAGTCGTCGTTTTCCACGCGGCCGTCGAACACCCGCGCCAGGCCGTCCTCGAACAGGCGCGACAGCTCCTGCGGCTCCATCAGCTCGCCGGCCGGGGCCTGCAGCTCGAAGTCGTGCAGCGAGATGGGCACGCCGCCGTCGTCCAGCACGTGGTTGTGCTCGCCGATCACGCGCATGCCCATGCGTTCCAGCATGGGCAGGCTGTCGGACAACACCACCACCTCGCCCCGCCGGTACACCCGCAGGCCCCAGCGCGTGGCGTCGGCACCCAGCGGCTTGTACAGCGCCAGCGCCAGCGGCTGCTCGGCCGACAAGGTGTCCAGCTTGCGCACGTCGGCCACCGCCGCGCGGGCGCTCACGCGTTCGCGGTAGTCGGCCGGGAAGGCGCTGCCCCAGCGCTTGTACAAGGCCAGGCCGCGCGCGTCGCCCTCGGCCTCCACCAGCGCGTCGCGCAGCAGGTCCACCCAGCGCCGCGCCGCAGTGGCCAGGCGCGACTCGATATCGCGCCGGTCGTAGGGCGGCACCTGGCCCGGCGTGGTGCGCACCGTGAAGTGGATGCGCGCCAGCACCGATTCGCCCAGCGACACGTCGAAGTCGGCGCTGCTGCCGCCGAAGGCCTGCATCAGGATCTGCTGGCAGCGTATGCGCAGGTCGGTGCCGTAGGCCTCGCGCGGCACGTACAGCAGCGCGGTCACGAAGCGGTCGAAGGGGTCGCGCCGCAGGAACAGGCGCAGGCGCTGCCGCTCGCCCAGCACCAGGATGCCGGTGGCGATGTCGAACAGCTCGTCCTCGCCTATCTGGAACAGCTCGTCGCGCGGGTAGGTTTCCAGGATGTGCGACAAGGCCTTGGCGCGGTGGCCGCCCGCCGGCAGGCCGGCGCGTTCCAGCACCGCGGCCACCTTGCCGCGCAGCAGCGGCGTGTCCGACACGCGCTCGCTGTAGGCGCTGGAGGTGAACAGGCCCAGGAAGCGGTGTTCGCCCAGCACCTCGCCGTCGGCCCCGAAGCGCTTGACGCCCACGTAGTCGGTGTAGCCCGGCCGGTGCACGGTGCTGCGCGTGTTGGCCTTGGTCACCACCAGCGGCGGCAGTTGTGCGCGTGCCAGCGCCCGCGCGCCCGGCGGCAGCGCCGAGAAGCTGGCCGAGGCGCCCTGCGCCTGGCGCTCGGCCTCGGTCTCGCGCAGCACGCCCAGGCCGCTGCCGGGCACCAGGCGCAGGCGGTCTTCGCCCTCTTCCTCCAGCAGGTCGTGGCAGCGGTAGCCCAGCAGCACAAAGCTGTCGTCGGCCAGCCAGCGCAGGAACGCCGCGCCCTCGGCAGCGGCTTCGGCCGGCAGCGCGGCACAGCCGGCCAGTTCGTCGGCGGCGCCGCGCAGGCGGCCCAGCATGGCCTGCCAGTCTTCGAACGCGGCGCGCACGTCGGCCAGCACACGCTCTATGCCAGCCACCAGCTCGGCGCGCTGCTCTTCGTCGACCAGGCGGTCGATCTCTATGTGCATCCACGACTCGCGCGAGCGCGGCGGCTGCGCCGTCTTGGCGCTGGCCGCGGGGCCGACCTGGCGCAGCGCGCCGTCGCCGCCGCGGGCCACCGCCAGCACCGGGTGCACGATGAGGTGCAGCGTCAGCCCCTGGCGGTTGATTTCCACCGTGGTGGAGTCCACCAGGAAGGGCATGTCGTCGTTGACGATCTCCACCACCGTGTGGCGGCTGCCCCAGCCGTCGTCGGCGATGGTGGGCGACAGCACGCGCACACGCGGCTGGCCGGGCTTGCGGCGCTCGCCGAACTGCCAGTGCGACAGCAGCGCGCCGGCCAGGTCGTCGGCGCTGCGCTCGGCCAGGTCGTCGTCGTCGAGCTGGGCGCACCACTCGGTGGCCAGGGCCTCGAAGGCGGGGCGGCGCTCGCTGTCCAGGCGGGCTGCACCCAAAGCAATGATCTGCGCAACACGCTCGTGGCGCGGCGCCGCGGAAGACGGGTTCATGACCTACTCCTCAGCTGTTGTTGCGCCGCTGCAGGTCGGTGCGGGCGGCGCTTTCGGCCGCCATTCTGGCAGGCCCGGCCCGCACGGGGCGCCGGCCCCATGGGGCGTTAACCCTGCCCTGCGCGGCGGCGCTGGCTCAGGCGCCGCTCAGGCCCTGGCCGCCCAGCAAGCGGGCGTGCTCCACCTTCAAGCAGCGGTCCATCACCACGTCCAGGCCCGCGGCCTGCGCCCGGGCCGCGGCTTCGCGGTTGGCGATGCCCACCTGCTGCCACAGGCACTTGGCGCCTATGGCCACCGCCGCCTCGGCGATGGGGCCCACGTCTTCGGTGCGGCGGAACACGTTGACCAGGTCCACCGGCACGGTGATGTCCTGCAACTGCGCCAGCACCGGCTCGCCCAGCAGGGTCTGCCCGGCGTGGCGCGGGTTCACCGGGATGATGCGGTAGCCGTGCTGCTGCATGTACCTGGCCACGAAGTGGCTGGGCCGGCTGCTGTCCGCCGACAGGCCCACCACCGCCACGGTGCGGCTGCTGCGCAGCACGCGGCGCATCAGGTCGTCTTCTGCGGTCATGGCCGCATGCTAGGGCCTAAATGGACAAGGCGCCTGCCACCCGTGCGGGGCGGCAGGCGCCGTGGCGCCCGGCGGGCGGTGCCGCTCAGCAGGCTTCGGCCGCAGCGCGGCGGCGGCGTGCGCTGGCGCCCACCAGGCCCAGGCCGGCCAGCAGCATGGCCCAGGTGCCCGGCTCGGGAATGGCCGGCAGCGAGCCGGTCATGTAGCCCTGCAGGATCTGCGCGGTGGAAATGGTGTAGCCCGGGTACTGCAGGATGTCGTAGGCCAGGTCCCAGCCTATGACGTCGAACAGCGCCAGGTCTTGCCCGGTGACGATGCCCATCTGGCACAGGCCGCCGGTGGGGTCCATGATGCCGATCTGCGCCTCCAGCAGCACCGTGCAGCTCACGCCGTCGTGGATGCGCGCGCCTTCCTTCCAGTGCGAGGTCTGGAAGCCGTCGGCCCCGCTGGAGAACTCGGACCAGCCGAACACCTGGCTGGCGCCGCCGTCCACCGAGAAGTACGGCGAGCCGCCCCAGGTGAAGCTCAGCGCGCCGTCCTTGTAGCGGAACATGTCGGTGTTCGCCGGCGTGGAATTGGCGCCCGAGTTGCTGGCGACGGCGCTGGTGAAGCCCAGCACGTGGCCGATCTCGTGGATGGCCACGCTCAGGAAGTCCGAAGCCACGGCCTGGAAGCCGTCGCGGGTGTCGAAGTCCCAGGGGCGGGTGGAGTTGAAGGTGATGTTGCCGTCTATCGCGTTGGCCTGCCCGGTGTACAGGCCCAGCGACTTCTGCACCGAGGTGTTCAGGCGCACGTTGGCGGCATTGAAGCTGGCCAGGTTGCCCACCGCGATGCCGTCTATGGACGTGGAGGCATCGGCCGTGATGGCGTCACGCCAGGCCGTCTGCGACTTCAGGCCCGAAGCGCTGGAGGCCTGGCCCAGGATGGTGCCGCCCAGCGGCGCAAAACCCACGTTCAGGTTGATGGTCACGTCGTCGGTCAGCACCTGCTCCCAGTACCAGGCGGCCGCCGAGAAGCCCAGGTAGGCCTCGGTGCCCACCTCGACACCACCGGTGTTGAACAGGTTGATGGTCAGCGCGTTCGCGGTGCCGACGGTACCCAGGCCCAGCGCGGCAGCGGCGGCAGCAGCCACCAGGTGGTTTCGATGCGATTTCACGGCCATGCCTGTCCACGTTAGAGGTGATGCAATGGGCCGGGATCGTAACCAGCACGCCCTGCGAAGCCCAGGGCCTGCACAACACCCACCCCCCGCGATTGGGGGGTGGGGCGGCGCACCCCGTGGCGCACCGCCGGCGCCTCGCTCAAGCCCCGCCGCCGCCCAGCAGCGGTATCACCCCGCCATCGGCACCGCCCAGCAGCCCGGTCTGGCTGTACACCCCCAGCTTGCCGCGCGTGTCGGCAATGTCCAGGTTGCGCATGGTGAGCTGGCCTATGCGGTCGGCCGGCGTGAAGGCGGCGTTGTCCACCTTTTCCATGCTCAGGCGCTCCGGCGCGTAGGTGAGGTTGGGGCTTTGCGTGTCCAGCAGGCTGTAGTCGTTGCCGCGGCGCAGTTCCAGCCACACCTCGCCGGTCACGGCGCGCGCCACCCAGCGCTGGGCCGTTTCGCGCAGCATCAGGCACTGCGGGTCGAACCAGCGGCCCTGGTACAGCAGGCGGCCCAGCTTGCGGCCGTTGACGCGGTACTGCTCTATGGTGTCTTCGTTGTGTATGCCGGTCACCAGGCGCTCGTAGGCAATGTGCAGCAGCGCCATGCCCGGGGCTTCGTAGATGCCGCGGCTCTTGGCTTCGATGATGCGGTTTTCTATCTGGTCGCACATGCCCAGGCCGTGGCGGCCGCCTATGCGGTTGGCCTCTTCGAACAGCGCCACCGCGCTGTCGAAGCTGCGGCCGTTGATCGCCACCGGCACGCCTTCTTCAAACCGCACGCTCACGGTTTCGGGCTTCACCGCCACGTCTTCGCGCCAGAAGGCGACGCCCATGATGGGGTTGACGATGCGGATGCCCTTGTCCAGGAACTCCAGGTCCTTGGCCTCGTGCGTGGCGCCCAGCATGTTGCTGTCGGTGCTGTAGGCCTTCTCGACGCTCATCTTGTAGTCGAAACCGTTGGCGATGAGGTACTCGCTCATCTCCTTGCGGCCGCCCAGCTCGTCGATGAAGGTCTGGTCCAGCCAGGGCTTGTAGATCTTGAGCTGCGGGTTGGCCAGCAGGCCGTAGCGGTAGAAGCGCTCGATGTCGTTGCCCTTGTAGGTGCTGCCATCACCCCAGATGTGCACCTCGTCTTCCTTCATGGCCACCACCAGCATGGTGCCGGTGACGGCGCGGCCCAGCGGCGTGGTGTTGAAGTAGGTGGCCCCCCCGGTGCTGATGTGGAAGGCGCTGCACTGCAGGGCGGCTATGCCCTCGGCCACCAGCTGGGCGCGGCAGTCCACCAGGCGCGCCGTCTCGGCGCCGTAGGCCAGCGCCTTTTGGGGGATGGCGTCGTAGTCGGCCTCGTCGGGCTGGCCCAGGTGGGCGGTGTAGGCGCAGGGCACGGCGCCCTTGGCGCGCATCCAGTGCACCGCGGCGCTGGTGTCCAGGCCGCCGGAAAAGGCGATGCCGACACGCTGGCCGGCGGGCAGTTGTTGCAGGATGGTGGTCATGGCGGGTGCGGGGCGCGGGTGCGTAACCGCGCGATTGTCGCAGCCGGCCCGCCCGTCCGCGGGCCCGCCGCCGGTGCCCGCCGCTGGTGCCCGCCTCAGCCGCGCGCCGCCTTGCGCGCGTACATGTCGGCGTCGGCGTGGGCCAGCAGGTCCTGGGCGGTGTCGCCGTCGCCGGGGCACACCGCCATGCCTATGGTGGCGCCCACGTGCAGCGCCGTGCCGTCGGCGGCCACGCCTTCTATGGGCCGGCGCAGCTCGTCTTCCAGGTGGCGCCGCGTGTGCTCGGCAGCCTCGGCGTCGGAGGCGCCGTCCAGCAGCACCACGAATTCATCGCCGGCGTAGCGCGCCACCAGGTCGCCGGCGCGCATGGACTGGCGCAGGCGGCGGCTCACCTCCACCAGCACGCGGTCGCCGGCGGCGTGGCCGTGCTGGTCGTTGATGGCCTTGAACTCGTCCAAGTCCAGGAACAGCACCGCAAAGGGCCGGTCGTCGCCGTTGCGCCGGTGCTCGGCCACCCGCGCGGTGATGCGCCGCACGATGGCGTCGCGGTTGACCAGGCCGGTGAGCAGGTCTTGCTGCAGCCGCCGCTGCATGGCGCGGAAGTTGTCGGCCAGCTCGCCGATCTCGTCGCGGCGGTGCACGTCCAGCGGGGCGTCCAGCCGCCCGTCGCCCACCGCGCGGGCCGCCGCGGCAATGCGCTGCAGGTCGGCCGCGATGCCGCCCAGCACCAGCAGCCCCAGCAGCGTGGCCAGGGCCGCCGCCAGCGCCGCCACAAACGCCGTCCAGGCCACGTTGGCGGTGATGCCCTGCATGAAGTCGCCGCGCGGCACCGCCACCACCGTCACCCAGTCCAGCCCCGCGGTGTCGCGCATGCGCTCGAAGACCAGCTCTATGGGCGCCCCGCCCGGCCCGTCGAAGCGCAGCGTCTGCGCCGGCCCGTCGGCCGCCGCGCCCACGGCCAGGGCCCGCCGCACATGGCCCCAGGCGGCCAGCTGCAGCGGGTCGCCGGCGTCGGCCACTTCCACGCGCTCGTTCACGCCGCCTTCGCCGCGGCGCACATTGCCCGTGCGCGAAGAAGCGATCAGCAGGCCGTCGGGTTCCACGATGAAGGCCAGCCCGCGCTCGCTGATGCGCAGCCGGCGCACAAAGTCGTTGAGCTTGCGCAGCGACAAGTCGGTGGCCACCACGCCTTCCACCTCGCCATCCGGCCCGGCCACCCGCCGCGCGCGGGTGGTCACCAGCTCGGCGGTGCGAAAGTCCACGTACACCGCCGTCCAGGTGGACAAGGCACTGCCCTCGCCCGCGCGGTACCAGGGGCGCGCCCGCGGCTCGAACACCGTGGGCTCCAGCGCCGGCTCGCCCAGCTCGCCGCCTATGCCGCTGAAGCGGTGCAGCGAGCGCGCCTCGTCGCCACCCAGGCGCACGCGCAGCTCGGCATCCTGCTCGGAAAACCGCCACAGCCCCAGAAACTGGCCGTGGCGGTTGCCGTAGTAGACGTAGTTGTTGGGGTCCAGGTGCAGCGAGGTGGCTATCCAGAAGCGCGTGCGCAGTTCGTCCACCGAGCCCTGCAGGTTCTGGGGCGCCGTCATGCCGTCGGGGAAGGCGGCTTCCAGCACCGCCACCGAGCCCACGATGTGCCGCTCGGCCGCCTGGCCTATGCGGGCCACGATTTCCGTCAGCAGCTGCTCGGCCATGGTGTCCACGGCGCGGCTGCCGGCGCGGTAGGACAGCGCGCCTATGAGCACGGCGACGCCTATCACCAGCACGGCGTGCGGCAGCGTCAGCAACCGCCGCAGAGATGCTCGCTTGGTTCTGCTCAAAGGCCTGGCACGCCCCGCAGGGCGGAAAAAGTCTGACAAAAACCCTGGGGCGCCAGCGAGCGCAGCGCCACGGGGCGAGATGATGCCACCGGTGCGGGCCGCGGTGGGATGGCTGAGCATCGGATGGCCGAGATAGAGCAAGCTGGGCTCGTGCAGAAGTCCACTTGCCACAACGCCGTGCCGCCATGAAGTCAAGTCGGCGGTCTTGCCGCTCGGCGCTACCCCGCGTGCTACATTGACTCCGCCTCGGCGTTGCTGGGGCCTGGGATTGGCGTCCCGGAATCACAAGGCGCACGGCCACCTCAACAGTGGCCATTTGACTGTGCGCTTGCACTCGGACTCGCTTTACGGCGGCCCGGGTGGGGGAGCCTTCGGGCTCACCGGTTCCTTGTGTCCGGCACGCCAACCCTGCCTTGGGCCGCCACCCCGACATTGGCGTGAAAGGGTGCACGGCCTTGTGTCCACACACAAGGAGCCATCCATGGCTGGAATGATCTCTGGCGCCCCGGCGCCTAGCGCAACTCTCCACTGCTGCAACGGTACTCATGACGCCGGGAACCCGGATCTGGGGAGCGTGGCATGAGCGCGCCCCAACAAGAGCAGAAGACAGCAAAGCGGAACGCAAGCCTGCGCTTCGCCGACACGCCGTTCAAGAGCTACCTCATCCCAGGAACAACACCCACAGGGCAGTTGGTACGTGACGCCTGCTCTCTGCTGTCCGGCGCCGCCGGTCTGCTGGACAAGTGTGCGGAGAGCACACTGGAGTTTGCAGTCTTCAACATGGTGCGCGCGGCGACGTCGCTGGTCTTCGAGGTTGATGAGCGGCTCGAAGATGAACGCATAGCGGCGGAAGCGGCCACACCGCCGCCGGCCAAGAAGGCGCGACGACGCGGTAGACGCCGCCCATAGGAAAAGCGTTGGCATGGCACAGCAGGCCGGAGGATGGCCGCTGTGCCTCTGCACGCTTGATGTCGGAGCAGTCCTGGGCAGAGCCGAGACAATGCGGCTCGCGACTTGTTGCTTAAAGCCAGCCCTGTAGCGAGCAGCGGCGCCACTTGTTGCGTTGCGGGCACCGACTTGCGCCACTCGGTTACGCGGAGCCAAGACTTTGCGATCATGAAACTCAGAGTCTTGATTGGCGGCTGTGCTACGCAAGGAGGCGGTGGCCATCGATGATCGAGTTCACGATAGGCACCATACAGCTGCCGTTCGGACCTCGGCACGCCGGTGTCTAGGAAATCCGGGGCGATTCATTCCCGCATGCCACACCCGTCTGGGTGGGACACAGCCATCTCCCCAGCTATGACTTGCTCCCCTCCCCTCGGAAGGTTCGGCACACTGCCTGATGATAGTGTACGATCGTACACTATCATCAGGCATGCCTCCGACCAACCACGATGACCGTCATCTCGCTCGCCTGCGAGATCACTACGCGCGCCACGGCGCGCTGCCTTCGTATGCGGGAATTGGTGAGGTGGTCGGCTTCAAAGCCAAGAACGCGGCCGTGAAGCTAGGCGCGCGGCTTACCCAAGCAGGCTTCCTGCGATCAGCGCCTGGAGGCAAGCTCGTTCCAACGGCTCGCTTCTTCGAGTTGCCCCTCTTCGACTCGCCCGTCCAGGCCGGTGCGACAGTCACTGTTCCCGGACAGGAAGTCAGGGAGTTGGTAGCCATCGACAGCTACTTGATCGACGCGCCTTCCAAGACGGTTCTGCTGCGCGTCAATGGCGACTCGATGCAAGACGCCGGCATGCTGGACGGCGACCTTGCCGTTGTGGAACGCTCACAGAGCGCGGACGCAGGCGAATTCATCGTGGCCGTGATCGACGGAGCGTTCACGCTCAAGGAGTTTGGCTACGAGGGTGAACAACCAGTACTCATTCCGCATAACGACAGCTACCCTCGCATCAGGCCGAAACGCGACCTTGAGATCTTCGGCATCGTGCGCGGCATCGTGAGGAAGGTAGACAAACGGTGGACGGGTGTTCGCTGCGCGGCATTCGGGGAATCGAAATGACGACGACCAGCAAGATCGAGTGGACTGAGCAAACCTGGAATCCAACCGTCGGGTGCACCAAGATCTCGGCCGGATGCAAGCACTGCTATGCCGAGACGATGGCCAAGCGGCTACAGGCCATGGGCGCTCCTGGCTACGAGAACGGGTTTCAGCTGGCTGTCCTGCCTCAGCGCCTGGAAGACCCGAAGCGCCGCAAGAAGCCGACCGTGTACTTCGTGAACAGCATGTCGGACGTGTTCCACGACCGCATTCCGGACGCCTACATCGAGCAGATTTTCGACGTCATCCGCGAGACGCCTCAGCACACCTACCAGATCCTCACCAAGCGAGCCGCTCGGCTGGCACGGTTCTTTCGCACCCGCGAGGTGCCGGACAACGCCTGGCTCGGTGTGTCGGTAGAGAACAAGAAGCACGGCGTACCGCGGATCGACTGCCTGAGGAAGGTCCCGGCACGCATTCGCTTCCTGTCGGTGGAGCCGTTGCTCGAAGACGTGGGCGAGCTCAACCTGAAGGACATCCACTGGGTCATAGTCGGCGGCGAGTCCGGACCGAAGGCCAGGCCGATGAGGCCAGAGTGGGCCGAGTCCGTCCGCATCCAGTGTGAGGAGCATGACGTGGCCTTTTTCTTCAAACAATGGGGCGGCTGGGGCGCAGACGGCAAGAGGCGCGCAAAACAGGCGAACGGCAGGCTGCTCAATGGCCGCACTTGGGACGCGATGCCGGCGATGGTTGCCACCTAATCTTGTCACTGCACGCCCGTGCGGAGTTAGCATCCAAGGTAATGCCAACTCTGACCCCAGCCCACGATGGTCAAGCGCGCGGATAAATACGCCTGGCATGTAGGCAGTCCGCCGCCGAGGATAGACCCTCACAGTCTCGTCAAGCATCAGCTGGTGCGGGACTACCTCGCGCGCTATATCCAAGTGTTGATGAGCAACTACCTGATCGAGAAGCTGACGCTGTCGATCGTGGATGGATTTGCGGGTGGCGGCGAGTACTTAGCAGAGGACGAAACGCGACTCCACGACGGGTCGCCCCTTATAGCGCTGAGGACGGTCCAAGAGGCCGAGGCAGCCTTAAACGTTGGGCGCGACAAACCGAGGAAGGTCGACGCCAAGTTTTACTTCGTCGAGAAGTTGGCGTCCAGCTTCGCATATCTGAATGCGCTTCTGGGCTCCAGGCTTGTACAAGGCCGCCTTGGCAAAGATGTGATCCTGCTGAAGCAGGCATTCCAGGATGCGGTCGGACCCGTGATGGCCGACATTGCATCGCGTGCCGGTGGCGAGCGCGCGATCTTCCTGCTGGACCAATACGCCTATGACCAGGTCCCAGGGCCGCTGCTGCGAACCATCTTCTCGCAGCTCAAGGGCGCCGAAGTCATCCTGACATTCAACGTCGACTCCCTGATCACGTTCCTCAGCGACAAGGAGCTGTGCCGCAGTAAGCTGCAACAGATTGGCCTGGACAGGTACATTGATTGGCGGACGCTGGAGAATCTGAAGAACTCGAGCCCGGCAGCATGGCGTTCAGCGATCCAACGGAACTTGGCACGAGGTCTTGTAGAAGAGAGCGGCGCCAAGCACCACACGATCTTCTACATCACGCCGGCAGGCACTACGTCATGGACGTACTGGCTGGTGCACTTGTCGAACAGCTTCAAAGCCAGGGACGTGATGATGGAACTGCACTGGCAGCAAGCCAACCACTTTTCGCACTACCTGGAGCCTGATATCTTCACGCTGGGCTACCGGACCAACGACGACGAAGAGACAACTGGACAAAACGGGCTCGACCTAGGGCAGGCGTTTCAGTTCGATGCCATCGCGTCTGACCGTTGCCGATCTGGCCTGACAGAAAAGTTGGTTCCGCTCATCTTCGACAGCAGCCAGCCGGTTCCATTCTCGCAGTTGCTTGAGAGCCTCGGAAGCTTGACACCTGCGACTTCGGACATGATCAGACTGGCACTTGATCCGGCGATTCGAGCCGGTGACCTCAGCGCAAAGTCCAAGGATGGCAAGACGCGAGCGAAGGGAACAACCATTCAATCAGACGACGTTCTATTGCCTTCTCCGCAGAAGCCGCTTGTCTTTGCTCCTTGAACCGACGACTAGGCCTTCGGGACCCACCAAGCGTAGCTGACAGCCGCAGCAACTGCGATCCAAACCAGAAGAAAGAACCACACCGTCGACCATTCCCACATGAGCCAGATACCGAGGGCCTTCATATCGCTCATGCACCGGTCTCCCTGGACAGTCGCGAACTCCTTGGATCGCCGTTGCTGCACCCGAAACAGCTCGTCGTCGCGCGGAGCATGGTTGTGCGCACATCGGTTCTTTATCGCCTCGTATTCAATACGAAAGCGATCAACCTCAGCATCTACCAAAACTTTCCCAGAATCAATCTGCGCGAGCGTCTGCTTCAACTTGATTTGGTACGCAGTTAGTTCTTCGGCATTGCGGTGAAGTCCATCTGACTTGGCACCATTCGCTGCTCCCCACTCAAGCAAGCTGATGGCAAGTAGAAAGACGCCCAAAGCAACCGAAACGGCGGTCAGGTAGTTGTCTAGCGCCGTGCCAGGTTGGGGCGAGTAGATGCGTTGCGCAACCGCAGCAGCCACGCTCAAAGCTGACAGGAGTGCCAGGCTGACCGTTGAGAATGTCTCGCGCTGCTTTAGCCTCCGAGCTGCGTTGTAGCGCGCCCCTGCGGTTCGCCAGGCCGTCGTCCTGAGGTCGGAGACGAAGTCCTTCATTGGTAGCGCGCGGCGAGCGCTTGGGGTGCGGGTGACGCCTGATGGATCAGGTCATATCCACTTCTTAGGCCACGACGCAAAGCGTCGCCACAAGAAGGTATCGCCACTTGACATGGCGACCCGTGCTTTCGCAGGGTAGGGAGCACTTCCGCCCGCAAGGCCGAGGCCTTGCGAGGTACCGCTTCCGCGATAGGCATCGCCCGCGCACGGATTTTAACTGAATCAGCCATAGACCACCCCCTCGTCCTTGTGCATTGCCGTCAGGATGTGATGCAGATACTTCTCGTAGCGATCCTTGATCTGGTCATCCGTCAACGCTTCGGTTGGACCCACGCGCCCTCGCTCGGTCAGAAAGGCAAGCATTTCGGCACGCGTTGCGATCTTGTCATAGTCGCGCACATAGCCGCCCTGCGGGTTGAACTTCATCTCGAAGTACGCACGCCGCAACTTCTTCAGGCCCGCTGGCGCAGTGCCGTCAAAGTCGGGGAGACGTTTGAACATGCCTTCTATGGCTCTATCGAGGCGATGAAGGAGCTTCAAATCACTGATCTGATTGAAGTAGGCGATCCACCCATAGCGCTTGTTCTGTGAAATGGCCCCAGTGATGCGCTCGTTCAGCTCCAACAGGAAGATTTCCTTCAGTCGGTCCGTGGTCAGGTACTTGAACCGCTCAAGCCGCTTGGCCTTGTTATGCTTGTAGTCGCTGAACTTTGCGGCGATCGATTGAAGCAGACGCTCTGTCGTAGCATCCCTCACAGAGATCAAGGGCCAATGGAACGTGTAGCCCAGATAACCAAATGGCTTTGCAAGCTGCTGCAGATGGGACTTGCCTGATCCAATGGGATGAAGGCTCAAGCCACGACGGACGAGTCGCGCACGCAAAGAACGGTATGCCCTTTGCACAGAGTCATGGTCTCCATACATCAGTACGTCATCAACGTATCGGTAGTAGGCGACGCCCATCGACGGCATCACTTCGTCTACTTCTTGCATATAAATCGACGCCAGGATGTTCGATATTGCAAGCCCTTGGGGAACGCCTACGGCGATTCGATAGTCCTTGTGCTTTAACCTCTTTGTGTTCTTTGGAACCGTGGGAGTCGCCAACGCGTGAAAGATTAGCTTGAGGACGCTCTGGGATTTGATTCTCTTCGCCAGAACCAGGAGCAGCCGGTCCCGTTGGATTGAGTCATAGAAGGTCTTGATGTCTGTGCTACAAATCCAAGTATCCGTCGGGGACTTGCCCTTCAAGTCACTCGAGATCGTGCGTACGTACGTGCTGGCAACGTTTCTTGGTACACGTTCCGGATAGACGGTGGCGAGCAACTTGTTCAGTTGATGAAGCACTACGCGGTCGCGGACAGTGGGTATGCCGATCAAGCGCGGTAGCTTGTCTCGTCCCTTCGTCTTCAGCACCTCAAGAAACGGAGAGAATCGGTACCGCCCTGCCAGGCACTTCGCCGATGCCGTTGCGATGTGAGACTTCGCGTCCAACGAAAACTGGAATCCATTTAGTCGATCAATGCCCTTCCCGGTCGTGCTCGCAAACTCCTCTTTGAATACGGCCTCCAACGCCGCAGGCGCGAATAGAGCCCCGAAGAGGGTCACATCGTCAATCGAAACCGCTACCGCAGACGCCGCTACGACAACCGCGGAGGACGGCAGCGGCATTGGCTCAGCCTTCAGTAAATGCGTCATAGCCAACCTCTGAACAAGCTGCGGAGATCTAAAAGTTAGGCACTATCCAGCGGTCAGCCTGTCTACTCTGGCAAAACCTTTGAGAGCCGGGCATCAAGCTCAGCCACCTTTCTGAGTAACTCGGGCAGGCCCAGACTTCTTTCTACTATCACGTGGCGCCACTGGCTATTGCTGCGCTTTCCAAACCTTGCGTCAATCGATGTGAGACGGCGACGCAAGTCTTCAGCTCCCGCCGGCGTTCTCGCGTTTTCAGAGTTCCAGCAAAGAGCCAGCGTGTACTTCGTCTGCGTGTCGTCGGCATAACGGACGCGGAGGAAAACGGGCCAGCCCTCATCCCCCTCAACCCGCTCCCACCCACTGGGGCGGATCTCCAACTGCACGCGCGCGTGATCTACGCTCTCGCTTCCAAGCGACGGCAGCTTGGCAAGCACAGCTGTCCTCACAGAAGCCATGCCTTGCGTTTCTTTCAGAAGCGCCACGCTGCCTTTGTTCTGCAGGCGAAACAAGAAGTAGAAATCCGGCTCTTCCGGTCTACTCAGCCAATCCAGTTCGGCCCTTCCACGAGAAGAGCTAACGAGATACTTAATTGCATCAGGGTAACTTTGGTGCAGTTCGGCAGCGAGCCGCAAACGCTTCTCGCTGTTCGGGTCTTCCCAGTCGGTTTGCCTATTGCAATAACTAACCACCAATCGAGCGGCATTGTTCCCACGCTCGACATGCATAAGCGCCCTGGTCGCCGACACCTTCAACCAGTCATACCCAAGATGAAGCCAATGGTCCGAACAAGGCCTTGATGCCGCCTCCTCCCCATCGAACTCCCTGTCTAGGGCGATGTAGACATGGCTGTAGCCACGAAGCCGAGCGTTCTTCGCCGCCGCCTTTTCAAAACTCTTCCGATACTGAACCAGTTGGCCCTCGTGATGTCGGGCGCCTGCCTTGTTTTCAAGGAGCAGCACAAACTTGTTCTGCGTGTCAATGACGAACAGGTCGACGCGTTCAATGGCGCTCATACCCAGCTCGCGCGCGGTAAATGCAGCACCAAAACTGGCGGCTCTAAGCCTGGACGGAGGCCAGTTGGCGAAGAACGTCGCTGTCGTCCCTTGTGCGTCGAGACCAGTGCCACCACGCGCTGCCAGCGCGGATGCCGAAACAAGCAGGTCTCGCAGAATCTCGTCACCCTGGCCGTGCCCCTCCCTGGCATCCAACATCCAGGCGAGGATGTCCGAATGCTGGTTTTCGCTCAAGGAGATGACGTCCAGCACCTCGTCTCCCGTGCGCTGCATCTCGCACATCTCCACAAGCCGTGGGTCTGCCATCAGTTCTTCAAGCGAACTTTGCGGCGCGCCGCCTGTGTTGGTGCCTGCCATTGCCCTACCCTCCAACAAATTTTTTCTACCAGGCTACCAGGCAAACCGCTGCCTGGAAGCCACAACCAGACGGCATTGCGTGACGTGACCGGCTCGACGCCGATGTATGCAGTTGCCGATGCGGAACGCTGATAGGCCTTCAACCAGCTCTACCCACGCACCGAGGAAGAACCCCGTTTGGAACCACGAGTCTCAACGGATAAAGAACTCTTGCCTGTGTATGGCCAAGTACGCTTCATGGTGGCGCAGCGAGTACCGCCCCTTTAAGCCACTCAAGGCCAGCCTGTTGGTATCGACAGCCGAGAGAGTGCTGGACAGCACCGGCTGCCCATACTCATCAAACGTCATGAGCTTCCTGTCAAACAGATGGTCAAACATCGGCGTAAGCAACAACCCGTTCGCGGCGCTGAGACGGTCTTCCGCCGTCTTGCAATCGCGCCATGGCACGATGTGGCTGGCACGCAGTAGCCGCGGGTCAGTGACGCCGGTAATGACGCAGGCTTCGTCACTTTTCAGCAGGTTGTCCCGGAAAACGCCTTGCCCCGACCGTGCAGCAATGAGCCTCTCTCTTTGCGTATCAGAGAGGCTCTTGTCCTGATACAGCTGCTGCACTTGCGCCGCCTCCTGCAGCGCAACCCATGTCCCCGCGTCGATTGCCGGCCTGGCGTAGCCAACTGTGCCGCCCGTGAGCAGAAGAACCTGCTTAAATAGCGCCTCGCTAATCGCCGCCAAGTAGGCCTTTTGGCTGCCGCGGCCGCTACTGGCAATGATCGGCGAGTACTTGTCCGGCAGCAGTGGTGCGATGTCGGCCAAGTAGTCCGCAGGCTTGGGCTCGTGAAGCACAGAGCTCCAACTAACTGGAAGCAGCCAGCCGCTGGCCGCCCAATTCAACCCCACCGCCCCAAATGCGGCGGGTTTGGGCGCTGTCACTGCTTCACTGTCAACGCGGCCAATCGCCCTGATGCGCGCACCTGCGAACGACACGACCAAGTCGCCTACGCGCGCTTTGTGCATGTTGTCGTAGAACTGGCTTCGCGCGCCATTGGCTTCACGCTTTGGAGACCAAAGGTAGCCTCCTTGGCTCTCTTGCTCAAAGGTCTGGTTGTGGTTGACCCACCAGTAGTTTGTCATGGCTCCTCCAGCTTGCATGATAGATAGTCGTTGATAGCCATGCCCTTCAGCGTGAGGCAGACATCCTCGGCTGTGGTAGTGCACAGTGGCCAGTCCTTCAACGACTGGTAGCCGGGGTACAAGGCCGTGCGGTAGCGCAGCGCTTCCTTGGTGGCGAGGTCGGCAGCCTCTGAGATGGCTTGGCCCTGAGTCGGGCTGCTCTTGCTCAGCTCGCGCGGCGTCCGATACCTCCGCGGCGGATCACATTGCTGGCTTAAACCGGCGTGCGGGTTGTTCAGGGCGGGCTGGTGGGTGTGTCATCAAGCCTGGAACCACGCCTTGTCGATGGACTGAAGAATTTCTTCGGGCGAAAGTTGCTGCGTCATGCGGCCGCGCTGCACGTGCCGGTGCTCGAACGAGCGCGCGCCACGCGCCAGCACCTTGGCCTTGAAGGGCGCCACCTGGTCGTCGCCGAAGTGGCTGTTGAAGGTGTTGAACAGCACCCCATGCAGGCCGTCAAACCGGTTGTGCTCGGCAAAGGCCCAGATCGGCGGCGCCGGGCTGTAGAACCACACCGGCGAACCAAGCCAGACGGTGCTGAAAGGCTTCAGGTCCACCGTGCGGGGGCTGATGTGGGGCAGTTGGCCGGGGTCGTCGCGGTGCGCCTTGGCACCGAAGGCCGGGTTGGCGAGCCCAGCCACGCCCAGCGCGTACTCGGGCACCTGCAGCGGGTAGAGGCTCGCGTCCAGCCTCTTGGCCCCATGGCGCGCAGCCAGCGCGGTGTTGCCAGACCGCGAGAAGTACACCACGGCCACCGGGCTGCGCGCAGGCTGGGCGGGGGCGGCATAAGGCACCCTGCCCGCCGCCTGGCGCGCCTGCCGGCTTTCTACCCAGGTGATGGCCAGCGGCGCCAGGGCCGCCACGGCAAGCAGCGCGCCAAGCCCGATGGCAAGCCACTTCAGCATGCCCGCGCCTTCGCCTACATGAAGTACGGCTTGTGCCCGTCGCTACCCGGCTTGTGGACGCCCAGGTTCTGGCCGGTGTGCAACGCGGGGTTGGCGATGATCTTGGCAACCAGGTCGCCGACGCTCCTGCGCGAGACCACGGTGCCCTTGAAGGCCTGGCCTTTTGTGGTCAGCTCGTAGTCCACCTCGTCCTCGTCCGTCAACCATGCGGGGCGAACCACCGTGTAGTCCAGGCCGCAAGCTTCGATGGCGTCCGCCGCCCGCCGAAACGGCTTCAGCTCCTCGCCGATGGTGGCGCGATTCCATTCGCCAAACTGGCCCGGCACTTCGTCGTAGATGCCCAGCGACAGCACAAACACCAGGCGCTTCACGCCTGTGCACTGCATCGCGGCGATGACGGCGTTGGCTTGCCTGTCCAGGTCTGCGCCGGTGAGGTTGGCGTAGACGAGGTGCTGCCCCGCAACCACGCTCTTCAGCAACTGCTTGTCCAGCACGTTGCCGACAGCGACCCTGGCGTTGGCGGGCTCCTGGCCTGTGAGCTTCTTGGGGTCGCGCAGCAGCAGGGTCTGGCTGGTGCCGGGTTCGCCGGCAAGCGCCTTGATCACCCACTGGGCGATCTGGCCGCTGGCGCCGAGGATGTCCGACGCGATCGACGGCGGTCTTCATGTTGTCGTAGATGCCCCGGCGCGCCACACCACCCAGCGCAGTGAACGCGCAGGTGTGGGCATCGAACAGCATCTCGTGACCTTGCCCGGGGTAGGCCACCAGCCGGCTGTAGCCGCCCTCATACCCCGCGGCCACCAACTGCCCGTGCAGCGCCTTGGCCGTGCGCCGCTCCTTCTTCGGCCGCCTGGCGTCTGCCAACAGCGCATGCTGCACCATCTCAAGGTATGGCGTGAGCTTGCTCGGCACCGGTGGCCGCCGGTACTTCGGCGGCTCGGCTCGTCCGATGCGCAGGTACTTGCGTACCGTGTTCCTCGACAGACTCGTCGCCTTGACGATCTCGCGCACCGGCTTCCCCTCGCGTCGGTGCATGCGCAAGACCTTGCCAATCATGGCCATGGTGATCACTCCTTCTGCCCCCGCCCATCCGCTGTGGATATCTCGGGCAGGGTAGGTTGAACACCTGGGTCAGTTTTCGGTCGGCACAGGCCTCACAAGGGGATCAAATTTCGGTCGGCGACAACACGCCTAGTGTTCTAGAAGTGCAATTTCGGCGACATGAGGGCCGTCTCGTGTTGTCGCGGCGAACATGCGGCCGGTGTCATGTCGATGAAATGAAAAAACATCGACATGTCATATTGACGTGTCGACCGCAGCGACATAAGCTGCCAATGTGTCGACAAAATAGCATTTTTGCATCATGACGGACCTCGATGCCTCGTGGCGCCCTGAGCAGCCGCACAACCAGCTGCCAGCGCTGCCCCCGGCGCGCGAGCTGGAAAGCCGTGCCGTGCTCAAGGCCTGCATCGAGGCCCGTGCAGCTTTGGCCCAGCTGAAGCAGGCCGCCGAGCTCATCCCCAACCAGGCGATGCTCATCAACACCATCCCGCTGCTGGAAGCCAAGGACAGCTCGGAGATCGAGAACATCGTCACCACCACCGACCAGCTCTTCCAATATGCCCAAAGCCCCGCGCAGGGCCAAGACAACGCCGACCCTGCCACCAAGGAAGCGTTGCGCTACCGCACCGCCTTGCACCGCGGCTACCAGTCTTTGAAAGACCGGCCACTGTGCACCGCCACCGCCGTGGATGTCTGCCGCACCCTGAAGGGCGTGGACATGGACATCCGGCGCACGCCGGGCACGCAGCTCATCAATGACCGCACCGGTGAGGTGATCTACACCCCGCCCGAAGGCGAAGCGCGCCTGCGCGACATGCTGGCCAACTGGGAGCGCTTTCTGCACAACCAGACCGAGCTGGACCCGCTGGTCCGCATGGCCGTGGGCCACTACCAGTTCGAGGCCATCCACCCCTTCACCGATGGCAACGGGCGCACAGGCCGCGTCATCAACATCCTCTACCTGATTCAGGAAGAGCTGTTGAACCTGCCCATCCTGTACCTCAGCCGCCACGTCATTGCGCGCAAGGCCGACTACTACGGCCTGCTGCTGGGCGTGACGCGAGACCAGGCGTGGGAGCCCTGGCTGCAGTTCATGCTGCAGGCCGTGGCCGAAACCTCCAAGTGGACCACCGGCAAGATCGCCGCCATCCGCAAACTGGCCGAGCACACGACCGAGCACATGCGCGAGCGGCTGCCCAAGATCTACACGCGCGAACTGGTGGACGTGATCTTCGAGCAGCCCTACTGCCGCATCAGCAACCTGGTGGACAAGGGCATCGCCCAGCGCCAGGCGGCCTCACGCTATCTGCATGAACTGGCTGACGTGGGCGTGCTGCGCGAAATGCCGTTCGGCAAAGAGAAGCTGTTCATTCATCCCAAGCTGATGCAACTGCTCAGCCGAGACAACAACCAGTTCCAGCCTTACGCCTGAAAGCGCCGCCGATGAGCGCCCCCCAACGACAACAAGCGCCAGCAGGCTGGCGGCGCGCTCGCCGCCTTCGTCGAAGCCCATGAACAGGTAGCTGGATCGCCCGATGGCCACGCCCCGCAGTGCCCGCTCGGCGGCCGAGTTGTCGATCTCGATGCGTCCGTCGTCCACGTAGCGCGTCAGCGCTGGCCAGCGTAAGCGCTCAATGAACCGCGTCCTTGCTCGCCCGGCCCGTGCCTGACCCGGGCGCTCATGGACTTCTTGATCGAGCGACGAGCACAGTTTGTTTGACTGGGCTCGATGACTGTACGGCAAGCGTTTGCCACCCATCCCGAGTTCCGCGCCGTCAACATCTTGCTTGGCAACCTCAAGACTGCCATCACAGGCACTTACCACTCCTTCGGCTTCGGCAAGTACGCCCAGCGCTATCTCGCTGAGTTCCAGTTCCTCTTCAACCGCCGCTACCGCATGCGCAACATGCTTTCATGCATGCTCTTCGCCCTTCTGGCTTCTCCTCCTCGCCGTGCCGCTCTCATTCGGCAGCCTGAGGTTCCTTGCTCATCAAGACGTCGTTTGCGATCAGGATGCCTTCGGCTTGGCGAAAACATCAATTGCACGCCCGGTTTCCAGGAGCGATTTCAGGCTGGAAAGGACGATGGGCCAACCCTTGCTGATGCCCTTGGCCATCCCACTGCCGGCTTCAAGCTCGTCATGCGTAACTGTCAGCCGAACCATGTCCTCATAGGTCTCGATCTCGAACGTCACCCGGCTGTAGGCTGCCGGATCGGAAGCCTGAGAAGCATTGGCCCAGGTGATGACGAGGCGGGTCGGCGGCGAGACCTCGACGACCTTGCCGACGAGTTCGACGGCCCTTTCGGCATTGGCACGCACATGCTGCCATTCCGACCCTGGCTTCCAGTCGGAGACGTTCTCGTGGCCCCAATAGCGTCGCGCGATGTCGGGCTTCGTGATGGCCTCGAACACCTTTTCCGGTGTCGAGACGATGTAGGTCACGTAGACAAAGCTGGTCATTTCTTTTGGCATTGCTACTCTCCTTCGAGTTCCTTCTTCAGATCGTGCAGCAGGCTGAGCCGCTGACGCTCAAACTTCCGCACCCACCGTTCGTAGATGTCGTGAAGTGGCACGGGGTTGATGAAGTGCAGCTTCTCCCGACCACGCCTGACCGTGCTGATCAGGTTGGCGGTTTCAAGGACTTCCAGATGCTGCGTGGCCGATTGCCGGGTCATGTCCAGCGTCTCGCAGAGTTGGCCGAGGCTTTGGCCGTTCTGCTCGCACAGAAGATCGAGCAGCTTCCTGCGGGTGGGGTCGCCCAGCGCCTTGAAAACCTTGTCAGCGTCCATCCGGCTTCACGGGCGAGCCCGAAGGCAAACCAGCGCGACGTCAGTTCCAGTTGTCGATCTTGACGTCATGCGGGCTCGGCTGGCCCTTGCCGGTCTCCACCAGCGCCTTCAGGCTCATCATGAAGATCGCCCACTTGGTGCTGCAGTGGTGCATGAATTCGATGCGTTCCTTCCAGCCCTCATGGCTGAAGAGGACGATGCAATATTCACCTTCCTGCTTGAGTTCAAAACGGATCGTCGTGCCGATCCACTCAGCAGGGCCGGCCACTACCTCCCAAAGCACGAGTTCGGCAGCGCGAAGCTCCAAGACCTTCATCTCCATGTCGCCGATCTGGACTCCGCCGGACATGAAGCGAACCCGAAGCGCGCGGCCTACCTGGCTTTCCCCTGTCGTGTCCTCGGTCCACCAGCCAGCTACGCCCTCACGCGTGGCCAATGCCTTGAAAACCGCATCTGGCGTGGATCTGATGCCGACTCTGTGTGCAATGTCCATCATGCAATTCACCTTGTGGATTGAACCGGGCGACCACGCATGTCGCGGCCACCAGCATTGGGCAGATAATATGCAGGCATTTACCTGCATGTCAAGAGCCATCGCCATCCCGATGCCTGAGAGCGCGGTCGATTACGAGACGACGACGGCCGCCTGGTTCTTCGCCTGGTCGAAGTCGGCAGAAGAGAGAGCCGGCTGCGCTGGTTTGAACACGCCACCCGCGCGCCGAGGCGCCGAGAGCAGCGCCGGGCTTGTCCGCCCCAGCCGTGAAGAGTAAGATTCCTACTTAATATTCTTACCTTCGAGTCACGTCATGCTGGTTACCGAGAAGGGGCAAGTCACCATTCCCAAACACATCCGCCTGGCCGCCGGGGTGGCCCCAGGCAGTGAAGTGTCCTTCAGCCTCGAAGGCAGCAAGATCGTGATCACCCCCGTTGCCACAAGCGTCAAGGAAGATCGACGCTCAAAGCTACGCGCTGCCGCGGCACGGGTTCGCGGAAGCTTCAGCACAGAGTTCAAGCAACTCGGCGCTGAAGAGATCATGAGCTTCATCCGCGGGGGCGAACCGGCCAAGGGTGCAACCCGTCGTGGCAAGCGCTAGCCTTTCCGCATACGACGGCACAGCCGGCACGCTCGTTGACACGAATGTTTGGGTGGACTGCATCGACGAAGCCAGCCCTTGGCACGACTGGGCCATGGAACAGTTGCAAGCTTGCAGCGAGCGCTCTCCGCTGCACGTCAACATCGTCATCTACACCGAGTTGCTGATTCCGGGGCCAGACCTTGGCGCACTGGATGCGCTGCTGGATGTGTACGACACCTTGCGTACGCCACTGCCGTGGGCATCGGCATCACTCACCGCTGCGGCATACAGCTTGTATAGGCAGCGCGGCGGGTCCAGGCAGAAACCGCTTCCAGGCTTCTTCATTGGCGCTCACGCAGCCGTCTCCAACCTCAGCGTGCTCACAAGAGATCCAAGACCCTACAAGAGCCACTTCGCCCGGCTGGAAGTCATCGCACCGTAACCGCAGCTTCAAGGGCCGCTTGCGCAGGCACCGTCACTCGCCAGCCGCAGGCTCGTCCTGGGCATGCCGTGCCGGCTCGGTGGTGCGCAAGATCTCGCTCAAGACGGCCGTGGCGTAGCTGCCCGCGGGCAAAGCAAAGCTCAGCACCAGTTGATGGGCCTGCGGCCATTGCCACGTCAGGCCCTCCGGGTGGGCCACCAGGGCGCGGCGCTGCTGCTCCAGGCCGGCATGTTCCATGCCGTGGCACAGGGTGGCGTGGCGTTCGGCCACGCCGTTTTCCAGCGCCAGCGCCTGGTCGGTAGTGGCCAGGCGGCCCCGCCCCCAAAGCGGCCCGGTGGGCCGGCCGGCCTCGTCCAGCACGTCACCAGGCAAGGTCTGGCCCCACAGCCCCTGCTGAATGCGCAGCGCCAGCACATCGTTGAACACAAAGGAGCGCACCGCAGAAAGGTAGATGCCCTTCTTCTTCGGGTTGCGCACGCGTGTCTCGCGCGCCAGCATGGCGCGGCCCTGCTCTACGTTGCCGCCCTCGAAGCCGAAGCGCTGGGCGCCAAAGTAGTTGGGCACGCCGTGCAGCGCAATGGCCTTGAGGTTGGCCTCGATGGCCTGGATGACCTCGGGGCCGCCGGTCACGGCGCGCAGCACGATGCCAAACCGGTTGCCGCGCAGGTCGCCGGGGCGCAGCTTCTTCACGTGGCGGCTCTGGCTCAGCACCTTCCACTCCGGGTGCTGCAGCCCGGTCAGGTCGGGCGTCTCGCGTTTGTCTTTTCCACCCGGCAGGTAGATGCTGAACCACTGGCGGGTGATGGCGTAGCGGTCCTTCAGGCCGGCATAGCCCACGTCCCTTTCCTGCACGCCGGCGGCCAGGGCCAGCTGCTGGGCCACGAAGGCGGTGTTGGCACCGTTCTTCTCCACTTCCAGCCAAACGTGCTCGCCCTCGCCGCAGGGCAGCTGCAGCGGCAGCTCGGTCACCCTGAAGTCGTCGTTCAGGTGTTTCAGGGTGGCGCTGGCGCCGCTGGCCGGGTAGGCGTTGGGCCACTGCGGCAAGCGGGTGTAGGGGGCTTCGGTCATGCGTGGTCTGGCGGCACCCGGGGGCCATTCAAAACGGTGATTCTCGCCCCGGGGCGGGGCCATGCCCTTGACTGCCCGGCTGCGCATCCGGTGCCACACTGCAGGCCTACCGCGCCCTGCCATTCAGGCACCTCGGCAAGCCCATGCTTCACACCCTGGCGGTTCACAACTACCGCACGCTGCGCGACTTTGTCATTCCGCTGGCGCGCGTCAACCTCATCACCGGGCCCAACGGCAGCGGCAAGTCCAATGTCTACCGGGCGCTGCGGCTGCTGGCAGAAACCGCCCAGGGCGGCGTCATCGCCTCCCTGGCGCGAGAAGGCGGCCTGGCCTCCACCATGTGGGCGGGGCCGGAAGAAATCTCGCCCGGCATGCGGCGTGGCGACGTGCCGGTGCAGGGCACGCGGCGCAGGCAGCCGGTGGGGGTGGGCCTGGGCTTTGTGGGCGACACCTTCAGCTACGCCATAGACCTGGGCGTGCCCCTGCCCAGCAGCTCGGCCTTTGCGCTGGACCCGGTCATCAAGACCGAGCATGTGTGGGCCGGCCCCATCGCGCGGCCGGCGGCCATGCTGGTGCAGCGCAAGGGGCCGCTGGTGCGTTCGCGCGGGCAGGCGGGCGGGTGGCAGGTGGTGCACAGCCGCATCGCCAGCTTCGACAGCATGCTGGCGCATGCGGCCGGCCCGCAGCACACGCCGGAGCTGCTGGCGCTGCGCGAGCAGATACGCTCCTGGCGCTTCTACGACCACTTTCGCACCGATGCCGCCGCGCCGGCGCGGCAGCCGCAGCTGGGCACCCACACCCCGGTGCTGGGCCACGATGGCGCCGACCTGGCCGCCGCCTTGCAAACCATACGCGAGATAGGCGACGGCCAGGCCCTGGACGAAGCGGTGAGCGACGCCTTCCCGGGCGCCCGCGTGGGCGTGGACGCGCGCGAAGGCCGCTTCGAGACCACCATGGCGCAGCACGGGCTGCTGCGGCCGCTGAAGGCGGTGGAGCTCTCTGACGGCACGCTGCGCTACCTGCTGTGGGTGGCCGCCCTGCTGTCACCCCGGCCGCCGCAGCTGCTGGTGCTGAACGAGCCCGAAACCAGCCTGCACCCCGACCTGCTGCCCGCCCTGGGCCGGCTGATTGCCCGCGCCGCCACGCATTCGCAGGTGTTTGTGGTGTCGCACGCGGCCGGGCTGATAGAGGCGCTGCAACAGGCGGGCTGCCGCTCGTTCGTGCTGGAAAAGAGCCTGGGCGAGACGCTGGTCGGCGGGCTGGGTGCGGCGCAGCGGCCGGCTTGGCAGTGGTTGGCGCGTTGAGGGGGGCGGGGCCTGGCTGACTGCATGAGAGCAGAATTGCGGTCATCGACTTCACCGCCAAGACAGTGACGATGGCCATCCTGACGGTTCGCAACGTACCCGATGACGTGCACCGCGCGCTGCGTCTGCGTGCTGCCCAGCACGGGCGCAGCACCGAAGCGGAGGTGCGCGACATCCTGGCCGGCGCCGTCAAACCGGCGCAGCGAGTTCGCATGGGCGCGGCCATGACAGCGCTCGCCCGCGGCGCAGGCGTGACGCAGGCCGATGTGACCGCCTTGCAGACCTTGCTGAACGACACCCGCCGCACAAGGCCTGCGGAACCGATGAGCCTGGAGTGATCGTCCTCGATACCAACGACGCCTGCGGCCTGCAGGTTGTGAACCCTTGGGAGGCGCCTACCCCGACATGAATGGCGGCCACGATGGGCTGACATACGCATGAGGTAGATGAATGTTCCAATATTAGGTACGATTGTTCCTGATATTGGGACACCACGAATGCGACCTCTTGATGCGCTGTTGTCCAAGCCTGAGCAACGGTTGATGAGCCTGGTCCTGGTTCGCCCGGAACAGGACTTCGGCACCCTGGAGTTGCTGAAGCACATGGGCAGCGGGCGGGGGTCCGGGAGCGCCGTGCTCAAGCGCTGGCTGGGCTCTGGCCTGCTGCGCGAGCGCAAGGTCGGCAACCAGCGCAGGCTGTCCGCCAACCCGCAGTTCCTGCTCTATCGTGATCTCCGGCGGATGATTCTCAAGACCGTGGGACTTGCGGATCCCCTGGCCAAGGCGCTGGCTCCCTTGTCGGACCGATTGACGGACGCGTTCGTGTTCGGCTCGGTGGCGTCAGGCACCGACACGACCGAGAGCGACATCGACTTGGCCGTCGTGGGTGATGTCGACCTTTTCGACGTCTCGCCCCTGCTTGATGCCGTCCAGAGCGACCTAGGGCGCTCGGTGCACGTGAACGTCTACTCGCCCCAGGAGTGGGCTTCGGACGACCCTGTGCTGGCAGCCATCAAGAAGGGGCCGCGCGTTGACTTGATGGAGGCGATACGTGCCGAGGCCACCTGAGTACGACGCGCTCCTGAAGATCGGCAGTTTCAAGGAGGCCGTGCCCAGCGAGGGGTCGCTCGCGCAGTTCCTGCGCACGGCTGACGAGATGGCTTCAGCCGCGGCGTCCCCAATGCCGAACTCCGCCAGGTTCTTGTTGGCATACGAAGGCATGTTCAGCGTCGTCATGGCCGTTCTCGAGTTTCACGGGGTGCGGCCCGGTGACGCTGGCGGTCACCGCGCCACGGCAATCCAGCGGGTTGCAGCAGATCTGAATCTCGATGCGGCAAAGCAAAGCGTCGTCGCCAGACTGCATGACGTCCGCAACCGCGTGACGTACCGGGCGCCACTTCCGCCCATCACGAAGGCCGATGCCGATGCTCTACTGGCCATCCTGCAGGAGATGCTTGCGGCTGCCCGGGCGGTGATCGGCTCTGATCGCGTCGACCGCGCGCGCTCGTGACCAGAGGCGAAAGTCGCGCTTACCTCGGCCAGTGCGCCGCGAAGTCAAACGTCAGCTGGCGGTGATGCCGTATCGACAGCAGGCAGACCTTCTCGCTGGCCGTCCCCTTGGTCTTTGTGACCGTGTACAGCAACAGGTAGTCACCATGCACGTACTCGCGCAATGCGTGGGCAGCACCTGCGGGCAACGCGCCCAGTTGCGCCAGGGCTTCGGCGGATTGCGGCGGGTGGTCCAGGTAGCGACGCCCGATGCGCGGGAAGCGCGCCAGGTTGGGGATGACCGTGGCACGCAGCTCTGCCAGCAAGTCGTCGAACGCGAATGCAGCGCCAGCCTCGGCCAAGAACGTTTCAATGGCGCCCAGGCACTCCAGGAAGCTCGCCGTCAGCTCAACGGGGCATAGCCGCTCAGCCACGCTTCTTTGTCACTGCCGACGCGGTGCGGCGACGAGAACTCTGCGAAGCCGCAGCAGACCGGCGCTGCTTCTGCAACTGGGCGATGGCGGCGTCCGCTTCTTGTGAGCGCCCCGCCGTGATGTCGGCCAGGCCACGCCTGGCGTCGTCAAGCAGCAGCAGATGAATGCGCTCGCGCTCCAGGCGGTGGTAGTAGTCCAACCGGTCGGCGTCGATCAGGGCGACGTAGCTCTCGCCGTTCTTGGTGATGACCTTCTCCGCCCCGGCCTTGGCTTGTTCGGCCAACTCAGAGAGCTTGGCACGCGCCAGGGTGAACGGGACGACGTCAGCGGCTGTGAAGCCCATGGCAATGCCTTTGGGGTGACAGAAAGGTGACAGAATTCTGTGCAGTTTACTGCAGCAGAACTGAGCGGGCCATGCCGCTACCGGAACAAACGGCCCGGCACCCACCACAGGTACAAGACCATGCCGAACAGCTCCACCAGCGACTGCACCACGATGACCACGGCCGCCAGCTCCCAGCCTGCTGGCAGCGCCAGGGCAAAGGGCAGCACCACGAAGGAATTGCGCGTGCCCAGGCTGAAGGCCAGCGTGCGGCCCTGATCGGCCGGCAGGCGCATCAGCCTGGCCAGCGCCTTGGCGGCCAGCGCGGCGGCCAGCAGAAAGGCCACGAACAGCGGCACGATGGCCGGCAACAGCGGCAGCGCGCGCCACACCGCGTGCACCTGTGCCGCGGCGATCATGAAGACCACCCCCCCCAGCAGCGGCACCGGCCACCAGGCCAGGTGCTCGCGTACCCGCTCGCGCTCCGCCCGGGCTTGCATCCAGCGCTCCGTCGCGGCCGCGGCGCCCAGGGGCAGCAGCACCACCAGCAGCGCCGGCCACACGTCGCCCAGGCTCAACGCGGCGCTCAGGTCGGCCCCCAGAAACAGCCACAGGTAGGCCGGCAACAGCAGCAGCTGCAGCACCAGGTTGACCGGCGTGACAGCCATGGCGCGGGGCACGTTGCCGCCGCCCAGCTGGCTGAAGGTGATGAACCAGTCCGTGCAGGGCACCAGCAGCACCAGCAGCACGCCGAGTTGCAGGGCCGGGTCGGCAGGCAGCCACTGCACCAGCGCCCAGGCCAGCGCCGGCACCACCACGAAGTTGCCCACCAGCACCGCGGCCACGAAACGGTGGTCGCGAAAGGCCTCGCGCAGGTGCAGCAGGGGCACTTGCACAAAGGTGGCGTACAGCAGCAGCACCAGGGCCGGCCACAGCAGGGTCTCGAAGGCGGGGTGGGCGCCGGGCCACACGCTGCCCACCAGCAGGCCGGCAAGGATGGCCGCCAGGTACACCCAGACCTGGCGGCGCTCCAGCGTCAAGCGGTTCAAGGAACGGGCTCCCCCTTCAAGGCGGCTCGGCGCCGCCGCCTGCACACCCGGCCGTCACACCAGCCACTGCCTGAGCTGGCTGTACACCGCGGCGCTGGAAAGCAGGTCCAGATGGCCCGTGTTGCCCACCACGGCCTGGTGGTCTGCGGCAAAGGCCAGGCGGCGCTCGGCGTCCGGGTGCTGCCCCAGGGCGCTGGCCACCGGCACCAGGCCGTCGCCCAGCAGCCGGGCCTTCAGGCCTTCGGCCGTGTCGCCCAGGCTGGCGGCCACCGCATAACACTGCGTGCCTGGCGGCAGGCCCACCTGCGCGCAGCGGTGGGTGCCGTCGTCGCCGGAAGGCGGGCTCACGATGTTGCCCAGCCGCAGGTCGTTGATGCCGGCGCTGCGCAGCTTGCCCAGGCGCGCCAGCGGTGCCGTGTACGGCGTGGCGCCCAGCAGCACGTCCAGCCCGTGCGCGGCGCGCTCCAGCGGCGCGCCCTGGTGCGGCGTGCCCAGGCAGACGAGGTCGTTCACCCGCGCCGGCCAGCGCAAGCCGCCGCGGTGCAGCAGGGCGCCGTGGTGTATGGCGCTGCGCGCCACCAGGCCGCCCATGCTGTGCCCCAGCATGACCAGGCGTTCCACCGGCACGGGCCATGCGTCGTACAGGCGCTCCATCAGCTGCGCCAGGATGCGCCCGTTGGTGGAAACGCTCAGCCCGCTGTTGTAGTGCAGGTAGACAGGCGTGTAGCCCAGTTCGCGCGCCAGCGCTTCGCCGTGGTCGTGGCCTTCGCGCTGCCACTGCAGGTCGTTCATGCACAGGCCGTGCAACAGCACCAGCAGCCGCGGCGAGGTGTCACCACCCAGGCCGGCACGCAGCGCAAACCGGTCCAGCAGCAGCGGCTGGCCGGCGCGGCGAAACCGCATCGCAATCGCCAGCGGGTTGTCGGTGGTGGCCAGGTGGTCGCCCAGCACCCCGTTCAGGGCCGCCACAACGGCTTCGCGTTCCAGCCGCGGGGCCTGGCCCAGCCGGCCTGGGCCGGCGGCTGCCAGCGCAGGCTCCAGCCACGCCAGCAAGGTGTCGACCGTGCCGCCCACCAGGTGGGTGACGCCCCGCACGGTCTTGTAGGCCAGGCCCGTGACACCGCTGGTGCGCTCAGCCCCCGCGGGGCCTTCGCCGGTGCGCGGTGGCCGGCCCAGGCCGGCAATGCGCGCATGCATGGCCTCCACCAGGGCGGTAAGGCCGGCCACCGCGTCGGTGGTCAGGCGCGCAGCGCCGCGCAGGTCGGCGGCTTGCAAGAGCGGTTGTGTCATGGGCCAGTGTGGCACAGGCCCTGGCATGCAGGCGGCGCCGTCAAGACCGCGCTGCGCCCAGGTGCCCAAGCGCCCTGCCGGGGCTTGGGGCGCGTGTGCAAGGGTTGGTGTTCTTTGAATACCCGTACACGGCCTTTCGTGTACCATGCCTTGGCTGATATGCACAAGACCGTCCACTCTTAGGTCTTTCTACCCACTCCGGCGTTCTGCCGGCGTTCGAGTCGAATCCCCTTTTGAAGATTTTCTTGGCGTCTCTTCGCTGGGCGCAATGCTGCGCCTTTTAACTTCCAAAGGAATTCGACATGACGACTCAAACCGGCACCGTGAAGTGGTTCAACGAAGGCAAGGGCTTCGGCTTCATCGCCCCCGATGACGGCGGCAAGGACCTGTTTGCCCACTTCAAGGAAATTCGCAGCAGCGGCTTCAAGACGCTGACCGAAAACCAACGCGTGCAGTTCGAGGTGACCCAAGGCCAGAAGGGCCCGCAGGCTTCGAACATTCGCGACCTGGGCTGAACCCGGCCCCCTGCCGGTGCCGGGCACGCCCCGGCATCTGCCGATGAAAGCGCGGCTGGCCCGCGCTTTTTCTTTTTCTTGCCCGAGGGTGCTGCCGTGAAAAACCTGCAGGAGGCCACCGAGCGCATCTGCGAGCTCAAGGGCAGCCAGGTGGCGCTGGACGCGCTGGTGCCGGCACTGATAGAGGCGCTGTGCACCTCCACGCGCGCCAGCCTGCTGAAGGTGTTCGACGCACACGCCGAAGCGGCGCGCACGGTGATGCTGCATGCCGACATCTCCGACCTGGTGCTGGCGTCGTTTGAACACGACGTGGCGCGCAACCGCGCCGTCATCCTGGGCAGCATGGCGCCGGAGCGCACCGGCGCGGCACCCGCCGCAGTGGACGCGCTGCTGCTTACCACCACGCGCATCACCACGTTTGCCGGGCCGCACGCCCTGACCAGCGCCAGCGGCTTCTTCTTTCGCCGCGGGGGGCGGCTGTTCCTGGTGAGCAACCTGCACGTGTTTGCCGACGCACAAAGCGCGCACTTCCCGGACCGCATCGAGATCGGCATGCACACCGACCCGCAAGACCTGACCCGGCACGCCGTGGTCTCGCTGCCGCTGTACCACAACGGCCTGAGTGCCTGGCGCGAAGCCACCGACAGTGCAGGCACGGTGGACGTTGCCGTGATGGAAGTGCCGCCCGGCAGCCTGCCGGCCGATGCCGCGCTGCAGGCCTTCGACGCGGCCCACCTCGAGGCACGCGAAGAAGCGGTGGCGGTCGGCGACGCGCTGACCATCGCCGGCTTCCCGCTGGGTTTTCACGACACCGTGCACCACCTGGCGGTGGCGCGCAGCGCCACCATTGCGTCGGCCTACGGCATACGCTTCCAGCAGCAGGGCTGCTTCCTGACGGATGCGCGCACGCACCGGGGCAGCAGCGGCTCGCCCGTGGTACGCAGGCGCAGCAACGAGCGCCAGGCCGGTGCGGCGCCTTCCTGGCAACTGCTGGGCGTGCACTCCACGCGCATGGACATGCGCAGCCGCGACCGCGCCCAGGACGAATCGCTGGGGCTGAACTGCGCCTGGTACGCGGACGTGCTGCTGGCGCTGACCAGCGAGGACTGAGCCTCAGCGCTGTCGTCGGCTTCGCGCCTTGCGCTCACCTTGCATGCAAACCGGCACTGCGGGCGCGCCGCCCGCACGGCCGGTGCCCGCGTTGGCCACGGTTCAACCCGCGGTCTCGATGCGGCCGTCGGCGTGCCGCGCAAAGCGCCGCGGCTCGGCGCCATGCACCGGTGCCACGTCGGGCCAGGGCCAGCCGCCGAACTGCGTGCGCTGGAAGTCGCTGAAGGCCTGCTGCAGCTCTTGCCGCGTGTTCATGACAAAGGGGCCGTACTGCGCCACCGGCTCGCCTATGGGCCGGCCCTGCAGTAGCAGCAGTTCTACGGCTTCGGCGCCGTCGCGCTGCTCGTTGGCCAACTCCACCGCCTGGTCGGCGCGCAGTTCGATGGCGGCATGCGCATTCAGGCGCTGGCCCGCGATGGCCAGGCTTGCGCCCTTGAAGAAGTAGAGCTGGCGCCGCGTGCCGTTGCCGGCGGCCGGCGGCAGGGTCCAGCGCGCGCCGGGCTGCAGCTTCAGCGTCCAGATGGCCAGGTCGGCTTCGGCCTGCGAAGCCCAGGAATCCGGCGGCGGCGGCAGCGGCTGGGCGCTGCCCAGCCGGCCGGCGACGCAGGCCACTTCCACGCCCTCGGCCGCGTGGCGCGGGATGGCCTCGGCCCAGAACATGGTGAAGTGCGGCGCCGACATCTTGCTGCGCGCCGGCAGGTTGAGCCAGATCTGGAACAGCTCCAGCGGGTTGCCGCGGTCGCGGTGCAGCAGCGGGAACATCTCGCTGTGCAGGATGCCGCTGCCGGCGGTAAGCCATTGCACGTCGCCGCCGCCGAAGCGCGCGGTGGCGCCCAGCGAATCGGCATGGTCGATCAGGCCCTTGCGCACGATGGTCACGGTCTCAAAACCGCGGTGCGGGTGCTGCGGAAAGCCCGGCACGGTTTCGCCGTGGTACATGCGCCAGCCGTCCTTGCCGGCGAAGTCGCTGCCCATCTGCCGCCCGGCCAGCGAGGCATCAGGCCCGAACGAGGCGTTGCCGCGCGGGTAGGCGTCGTCGTGGTACACGCAGAACAGGAACGGGTCTATCGTCTGCCACGGAAAGCCCAGCGGCTGCACCTGCACGACAGGCGACGACGTTGAAGTGGTGAAGGCCATGCGGCCAGTCTAGGCGCGAACGCTTGCCCGTGCATGGAGGCTGGGCTGCCGTGTACCCGGCCCGCGCTGCCGCCATCGCAGGCGCAGCCGGGCTGCCTCAGCTTGCCGGCGTGGCCAGCGCGGCGTTGACATACCCCAACAGCCAGTCCAGCCGGTCGTCTGCCCACCCTCTCAAGGTGGCGTGGCTGCGGCCGTTGCGGTCCACCACCACGGTGTAGGGCACGCTGTTCGGCGCCGCGAAGGCCTTGCGCACCTGGCCGTCGGGGTCGTGCAGCATCAGGCCGTGCAGCTTGCCTTCCAGCCTGCGGCGCACGCGGCGCCAGTCTGAGGTGGGCTCGGTGTTGACCAGCACCACGCGCAGCCGCTCCGCGCTGACCGATTGCTGAATGCGCTCCAGCACCGCCATCTCGGCGCGGCAGTACGGGCACCACGAAGCCCAGAAGCAGACGATGACGGCGCGCCCGGGCAGGTCTGCCAGGGTCAGCGCCTGGCCGTCGGATGCCTTGCCCAAGGGCGTGTCGGACGTGAACGACTCTGGCGGCGGCGCGGCCTCGGGCTCGGCAGGCTGGGCATGGGCACGCGGTGCCGCGCCGGCGCCAAACAGCGAAGCCGCCGCCAGCGCAGCGGTCAGCTCGCGCCGGCGCAGGCATCGTGGCGGGCATGGGGGTGTACTGGGCATGGGGCGGCTCCCTGTGGGCTTGGCGCATGGCAGCACGACATCACCGCCCTGGAAACGAGTACGAGCATGCCACACGGGCTGCACGGGGGCACAGGCGGCCAGCCGCCCATCCACACCCCGGATGAGCCTAGGAGCTGCTTCCCACACGGCAAGGAGGTGGGCCGTCACCACCCTGCCGCCACTGCCGGGCCGCCACCCCGGCGACAAAGCCGCCGAAGGCTTCCAGCAGCGGCGCGCCGTCGAAGGCCGGCCCTTCCAGCAGGGACAGCGCCTGCACGCCGGCTTCCAGCGTCGAGACCTGGTCGGCCCGCCGCGCCGAACGGATGGCGCGGTAGTGCGTGGGCGGCGGCGTCTGCAGGCACAGCCGCGGCAGCGCCGCCAGGCCCGGGTGCTCCAGCAGCATGCGCAGGCTCTTGCGCCAGGTGGCGTCCAGCACCACCAGCCGCAGCAAGGCGCCCTCGCTCCCCGCGCCCGGCACCGGGGCGGGGGGTGATGACACCGGTGCCGGTGCCGCAGGCACGTCGGGATACAGCAGCCACGTTGCATGCCCTGGGCGCTGCAGCAAGGCCTGCAGGGCATCGGGCGCAAAACGGTCTCCCACCACCACCTCGCACTGCGCCAGCGAAAGGCGCAGCAGCGCCACGCTGTTCTTGGCCTGGCGCTGCTCCTGCGGGTGCTGCAGCACCAGCAGTTGCGTGCGGTGGGCGGTGGGCCGCACCAGTGCGCACAGGCAGCTGGTCTGCGGGCGCAGGCAGCGCGCGCAGGTGGAGCGCATCAGTTCGGCAAGGGCCGTGTGCTGTTGAAGCGGACAGCGCCTCTCAGCGCCGGGTCACCGTCGCGGCAGCGCTGCGTGAAATCGGCTGCCAGCCGTGTGGGGGTACCTGAGGCGTCGCGCTCGAGCTCGAAGACTTCGAACTCGCCCGTCGTGTAGCCCATGTCGCAACCGCGGCCGGCACCATGCAGGTGGACCTGCGGCCCCTGCAAGCTGGGCGCCATCGTGTAGCGGCCGATGGTCAGCGGTGTGGCCTGGCTGCCGTTCGAAAGGCTCAAGCTCCACACTGCCGCTGGTGGGTCAGGGAAGGAATGCGGCCAAAAGCTGATGTAGACCGCGCCGGGCGTGTCCGGAAGGAACGTGAAGCTGCCCAGTTGCTCTCCCAGGTACTCGGTGACACCGCCGCCCACATACTCGCCCGCAGGGCTGCTGAAGTACAGCAGCCATGTCCCGGCGGTGTCGCCGACGGTCCTCAGCTCGTGCTCTATGGACTCGCTGTCACCTGCCGCGTTGGTGATCGTCAGCCGAACAAAGGCCGCTGCCACATCGCCGCTTCTGTCCAGCAGGCGCACCGAAGTCTCCTCGCCCTGCGGGTTGTCAAAACCCAGCGCCGGGCCGCTCGCCTGGCTCCATTGGTAGCGCGTACCCGGCCCCATGATGGAGTCGACGGCGCTCAGTCGCGCACTGCCGTCGCGCACGATCAGCGCGCCCTCCGGGGCGGAAACAACCGGCCGCAAGGTGTCGGCGGTTGCAAACGGCACCGAAGGGTTGACGAACATGGGCGACATGTCGACACGCGGCAGCCACACCTGGCCCGACTGGGGCCAGTTGCCGTCGTTGGACAGCTCAAGCCGGTAACGATGCGAAGGCCGCAGGGGCTGGAGCGGCCGTACCCACAACGAGGCGCCCTGGAACTGCTGCTCCACGGCCACTTCCACAGGCACGCCGGTACCGCCATTGCCCACTGGCGCACGAAGCCCGAGGTCCATCAGCCGCGCCACCAGGTGCGCCCCGGGGCCGGGCGGTTGCGAGAGCTGCACACGCAACACCTCCTCGCGGGGCCAGGCGTCAGCATTCGAGAAGGGCGTGATCAGGCGCGGGCCGGCGCCCCCTTCCAGCGCCTCGGTTCGGTAGGGCAGTGGCTGCAACTCGTCCCACCACAGGTAGCCGGCCGCCACATGGCTCCAGTTGGCCGAGCCGCTGGCGTCAACGCCGCCATTGCCCTGCAAGTCGAGCTCGACACGCACGTCGTAGCTGCCCCCGGCGCCGTCTGGGGTGCTGACGCCGGCCATAACGCGGCCACGCGCCGTACCTGCACCTTCGATCTCCACCCAGCCCTGGCCGTCGTGCGCCTCTGGGTAGTTGCCGATGTAGTTGACCAGCGGGCGCGGCGTCGAGAGCAGCACGGCCCCGCCAAAGGTGTCGCTCTCCATGCGCCCGGTCAGCCGGAGCTGGCCCCTTGCCTGGTCGTACAGCGTGGTCTTGTCGAAGCTGAAGGCTGAAAGCCGGTAGCGGTCTCCACCCATGTTGGCCGCGTACACCAGGCGCAGTTCCTGGTCGGCGTCGGCCGACACCTCCAGGCGGGTGCGGAAACGGCTGCGCTCGTAGTTCAGGTGAAGCAAACCCTGCAGCCGCAACAGTTCCATCTCGGGACGCCAGCGCGACGCCAGCTGCAAGCCGCCCGGCGCCGCACCGAAGTCGATGACACCACTGAGCCCGGCGTGGCCGCCGGCCTGCAGCGTGCCCAGGCGCAGGCTCAATCGGCCATTCACTGCGTAGTCCAGCCGCGGGGAGTGGCAGCCGATGTAGTGGATGTCGATGCGGTCGCCCGCGCTGGGGCCTCCGCTGCCGTCGCTGTCGATGAGGCGCGCCGTGGCCTGGCCCACCACGTCCCCACAGTTGACAGCGCGCGAAACTGCCCGCTCGGCGCCCAGGGCCAGCAGTTCGTCGATCAAGGCCTGGCCCGCCATCAGCGCCAGCTCGACGGCGTACAGGGCGGTGGCGCCGGCATCGCCAACATTGGCGACCGTCAGCGCCGCCAGACTGCGTGGCGGGTCGTTTGCAGCAGGTGGCGGCGTGGCTTCGCGCGACCCGCCGTCGCCACCGCCGCCGCCGCAGGAAGCCAGCAGCAGGCTCACGAGCAAAGCGCCTGCGCCGACCCGCAGCCCGTGGTTCAAACGAAGACTCGCCATCCTTGCCCCCTGAAGCTTCGCGTTTTGGGGCGATGATGGCACGACGCGCCGGAAAGACTAGGCGGCTTGGCTCAGCCCATCTGCGCCGCCCGCTGCACCTCTTCGCGCACCGCCTCGGTGAGCTCGGCCTTCAGCGCCATGAACTCGGGTGTGGTCTTCATGGCGTAGTGGCGCGGGTGCGGCAGTGGCACGGCGCGGTCCAGCTTGATGCGGCCGGGGCGGGCGCTCATGACCACCACGCGGTTGGCCATGAACACCGCTTCGTCGATGTCGTGGGTGACGAACAGCACGGTCTTCTTCTGCTGCTCCCAGATGCCCAGCAGCAGCTCCTGCATCAGCTCGCGGGTCTGGTGGTCCAGCGCGCCGAAGGGTTCGTCCATCAGCAGCATGCGCGGGTCGTTGGCCAGCGCACGTGCCAGCGCGGTGCGCTGCTGCATGCCGCCCGAGAGCTGCTTGGGGTAGTGGCGCTCAAAGCCCTTGAGCCCCACTTTGGCGATGAAGCCCTGCGCCACTTCCAGCTGCTGCGCCCGCGGCAGGCCGCGTTCGCGCAGGCCGAAGCACACGTTGTCCAGCACCGTCAGCCAGGGGAACAGCGTGTAGCTCTGGAACACCATGCCGCGGTCAGCGCCGGGGGCGGTGACCGGCCGGCCGTCCAGCAGCACCTGGCCGGCGGTGGGCTGGTCCAGGCCGGCCACGATGCGCAGCAGCGTGCTCTTGCCGCAGCCGCTGGGGCCCAGGATGGTGATGAAGTCGTTTTCCGCCACGTCCAGGTCGGTGGCTTGCAGGGCCAGCGTGGCGGCGAAGCGGCGCTCCACGCCGCGCACGGAAAGAATGCTCACACAGTCACCTTCAGACCAGGCCCCCACCGCGGAACCGGCTCCGCCGGGCCGCTGGTGGGCGGCCCCCTCGGGGGGTAGCGAGCCCTGGGCGAGCTTGGGGGCTCACAGCCGCGCCCACGGGAACAGCCACCGGTTGACGGCCTTGAACAGCAGATCGCTCACCAAGCCTATGACGCCAATGACGATGATGCCGAAGATGATCTGGTCGGTGGCCAGCAGCGCCTGGCTGTCGGTGATCATGTGGCCTATGCCGCTGCTCGCGCCTATGAGCTCGGCCACGATGACGTAGGTCCAGGCCCAGCCCAGCACCAGGCGCAGGGTCTCGGCGATCTCCGGCGCGGCGCCGGGCAGCAGCACGCGGCGTATCAGCCCCGCGTCCTTCACGCCCAGGGTGTAGGCGGCCTCCACCAGGTCGCGCCGGGTGTTGCCCACGATGACGGCGATCATCAGCACCAGCTGGAAGAAGCTGCCTATGAAGATGACGGCCAGCTTCTGCGCCTCGCCTATGCCGGCCCACAGGATGAGCAAAGGGATGAAGGCGCTGGCCGGCAGGTAGCGCGCAAAGCTGACGAAGGGCTCGAAAAAGGCTTCGATGGGCTTGTAGGCGCCCATGGCCACGCCCAGCGGCAGCGCGATGGCGGCGGCGATGACAAAGCCGCCCACCACGCGCCACACCGTCATGCCGATGTCGTGCGCAAAGCCGTGTTCGGTGAGCAGCGTCCAGCCGCTCACCACCATCTTCACCGGGTCGGCCAGGAAGATGGGGTTGACGAAGCCGCCGAACGTGGCCACCGCCCACACGGCAAAAAACAGCACGAAGAACGACACGCCGAGCGCGATGCGCACGCCCGGCGACACGGGAACCAGCGGTTTCATCCGGCGCGGCAGCTCGAGTATTGGCCCGGCAGGTTCACTGGATGAACTGCGTGTCGGCCAGCTTGCTCAGGTCCGGTATCTGCCGGATGATGCCGGCGGCCAGCAGCAGCTCGGCCGCTTCCTTGCTGAAGGCGGCGTGTTCGCCGGCGAAGAACTTCTTGTTGGCTTCGCGGTCCTGCCAGCGCAGGAACTTCTGGCTGCCTTCGAACTGCTCGGCCGTCTGCTTGACGTCGGCGCCCATGATGCCGAAGGCCTTGGCCGGCTCGGCCTTGATCATCTCCAGCGCGTCGAAGTAGCCGTCGGCCAGGGCCTTGGCGGCCTTGGGGTTGTCGGCCAGGAACTTGGGCGTGCAGCCGAAGGTGTCCATCACCATGGGGTAGTCCAGCGTGGTGGCGATGATCTTGCCGGCCTCGGGCTTGGCGCGCACCGCCGAGAGGTAGGGCTCGTAGGTCATGGCCGCGTCCAGGTTGGCCACGCCGGCGATCATGGCGTTGGCCGCCGGCTGCGGGCCCAGGTTGACGATGTTCACGTCCTTGAGCGTCAGGCCGTTCTTGTTGAGGAACCAGGCCAGCGTGAAATAGGTGGCCGTGCCCGGCGCATCGGCGGCCACGGTCTTGCCCTTCAGGTCCTGGATGCTGTTGATGCCGGGCTTGACCACCATGCCGTCGGCGCCGTAGCTCTTGTCGAGCTGGAAGATCTGCGTGGTGGCCACGCCGTTGGCGTTCCAGATGATCCAGGTCTCCACCGTGGTGGCGGCGCACTGGATGTCGCCGCTGGCCAGCGCCAGGTGGCGGTCCTTCTGCGGAATCTTCTTGATCGTCACGTCCAGGCCGTGTTTCTTGAACAGGCCGGCTTCCTTGGCCAGGGTCAGCGGCGCAAAGCCGGTCCAGCCGGAAATGCCTATGGACAGCTTGGTGTCCTGGGCCGAGGCGGTAGCGGCCAGCGTGGCCAGTACGGCAGCGGCGACGAACGATTGCAAACGCATGGGAAGGCTCCTGAGGAGAGAGTTGCAGACGCGGCAGCGACACACAGCCCGGCGTACATGCAAGTATCGGGCGCAGGCGAGTCGCCCCAAATTGGGGCATGCACCGGGGCGCGGCGCCGTCCTACCCGGCATCGCGCGCACCGCCTATGGGCCAGGCCGGTGGCGCCTGCTGCAATGCGCTGTCAAAACACCCGTGTGCCCGGCTCAGCCGGGGCAGCCACCATGAGCGCCGCCGCAAACGACACCGCAAGCATCGCCAGCACCGAGTTGCCCCCGGCCTTCTCGCCGGGCGCCCCGCCGGGCGGCGCGCCCCCCGGCCCGGAGTTCCAGGTCGACTGCCGGCTGGAGTACGAGCTGGCCGGCCCCTGCGACTTCTTGTTCCAGGTGCATGCGCTGCACGGCATGGACCAGCTTGTGCTGGACGAGTCGCTGCGGGTCAGCCCCGACAACCCCACCCACGTGTACGCCGACCCCGGCGTGGGCCACCGCTTCATGCGCCTGCATGCCGCGGCCGGCCCGCTGACGCTGCACTACCGGGCGCGCGTGCAACGCCTGCCCCTGCCGCCCGACCCCCAGGCCGGCGAGTGGCCGGTGGCGCAGCTGCCCAACGAGGTGCTGCACAACCTGATGCCCACGCGCTATTGCGAGTCGGACCTGCTGGCGGGTGCGGCCATGAAGCTCTTCGGCGAGCTGCCGCCGGGCCACGCGCGCGTGCAGGCCATCGCCGACTGGGTGCACGAACACATCGAGTACCGCATAGGCTCCACCGGCCCCACCACCACGGCGCGCGACGTGTTTGTGCAGCGCGCCGGCGTGTGCCGCGACTTTGCGCATCTGGCCGTCACCTTCTGCCGTGCGCTCAACATCCCGGCGCGGCTGGTGGTGGGCTACGCCATCTTCGACGAACCGCCGCCCGACTTCCACGCCGTCTTCGAAGCCTTCATAGGTGGGCGATGGGTGATGTTCGACGCCACCCGCATGTCGCCGGTGCAAGACCTGGTGCGCATCGCCGTGGGCCGCGACGCCAAGGACGTGGCCTTTGCCACCATCTTCGGTCCGGCCACCATGTTGTCCATGGCGCCCGATGTGCTGCCACTGGCACCGGCGCACGGGGCCGGCGCTGCCAGCCCGCTCCACCCCGGCGACAGCGCGCCGGTGTGCGCCCGCTCACTGGCGGCCGCGATGTCGGGCGCCTCGTAGGCATCCTGCATCATCGCGGGGCAGCGCGCGGGCACTCCAACTGAGGGGGAGCCCGCTGTTCACTGAAGCCGCGCGCCTGCATACTCTGCAAAGGGAAGCTGCGGCCGGAGGAGACCTCGGCTGTGGTTAGCAGGCGCGCAGGCCCTGCCAAGCCCAGTTCAGGGGGAAGCGCGTATGAAGACTTCTGCAACGGACAGGGTCAAGTGGCGGCACTTCGGCTGGCGTGAGTGCCTGGCCGCTCTCTCGGTGGCGGTAGCGGCGCCATGCGCGGCACAGTTCGAACCCGTGTCGGGCCAGGAGTACCGCGAGATGGTGGACACGCGGCGGCAGGTCAGCGGACATGCCGTCGTCGGCCTGACCGCGATCGGCGGCCAGCCAAACCCCAAACTGCGCGTGTACCTGCCTGCCGATCTGCAAGCGGCGGGAGGCGACAAGCTGCCGTTGCGCGTGGAGATCGACAGCGCCGACGGGCGTTACTACGGCATAGGCGTCTTCAGCGGCCCGGTCAAAGGTACGGGCTGGCGCTACATACAGTTGCTGCCTGACGACAAGCTCCTGACCCCGCCGAAGGGCATCAACCCGGCCGATCTGGCGATTTCCGTGCACGCCCTGCTGGACGGCGGACGCCGCTCCCAGCCCCTGTTGGCCAGCTGGTCCGAGCCGGAGCTGCGCGGGGCCACGCTGAGACTCAACATCAACAGCCGTCGCGCCAGCCAGCTCCAGATTCAAGGCCACAGCGGCAGCCCGCGCCATGCCTGCACGCGCATCGACAACGCCTCGACCTTGCGCTTCGACGCCGTTTGCGAGATCAAGGTGTCGGAGTTGGAGCCCTTGGCCAAAGGACAGCACCGACTGCGCCTGATACGGCGTGACGGCTTTGCCATCGAAACCTCTTCCGTCGAGCTGTGGCTGTAGCCACAGAGCGGGCCCACGGTCCGCACACTGCGGCCGGCCCAGGGGTCGCAAGCCATGTCTGAAGCACGCCCCTCAGCGTCGCGGCCCGGCCCCGTCCGCAGGTGGTTACGACGACGCTGGAAGGCGCTTTTCAGTTGGCTTCTAGGCAACCTTTGGTTCATCGTCTCGCTCGCTGCCATCGCTGTGGCGCTGGGAGTTGCAGCAAGGTATGTCGCCGGCCTGGTCAAGCAGGACACCATCTTCTCAATCTCGGCGCGTAGCGAAGTACTGGACCTGACCCTGTTGTGTGGGCAACGCACCGTAATCTGGGACCTGCCGCCGGGCCGCTTGCTGGCCGACGGCAGCGACGCGCAGCCCACGCTGGCCAAAGGCGTCAGCATCCAGTTGGACGCTGGAGCCCACGCACGCGTCAGCATCGGGCCGGACAAGCGCTGGCGAGTGTCACTGCAGCAAGGCTCCAAGGGGCAGGCTTGTGATGTTCCGGGCCGGACAGGGCTGGCGATGCAGGCCGACGGCCGGCCCTATGCCCCCGGCAGGCAGCAATACGAGTACGAGTCGCTGCTGCCTGCCCACCAAGGCGCACGCCCGCTGCTGGAGTTGCGCGGCCGCGTCACGATAGGCCAGAGCATCCCCTTCGGCAGCGGCTTCGTAGGCGCGGTGCAGGTGCCCATCCTCAGCCAAGCCCGCATTGAGGCCCGAACACCGGACCCGCTGACCGGCCAACGCCGCCTCTTGCACGAAGAACAGGTCGACGCAGGCGGCATCGTTGACAGCCATGGCTGCCTGCAGGCTTCCGGGGCCGACCTGGCCCGCTGCCTGGCCAACGCCCGCTCGGAAGCCGACGGGTTCATCCACATCAGCGAGCTTGACGACAAGCCTGGCTTTGACGTGCAACTGGTGGTGGTGGGCTCGCGGGTCGGCGTGCAGCAGCAGGCTGGGGCCGAGCGCCACATCTTGGTCAGTAGCTGGGCACACATCGTGACGCGTTCCGACGTGCAGATGTTTGCCGCATCGCTGGCCTTGACCTCTGTGTTGTTCGGGCTGCTGGTGGCGCTGAAGGATGCAACGCCCAGCAGTCGGAAGAAGCGGAAGCGGCGTAGGCGCCGGAGCTCGGCTTCCCGCCCGGCGCCGGCCCCCATCAAGGAGATCAGGGAATGAGGTACCAGATGACATCGGCGTGGCAGTGGCTGATCCCTGTGCTGTGGCTGACGCTACTCACCCAGCTACCGACGCCCGCCAGCGCCGGCGTGCTGGAACTGCGCCAGGGCAGCCAGGAGGGCGGCGGCACCGGATTCCGGCGCGGCGACCTGTGCCATGTGCTCACCGCTGCCCACGTCGTGGAGGAGGGGAAGGATTCCAGACAGACGGCGCTTGGCGTGATGGTGCTGGACCGCAGCGGCGCGCGTGCGGAAGGGCAGGTCACATTCGTGAACTGGGACGCGGACGTGGCCCTCGTTACCCTGCAGCCCGGTTTCGCCGTCGCCTGCAACGGCCGCTGGCCGGAGAGCGACTGGATGAGCGGCCAAGTCTGGACCCCCAACACCGGCCTGACGGCCAGCCGCCACTACTCGACGGGCAAGGAGACGGTGTTCATGCTGCGCTGGGCCGGCGGCACGGCGAACACGATCAACCTGGCCCACACCGACAAAACCACCATTCGAGCCACCGACAGCGGGTCCGCCGTGATGCTGGGCGAGCGCCTGGCCGGCATCATCAAGGAGGTGGACACCGGTCAAGATCGCGTGGTGATGGTGCGTTTCGACCTCATCGACCGGCTCGTGGGAGATCGCTTTCGGGGCAGCGGCGCCGGGGCGGTCGGCTTCGACGGTGTCTTCAACCGCGGCAAGCGGCATGCCGCGTGGACCAACTATGTGGCCGCCTGGTTGACCGAAACGGCTGGCAGGCCCGTGGTGACGGTCGACAGCGCACAGGCCGCGTGCAGGGTGCGGGCCGAAGTGATCGACTGGAGCCAGCGCAACGAGGTCAACCCTCGCCACGCGGAGATTCAACAGTCATTGACCGGTTGCAAGACGAACCTTCTCTTTCGAAACTCGAAGACGATGATCCAGATCTGCGAGAACAACGCGCGGGAGCAACTGAAGACAACCCCTCAGCGGTTGCGCGTTCATTCACTTCAGTTGAAAGTGGACGTGACACCTGCGGCAGGCAGCACGGAGAGCCGCCTCCGTACCGTGGAGTTGAGGGAACGGCCGGGTGCGTCGGCCAGCAAAGCAGACATGAGCCTGCAGACGATGCAGGCTGCGTTCGCCCAGGTGGCGACGGACATGATGTCCGGCGGCAACTGCGACTGAGGTCTCCAGCACCTTCGAGGTCGATGATGGGAGATTCAAACCTTCCAGGCCAGATCGAGCACCGGCTTTCGGAGGCTCCGCAGCAGCCGGACTGCGGTGCGTAGAGGGCGTAGCTGGCCGGCATGACCGGCTCGTGCACGGCTTCTTTGGTGCGGTTGCCACTGCCGCCGCACCGCGCCGGCGACAGCGCGCCGGTGTGCACCCGCTCGCTGGCGGACGCGATGTCGGGCGCGTCGTAGGCATCCTGCATCATCGCGGGGCAGCGCGCGCCGGGCTGCGTCTTTCACCCACCCCCATGCCGCCTGCCCTGCCCACCCGCCGCCACTGCCTGCACCTGCTGACCACCACCGCCCTGCCGGGGCTGTGGCTGGGTACGGCCCAGACAGCCGCACCCAGCGCTACCGCCACACCCGACACGGCGCTGGACAGTGCGGCGCTGGCCGCGGAGTTGGCCGCACTGGAAACGCGTGCCGGCGGCCGCCTGGGGGTGGCGGTGCTGGACAGCGGCAGCGGCGCCCACACGGGCCACCGCGCCGACACCCGCTTCGGGCTGTGCTCCAGCTTCAAGCTGCTGCTGGCGGGCGCGGTGCTGCAGCGTGTGGAAGCCGGCGCCTGGCCCGAGGCGCGGCGCATCGCCTATGGCGAAGCCGACCTGGTGCCGCACTCACCCGTCACGCGTGCACGCCTGGCCCAAGGCGGCATGACGGCGCCGGAGCTGGCCGAGGCTACGCAGACCACCAGCGACAACACGGCCGCCAACCTGCTGATGCGCGAGCTGTTCGGCAGCCCGCAGGGGCTGACACGCTGGCTGCGTGAACAAGGCGACACCGTGACGCGCCTGGACCGCTGGGAGCCCGACATGAACATCGTGCCGCCGGGCGAAGAACGCGACACCAGCACCCCGGCGGCCATGGCCGCCACCAGCGCCCGGCTGCTCACCGGCCCGGTGCTCAGCCCGGCCGGGCGCGAGCGCCTGGTGGGCTGGATGCGTGCCACCCGCACCGGCGCGCGGCGCCTGCGCGCCGGGCTGCCGGCCGCCTGGCAGGCCGGCGACAAGACCGGCACCGGCATGCACCCCAGCATGCCCGACCGCTACAACGACGTGGCCGCGGCCTGGCCCGGCGCCCAGGCCGCGCCCTGGTTCATCGCCTGCTTCTACGAAAGCCGGTACCGCAACAGCCCGCGCATGCGCCCCGAGGACGAGGCCGTGCTGGCCGAGGTGGGCCGCTGCGTGGCACGCTGGCGGCCCTGAGCGGCGCCTTCTTTCTCGCCGGCGCCGTGCCGGCTCAATGTCAGCGCGCGGCCACGACGCTCAGGCCGGTGTCCACAAGGCCGGCAGCGCCGGCAGGCCACGCAGCACGCGCGACAGTTCGCCGCTGCGCACCAGGGCCGTGGCCGTTTCGATGTCGGGCGCCAGGTAACGGTCCTGCATCATGGCCGGGCAGTCGGCGCGCAGCCGCGCGTGCACGGCCTCCAGGGCGTCGGAGCTGCGCAGCGGCCGCAGGAAGTCCACGCCCTGCGCCGCGGCCAGCAGTTCGATGCCCAGGATGTGCGCCACGTTGGCGATCATGGGCTGCAGCCGCCGCGCCGCGAAGGTGGCCATGGACACGTGGTCTTCCTGGTTGGCACTGGTGGGCAGGCTGTCCACGCTGGCCGGGTGGGCGTAGGTCTTGTTCTCGCTGGCCAGCGCCGCCGCCGTGACGTGCGCAATCATGAAGCCGCTGTTGAGCCCGGCATTGGGCGTCAGGAAGGGCGGCAGGCGCGAGACGTTGCTGTCGATCAGCATGGCGATGCGGCGCTCGGCGATGGCGCCCACCTCGGCGATGGCGCAGGCCATGGCGTCGGCCGCCAGCGCCACGGGCTCGGCGTGGAAGTTGCCGCCCGAGATCATGGTGCCGTCGTCGGCGAAGATCAGCGGGTTGTCGGTCACCGCATTGGCCTCGCGCAGCAGCACCAGCGCGGCGTGGCGCAGCTGGTCCAGGCAGGCGCCCACCACCTGCGGCTGGCAGCGCAGGCAGTACGGGTCTTGCACCCGGTCGTCGCCGTCTTCGTGGCTCTTGCGTATGGCGCTGCCGGCCAGCAACTGGCGGTAGTACTGCGCCACGTCGATCTGCCCGGGTTGGCCGCGCAACGCATGGATGCGCGGATCGAAGGGGCCGTCGCTGCCGCGTGCGGCGTCCACGGTGAGCGCACCCACCACCAGCGCACTCTCCAGCACCGGCTCAAAGCTGAACAGCGCGTGCAGCGCCAGCGCGGTGCTGGTCTGCGTGCCGTTGATCAGCGCCAGGCCCTCCTTGGCCGCCAGCACCAGCGGGGTGATGCCGTGTTCGCGCAGCGCATCGGCGGCCGGGCGGCGGCTGCCGTCGGCGGCCAGCATGTCGCCCTCGCCCATCAGCGCCAGCGTCATGTGCGACAGCGGCGCCAAGTCGCCCGAGGCGCCCACGCTGCCCTGGGCCGGCACCCAGGGCACCAGGCCGGCGTTGTGCACCGCCAGCAAGGTGTCGATGACCAGCGGGCGCACGCCGGAGGCACCGCGCCCCAGGCTGGCCGCCTTCAGCGCCAGCATCAGCCGCACCACCGGCGCGCCCAGCGGCTCACCCACGCCCACGCAGTGGCTGCGTATCAGGTTGAGCTGCAGCGTGGCCAGGTCGGCGGCGTTGATGCGCGTGGAAGCCAGCTTGCCGAAGCCGGTGTTGACGCCGTACACGGCGGCATCACCCGCCGCGGCGCGCTGCACCATCGCGGCGCTGGCCTGCACGGCCGGCAGCGCCTGCGGGTCCATCGCCAGGGTCTGCACAGCGCTGACGGGAGTGCCCGGGGCGCCGTGTATGGCCTGCAGTTCTTCCAGCGTGAGCTGTCCGGGGCGAAGCAACATCAGCGGGCTCCGGCGGCGTTGATCATGGGCAGGTCCAGGCCCTGCTCGCGTGCGCAGGCCCGGGCTTCTTCGTAGCCGGCGTCGGCATGGCGCATCACGCCGGTGCCGGGGTCGTTCCACAACACACGTTCCAAACGCTTGGCCGCTTCGTCCGTGCCGTCGCAGACGATGACCACGCCGCTGTGCTGGCTGTAGCCCATGCCCACGCCGCCGCCGTGGTGCAGGCTCACCCAGGTGGCGCCGCCGGCGGTGTTGAGCAGCGGCCAGTCGCTCACCGCGTCGCTGCCGTCCTGCATGCTTTCCGTCTCGCGGTTGGGGCTGGCCACGCTGCCGCTGTCCAGGTGGTCGCGGCCGATGACGATGGGCGCCTTCAGCTCGCCGTTCTTCACCATCTCGTTGAAGGCCAGGCCGGCGCGGTGGCGCTCGCCCAGGCCTATCCAGCAGATGCGCGCCGGCAGGCCCTGGAAGGCGATGCGTTCGCCGGCCATGTCCAGCCAGCGGTGCAGGTGCTTGTCCTCGGGGAACAACTCCTTCATCTTGGCGTCGGTCTTTCGGATGTCTTCCGGGTCGCCGCTGAGCGCCACCCAGCGGAACGGGCCCTTGCCGCGGCAGAACAGCGGGCGTATGTAGGCCGGTACGAAGCCCGGGAAGTCGAAGGCGTTCTTCAGGCCTTCGTCCAACGCCACCTGGCGGATGTTGTTGCCGTAGTCCACCGTGGGTACGCCCAGGGCCTGGAAGTCCAGCATGGCCTGCACGTGGCGCACGCAGCCCTGGGCTGCCTCCTTGCGCAGGCGGGCGTGCTGGCTGTCGTCGGCCTGTGCGGCGCGCCATTGCTCCACGCTCCAGCCCGGCGGCAGGTAGCCGTTGACCAGGTCGTGGGCGCTGGTCTGGTCGGTCACGATGTCGGGGCGCGGGCCGCCGGCGCGGGCGCGCTTCACCAGCTCGGGCAACACCTCCGCCGCATTGCCCAGCAGCGCGATGCTGATGGCCTTCTTCTGGGCGGTGTACTTGGCGATGCGTGCCAGCGCGTCGTCCAGGTCGGCAGCCTGCTCGTCCACGTAGCGGCTGCGCAGGCGGAAGTCGATGCGGCTTTGCTGGCACTCGATGGTCAGGCTGCAGGCGCCGGCGAAGGTGGCGGCCAGCGGCTGCGCGCCGCCCATGCCGCCCAGGCCGGCGGTCAGTATCCACCTGCCCGCCAGGTCGCCGCCGTAGTGCTGGCGGCCGGCTTCCACGAAGGTCTCGTAGGTGCCCTGCACGATGCCCTGGCTGCCGATGTAGATCCAGCTGCCGGCGGTCATCTGGCCGTACATCATCAGGCCCTTGCGGTCCAGCTCGTGGAAGTGCTCCCAGCTGCTCCACTTGGGCACCAGGTTGCTGTTGGCGATGAGAACACGCGGCGCGTCGGCGTGGGTGCGAAACACGCCCACCGGCTTGCCGCTTTGCACCAGCAGGCTCTCGTCGGGCTTCAGCCGCTTCAGGCTGGCCAGGATGGCCTCGAAGCAGTCCCAGTTGCGCGCCGCCTTGCCTATGCCGCCGTAGACCACCAGCGCGTCGGGGTTCTCGGCCACTTCCGGGTCCAGGTTGTTCTGGATCATGCGGTAGGCGGCTTCGATCAGCCAGTTGGCGCAGCTGATGTCGCTGCCGCGCGGGGCGCGCACCGGGCGGGGCTGGGCGGTGCGGTGCAGGGAAGACAGGTCGGTCATGGCGGTTCTCCGGCGGGTTCGACGGGCTGGCGATGGCGGCCACTTTACTTGTATAGACAAGTCTATGCAAGTGGGCGCAAAAACTTTAAGATGAAGCCATGCTGCGCCCCGAACTCGACCCCGCGCTGGCCGCCGCGCCGCCGTTTGCGCGCGTCAAGCAGTTCCTGAAGGACGGCCTGGCGGCGCGGCGCTGGGCGCCCGGCGCGCTGATGCCTTCCGAAGCCGAGCTGGTGGCCATGTTCGGCGTCAGCCGCATGACCGTCAACCGCGCGCTGCGCGAGCTGCAGGCCGAAGGCCTGGTGCTGCGCACCCAGGGCGTGGGCACCTTCGCCGCGCCGCTGCACAAGGTGTCCAGCACGCTCACCATCCGCGACCTGCACGAAGAGATCACCGAGCGCGGCCACCGCCACGACGCCACCGTGCACCTGCAGCAGGCCGAGCCGGCGCCCCCGGCCCTGGCCGCCCAGCTGGGGGTGGCGCCGGGCAGCGAGGTGTTCCACACGCTGATCGTGCACCTGGAAAACGGCGTGCCGCTGCAGTGCGAAGACCGCTACGTCAACCCGGCCTGCGCGCCGGGCTACCTGGGGCACGACTTCAGCCGTGTCACGCCCACGCAGGCGCTGTTCGAAAGCACCGCGCTGTGGCGGGCGCAGTACAGCATAGAAGCCGCCCGCGCCACGGCGCAAGAGGCCGCGCTGCTGCACATCCAGCCTGAAGAACCCTGCCTGATCGTGGTGCGCCGCACCTTCACGCAGGACGCCGCCATCACCATCGCGCGCCTGGTGCACCCGGGCCAGCGCTACCAGCTGGAAGGGCAGTTCACACCATGAAGCTGCACCAGGTCTTGCTGGCAGACACCCCGCCCCAGCCCTGGCGCAACGGCGGCGGCAGCACGCGCGTGCTGCTCACCTGGCCCAGCGCCGAGCGCTGGCAACTGCGCCTGAGCGTGGCCGAGATCGCCGCCGACGGGCCGTTTTCGCCCTTCCCCGGCGTGCAGCGCTGGTTTGCGGTGATCAGCGGCGCCGGCGTGCGGCTGGATTTGCCGGAGGGGCCGGCCAGCCTGCGCCCCGGCAGCGAACCGCTGCACTTTGCCGGCGAAGCCGCGCCCGGCTGCACGCTGCTGGATGGGCCCACGCAAGACCTGAACCTGATGAGCCTGCGCGGCGCCGGCAGCGCACGCATGCAGGCCGCGCTGCCGGGCAGCACGCTCGCTGGCGGGCCCGCCTGGCGCGGCCTGTACGCGGCCGATGCGGCGCAGGTGGACCTGGGCCCCGGCGTGCAGGCCCTGGCGGCGGGCACGCTGCTGTGGTGTGATGCGGCGTCGGATGTGCCCTGGACCTTGCACCAGGCCGGCCGCGCCTGGTGGTTGACGCTGGAGAATCCATGAGCCCCGTCCCTCCCCCCGTTGCAGGCCCCGCCCAGTTGTGGCGCCATGCCCGCATCACCAGCTTCCACGGGCCGCTGCCCTGGGGCTGGGTGGAGGACGGCGCGGTGCTGGTGCAAGACGGCCGCATCACCTGGGTGGGCGCCGACGCCGAGCTGCCCGCGAACCTGCCCGCGGCGCAGGAGCACCCCCTGGGCGGCGCCCTGCTCACACCCGGGCTGGTAGACGCCCACACCCACCTGGTCTATGCCGGCGACCGCGCGGCGGAGTTCGAGCAACGCCTGCAAGGCGCCAGCTACGAGCAGATCGCGCGCGCCGGCGGCGGCATACGTTCCACCGTCAGCGCCACCCGCGCCGCCAGCGACGACGAGTTGTTTGCTCTTACGGCCACCCGCGCCCGCGCGCTGATGGCCGAGGGCGTGACCACGCTGGAGATCAAGTCCGGCTACGGCCTGAACGAGCGCGACGAAGCGCGCTGCCTGGCCGCGGCGCGGCGTGTGGGCCGCGAGCTGGCTGTGGCGGTGCGCACCACCTCGCTGGGCGCGCACGCGCTGCCGCCGGAGTTTGAAGGCCGGGCCGACGACTACATCTCGGCCGTCTGCGCCTGGCTGCCCGGCCAGCAGGCCGCCGGCCTGGTGGATGCGGTGGACGCCTTCTGCGACAACATCGGCTTCACCCCGGCACAGACGCGCCGTGTGTTCGAAGCGGCGCGGGCGCTGGGCCTGCCGGTGAAGCTGCACGCCGAGCAGCTCTCCGACCAGGACGGCGCGGCCCTGGCCGCCGGCTTCGGCGCCCTGAGCTGCGACCACCTGGAGCACTTGTCGCCTGCCGGCATCGCGGCGATGAAGGCCGCCGGCACCGTGGCCATGCTGCTGCCCGGCGCCTATTACTTTCTGCGCGACACCCACCTGCCGCCGGTGACGGCGCTGCGCGAAGCCGGCGTGCCCATGGCCCTGGCCACCGACCACAACCCCGGCAGCTCGCCCTGCCTGTCGCTGCAGCTCATGCTCAGCATGGGCTGCACGCTGTTCCGCCTGACCCCCGAGGAAGCCTGGCGCGGCGTCACCGTGCACGCGGCCCAGGCGCTGGGCCTGCACGACCGCGGCCGCATCGCCACCGGCCTGCGCGCCGACCTGGCGGTGTGGGACGCCGAACACCCGCGCGAGCTGTGCTACCGCTTCGGCCACAACCCGCTGCGCTGGCGGGTGTTCGAGGGCGTGGCCGCGCCGGCCGGAAACTGACACCCCATGCAAGCCACCAACGCACCGGCCCACGAGGCCAACGACATCTACACCCTGCACCGCGGCAGCTCGCCGCTGCTCATCAGCTTCCCGCATGTGGGCACGCGGATCCCGCCCGACCAGCAACCCCGCTACACCGCGCGGGCGCTGCAGGTGGAAGACACCGACTGGTACCTGGACCGCCTGTACCACTTCGCCGCCGAGCTGGGCGCCGGCCTGCTGGTGCCCCAGCACAGCCGCTACCTGGTGGACCTGAACCGGCCCAGCGAAAACCAGCCCATGTACCCGGGCCAGAACAACACCGAGCTGTGCCCCACGCGGCACTTCACCGGCGAGGCGCTGTACCGCGAGGGCCAGGCGCCGGACGAGGCCGAGATACGCCGCCGCGTGGCGCGCTACTGGCAGCCCTACCACCAGCAGCTGCAGGAAGAAACCACACGCCTGCGCGCACTGCACGGCCACGCGGTGCTGTTCGACGCGCACAGCATCAAGAGCGAGCTGCCCTGGCTGTTTGAAGGCACACTGCCCCACCTGAACCTGGGCACCGCCGGCGGCACCAGCTGCGCGCCCTCGCTGCGCCAGCAACTGGCCGGCGTGCTGGCATCGCAAAGCCGCTTCAGCCACGTGGTGGACGGCCGCTTCAAGGGTGGGCACATCACGCGCCACTTCGGCCGCCCGGCCGACGGCGTGCACACCGTGCAGCTGGAGATGTGCTGGCGCACCTACATGGACGAAACCCCGGCGCGCTGGAACGACGAACGCGCGGCCGAAGCCACGCCGCTGCTGCGCGCGCTGGTGCAGGCCATGGTGAGCTGGCGGCCCGGGGCATGAACACCGCCCTGAACACGCCGCCGGACACCGCCGCCCAGCCGGCCCTGCCGACTTGCTTGTGGGCCCCGCGCGCCTGGCTGGACGGCGGCTGGGCCGAAGCCGTGCTGCTGCAGGTGGGCAGCGACGGCCACTGGGCAGCGGTGCAGGCCGGCGTGGCCGCGCCGCCCCAAGCCACGGTGCTGCCCGGCCCCGTGATGCCGGGCTTGGTCAACGCCCACAGCCACGCCTTCCAGCGCGCCTTTGCCGGCCTGGCCGAGCGCCGCGCCAGCGCGCACGACGACTTCTGGAGCTGGCGCGACCGCATGTACGGCGTGGCTCTGCGCATCACGCCGGCGCAGTTGCGCGCGGTGGCGGCGCAGTTGTATGTAGAGCTGCTGGCCGGCGGCTACACCCAGGTCTGCGAGTTCCACTACCTGCACCACGGGCCTGACGGCCAAGCCTATGCCGACGCCGAAGGCGGCCCGCTGGCCATGGGCCGCGCGCTGGCCGATGCCGCGGCCGATGTGGGCCTGGGCCTGACGCTGCTGCCGGTGCTGTACCAGCGCGCCGGTTTTGCCGCGCCCGCGCTGCGCCCTGACCAGCGCCGCTTCGCGACCAGCGTGGACAGCGTGCTGGCCCTGCGCGACGGCTACCGCGCGCTGCCGCACCGGCTGCTGAACGCCGGCGTGGCGGTGCACTCGCTGCGCGCCGCCCCCGGCGAGGCCATCCATGCGCTGGCGCGCCGCATGGCCGACGACGACGGGCCGGTGCACGTGCACGTCAGCGAACAAACCGCCGAGGTGGACGACTGCCTGGCCCACACCGGCGAACGCCCCATCGCCTGGCTGGCACGCGAAGGCCTGCTGGACAAGCGCTGGCAGCTGGTGCACGCCACGCACACCGTGCCGGCCGAGGTGGAAGCCGTGGCCCGCACCGGCGCCGGCGTGGTGATCTGCCCCAGCACCGAAGCCAACCTGGGCGACGGCGTGGCCGACCTGCCCGGCTGGTGGGCGGCGGGCGTGCCGCTGGCCATAGGCTCCGACAGCCAAGTCAGCCGCAGCGCGGTGGAGGAGCTGCGCTGGCTGGACTACGTGCAACGCCTGGTGCTGCGCCAGCGCAATGTGGCAGCGCGCCCGGCGCAGGACGCCGGCGCCAGCGCGGCCCGCCTGTGGCGCGACGCCCTGGCCGGCGGCGCGGCAGCGGCCGGCTTCTCCAGCTGGGGCCTGCGCCCCGGCGCGCGGGCCGACCTGCTGGTACTGGACACGCAAGCGCCCGGCCTGGCCGGCGTGCCGGCATCGCAGCAGCTGGATGCGCTGGTGTTCGCCACCGATGCGCCGGCGTTTGCGGAAGTCTGGGTTGCCGGCCGCCGTGTCGTGGCCGGTGGTCGCCATGGGGCCGCCCAGCCCACACGGGCACGTTTCGAGGCGGCGATGGCCGCGCTGTGGCGCGAAGGCGCCGCCTGACTCAGCGCGCCGAGATCTCGGCGCGCACGCGGCGCAGCCAGTCCTGCACCTGGCGCTGGTGCACCGGCCCCAGGCGCCACAGCAGGCGGCGGCCGGCCGAGGCCGCCTCCAGCCTTTCGTCCACGTACTCGTAGCGCACCCAGGGCCGCTCCGAGGGCACGGGGCCGCGCACCTCGGTCAAGGCCAGCGCCGGCGGCTGGCCCAGCACCGGCGTGCTGATCAGGTGCTCCAGCACCACCATCAACCGCGCGTGAAAGCTGCGGCCGGGGTAGCCCAGCTGTTCGTAGGCGGCCTGCAACTGCGGCAGCAGCCGCCGGTACAGCGCCGCGGCGGTGGCCGGGTCGGTGGCCAGCACGGTGTTCAGCAGCGCGTCGTAGCGGCGCGCATTGGCCGCCACGGCGTGGCCGGCGTCGTCCACGGCAAAACGCCCTTCGCTGGGGTGCACCGGCCACAGGCGCGGCGCGGCATGCTGGCGCGGCAGGTTGTCCACCGTGGCCACAACGCGCTGGGCAAAACCGTCGGTCTGCACCAGGCGCAGCACCGCCTCGCGGCCCAGCCAGTCGAACAAGGCCTGGCGCACCGGGCCTTCTTCCGCAGGCAGCGGGGTTTCGTCGGGGCGGGGCTCCGGCGGCGGGGCTTCGGCTTCGGGCGCCGAGGCCGGCTCGGAGGCTGCCGGCGGTGCCGCCTCGGGCAGCGGCGCTGCGGCCGGCGCTTCGGCCACCACGGGCGGCGGCGTGGGCGTCAGCCACCACCACAGGCCGCCGGCCACGCCCATCACGGCCGCGGCAACGGCAAAGGCCAGTCCAGGGGTCAGTCGCATCGTCTTCAACGGCCGGTTCCGCCTGCAAGGCGGCTTGCGGCCAGGCGCAGGGTGCGGGTCACTATAGACCCCAGGTGCGCACGGGCCGGGTCAAAGACCCCGCTGTGGCTGTGAGCCGGCCACGCTCAACCCGTGATGCCGTCCCACAGCAGCTTGCAGCCGGTGAGCCCCATGCCCACGTAGGCCAGCACGTAGAACCAGCGTGTGCTCACGCGGCGCACCAGCCACACGCCCGCCCACACACCCAGCGGCGCCAGCGGCAGCAACAGCAGCGAGGTGGCCATGTTGCGCGTGTCTATCAGCCCCAGAAAGGCATAGGGCAGCCACTTCGACAGGTTGAGCGCACCGAAGAACACCGCCAGCGTGCCCGCCAGCCGCCTGGGCTCCAGGCGCAACGGCAGCACATAGGCTGCCAGCGGCGGCTGGCCGGCGTGCACCACGAAGCTGGTGAACCCCGCCGCCGTGGCGCAGGCCGAGCCCACCCAGCGCGGCGCCGGTGGCGCATCCGCCCGCGGGCGGAACACCAGACGCTGCGCCAGGAACAGCAGCGTCAAGCCGCCCACCAGCCCGGCCACCGCCGCCGGCGACAGCCAGCCGAACAGCAGCGTGCCCACCACCGTGCCCAGCAGGCCCCAGGGCAGCAGATGGCGTATCAGCGCCGGGTCGCGGTCGCGCCACAACTGCTGCAGGCCGGTGGCGTCCATCACCAGCAGCAGCGGCAGCATGATGGCCGCCGCCTGCGGCACGGGCACCGTCAGCGCCATCAGCGGCGTGGCCAGGGGGCCAAAGCCCGCCAGCAGGCCGCTCTTGGCCAGGCCCATGAGCAGCACCGCCGGCACGGCGATGGCGTAGAACCACGGGTCGCTGACCACCGGCAGCGCGGCCCAGGCCGCGGCAAGGCCCTCAAACAAGCTGGCAGGCTTCGTCGAAGGCCAGGCGCGGGTGGCGCGGCATCAGCTTGCTGGGGTCACCACGGCCCAGGGTGCAGATGAAGTTGCTGCGCACGGTGGTGCCGGCCCAGAACTCGGCGTCCAGCTTGGCGGCGTCGAAGCCGCTCATGGGCCCGCAGTCCAGGCCCAGGGCGCGGGCCGCGAGGATCATGTAGCCCCCCTGCAGGCTGCTGTTGCGCATGGCCGTGGACTCGATCATGGCCTGGTTGCCCACGAACCAGGAGCGCGCGTCGGTGTGCGGAAACAGCCGCGGCAGCTCGTCGTAGAAGGCCATGTCCATGCCCACGATGACCGTCACCGGGGCCTGCTGCACCTTGGCCGCGTTGCCGGCGCTCACACAGGCCAGCAGGCGCTGCTTGGCCTCGTCGCTGCGCACGAAGACAAAACGTGCCGGGCTGCAGTTGGCCGAGGTGGGGCCCCACTTGAGCAGGTCGTATAGCTGTTGCAGCCGTTCTTCGGAAACCGGCTCGGGCAGGTAGCCGTTCTGGGTGCGTGCTTCGGTGAAGAGCTGCTCGGTGGTGACGTTCATCGTGGGTGTGCCCCGGCGCGGGACAAGGTGGGTGGGCAGGAACGACAATTCTGCGATGTTCCAGCCTTCCCAGTCGGACGTACGGCGATTCTTCTGCGCCAGCTATGCGCGCTGGCGCGACGGCCTGCCGCTGGACCCCATGCAGGACATTGCCGCGCGCTGGATTGCCGAGCACCCGGAGTACCACGCCGAGCTGGCCGATGAAGCTGCCGCGCTGGCCGCGCAGTACACGGTGGAAGAAGGCCGCAGCAACCCGTTCCTGCACCTGTCCATGCACCTGAGCATCGAAGAGCAGTGCAGCATCGACCAGCCCAGCGGCATACGCCAGGCCGTGCAGTTGCTGGCGGCGCGGCGCAACTCCCTGCACGCAGCCCACCACGAGGTGATGGAGTGCCTGGGCGAGATGGTATGGGCCAGCCAGCGCAGCGGGCTGCCGCCGGATGGGCAGGCCTACCTGGAAGCGGTGCGGCGACGGGCTACGGGCTAAGGTCGGGTCTCAGACAGGTCCGGCTCGCTGCATCTGAACCGCCGGCGCGTGGCGATGACGGGGTGGGCCGGCCTGCGCGCTGGCCGGAACCCGCCGCGCGCGGTCAGTCGCGGTCAGTGATGGTCCGGAGTCAACGCACGTTGATCCAGCCCACCTCCAGCCAGTTGTCCGGCCGGTGCACCACTTCCACGTTGTTGCGCGCCGCCCAGGGGATGAACTGGCGGTGCAGCGGAATCACCGCCACCTGCTCCTTGGCCTCGCGCAGCGCCGCCTTCACCAGCGCCTCGCGCTTGGCCGGATCGGGCTCGGTGGTGCTTTGTGCTGCCAGCTCGTCGAAACGCGGCAGCACCGCGCGGCCGTAGTTGTACAAGCCCACCCCCTTGTCGCCGGGCGAGCGCAGCACCGGCGTCAGCGTGGGTTCGGCGTCGGTCACCGCGCCGCCCCAGCCCAGCATGTACAGGCTGGTCTCGAACTTTTCCAGCTTGGGGAAGTAGGTGGAGCGCGGCATGGCGTTGACACGCACACGCATCTTCAGCTGCGCCCACATGGAGGCCAGCGCGATGCAGATCTCCTCGTCGTTGACGTAGCGGTTGTTGGGGCAGTCCAGCATCACCTCGAAGCCGTCGGCGTAGCCCGCCTCGGCCATCAGCGCGCGGGCGCGCGCCAGGTCGAAGGGCGGTCGGCTCTCGATCTCGCGGTCGTTGTAGGCGCCCAGCGGGCTGGGCGTCAGGCCGCCGGTGGGCGCGCTCTGGCCGTTCATCAGCTTGCTGCGAATGGTCTCGATGTCCACCGCCAGCATCATGGCGCGGCGCACGCGCAGGTCCTTGAAGGGGTTGCGGTCCTTCAGGTTGCCGAACAGCAACTCGTCGCGGTGCTGGTCCATGCCTATGAAGATGATGCGGTTCTCCGGCCCGTCCACCACCTTCACGCCCGGCGTGTTGCGCAGGCGCGGCACGTCGCGCGGTGCAGGGTCGATGACAAAGTCGATCTGCCCGGAGATCAGCGCCGCCAGCCGCGTGGCGTCGTTGGCGATGGGCGTGAACACGATCTCCTGCACATTGCCTTCGGGCTTGTCCCACCAGCCGGTATGGCGGCGGTAGGTGGTGCGTATGCCGGGCTGGCGCTGCACCAGCATGTAGGGGCCGGTGCCGTTGGCGTTGAACGAGGCATGGCTTTCCTCGCGGTTCTTGAAGTCCAGCGGCCGCGCCACCCGGTGCTTCTCGGCCCAGGCGCGGCTCATGATGGAGATGGAGTCCAGGTGCTGCAGGAAGATGGGGTTGACCTGCGGCAGGCGGAACTCCACCGTCAGCGCATCCACCGCCACCGGCGTGCCCAAGGCGCTGGCGTACTGCGAGAAGGTGGACACCGGGTCCTGCGCACGCTTGACCGAGAACACCACGTCGTCGGCCGTGAACGGCGTGCCGTCCTGGAACTTCACGCCTTCGCGCAGCTTGAAGCGCCAGACCAGCGGCCCGGTCTGCTGCCACGACACCGCCAGCGCCGGCACGATCTCCAGCTGCCGGTTTCGCCGCGTCAGCCGCTCGTAGACCTGGCCGTTCATGGAATTGGTCAGGCCCTCGTTCTGCGAGTGCGGGTCCATGGTCAGCGGGTCGCCCTGGCTGGCCCAGCGCAGGGTTTGCGCCAGCGCCGGCAGGGCCAGCAGCGCGCAGGCGCTGCACAGCAGCAGCGCGGCAAGACGGGGCAGCTTCATCGGGGTCTCCCACCGGGGCGGTGGCCCGGCAACCCCGCGAGTGTAGGCAGGGCTGGTGCGGCTAGGGAAGGTCTGCGCAACGCAACGCGAGGCGCCGTTTGAGGTGAGCTGATGCTGCAGGCCTGCGAGCAAGCCCATCATGGTCGCGTTCGGCGGTGCTTTTGGAGTCTTGCCAGACACTGTGCGCGCGCCGCACGGCCCATGCAGCCGCTGCGGGCGCACTCATCCCGCAGCGCCCATCAACCGCCGCCGCGCCATCCACAGGTTGGACAGCGCGAACAGCGTGACGATCTGCGCCGTGTTCTTCGCGAGCCCGCGGTAGCGAACCTTGGCATAGCCGAACTGCCGCTTGAGCACGCGGAACGGGTGCTCGACCTTGGCGCGCACGCTGGCCTTGGCGCGCTCGATCTGCTCGGTGATGAAGTCCTGCTCGATGAACGGGTTGAGCTTGCGCCGCAGTCCCGGGCGCATGGCCACGTGCCAGGCCGGGCCGGCAGCCTCCGGCCGCCTGTGCACGCCCTGGTAGCCGGCGTCACCGAAGGCAGCTTCCTCCTGCCCGTGCAGGAGCGCCCCGGCCTGCGTCACATCGTTGACGCTGGCCGCCGTGCCCACCACGCTGTGCACGAGCCCGGAGTGCGCGTCCACGCCGATGTGGGCCTTCATGCCGAAGTACCACTGGTTGCCCTTCTTGGCCTGCTTCATCTCCGGGTCGCGCTCACCCTCGACGTTCTTGGTCGAACTCGGCGCGGCGATCAGCGTGGCGTCCACCACCGTGCCCTTCCTCATCATCAGGCCCTTGGCCTGCAGGATGTCGTTGACCACCCGCAGCATGTCGGTGGCCAAGTCATGCTTCTCCAGCAGGTGGCGGAACCTCAAGATGGTGGTCTCGTCGGGAAGCCGGCTCACACCGTCTGTGAGCATGGCGAACTCGCGGAACACCGGCATGTCGTGCAGCGCCTCTTCCATCGCCGGGTCCGACAGCGCGAACCACTGCTGCAGGTAGTGGATGCGCAGCATCGTCTCGATGCCGAACGGCGGCCGGCCGGTCTTGGCCTGGGGATAGTACGGCTGCACCACCTGCACCAGTGCCGCCCACGGCACCACGCGCTCCATCTCGTCGAGGAACTCGCGCTTGCGCGTCCTCTTGGTCGACAGGTTCAGGCCAACTCCGAGCTGCTTCATGGGCTTCATCATCGCCCACACCACGCGATCACGCTACGCGGACCAGCCCGGGGTTTTGCAGACCTTCCTTAGAGGCCCGTATGACGATCCACCAACGCCTGAGGAACTTGACGAACTCGCCGCCTTACTGCCGGGTTACGGAGTCAAGATTCATAACCACGGCTACTTTGCAACTCCGACGGGCTTTGCAGTGTTCCTTCGCGCTGAGTGCGTTGTATTTCGGCAGATGTGGGACAAGCCTGACTTCAAAGTTCCACTTGCCAGAATAGAGCCACACATCACAGTGTTTGAGTCAGCGAATCGAGATGCTGCCAGCAGCGTACATCGCTTCCTCAAGAACGAGAATCTTCTGATTCATACGTACGATCTCTACTTGAGAGTGTACGAGTCGAAGCCCCGACAAGCTGACATGTTCGGCAAACCACTGCCGATCTCAACGCCAAAAGGAAAGCCACTTGGTCGCGATTTGTGGCGATTACCGGACGGCATCTTAGATCGAGCGAAAACGCTCGGGACTGCGCTCTCAAAGCCGCGAGGTGACGCCTAACCCCTCGCTCAAAGCGCCGACCCGCTACGGCAGCCACCGTCTGGTGGCTCCAGGCCCCGTTTGGTATTGTCCTTCCGCCACCAGCCGGTGCCTGCCTCCGCGGTCGGCTTAGCTCGAACGTTAGGCCGCGCCAGGTACTTCTTCGACACGCTGCTGTCTGCGCCCCCAGTATGCAAACCTTACGCCGCCTCAATCTCGTGTCTCTCGGCGTCTGCATTCTGGCAACTTTCACCGCAGGAGGCGTGGGAGCTATTGCGTCAACCAACGCGGCTGAGTTCTATGCGAACCTGTCTCGTCCATCCTGGGCGCCACCAGCGTCGGTCTTTGGTCCAGTATGGACCTTCCTGTATCTTCTAGTGGCTTTGTCCGTATGGCTCGTCTGGCGAAAGGTCCAGCTCACGCGCGGTGCCGCCCCGTACGTTCTCTTTGCCGTGCAACTTTCTCTCAATGCGCTTTGGACGTGGCTGTTCTTCGCCTGGAATCTGGGCGCTCTTGCCTTCGTTGAGATCATCCTGCTTTGGCTGGCCATACTCACAACGGTACGAGTGTTCTACACCATTCAGCCGCTCGCAGCGTGGCTCCTGGCGCCCTATCTTGCTTGGGTTTCCTTCGCATCCGCTCTTACCTGGGCAATCTGGCAACGCAATCCAGCCATTCTCTGAGCACCGCAGTGCGGCCTAACCTCTCGCTCAAGCGCGGACCCGCTACGGCTCCTGCTCTTGGCCGCTCCAGGCGCCGGTGGCATCATGCCCTCCGCGGCCAAGCGCGTCCGCCTCCTCGGTCGGCTTAGCTCGAACGTTAGGCCTCAGAATCGAGTGCAGCTGCCTGCGAAGCACTGAAGCTCAGAGATCGAAGTGAAGCACAACCGCATGACGCCTCCTATCTCCAGAGGCCAGACCAGCAGGGCCAGAATGTGAACTGGCGCAAGATAGTCGTCTACGCTGCGTTGCTCTTTGCGGTTCAGTTCGGGTTGGGCCTCTTTGAAGGCCTGCTTCTATCGCCAACCAACACTGATGCGGCGATCACAGCCCTCGTTGGCAGTTCGTTGCTGTCGCTCGCCTGCTGTACAGCCGTCTTTATCCACTTGGCGTTCCGCCAGCCGGACAGGCCCCATCTTCATGCGTGGGCTGCGCTCTCGGTGCAGGTCGCGGTTGCTAACTTGCTAGCCGTGGCAACGGCGACATGGCGGCCGTTCGCAATCCTCGAACTAGGCTTGCTCGTTGCCGCCCTGCTCATGGGCACTCTCCTTGGTATCAGGTTCCACTTGAGCCGGAGCGCAAAAGCTGAGGCCTAACCCCTCGCTCAAGCGCGGACCCGCTACGGCTCCCGCACTTGGCCGCTCCAGGCGCCAGTGGCATCATGCCCTCCGCGGCCAAGCGCGTCCGCCTCCTCGGTCCGCTTAGCTCGAACGTTAGGCCGCGCAAGTTCGAGCCTGCCCGGTCTATCGGTAGTTAAGCCGTCACATCCGGATCAATCTCCGTAATGAAAAAGTACAACCTAAGGAGTTTTCTGTGGCAGATGGTCTTGGTAACCTTCGCGATAGCAGCTATCGCTGCAATCCAACTCGCGGGGGATCGGCATCCAGCCGCCCAGCAAGCCGTCGCGTTCCTCAAGTCGTCGCCGGCAGAAGCTGTAGCTGAGTTCGGGGCAGTCTCCAAAGTAGTCTCTATCCGGCAGAGTCTCCTCGAAAGATGGTCTCAGACAGGCGGATATCGAGGGTGCGGTGCGATGACTTACCTGGTCTTTAGCCAGAATGGAAGAATACTTGTCACTGTGTTCGTATATCGACCGTCAGTGAAAGAGAAGTGGCATGTCGTTGAGCTGCGACGCGGATGGTGGTCTCGTTCTGATCGCGACTGCTCATAGTGACGCCCCAACTCGTCAGAAGCACCAACTTCCTCACCCTTAGATGCGTAGCTCAGCGCGGCCTATCCCCTCGCTCAAGCGCGGACCCGCTACGGCAACCACGCTTGGCCGCTTCATGCGCCGGTGGCATCATGCCCTCCGCGGTCAAGCGCGTCCGCCTCCACGGTCCGCTTAGCTCGAACGTTAGGCCGCGCATGGACACGCCGCTGCGAACTGCGCTGCGAACGGCGCTGCAGCGAGCAGACATCCGCGGTTTGTCGCGTGGCGCTGAACCTCCGAGCAAGGCATCCACCTTGCTTGCTCCTGCGCAACGGCGCGCTGCGGTCAGAGCGGCTTCAATCTCAACCCAAGGAGCTACTATCTTCACGGCCAGCAGCGCGCATCCGCGCGGGTCGGCCGAGCAACCTGCGAGAGCCGCACAGTCAG
>JBBCJV010000012.1:0-76461 GCA_037190565.1 Burkholderiaceae bacterium
GGCGCTGCCGGTGTGCCGGGCTGAACCCGCGGTCCGGCTTGCAGCCGGACTGCTCTGCGCTGCTCGGTCACACGGCCCCGGCGCGGAACTCGCTGCGCGAGCCTTGCTCGCTTCGCTCGAACAGCCGCGCCGAGTCAGATGTCGTGGCGCGCTGCGCGCGCGGGCCGCGCACCCTGCGCTGCTCGACGCGGGTTCTGAGGCGCCCGGCACACCGGCCGCACCACCGGCCTCCTGAACCAACGCAGCGGGGTCAGTGGGGGCACCTCGGTGGTGGTTCGGCCCAGGGTGCTGCGGGCAGGCGGCGGCGCGCGTGGGAGGCGCCGAGTAGCGCAGGGTCGGTGGCCGCGCGCGCAGCGCGCTTCGTGAACTGACTCGCCGCACCTGTTCGAGCGCAGCGGCCGCAGGCCGCGTAGCGAGTTGTGCGGCGGGCCACCGGCCTGAGCAACGCAGGGGAGCCTGGCCGCAGGCCGGGCCGCCTCCGTCGTGCGCGGCCGCATGCCCGCAGCACCCTTGGCCGCGCAGCGGCCTTCAAGCCAACCCGTCAATGTCTCAACTTGTACCCCGTCGCCAACAACCGCAAAGTCAGCGCCGCCACCACCACAAAACACCCGCCCACCAGCGCCAAGCTCACCCACGGCGAGGTATCACTGACCCCAAAGAACCCGCGCCTGAACCCGTCGATCATGAAGAAGAACGGGTTCAGATGGCTCACCGTGTTCCACAGCGGCGGCAGCGTCTGCACCGAATAGAAGACACCCGACAGCATGGTCATGGGCATGACGATGAAGTTCTGGAACGCCGCCATCTGGTCGAACTTCTCGGCCCACAGCCCGGCAATCAGCCCCAGCGAGCCCATGATGGCCGCGCCCAGCACGGCAAAGACGATCACCCACGCAGGCTCGGCCAGCGGCAGCGGCACCAGCCACATCGTCACCAGCAGCACACCGGTGCCCACCGCCAGGCCACGCACCACGGACGCCCCCACATAGGCCGCGTACCAGGCCCAGTGCGACAAGGGCGTGACCAGCAGGAACACCAGGTTGCCGGTGATCTTGCTCTGGATCAGGCTGCTGCTGCTGTTGGCGAAGGCGTTCTGCAGCACGCTCATCATCACCAGCCCCGGCACCAGGAAGCTGGTGTAACCCACACCCGGGAACACCTCCACCCGTCCCTGCAGCACATGGCCGAAGATGACCAGGTACAACACGGCGGTGATGACCGGCGCCGCCACGGTCTGGAAGCCCACCTTCCAGAAACGCAGCACCTCCTTGCGCAGCAGGGTGCCTGCACCGGCCAGCGCGATGCGGGCGCTCATGCCGCCACCGCCTGGGTGGCTGGTTCGCGGCTGTCGGCCATGATCTCCAGGAACACGTCTTCCAGGTCGGCACGGCCGATTTCCAGGTCTTCGGCCACCACGCCGGCGGCGCGCAGCGTGCCCAGCAGCGATTCCACCTCGCCGGCGTCGTGGGCCTGCACCTGCACGATGCGGCCGGTGACACGCGCCCGCGCCGCCAGCGCGGCGGGCAAGGCCTGGTCGCTCTTGAAGCGCAGCATGGTGCTGGCACGGCCGGCCAGCAGGGCCGAGGTGCGGTCCAGCGCCACCAGCCGGCCTTGCTTGAGCATGCCTATGCGCTGGCACAGCGCCTCGGCTTCTTCCAGGTAGTGGGTGGTCAGCAGCACCGCGTGGCCTTCGCGGTTCAGACGCGAGACAAACTGCCACAGCGTCTGGCGAAGCTCCACGTCCACGCCGGCGGTGGGCTCGTCCAGCACGATCACCGGCGGCCGGTGCACCAGCGCCTGCGCCACCAGCACGCGCCGCTTCATGCCGCCGGAAAGCTGGCGCATGTTGGCGCCGGCCTTGTCGGCCAGGCCCAGGCCTTGCAGCAGCTCGTCTATCCAGGCCTCGTTGCGGCGCACGCCGAAGTAGCCGCTTTGTATGCGCAGCGTTTCGCGCACGCTGAAGAAGGGGTCGAACACCAGCTCCTGCGGCACGATGCCCAGCAGCCGGCGCGCTGCCGCGTAGTCGCCCACCACGTCGTGGCCCAGCACCCGCACACGCCCGCTGCTGGCGCGCGCCAGGCCGGCCAGGATGCTGATCAAGGTGGTCTTGCCGGCGCCGTTGGGGCCCAGCAGGCCGAAAAACTCGCCGGGCTGTATGTCGAAGCTGACTTCCGACAGCGCCTGCAGCGGCCCTTGCGGCCCCGGGTAGGCCTTGCTCACGCGCTCGAAGCGCACGGCCGGCGGGCTGTTGGGGCTGCTGTGGGAAACGGCGTTGGGCATGGCCCGCGGCATTGTAGGCAGCGGGTTCAGGAAGCGCTGGCGCAGTGCCAGAATGGGCCATGACCCGCCCGCCCGAGAAGGTCCCCAAGACCGAGAAGAAGAAGCCGCGGCGCACCGCCGAGCGCATCCTGGAGGTGACGCTGGGCTTGTTCAACCGCTTCGGCGAACCCAACGTCAGCACCACGGCCATCTCGGCCGAGCTGGGCATCAGCCCGGGCAACCTGTACTACCACTACCCGGCCAAGGACGAGCTGATCAACGCCTTGTACGACCGCTACGAGGCGGCGCTGGACGAGCTGCTGCGCGCGGCCGACGGCGTGGGCAACGTGGAAGACGCCTGGCTGTTTGTGCACATGCTGTTCGAGCTGATCTGGCAGCAGCGCTTCCTGTACCGCGACCTGAACGACCTGCTCAGCAAGAACCGCCGTCTGGAAACCCGTTTCCAGGCCGTGCTGCAACGCAAGGGCCAGGCCATGCAAGCCCTGCTGCAAGGCCTGCAAGGCAGCGGCGCACTCAGCCTTGAGCCCGGCCAGGCGCGGCCGCTGGCCACCACCATGGTGGTGGTGCTGACCTACTGGCTGAGCTACGAGTACGTGCGCGAGCCGCGCCGCGCGCTGGAGCCCGAGGCCGCGGCGCACTCGCTGGCCCGCGGCGCCTGGCATCTGCTGGTGCTGCTGGTGCCCTACCTGGAAAGCAGCTCCCGCGAGCACCTGCAGCGCCTGGCCGCGCCCTACGCCGAAGACTGACTCGCAGCCGCTGGGTTCGTGGGCTTGCGCTTGTACCAGCGCACCACCGCCTCGCGCGGCGGCCGCGGAGGGGCGCCGTGCGCCACCAGCGCTTGGTCCAACGCGCGGCCGGCGTCGTCGGCCAGGGCGGCCTCGCGTGCCTGGCGCACGGCCTGTGTACGCTGTTCAGCCGGCTGCGCCAACACCGCCAGGTGCTCCACGATGTGCAGCAGCGCCTCCTTGCCCCGTTCGTTGGTGCTGCCGTAGCCCTTGACCAGGCGGCCGCAGGCCGCGAGTTCGTGGCCCAGGGCCCAGTGTTCGTGCGTGCCCTGCTCCACTGCTGCCAGCCAGCGGTCGATGAGCTGCTGCTCCAGTGCAAAACGCTGGCCACGGCGGCGCTGGCCCTTCAGCGCCGCCACGAAGCGCAAGGCCAGGGCCCCGCTCACCGTATGCGCGCCCAGGCGCAGCGGCAAGGCCCAGGGTTCACGCCCGCGGGCCACACGCCGGCGGTCCCAGGCCAGCACACGCGCGGCCAGCGGCGCCGGCAGCAGCGCGGCAAACTCGGCGGCGCCGGGCTTGAAGTGGTCGTAGACCTGCAGTAGCTCGCCGTCAGCCACGCCGGTTTCGCGGCGCACGCGGGCCAGGCGCTGGGCCGAGAGCTTGAGCGCCGCCACGCGCACGATGTCGTCGAAGGCCATCCACAGCGCCAGCCAGCGCTCCATCTCGCGCAGCACCGCGCCGCCGTGAAGGCCCTGCGGGTCGGCCGCCTGTTCGGCGGCGGCCACGCGGGCCAGGCGCTGTTCGTACAGCTGCACGTAGGCCTCGTCCTGGTAGGCAAGCAGGCGCTCGCGCCCCAGCACCCGCAGGTCCGGGGCCGGGGGCGCGGCTGCGGCCTGCTGCACCCAGGCCTGGGCCTGCACCTGCTGTGCACGGCGCTGCTCCAGCACCTCCCAGGCCAGCGCAAAGCCGCGCAGGCTGGCGGCCACACCCTTGCCGCTGGCGCGTATCTGCTCCTCGTAGGCCGCGCGCGGCAGCGTCAGCACGCCGCTGGCGGCAATGGCGCCCAGCAGCACCGCACTGACGGCCGTACCGGCCTCGCGCGCCAACGCCGCCACGTCCAGCAGTTCGGTGTGGGCTGCATGGCGCTGCAGCACCGCCAGCAGCTGGGCGTCGTCGGCGCGCCCGTCGGTTAGCGCCGCTTTCTCGGCCACGGTCAGGGTGCGCGTGGTGGCGCTCACCACCCGTGTGCGTTCGCGGCTGACCATGCCGTTGCCGACCTGGCGCACGGTTTCCAGCAGCTCCGACGACACCAGCAAGTCCACGCCACCCGGCACCGGGCTGAGCGAAAACACCGGCGCGGCGCCCCCGGCGGCCTGCGGCTGCGCGGCCACTTCGATGTAGTAGGTGGTGGCCCCGGTGCGCTGCGCCACACCGGGGATGGACGTGGTCTGCGCCGCGTGGCCGGCGCGCACCGCGGCGCCGTACAACCACTCGGCCAGCACGCCGCCGCCCTCGCCGCCGAGGGCGCACACCAGCACCGTCACAGGAGGCTGCAAGTCCGACGTCATCAGAGGCAACCCCCTACGCACCTGAGCTCGTAGGCGTCTGGCCCAGCCAGGGATTGGCACGGATCCGGCTCTGCCGGTCCGTGGCCAACGCCCCAAGGCCCCGAAGGGGCCTTTTCAAGGCCCTGCGGGGCAGCGACCGGGAGGGAGCGTGGGGGCACCACGTCAATCTGCCTTGATCCCGGCTTCGCGTATGAACTTGCCCAGGCGCTCGCGGTCGGCGTCCTGGCGCGCGGCAAAGGCGGCGCGGCTCACCACCATGGGCTCGGCGCCCAGGCTGCGCATGGCGTCCTGCACACGCTGGGTGTTCAGCGCCTTGTTCAGCTCGGCGTGCACACGCTCCACCAGTGCCGGCGGCGTGCCGCCGGGGGCGTAGAAGCCGAACACCGTGTCGGCGTCAAAACCCGGCGCGCCGCTTTCGGCCAGCGTGGGCAGCTGCGGAAACTGGCTGCTGCGCTGGCTGCTGCCCACGGCCAGCATCTTCAGCCGGCCCTCGCGGGCGTGGCGCAGGCCGGGGCCGGGGTCGAACATGAACTGCACCTGGTTGCCCAGCAGGTCGGTCAGCGCCGGCGCGGCGCCGCGGGAGGGCACGTGCACGGCAAACAGGCCGAAGGCCTTCTTCATCATCTCGCCGGCCAGGTGCGGGCTGCTGCCGTTGCCGGCGGAGCCGTAGGACAGGCGGCCCGGGTTGGCCTTCACGTGGGCCACGAACTCGGCCACGTTGTTCACCGGCACGGAAGGGTGCGCCATCAGGTACACCAGCACGCGCGCGGCGCTGGCCACCGGCACCAGGTCGCGCACCGGGTCGAAGGGCATGCTGGTGTACAGGAAGGGGTTGACCGTCATCGCGCCGCCGCTGGACAGCAGCAGCGTGTAGCCGTCGGCCGGCGACTTGGCCACCGCGTCGGCCCCCAGGTTGCCGTTGGCGCCGGGGCGGTTTTCCACCACGAACTGCTGGCCCAGCGCTTCGGACAGCGACTGCGCCACCGAGCGGCCTATCACGTCGGCCGCGCCGCCGGGCGGGAAGTTGACGATGACGCGCACCGGCTTGGTGGGCCAGTCCTGCGCCAGCGCTGGCATTGCCGCGGTGCCGGCCAGCAAGGCCGCAGCCACCATGCCCAGGGTGTGTCGTTTGGTGAATCGCATCGTTTGTCTCCTTGTGTGGTTGTGGTGAACGATGAAGCGGCAGTTCAGGCCGGCCGCAGCCAGGCGGTAGCGGTCTCCCGCCACCACGCCAGCCAGCGCTCGTGCCAGCGCGGGTGGCGCACGATCTCGGCGCGGTAGAAGCTGGGGCACAGCGTGGCGGCGTGGGCGTTGGCGCCGCACAGGCCGCAACCCACACAACCGTCGATGACGGTGGCCACCGGGTCCACGCGCAGCGGGTCGGGGTTGTCCTTGAGCGTGAGCGTGGGGCAGCCCGACAGGCGTATGCAGGCGTGGTCGCCGGTGCACACGTCCTCGTCCACGCCGTAGCGCACACGCTGCACGCGCTCGCCGCGCTGCAGCTGTTTCGCCACCCAGGGCTTGAGGCGGCGCTGGCGCTCCAGCTGGCATTCGCCCTCGGCCACGATGACCTTGAGCCCACTGAAGCCGGTGGTGAAGGCCTCTTGCAGCGTGCGCCGCATCGCGTCCACCTCGTAGCTGTGCACCACGCGCAGCCACTGCACGCCCATGCCCTTGAGCGTGTCTTCTATGGTCTGGTTCTTGTGCGCCAGGCTCTGGTGCACACGCGCCTGGCGCTCGGCCTCGGCCTTGGCCTCGTCGTCGGGCGTGTTCAGGATGTCCTGGGTGCCGGTGGCCGAGGTGTAGCCGTTCTTCATGATCATCAGCACCGCGTCGTCGCCGTTGAACAGCGCCGCCTGCACGCCGGTGAGCAGGCCGTTGTGCCAGAAGCCGCCGTCGCCCATCACCGCCAGCGCACGCCGTTGCAGCAGCGGGCTGACACCGGCGCGGCTGGCCAGGCTCATGCCGTAACCCAGGATGCTGTGGCCCGAATGAAAGGGCTCGAAGGTGGCAAAGGCGTGGCAGCCGATGTCGGCCGCCACGTGCACCGGCCCCACCTGCTGCTGCGCCAGCTTCAGCGCGCTGAACACCGGGCGCTCGGGGCAACCCACGCAGAAGGTGGGCGGCCGCGGCGGCAGGCCGGGCAGCGCGGCGGCCACGTCGGCGCGGCGCGCGGCGTTGGCGGCCAGCCAGGCACGTGCCGGCGCCGTATCGTGCTGCGGCAGGTGGCGTTCGCAGAAGGCCAGCAGGCCTTGCACCATGGCTTCCACCGTGTATTCGCCGGCACCGGGCAGCAGGTCCTTGCCGTGCACCGGTGTCTGCAGGTCGGCGCGGCGCAGCAGTTGCGCCAGGTCCTTCTCTATGTACTCGGGGCTGCCTTCTTCCAGCACCAGCACCGCGCGGCGGCCGGCGCAGAAGGCGCTCACCTCCTGCGGCACCAGCGGGTAGGTGACGTTGAGCACCAGCACCGGCAGCGCGGGTTGGCCTTGTGCGTCGGCCAGGCCGCATTGCTGCAAGGCGCGCAGCAGCGTGTTGGTGAGGCCGCCTTGCACGATCAGGCCCAGCTCGCTGTGGCGCCCTTCCAGCACCTCGTTCAACCTGTGCTGGGCGATGTAGCGCTGTGCCGCCGGCAGCCGCTGCTCCAGCTTCAGCTTCTCGTGGCGAAAGGTCACCGGCGGGTGCGCCAGCCGCATGTAGTCGAAGGGCGCCGGTTCGTCGATGGGCCGCGTGGTGCTGTGCGCCGGTGCCACGTTGTCCTTGGCCACAAAGCTGCCGCGCACATGGCAGGCGCGTATGCGCAGCTCCATCACCGCCGGCATGTTGCTGGCCTCGGACAGCGCAAAGGCATGCTCCACGCAGCGCACCATGTTGGCCAGCTCGGGCCGCGGGTCCAGCAGCAGCAGCGTGCTCTTCAACGCGTAGGCGTGGGTGCGCTCCTGTATGACGCTGGCGCCTTCGCCGTAGTCCTCGCCCACCACGATCAGCGTGCCGCCCACCACACCGGGCGAGGCCAGGTTGCTCAGCGCGTCGGCCGCCACGTTGGTGCCGACTATGCTTTTCCAGGTCACCGCGCCGCGCAGCGGGTAGTGGATGGAAGCGCCCAGCATGGCCGCGGCGCTGGCTTCGTTGCTGCAGGCTTCCACGTGAACGCCCAGCGTGTCCATGTACGGCTTGGCCTGCACCAGCACGTCCAGCAGGTGCGACACCGGCGCGCCCTGGTAGCCGCCCACGTAGGCCACGCCGGCCTGCAGCAGGCCCTTGGTGATGGCCAGGATGCCTTCGCCATGGAAGGTTTGGCCTGCGCCCAGGCGCAGTTGTTCTATCTGTTCGGTGAACTGGACTTCCATGGCTGGCGGCGGCGGGCCGGGCGGCAGACGAACAGCCCACTCTAGGCAAGCGCCGGCCGATCGTCCATGCCATGGCTTGGATGAGTACCATTCGCCACATGCATATAGGCCAGCTGGACCTGAACCTGCTGCATGTTTTTGCTGCAGTGCACGACACCGGCAGTGTGGGCCGTGCCGCCGAGCGGCTGAACCTGTCGCAGCCGGCCGTCAGCCATGCGCTGGCACGGCTGCGCGCGGCGCTGCACGACCCCTTGTTCACCCGCGCCGGCGCCGGCGTGGCCCCCACGCCGCGCGCCGAACGCCTGGCGGTGCAGGTGCACGCCGCCTTGCAGTTGCTGGACAGTGCGCTGGCCGAAGGCGAACACTTCGACGCCGCGCGCTCCACACGCCGCTTTGTCGTGCACATGAGCGACATAGGCGCCGACGAGTTCATGCCCTTGCTGATGGCCGAGCTGGGTCGCAGCGCGCCCGGCGTGCGGGTGGAGGTGATGCAGCTGGCGCCCGAGGCCATCGCGCCGGCGCTGGAGCAAGGCCGGCTGGACCTGGCCTTCGGCTACCTGCCGGCGCTGGCCGGCACCGAGAGCGCGCCGCTGCTGCAGGAACACTATGTGGTGCTGCTGCGCCGCGGCCACCCGCAGGCGCGTGCGCTGCGCCATCGCGAGGCGCTGACCGGGCTGGACTTTGTGCTGGTCACCAGCCACGCCGAGCCGGCACGCGCGCTGCACCTGCTGGGCCTGCAGCCGCACATACGGCTGACGCTGCCGCACTTCACGGTGGCGGCGGCCATTCTGGCCACCACCGACCTGGCATTGATACTGCCGCTGCGCCCGGCCCTGCGTTTTGCCGAGCTGCACGGCCTGCAGGTGGTGGAGCCCGACCTGGGCCTGCCGCCCTTCACCGTGGCCATGCACTGGACCTGGCGCCAGGTGCACGACCCCGGCCACCGCTGGCTGCGCGAGCGGGCGCTGGCGATGCGCTACCCGCCGCTGGCGGCACTGCGCCGCGCGGCGCAAACAGACAACCTGCGCCGCGCGGCGCAGGCTGGCGTCAGCGCGCCGCCAGCAGCGCGGCGAAGCCGCTGAGCAGCACCGCCAGCCCGCCCAGGGCCCAGGCCAGCCAGCGCCAGCCCCGGCCACCTTCCGCAGGGCTGCCAGCGGCCACCTCTTGCACAACCGCCGGTGGCGCCGGTGCCTGCACCGGACGGTCGAACAGCGCGATCAAGGCCTGCATGCTCTGCGGCCGCCGCTCGGGCAGCACCGCCAGTCCCGCGTCTATGGCAGCCAGGAAACTTTCGCTGTAGCGGCCCTGCCCGGCCTGCACCGCCGGCAGCAGGTCGTCGCGCACCACGCGCGAGACCGACGAGCCCGGCGACTTGCCGGTGACCGCGGTGTACAGCACCGCCGCCAGCGCGTAGACGTCGGTCCACGGGCCCTGGCGCGCCGAGGTTTCGCCTTCGTACTGCTCCACCGGCGAGTAGCCGCTCTTCAGGATAGCGGTGAGGTTCTGCGTGGCATCACCAATCACGCGTCGCGCGGCGCCGAAGTCCAGCAGCAGCGGGCGCGGCGCCTGCTCCAGGTACGAAGGCGCGCTGCCGCGGTCGTACAGCAGCAGCACGTTGTCCGGCGCCACGTCGCGGTGGTAGCAGCGCTCGGCGTGCAGCACCGCCAGGGCGCGCGCCAGCGGCTCGGCCAACTGGCGCAGCCAGCGTTCGCTGGGCGGCGCGCCCAGGTCGGCCAACCAGCGCCGCAGCGTGACGCCCTCGTAGTAGGGCATCACCATGTAGGCGGTGCCGCGCTCGGCCCAGAAACGGTACACCTTCAGCAGCGCCGGGTGGTCGAAGGAGCCCAGTAGCCGCGCCTCGTTCAGGAAGCTGTCCAGCCCCTTGTCGAAGAAGGCCTGGAAGCGCGGCAGCCGCGGCACCACCGTGCCGTCGGGCGCGCGCAGGGCCAGCGTGGCCGGCAGGTATTCCTTGAGCGCGACACGGCGGTCCAGCCGCGTGTCGCGCGCCAGGTAGACCACGCTGTAGCCGCCCACGCCCAGCACGCGCTCCACGACAAACTCCTGCAGCAGCGTGCCGCGCGGCAGCTCGCTGCCGGCGTCGCGCCGCGGCATCAGCAGCGTGCGCTGCTCGGCCCGTTCGCGGGGGTCGTCGGTGGCCACGGGAAGATCCGCCGCTGCGCCGAAACCGCTCAGGGCTGGGTCTTGAAGTCGCCGCCCCAGGCAAACACCAGCTTGGACGGGTCGATGTGCCGGCGCCAGGCGGCGTTGAGCTGCTCCAGCGTCAGCGAAGCCAGGGCGTCGTTGACCTGCTGCGTGAAGGCAAAACGCCGGCCCAGGAACAGGTCGCTCACCAGGCGGCCGGCCACCACCGAATCCTGCGCCAGCGACAGGCTGCGGAAGTTCAGCAGGCCGCGCCGCGCCTCGTCCAGCTCCTGCTGGGTGAAGCCCTCGGCCAACGAACGCTGCAGCTCCTCGCGCAGCGCCGTCTCCACCCGCGGCTGGTTCTGCGGCGCGAAGATGGCGGTCAGCGTCCAGCTGGTGTTGTCGTCCAGCGAACCCCAGCCCAGCACCGAACGCACGTCGTACGAGAGGCCCTCGCGCTCGCGTATGCGCACCCACAGGCGCGAGCTGCCGCCCAGGCCGAAGATGTAGTTGCCCATCATCAGCGCGGCGTGGTCGGGGTGGCGGTCGCTCAGCGGCAAGGCCACCGCGGCCATCAGGTTGGCGTTGGCGCGGTCGGGCGTGAGCTCCACAAAACGCGCCGGCGCCACGGCCACCAGCGGGCTGGGCACACGCCGGTAGGGCAAGGCGCCGCCGGCCGGCTGCCGCCAGTTGCCGAAGGCCGCCTGCACGGCGGCGCGCACCGCGGCAGCGTCCATGTCGCCCACCGCCGAGAACTCGCCCTTGGCGGCGCTGACGAAGCGGCGGTGGAAGGCCTGCAACTGCTCGGTGGTGACGGCGCGCAAGTCCTGCTCGATCTCGTCGAAGCTGCGGGCGTGGCGCAGGTCGCCGCGCGGGTAGGGGTTGCCGTGTCGCGCGATGCGGTTGGCCACCACGGCCTGCGGTTCCTTGCGCTGGCGCTCCAGCATGGTCAGCGACTGGCGGCGCGCTTCTTCCAGCGCCGAGGCCTCGAAGGCCGGCTCGCGCAGCAGCCGCCCCACCAGCGCCACCACCTCGGGCAGCTGCTCGCGCTTGCTGGTGATGTCCACGCTGAGCAGTTGCCCGCTGCCGCTGAAGGCCACCTGGCTTTGCAATTGGTCCAGCCGGTCGGCGATCTGCTGGCGGCTCAGGCCGGCACCGCCCTTGTCCAGCAGCGATGCGGCAAAACTCGCCACGGTGGACTGGCCTTGCAGGCTGTTCTCGTCGCCCATGCGCAGGCGCAGGCGGGCATGCACCACCCGGCCGCGGGTGCCCTTGGGCAGCAGTGCCAGCTGCAGGCCGCCCACGGTGGCGGTCTGCGTGCGGCGGTCCAGGTTGGCGGGCGTGGCATCGAAGCTCTCGGCCACCGCGGCAGCCGGGTCGCCGCGGTAGTCGCGCACCATGGCAGCCACGTCCACACGCTCGCCCTGCGGCGCGCGCTCCGGCGCGGTCACCGGCAGGTAGGTGGCGATGCTGCGGTTGTCACGCCGCAGCCAGGTGGTGGCGACGCGGTTCAGGTCTTCCAGCGTCACGGCGCGCACACGGTCGCGCAGCAGGAAGTACATGCGCCAGTCGCCCAGTGCCACGGCCTCGGACAAGTCCACGCCTATGTTCTCGGGGTCGGTGAAGCCGCGGTCCCAGTCGTTGAGCCAGCTCTGGCGCGCACGCGCCAGCTCTTCGGCGGTGACCGGCTCGGTGGCCAGGCCGTCCACCACGGCGGTGATGGCGGCGATGGCCGGTTCGGTCTCCTGCCCAGGCGCCAGCGCGGCACCCATGAACAGCGGGCCCGGGTCGGCCAGCGTGAAGGCAAAGGCGAAGGTCTGTGCCGCCAGGCGCTGCTCCACCAGGCGCTTGTGCAGGCGGCCGCCGGGCGTGTCGCCCAGCACCAGCGCCAGCAGTTGCACCGCGGCGTGGTCGAGGTGGGCACCGGCCGGGCCGTGGTAGCCCACGTAGACCAGCGGCGCGCCGCCCACACGGCGCACCAGCGAACGGCGCTCGCCGTCCTGCGGCGGGTCCAGGGTGTACAGCGCCGGCAGCTCGCGTTGCGGCTTGGGCAGCGGGCCGAAGCTCTGCGCCACCCAGGCCAGCACGGCGGCTTCGTCGAAGCGGCCGGTGATGATGAGCGTGGCGTTGTCCGGCTGGTAGTACTGGCGGTAGAAGGCCTGCAGGCGCGGGATGTCGACGTTTTCTATGTCGGTGCGCGCGCCTATGGTGGACTTGCCGTAGTTGTGCCAGCGGTACATGGACGACATCAACTGCTGCAGCAGCACGCGGTTGGGGTTGTTCTCGCCCGACTCGAACTCGTTGCGCACCACCGTCATCTCGGTGTCCAGGTCTTCGCGCGCGATCAGGCTGTTGACCAGGGCGTCGGCCAGCCACGACAGGTACCAGCGCAGGTTGTCGTCGTTGGCCGAGAAGCTGGCGAAGTAGTTGGTGCGGTCGTACCAGGTGCTGCCGTTGGCCGCCAGGCCGCGCTTGGTGAACTCCGACCACACCTCGCGGTGCGTGGGCGTGCCCTTGAACAGCAGGTGCTCCAGCAGGTGGGCCATGCCGGTTTCGCCGTAACGCTCGTGGCGCGAGCCCACCTTCAAGGTGAGGTTCACCGTGGTGGTGGGCTTGCTGTCGTCGGGCACCGTCAGCACCTCCAGCCCGTTGGCCAGGCGGTAGGCGGTGATGCCTTCGACGTTGATGACCCGCTCGACGCCCGGCGGCAGCGCCGGTTGCGCCCAGGCGGCAGCGACCCCCAGCCACGCCACGGCAGCGAAAAACAGCCCGCGACGCAACAGGCCGGCGGCGAATACAAGAACCTGGTTCATGGACAGCACCCCGGCGCGGGCGGGGCCAATGCGACGACAAGGGGCAAGTCTAGTGCGCGGCGACGGCATGCGGCCGTCGTCATCCGCGCGCTGGGGTCAAGCCGCCGGCGCCACCTGCGGACCCACCTCCGGCCCCACTTCCGGCGCGGGTGCCGGCTCCAGCAGCACCTTCTCTATGGTGCGCTGCTGCCGGCTCTTCTCGGCGGCAAAGGCGATCAGGTGGCTTTCCACCGACTCTTCGATGGGGCTGGACAGCAGCGCCGGGTTGCGCTGGCCCACGGCCTGCACCCAGTCCTTGACCATGCGGTGGTCGCCGCCGCCGTGGGCGTCGGTCTTCATGCTCCAGCTGCGGCGCGCGCCGTCCTTGAAGGTGGTGAGCGTGAAGCTCTCCATGTTGCCCACGATGTCGCCCATGCTGCCCATGATGCGCGTGCGCCGGCCTTCGTAGCTGACGAAGGCCTCCATGCTGAAGCCCGCCGTCACGCCGTTGGCGAACAGGATGTTGGCCGTCAGGTGGTCGGGCTGGTCGTTGTCCATGCGGTAGACGCAGCGGCCGTAGTCGGTCGTCTTCAGGCCTTGCAGGATGAGCTCGCTCCACTTGCTTTCGTCGGAAGGCAGGTCGAACACGTACAGGCGCTTGCGGTCGCGCCAGTAGATCTGCAGGGCCGAGTACGGGCAGTCGCGCTCCACCGCGCAGCCGTCGGTGCAGCGTTCGGTGCTGCCGGCGGGCGCGTTGGCCTCCTTGAACCACTTCAGGTTGCCGAAACACTGCACCTCGTCGGCGTGCGAGTTCACCAGCCAGCGGATGATGTCGGTGTCGTGGCAGCTCTTGGCCAGGATGATGGGCGTGGCCACGGTGCTGTTGCGCCAGTTGCCGCGCACGTAGCTGTGGCTCATGTGCGTGCGCTCTATGGGCTCCAGGTGCTGCACGCTGATGATCTCGCCGATCACGCCGCTGTCCAGCAAGGCCTTGAGCTCGCGAAAGTACGGCGTGTAGCGCAGCACATGGCACACGCCCACCAGGCGCCCGCTGGCCTGCGCCGCGGCCAGGATCTGCCGGCACTCGGCCTCGGTGGGGGCGATGGGCTTTTCAAGCAGCAGGTCGTAGCCCAGCTCCAGCGCGCGCAGCGCCGGCACCACGTGCTGCTTGTCGGGCGTGGCCACGATGACGGCGTCGGCGAACTTCGGCACCGCCAGCGCCGCGCCGGCATCGTGAAAACACTGCTGGGCCGGCACCGCGTGCATCTCGGCGATGCGCTCCAGCCGCCGCGGGTTGGGGTCGGCCACGCCCACGATCTTCATCTCGCGCGGGCTGCGTATGGCGTAGTCGGCGTAGATGGAGCCGCGGTGGCCGGCGCCTATCAGCAGCACGGTGACCGGGCGCTCCAGGTCGCGGTGCAGCGGGTTGGCGTACAGGTTCTCGTCCAGCCCCAGCATGCGCGAGGCCTCGGTCCACGAGTAGACGATGTTGTTCTTCAGCGCACTGAGGGTGCGCACCAGGCTGCGCGAGGCGATGAACTGGCGCAACGACATGGCAGTGATCTGTCCGCGGAAGTGGAGAGGGGCTTTCAGGCCCGATCATGCCTCGCCGCGGGCCGCCGCGCACCCGGCGCATCGCCGGGCCGAGCCGCAGCAGGGCTTCAGCGCACGCCCAGCGCCAGCGCCACGGTGCCCATGGCGGCGGCGTAGGCGATCAGGCCCAGGTACAGCGGCCGGTCGGCGCGGAAGGCCTGGGCGATCATGGCCGCGTTGAGCGTGGTGCCCTGCAGCTGCTGGGCCGTGGGCGGCGCCAGCAGCCGGCTGCCCACGCAGGTGATGACGGCGGCCACCACCAGGCCGGTGACGTTCCACCACATCCAGAACAGGCGCGGCCCCACGCCGTAGGCCAGCACCAGGTTCACCGCCAGGCCGGCCACCACGCCGGCCAGCAGCGCCGGCCCGCGCGCGCGCCTATCGAGAATGCCGCAGCCGAAGGCCGCCAGCAGCGGGCCGTAGAACAGCGCGCCTATGCGGTTGATGCCTTCCACCACCGTGCTGGCCAGGTCGCCCACCATGAAGGCAAACACCACGATGAGCACGCCCCACACGGCCGTGAGCGCACGCGAGGCGAACAGCTGCCAGCGCGGTGCCAGGTAGGGCGCGACAAAGTCGCGCTGCGTGGCGGCCGACAGGCTGTTCAGCGCCGAATCCAGGCTGGACATGGCCGCCGCCAGGATGGCCGCCACCAGCAGCCCGCGTATGCCGCTGGGCAGGTACAGCTCTATGAAACGCGGCACCAGGTAGTCCAGCCGCCCTTCGGGCACCGCGGCGCGCAGCGCCTCGTGGCCGGCAAACACGCCGCCCACGGCAATGCCCAGGCCGGCGTACATCAGCGTCAGCGGAAAACGCAGCACGCCGTTGAGCGCCAGGGCGCGCTGGGCGTCGCGCACCGAGGTGGCGGCCAGCGCGCGCTGGGCCTGGCTCTGGTCCACGCCGTAGTAGGCCACGTACAGCACCAACCCGCCTATGAGGAAGCCCCACAGCGGCGCCCGTGCGCCGTCGCCCACGCCGTGGGCCAGTTCCACGGCCGCCAGGCGCGCCGGGTCCAGCGAAGCCAGGATCTGCGCACCGCCGCCGGCCAGCTGCCAGGCGTACCAGCCGCCCACCAGCACGCCGCCCACCAGCACGATCATCTGCATCACGTCGGTCCACACGATGGCGCGCATGCCGCCCAGCGTGTCGTAGACCACCGTGAAGCCGCCCACGATGATGATGGACCAGGCCAGCGGCAGCCCGGCACACACCTGCACCAGCACCGCCGCGGCGTACACCGCCACCCCGGTGGCCAGGCCGCGCGACAGCAGGAACACCGCCGACAGCACCAGCCGGGTGGCGCGGTCGAAGCGGCGCTCCAGGTACTCGTACACGCTGATCAGCGACAGCCCGCGCAACACCGGTGCCAGCACCAGCATCACCACCAGCATGGCCAGCGGCACCGCCAGCTCGTACTGCAGCCAGTTCAGGCCGCCGCCCGGCGCCAGCGCCACGTAGGCCGGGATGCCTATGAAGGAGTTGGCCGACGACTGCGTGGCCACGATGGAGATGGACAAGGCCCACCACGGCAGCGTGTGCCCGCCCACGTAGTAGTCCGCCGGCGAGTGCTGGCGCCGCGCCAGCCAGGCCGACATGCCCAGCGTCAGGCCCAGGTAGGCGACGATGACCACCCAGTCCAGCGTGCTCACGGATTGCGAGGCCGCCGGCTGCGGGCGGGGAAAGGCTTGTCGGGCATCGCCCGACCATAGCAGCGCACCGCGCTGCGCCCCAGGCCCGTTGCCGAACCGCCGCTCAGGCGTAGCGCCGCAGGCGCTCCAGGTCCACCACCCGCACGCCGCCGTAGGTGACCTGGATGACGCCCGCCGCCTGCAATGCACGCAAGGCCTCGTTGACGCGCTGGCGGCTCAGGCCCACCAGGTAGCCCAGCTCCTGCTGGGTGATGCGCAGCAGCTTGCCCACGCCCGGGTACAGCACCGGGTGGAACAGCGCCGACAGGCTGCGCGCCACACGCGCATCAGGGTGGGTGAGGCGGTCTATCTCCCGCGCCGCGATGAACTGGCCCAGCCGCTCGTTGAGCTGCATCATCACGAAGCGGTTGAAGCCTATGCTGCGGTCCAGCAGCCAGTGGAAGGTCTCGGCCTGTATGCCGGCCACCAGGCTGCGGCGCAGCGCCTGGATGTTGTAGCGGTAGCTCTCGCGCTTGAGCACCGTGCCTTCGCCGAACCAGCCGCCCGGCGGCACGCCGGTGAAGGTGATGGGCATGCCCAGCGCGCTGTCGTTGCTCATCTTCAGCAGGCCGTCTATGACACCGAACCACCAGCGCACCGGGCGGCCCACGCGGCACACCAGTTCGCCGGGTTCCACCTCCACCACGCGCAGGTCGGCCAGCACCCGCTCGCGCTCGTCGTCCAGCAGGCGTTGCAGCCACGGGATCTGCCGCACCTCGTGGGGCAAGGCGGTGCGCGAGCGCGAGAACAAGGCCGTGCCCAGCGAAGACGACAAGGGTTCGGCTGCAGACACCATGGCAAGCCCCGGAAAAGTCCCGACAGTGCGAACCCGTAGATTGTCGTCGTAACGACAACCTGGCGTCAAAGTCTTGCCCACAATGGACTGAAACGCCGGCCTCCACCGGCGCATGACAAGGTCCCGCAGGAGACAACCGCGGTGCAGACGACGTTTCCGCGCCTGATGCTGGAACACGCGCAGCAGCGGCCCCAGGCTGCCGCCTTGCGCGAGAAGGTCTACGGCATCTGGCAGACCACGCCCTGGGCCGAGCTGGCCGCCCTGGTGCGCCACCTGGCCTGCGGCCTGGCCGAGGCCGGCCTGCAGCGCGGCGAGCACCTGGTGGTGGTGGGCGAAAACCGCCCGCGGCTGTACGCCGCCATGCTGGCGGCGCAGTCGCTGGGTGCGGTGCCGGTGCCGCTGTACCAGGACGCGGTGGCCGCCGAGTACCGCTTCCCCATAGACAACGCCGAGGTGCGTTTTGTGGTGGTGGAAGACCAGGAACAGGTGGACAAGCTGCTGGAGCTGCGCGAAGCCTGCCCGCGCATACAGCGCATCTGGTACGACGACGGGCGCGGCCTGCGCAACTACGACGAACCGGGCCTGGCCGCGCTGGATGCGCTGGTGCAGGCCGGCGCCGCCTTCGACACCGCGCAGCCGGGCTTCTTCGACGCCCAGGTGGCACAGGCCAGCCCGCAGGACGTGGCGGCCATGTTCTTCACCAGCGGCACCACCGGCCAGCCCAAGGGCGTGGTGCACACGCACCAGTCGCTGCTGGACCGTGCCGCCGCCGGCGCGCGCTTCGACAAGCTGGGCCCGGCCGACGAGATCCTGGCCTACCTGCCGCCGGCCTGGATAGGCCAGAACATCTTCAGCTACGCGCAATGGCTGGCCTGCGGCTACGTGGTGAACTGCCCCGAGAGCGCCGCCACGGTGATGATCGATCTCAAGGAGATCGGCCCCACCTACTACTTCGCGCCGCCGCGCATCTTCGAGGGCCTGCTGACCAGCGTGACCATACGCATGGAAGACGCCGGCCGCCTGAAGCGCTGGCTGTTCGAGCACTTCATGACCCTGGCGCGGCGCGTGGGCCCGGCGCGCATGGACGGCCGGCCGGTGGGCCTGCTCGACCGCCTGCACTACGCCCTGGGCAACCTGCTGATCTACGGCCCGTTGCGCAACACCCTGGGCCTGAACCGCGTGCGCGTGGCCTACACCGCGGGCGAGGCCAGAGGGCCGGACCTGTTCAGCTTCGACCGGGCCATCGGCAGCAACCTCAAGCAGCTGTACGGCCGCACCGAGACCGCGGTCTTTGTGTGCCTGCAGCCCGACCACCAGGCCAAGGCCGACACGGTGGGCATACCGATAGAGGGCGTGGAGATCCGCGTTGAAGACAGCGGCGAAATCCTGGTGAAGAGCCCCGGGCTGCTCAGGGAGTACTACAAGAACCCGCAGGCCACGGCCGAGGTGCTGACGGCCGACGGCTGGTACCGCACCGGCGACGCCGGCTTCCTGGACGCCGGCGGGCACCTGAAGATCATCGACCGCGCCAAGGACGTGGGCCGCATCGTGGGCGGCGCCAACGACGGCGCCATGTTTGCGCCCAAGTACGTGGAGAACAAGCTGAAGTTCTTCCCGTTCATCAAGGAGGCCGTGGCCTTCGGCGACCGGCGCGAGCAGGTCTGCGCCTTCGTCAACATCGACTTCGAGGCCGTGGGCAACTGGGCCGAGCGGCGCAACCTGCCGTATGCAGGCTATACCGACCTGGCCGGCAAGCCCGAGGTGCTGGCCTTGGTGCAGGACTGCGTGGAGAAGGTCAACGCCGACCTGGCGCAGGACGACAAGCTGGCCGGCAGCCAGATCAGCCGCTTCCTGGTGCTGCACAAGGAACTGGACGCCGACGACGGCGAACTGACCCGCACGCGCAAGGTGCGCCGCGGCGCCATAGCCGAAAAGTACCAGCCGCTGGTGGACGCGCTGTACGGCGGCCTGGCGCAGCAGTTCATCGAAACCCAGGTGCGTTTCGAGGACGGCCGCACCGGCAGCGTGGCCGCCACGCTGAAGATCGTCGACGCCCGCCGCTACCCCGCCGCCACGCGGCAGGCGGCGTGAGGCCGGGGTGAACTGATGGCCCGGCGCGACATCGGCGAAGTGATCCTGGATGTGCGCAACATCAGCCTGCGCTTCGGCGGCGTGAAGGCGCTGACCGACATCAGCTTCGATGTGCGCGAGCACGAGCTGCGCGCCATCATCGGCCCCAACGGCGCCGGCAAGAGCAGCATGCTCAACTGCATCAACGGCGTGTACCAGCCGCAGGAAGGCCACATCACCTTCCGCGGCCAGACCTTCGGCCACATGAACAGCCGCCAGGTGGCCGAGATGGGCGTGGCGCGCACCTTCCAGAACCTGGCCTTGTTCAAGGGCATGAGCGTGCTGGACAACATCATGAGCGGGCGCAACCTGCGCATGAAGACCAACCTGTTCCAGCAGGCCCTGCGCAACCCCTGGTGGAGCGCGGCCGAGAAGGAAGAGGTGGCGCACCGCGAGTTCGTCGAGCACATCATCGACTTTCTCGAGATCCAGGCCTGGCGCAAGACGCCGGTGGGCCGCCTGCCCTACGGCCTGCAGAAGCGTGTGGACCTGGGCCGCGCGCTGGCCATGGAGCCGCAGGTGCTGCTGCTGGACGAGCCCATGGCCGGCATGAACGTGGAGGAGAAGCAGGACATGAGCCGCTTCATCCTGGACGTGAACGACGAGTTCGGCACCACCATCGTGCTGATCGAGCACGACATGGGCGTGGTGATGGACATCTCCGACCGCGTGGTGGTGCTGGACTACGGCAAGAAGATCGGCGACGGCACGCCCCAGGAGGTGCGCAGCAACCCCGAAGTCATCAACGCCTACCTCGGGACCAGCCACTGATGGCCTTCTTCATAGAAACCGTGGTCGGCGGCCTGATGGCCGGCATGCTGTATTCGCTGATCGCGCTGGGCTTCGTGCTGATCTTCAAGGCCAGCGGCGTGTTCAACTTCGCCCAGGGCGCCATGGTGCTGTTCGCCGCGCTGGCCATGGCGCGCTTCTCCGAATGGGCGCCCAAGCTGCTGGGCTTCGACAGCAAGCTGCTGGCCAACCTGCTGGCCTTTGCCGGTGCCGTGGCCTTGATGGTGGCCGTGGCCTGGCTGGTGGAGCGGCTGGTGCTGCGCCACCTGGTCAACCAGGAAGGCATCACGCTGCTGATGGCCACGCTGGGCATCGCCTACTTCCTGGACGGCTTCGGCCAGACGCTGTTCGGCAGCGACGTCTACAAGATAGACGTGGGCCTGCCCAACGAGCCGCTGTTCCTGCTGGAGCAGGTGTTCGAAGGCGGCGTGCTGGTCAACCAGCAGGACTTGTACGCCGCGTTCATCGCCGCGGCCCTGGTGGCCGGGTTGGCGGCGTTCTTCCAGTACACCGCCACCGGCCGCGCGCTGCGTGCGGTGGCCGACGACCACCAGGCGGCGCAGTCCATAGGCATCCCCCTGGGCCGCATCTGGGTCATCGTGTGGAGCGTGGCCGGCTTCGTGGCGCTGGTGGCCGGCATCATCTGGGGCAGCCGGCTGGGCGTGCAGTTCTCGCTGTCGCTGGTGGCGCTGAAGGCGCTGCCGGTGGTCATTCTGGGCGGCCTGACCAGCGTGCCCGGCGCCATCATCGGCGGGCTGCTCATAGGCGTGGGCGAGAAGGTCTCCGAGGTCTACCTGGGCCCCCACCTGGGCGGCGGCATAGAGATCTGGTTCGGCTACGTGCTGGTGTTGTTCGTGCTTCTCGTGCGGCCGCAGGGGCTGTTCGGCGAGAAGATCATCGACCGCGTCTGAGGCTGGGCCATGCTCTACAGAGAAAACGGCCAGTTCAAGACCGCGTACACGGCCGACAGCCAGGTCTTCCCGATACGGCAGGACCGCATCGCCATCGCGCTGCTGCTGGCCTTTGCCGTGGTGGGCGTGCCGCTGCTGGCCGACGAGTACCTGTTCCGCGCCATCCTCATCCCCTTTCTCATCCTCAGCCTGGCGGCGCTGGGGCTGAACATCCTGGTGGGCTACTGCGGGCAGATCTCGCTGGGCACCGGCGCCTTCATGGCCGTGGGCGCGTACGCGGCCTACAACTTCATGGTGCGCGTGGACGGCATGCCGCTGCTGCTGGCCGTGCTGCTGGGCGGCGTGTGCGCCACCGTGGCCGGGGTGCTGTTCGGCATCCCTTCGCTGCGCATCAAGGGGCTGTACCTGGCAGTGGCCACGCTGGCGGCGCAGTTCTTCTTCGACTGGCTGTTCCTGCGCGTGAGCTGGTTCACCAACCACTCGCCCTCGGGCTCGGTCAGCGTGGGCGCGCTCAACTTCTTCGGCCTGCCGCTCACCTCGCCGGCCGCCAAGTACCTGTTCTGCCTGGGCATGCTCATCGTGTTCGCGCTGCTGGCCAAGAACCTGGTGCGCAGCCACATAGGCCGCGAGTGGATGGCCATACGCGACATGGACGTGGCCGCCTCGGTGATAGGCATACGCCCGGTCTACGCCAAGCTCAGCGCCTTTGCCGTCAGCAGCTTCATCGTGGGCGTGGCCGGCGCGCTGTGGGGCTTCGTGCACCTGGGCTCGTGGGAGCCGGCTGCCTTCAGCATAGACCGCAGCTTCCAGCTGCTGTTCATGATCATCATCGGCGGCCTGGGCTCCATCATGGGCAGCCTCTTCGGTGCCGCCTTCATCGTGGTGCTGCCCATCGCGCTGAACCGCGTGCTGCCCGCGTTCGGCACGCTGATAGGCGTGCACATAGACACCGCCTTCGTCTCGCATGCCGAGTTCATGATCTTCGGCGCGCTGATCGTGTTCTTCCTCATCGTCGAGCCGCATGGCCTGGCCCGCTTGTGGTCCATCGCCAAGGAGAAGTTGCGGCTGTGGCCCTTCCCGCATTGACGTTCCCACCCAAGGCTCGCCAGAAGCCCGCCGCTTGCCGCCCCCGTGCTGCAACACCCCACCACCACCGGAGACACGCACCATGAAGCTCAAGACCCTGGCCCTGGCCGCGGCACTGGCCGCCGGCACCGCCACGCCCACCGTGTTCGCGCAGGACAAGGTGCAGTTCTTTCCCAGCCTGACCGGGCGCACCGGCCCGGTGGCGCCCAACGCCACGCCGTTTGCCAACGGCTACGCCGACTACATGAAGCTGGTGAACCTGCGCGGCGGCATCAACGGCGTGATGACGCTGGTGGAAGAGTGTGAGACCGCCTACGCCACCGACCGCGGCGTGGAATGCTACGAACGCCTGAAGGGCAAACACGGCGGCGCCACGGTGTTCCAGCCGCTGTCCACCGGCATCACCTTCGCGCTGACCGAGAAGATACCGAACGACAAGATCCCGATGATCACCTCCGGCTACGGCCGCAGCGACAGCCAGGACGGCAGCGCCTTCAAGTGGAACTTCCCGCTGATCGGCCACTACTGGGTGGCCGGCGACACGCTGCTGCAGCACATCGCCAACAAGGAAGGCGGCTGGGACAAGCTCAAGGGCAAGAAGATCGCGGTGCTGTACCACGACAGCCCCTTCGGCAAGGAGCTGCTGCCCATACTGCAGGAACGCAGCAAGATGCACGGCTTCGAGCTGCAGCTGCTGCCGGTGCCGGCGCCGGGCGTGGAGCAAAAGGCCATCTGGCTGCAGGTGCGCCAGAGCCGGCCCGACTTCGTGATCATGCAGACCTGGGGCGTGATGACGCCCACGGCGCTGAAGGAGGCCATCGCCACCGGCTACCCGCGCGAGAAGATGTTCGGCACCTGGTGGAGCGGTGCCGAGCCCGACCTGCGCGACATAGGCGCCGCGGCCAAGGGCTACAGCGCGGTGATGATGCAGCACGGTGCCGAGCCGCAGTCCGACGTGGTCAAGGAGATCCTGGCCAAGGTGCACGGCGCCGGCCAAGGCACGGGCGCCAAGGACGAGGTGGGCAACGTGCTGTACATGCGCGGTGTGGTCGGCGCCATGCTGGCGGTGGAAGGCACGCGCGCAGCGCAAGACCGCTTCGGCAAGGGCAAGCCCGTCACCGGCGAGCAGGCACGCTGGGGCTACGAGAACCTGCACCTGACGCAGGCCCGGCTGGACGCGCTGGGCTTCAAGGGTGTGCTGCGGCCCATCTCCACCAGCTGCTTCGACCACATGGGCTCGGCCTGGGCGCGCGTGCACACCTGGGACGGCGCCAAGTTCACCTGGGCCAGCGACTGGCTGCAGGCCGACCAGCAGATCATCAAGCCCATGGTCACGGACTCCGCCACCAAGTACGCACAGGACAAGAAGCTCACCAAGCGCGCCGGCAGCGACTGCCAGTCCTGAGCCTGCCGCCAGGCCAGCGCCGCCCGCAGCCCGGCAGCACCGGGCCTGCGGCGGCGGTCTGATGAAAGGCTCACCAAAGGCCAACCCGAGGCCAACCCGAGGCCCACCCGCATGCCCAACATCCTGCTCAACGTCAACGGCATAGAGGTCATCTACAACCACGTCATCCTGGTGCTCAAGGGCGTGAGCCTGCAGGTGCCGGAAGGTGGTGTGGTGGCCTTGCTGGGCGGCAACGGCGCCGGCAAGACCACCACCTTGCGCGCGGTGAGCAACCTGCTGGCCGGCGAACGCGGCGAGGTCACCAAGGGCTCGATAGAGCTGCGCGGTGAACGCATAGAAAAGCTCAGCACCGCGCAGATGGTGGACCGCGGCGTGATCCAGGTGATGGAGGGCCGGCACTGCTTTGCCCACCTGACCATAGAGGAGAACCTGCTCACCGGTGCCTACACGCGCCGCGACGGCAAGGCCGCGGTGGCTGCCACGCTGGAGAAGGTGTATGCCTACTTCCCGCGCCTGAAGCAGCGCCGCGGCTCGCAGGCCGCCTACACCAGCGGCGGCGAGCAGCAGATGTGCGCCATAGGCCGCGCGCTGATGGCCAACCCGAAGATGGTGCTGCTGGACGAACCCAGCATGGGCCTGGCGCCGCAGATCGTGGAGGAGGTGTTCGAGATCGTGAAAGACCTCAACACCCGCGAGAAGACCACCTTCCTGCTGGCCGAGCAGAACACCAACATGGCGCTGCGTTATGCCGACTACGGCTACATCCTGGAAAACGGCCGTATCGTGATGGACGGCGAGGCCCGGGCGCTGCGCGAGAACGAGGACGTGAAGGAGTTCTACCTGGGCATGGGCCGGTCCGCCGACGGCAGCGACCGCAAGAGCTTCCGCGATGTGAAGAGTTACAAGCGCCGCAAGCGCTGGCTGTCTTGAGTGAGGACCATGAGCGACAACGACTTCGGTGGCTTTGCGCCGCCTGCTTTCGACGCGGCCAACGCCTTGGTGGGCCTGAAACGCTCGCTGCGCGAGCTGGGCCTGGCCGAACGCGGCAACGGCTTCGAACAGCGCGGTCGGCGCCTGGTGGAGGTCTCGGCCGAAGACCAGGCGCTGCAGGTCAAGCTGGCCAAACGCCCGATGCTGACGCCCGAGTGGGACCGGCTCACGCTGAAGTCCGGCGCCGATGTGCGCAAGTGCCTGGACGAGCTGAAGAAGCGCCTGGCCCGCTGGGAACGCGAAGAGTAGGCCCCATGGCGAGTGCCGACTTCGACCGCCAGCGCCGCTTCGCCGCAGCGCTGCCCGCCGCCACCGAGGACATCAAGTGGGGCGCCGACCTGGTGTACAGCGTGGGCGGCAAGATGTTCTGCGTGTTCCTGCTGAACGCCGCGGGCCGCGCCACCACCTGCTCGTTCAAGGTCGAGGACGAACGTTTCCTGGAGCTGACCGGCGTGCCCGGCGTGATCCCCGCACCCTACCTGGCACGCGCCAAGTGGGTGCAGGTGCAGGCCGGCCACGCCTTGCCGCCGGCCGACCTGGACGCGCTGGTGCGCCGCTCCCACGCCCTGGTGGCCTCGCGCCTGACCAAGAAGCTGCAAAAGGAGCTGGGGGTGCTGCCTTGAACGCTCAAAGTCACGACGCACACTACGACGCGCTGGAAACGCGCGACCCTGCCGAACGCGAAGCCGCCCTGATGGCGGCCCTGCCGGCCCAGGTGCGTGCCGCGCAGGCGGTGCCGGCGCTGGCCGGCATCCTGGCCGGTGTGCAGCCGGCGCAGGTGAACTCGCGTGCCGCGCTGGCCCGGCTGCCGGTAACGCGCAAGAGCGAGCTGCTGCAGCGCCAGCAGGCCGCGCGTGCCGCCGCCGGCGAGGCCTGGGACCCTTTCGGCGGCTTCTCCGCGCTGGGCTGGCGTGCGCTGCTGGCGCGCGCGCCGCGGCCCGCCTCGCGCGTGTACCAGTCCCCGGGCCCCATCTACGAACCCGAAGGCGAAGGCCGCGACTACTGGCGCACCGCGCGCGCCTTGTTCGCCGCCGGCCTGCGACTGGGCGACCTGGTGCACAACGGCTTCAGCTACCACCTCACACCCGGCGGCTGGATGATGGACGCCGGCGCCCGCGCGCTGGGCTGCACCGTGTTCCCCGGCGGCGTGGGCAACACCGAGATGCAGTTACAGGCCCTGGCCGAACTGCGCGCCGACGCCTACGTGGGCACACCCAGCTTTCTGCGCATCCTGCTGGAGAAGGCGGCCGAAGCCGGCGTCGCGCTGCCGCACCTGAAGAAGGCGGCGCTCAGCGGCGAAGCCTTCCCGGCCAGCCTGCGCGACTGGCTGCAGGCGCGTGGCGTGGCGGGCTACCAGCTGTATGCCACCGCCGATGTGGGCACCATCGCCTACGAAACCGCGGCGCGCGAAGGCCTGGTGCTGGACGAAGGCGTGATCCTCGAGATCGTCCGCCCCGGCACCGGCGACCCGGTGCCCGACGGTGAGGTCGGCGAGGTGGTCATCACCAGCCTGTCGGCCGACTACCCGCTGCTGCGCTTCGGCACCGGCGACCTGTCGGCCGTGCTGCCGGGCCCCTGCCCCACCGGCCGCAGCAACACCCGCCTGCGCGGCTGGCTGGGCCGTGCCGACCAGACGGCCAAGGTGCGCGGCATGTTCGTGCACCCCAGCCAGGTGGCCGAGGTGCTGCGCCGCCACCCGCAGGCCGCCCGGGCGCGCCTGGTGGTCAGCGGCGAGATGGCGGCCGACCAGCTGACGCTGAAGGTGGAATGCAGCGGCCCGGCCGAAGGCCTGGCCCAGGCCTTGACCGCCAGCGTGCGCGACGTGACCAAGCTGCGCTGCGAGGTCGAACTGCTGGCGCCGGGCAGCCTGCCCAACGACGGCAAGGTCATAGAAGACCAGCGCCGCCTGGGGTGAAACCGGCTGCGGGCCGGGCTTACACGAAGCTTGCGCATGCACCGCCTTGGCGCTACGTGTTTCCCGCGTTTCGCATTCGATGAGGCCCGGCTAGCATCCGCGCCTCGCACCACCTCTGTAGGAGATCTGCGCGTGATCAAGAAGACCCTGTTCGCCCTGGCCGCTGCCTCCGTCGCGATGGCCGCGTCCGCCTTCCCGGACAAGCCCATCACCATGGTGGTGCCATTTGCCGCCGGCGGCCCCACGGACAAGGTCGCGCGCGACCTGGCCGAAGCGCTGCGCAAGCCGCTGGGTGGCGTCACCATCGTGGTCGAGAACGTCGGCGGTGCCGGCGGCACGCTGGGTGCCAACCGCGTGGCCAAGGCCTCGCCGGACGGCTACACGCTGCTGCTGTACCACATCGGCATGTCCACCGCGCCGGGCCTGTACCGCAACCTGCCGTTCAAGGTGCTGGACGATTTCGAGTTCGTGGGCATGGTCAACGACGTGCCGATGACGCTGATCGGCCGCCCCACGCTGCCGGCGAACAACTTCGCCGAGCTGCGCCAGTGGATCAACGCCAACAAGGGCAAGGTCAACCTGGCCAACGCCGGCCTGGGCGCCGCGTCGCACCTGTGCGGCCTGCTGTTCCAGCAGGCGCTGCAAGCCGAGATGACCACCGTGCCATACAAGGGCACGGCACCGGCGATGACCGACATCCTGGGCGGCCAGGTCGACATCATGTGCGACCAGACCACCAACACCACGTCGCAGATCGAGTCCAAGCGCGTCAAGGCCTACGCGGTCACGACCATGCAGCCGCTGAGCACGCCGGCGCTGAAGGACCTGCCCACGCTGGACAGCCAGGGCCTGAAGGACTTCAACGTCTCGATCTGGCACGGCATGTACGCGCCCAAGGGCACGCCCAAGGCGGCGCTGGACAAGCTCAACGCCGCGCTGCGCGAAGCGCTGAAGGACCCCGAGTTCATCAAGCGCCAGGAAGCGCTGGGCGCCGTGGTCGTCACCGACGACCGCCTGACGCCGGCCGGCCACAAGAAGTTTGTCGCCGCCGAGATCGAGAAGTGGGGCGCGGCCATCAAGGCGGCCGGCCAGTACGCCGACTGAAGACGGGCATGGCGGCCGGCTTGCCCGGCCCGCCACGGCAGGCGATGGACCACCCCCCATGCGCCGCTTGAAACAAGGGGCTGCCGCCGGCAGCCCCTTGGCCATTCCGGCCGGCACGCCGCTGCTGGTGCTGGACAGCGTGACCGAGGGCATACGGCACCCGCCCGGCGCGCTGCTGGTGACCGGCTCGCACGGCGGCCTGAGCGCCGGCCGCTATGCGCTGCAGGCGCGGCCCTGGCTGGTGGTGTTCAACGACGCCGGCGTGGGCAAGGACGGCGCCGGCATTGCCGCGCTGGCCCTGTTGCAGGCCCAAGGCATGGCCGCCTGCGCGGTGGCGCACGACAGCGCCCGCATAGGCGAGGCCGCGTCCACGCTGGCCGACGGCGTGGTGGCGCATGCCAACGAGGCGGCCCGTGCGCTGGGGGTGCAGCCGGGCTTGCGGGTGGCCGCGCTGGCCGGCGAACCGTCGTCGGCCGACAGGGCGTCGAGCGCCTAGCCTCAGCTCGCTAGCGCAGCGTCAGCGGCACCGTCACCGGCCCGTCGTTGACCAGGTGCACCTGCATGTCGGCACCAAACTCGCCGGCCGCCACGGGGCTGTGCCGCTCGCGCGCCAGGCGCAGCACCTCGTCGTACAGCGCACGCCCCAGGGCCGGTGGCGCAGCGCCGGTGAAGCTGGGGCGGTTGCCGCCGGCGGTGTCGGCGGCCAGCGTGAACTGGCTGACGATGAGCAGCCCGCCGCCCACGTCCTGCACGCTGCGGTTCATCTTGCCGGCGTCGTCGGCCAGCACGCGCAGCTTCAGCAGCTTGTCCACCAGCCTGGCGGCGTGGGCCGGTGTGTCGGCCGGCTCGGCGCACACAAACACCAGCAGGCCCGGGCCTATCGCGCCCGTCACCGCGCCGGCCACTTCCACGCGCGCTTCGCGCACCCGTTGCACCAGCGCCAGCATCAAGCCCCCGCCGGCATCAGATCGGGTCCCGCGGGTCGTCGAAGTGCGCTTCGACGTCCATGGGCAGCAGCTGGATGCTGGCGCGCAGGCCCGGCACCGCGCTCATCAAGGCCTGCTCCACCTCGCCGCGCAGCGCGGCGGCGCGGCGCAGCGACCAGTCCGCCGGCATGTGCATGTGCAGGTCCACAAAACGGCGCTGGCCGGCACGGCGGGTGGCCACATGGTCGAAGCGGATGGTGTGGTGGGCAAAACCGTCCAGCACGCGCTGTATGTCGGCCTGCACCTCGCCGCCCACGGCCTCGTCCATCAGCCCGCCCACGCTGCGGCTCATCAGCTTGAGGCCTTCGCGCAGGATGTTCAGCGCCACCGCGATGGCCAGCACCGGGTCCAGCCACAACCAGCCGGTGGCCTGCGCCGCCAGCAGGCCGCCCACCACGCCCACCGACGTCCACACGTCGGTGAACAAGTGGCGCGCGTCGCCCTCCAGCGCCACGGAACGCGCCTCGCGCGCCTTCTTCAGCATGGACCAGGCCAGCACCCCGTTCAACACCGAGGCCAGTACCGACAAGCCCAGGCCCAGGCCCAGCGACTGCAAGGGCTGCGGCGCCAGCAGGCGGTGCCCCGCCGTCCAGAAGATGGCCAGCGCCGCGACGATGATGAGCACGCCCTCGAAGCCGCTGGAGAAATACTCGGCCTTGTAGTGGCCGTAGGGGTGGTCTTCGTCGGGCGGCCGCGCCGCCACCGTCACCATGGCCAGCGCGAAGGTGGCACCGGCCAGGTTGACCAGCGACTCCAGCGCGTCCGACAACAGGCCCACGCTGCCGCTGACCCACCAGGCGCCGGTCTTCAGCGCGATGGTCGCCAGCGCCACCGCGATGGACAGCTTCAGGTAGCCGCTGACCTGCATGGCTGCTGGCCGCGTGGGCTGCGCCGCCTGTTCAGGCGGTGAGCGTGACGCGCGCGAACTTGCGCTTGCCCACCTGCACCACGCACTGGCCGGCGCCCACTTTCAGGGCCTTGTCGCTGACCACCGCACCGTCTATGCGCACACCGCCTTGCTCCACCAGGCGCAAGGCCTCGCTGGTGGAAGGCGCCAGCGCAGCGGCCTTGAGCAGCGCGCCTATGGCCAGCGGCGCACCGGCCAGCGTCACTTCGGGAATCTGCTCGGGCACGCCGCCGCCGGCGCGCAGGCGGAAGTCGGCCTCGGCGGCCGCGGCCGCGGCCGCGCCGTGGAAGCGCGCGGTGATCTCGCGCGCCAGCATCAGCTTGGCGTCCATGGGGTTGCGCCCGCCGTCCACCTCGGCCTTCAGCGTGTTGACCTCGGCCTCGCTTTGGAACGACAGCAGCGGGTACCAGCGCCACATCAGCACGTCGCTGATGGACAGCACCTTGGCAAACATGGTGGCCGCCGGCTCGGTGATGCCTATGTAGTTGCCCTTGCTTTTGGACATCTTCTCGACGCCGTCCAGGCCCTCCAGCAAAGGCATGGTCAGGATGCACTGCGGCTCCTGCCCGTACTCCTGCTGCAGCGCGCGGCCCACCAGCAGGTTGAACTTCTGGTCGGTGCCACCCAGTTCCAGGTCGGACTTCAGCGCCACCGAGTCGTAGCCCTGCATCAGCGGGTACAGCAGTTCGTGGATGCTGATGGGGCTGCCGGCCCTGAAACGCTTCGTAAAGTCGTCGCGCTCCAGCATGCGCGCCAGCGTGTACTTGGCGGCCAGCTCGATCATGCCGCGGGCGCCCAGCGGGTCGCTCCATTCGCTGTTGTAGCGGATCTCGGTCTTGGCCGGGTCCAGCACCAGGCTGGCCTGGCGGTAGTAGGTTTGGGCGTTGGCCTCGATCTGCTCGCGCGTCAGCGGCGGGCGCGTGGTGTTGCGGCCGGAGGGGTCGCCGATCATCGACGTGAAGTCGCCGATGAGAAAAATCACGGTATGGCCCAGATCCTGCAACTGCCGCATCTTGTTCAGCACAACGGTGTGGCCGATATGGATGTCCGGGGCGGTGGGGTCCAGACCCAGCTTGATGCGCAGCGGTTGGCCCGTGGCCTCGGCCCGCGCCAGCTTCTTCAGCCACTCGGCCTCGGGCAGCAGCTCCTCGCAGCCGCGCTGCGAAACGGCCAGCGCCTCGCGCACGGCGTCGGTCACCGGGTGTTTGGCTTCTGCGGCGGCAGCGGGCTGGCTCATCTGCTTGTTACTTCGGGGTTTATTCGTGAACTTCGCGCCGGCAGGCGCCGATATACTTCTCGTATCTGCCGAACCCGGGGGTTGACGACGGTGGCAACAGCCGCTGCAGACCGCCGGGGATTCTAGTGGACGGCCTCCCGGGCCGACCGCCCCAACCCAGGTTCCAGACGGCCGCCGGCCGCGAAGGCAAGACCGACCTCTCACCGCCCCGGCCGCCCTTGGAGACCTCCGCGCGCTTCCAACAGTCCCTGCAACGCCTGCAGGCCTTTGTCCAGCATCACCGCCGTGGGGTCGTCGTGGCCGGCGTGGTCGCGATGGCGGGCTTTGCCATCACCGCGGTGGCCGTGGCCCCGCTGGTGCCGCAGGCGCTGCCGCCGGCCCAGCGGCTGGTGGTGGAGAACATCGCCCCGGTGGAGCTGGGCGCCCAGCTCGACGCCCTGGCCGCGCAAGAGCTGCTGCTGGTGCGCAGCGAGCTGACACGGCCCAGCGACACCATACAGAACCTGTTTGCCCGCCTGGGCATCGTGGACGCCGAAGCCGCCGCCTTCATACGCAGCGACGCCACCGCGCGCCGCCTGCTCAGCGGCCGCGCCGGCAAGATGGTGCAGGCCCGCACCGACAGCAACGGTGCGCTGCAGGAGCTGATCGCCCGCTACCCGTCGGAAAACGGCGACCAGATGCGCAGCCATTTCACGCGGCTGACCCTGTCGCGCGTGGACGAGCGCTGGTTGGCGCGCATGGACAACGTGCCGTTCACCGCGCAGGCGCGGCTGGCCAGCGGCACCATCAGCTCGTCGCTGTTTGCCGCCACCGACGCCTCCGGCGTGCCCGATTCGGTGGCCATACAAATGGCCGACATCTTCGCCGTGGACATCGACTTCCACCGCGAGCTGCGTCAGGGCGACACCTACAGCGTGGTCTACGAGTCGCTGTACGCCGATGGCGAGCCGGTGCCCTGGAGCGGCGGTGCCGGCCGGGTGCTGGCGGCCGAGTTCGTCAACGCCGGCCGGCCCTACCACGCCGTGTGGTTCCATGCCGAAGGCGAATCGCGCGGCGGCTACTACGGCCTGGACGGCAGCAGCCGCCGGCGCCTGTTCCTGGCCAGCCCCATGGAGTTTTCGCGGGTCACTTCCGGCTTCGGCCGCCGCCTGCACCCGCTGCAGCGCACCTGGCGCGCCCACCGCGGCGTGGATTACGGCGCGCCGCACGGCACGCCCATACGCAGCGTGGGCGATGGTGTGGTGGACTTCGCCGGCTGGCAGAACGGCTACGGCAACGTGGTCGTGCTGCGCCACGGCGGCAACCGCACCACCTTGTACGCGCACATGAGCCGCATCGACGTGCGTCGCGGCCAGCGTGTGGACCAGGGCCAGCGCATAGGCGCCGTGGGCGCCACCGGCTGGGCCACCGGGCCGCACCTGCACTTCGAGTTCCGCGTCAACGGCGACCACCAGGACCCGCTGCGCATTGCCCGCGCCTCCGAGACGGTGCCGCTGGGTGCTGCGGCGCGCGAGCGCTTTGCCGAGGTGGCCCGCGCCGTGCAGGTCAAGCTGGAAGTTGCCGAGTCGCTGGTCAGCCAGCGTGGCTACGCCGAGTAAACCCGGCCCGGCGCCCGCTCCGGCGGGCGCTGCCGTGTTTGCCGGCCTGATGTCCGGCACCTCGATGGACGGCGTGGACGCCGTGCTGGCCGAAGCCGGTGCTGACGGGGCCTCGCGCGGCCTGGCCCATGTGCATCTGGACATGCCCGCCGACCTGGCGGTCGAGCTGCTGGCGCTGAACCGCGCCGGCGACAACGAGATCCACCGCGCCGCGCTGGCCGGCCACCGCGTCACCGAGCTGTATGCGCAGGCCCTGCAGCAACTGCTGCAAGGCCAGGGCTTGCAGCCCGCTGATGTCACCGCCGTAGGCGCCCACGGCCAGACCGTGCGCCACCGCCCGCGCGAGTTCGACGGCGTGGGCTACACCGTGCAGTTGCTGAACGGCGCGCTGCTGGCCGAACGCTGCGGCATCGACGTGGTGTGCGACCTGCGCAGCCGCGACCTGGCCGCCGGCGGCGAAGGCGCGCCGCTGGTGCCGGCCTTCCACGCCGCGCGTTTTGCGCAGCCCGGCCAGGCGCTGGCGGTGCTGAACCTGGGCGGCATCGCCAACCTGACGCTCATAGACAGCGCCGGCCAGGTGCTGGGCTTCGACTGCGGCCCCGGCAACCTGCTGATGGATGCCTGGGCGCAGCGCCACCGCCGGCAGGCTTACGACGCCGATGGCGCCTGGGCCGCGGGCGGGCGGGTGCACGAGCCGTTGCTCGCCGCCTGGCTGGCCGACGCCTACTTCCAGCGCCCGCCGCCCAAGAGCACCGGCCGCGACCTGTTCGACGCCGCCTGGCTGCAAGGCCCGCCCGCCGTCGCCGCGCTGCCGCCGCAGGACGTGATGACCACGCTGGCCGAGTTGACCGCACGCGCCGCGGCCGAGGCCCTGCACCGCCACGCCGGCAGCACACCGCGCCTGCTGGTGTGCGGCGGCGGCGCCCACAACAGCCACCTGATGCGCCGCCTGGCGGTGCTGCTGCCCGGCATGGCCGTCGCCTCCACCGCCGAAGAAGGTGTGCCGCCCGACCAGGTCGAGGCCCTGGCCTTCGCCTGGCTGGCGCAGCGTTTTGTGCAGCGGCGGCCGGGCAACCTGGCGGCGGTCACCGGCGCGCGCGGGCCACGGGTGCTGGGCGCGCTGTACCCGCGCTAGAAAAGACAACGGCCCGCTGACGCGGGCCGTGACAGCAAGCGGGTGGTCGGCTCAGGCCGAGAACGACGAACCGCAGCCGCAGGTGGTGGTGGCGTTCGGGTTCTTGATCACGAACTGCGCGCCCTGCAGGTCTTCCTTGTAGTCGATCTCGGCGCCCACCAGGTACTGCAGGCTCATCGCGTCGATCAGCAGCGTGACGCCGTTCTTGGCCATCTGCGTGTCGTCTTCGTTGACCACCTCGTCGAAGGTGAAGCCGTACTGGAAGCCCGAGCAGCCGCCGCCTTGCACAAACACGCGCAGCTTCAGATCGGGGTTGCCTTCTTCATCGACCAGCTGCTTGACCTTGTCGGCCGCGCTGTCGGTGAACACCAGCGGCGCCGGCATCTCGTCGGCGACGGTGGAGAGGTTGACTTGTTCGGCAATCGCGTTCATGGGGCTCTTTCAGGCGTGCATCTCACGCATCGTTGGAGGCGGCCAGCTTCAGCGGGGAAGCGGCTGCCGTGCCTGCAGTTCGACCGGCCTGGCCGGCCGGGCTGCTGGGCTTCAGCGCACCTTCGACCACCGCGCCGGGGTGCATTTCCAGGGTTCGGTAGGTGACATCACCATAGACCCGCGCCTTGGGTTGCAGTTCCAGCAGGTCGTCGGACACCACCGGGCCGCGCACCTCGCCATTGATGATCACATGGGCAGCCTTCACCTTGCCGCTCACTCGGGCATTTTCGCTCACCACCACGACACTGCGCTTGTCGCCTTCGGCAAGGATGTCGCCCTGCACTTCGCCGTCTATGCGCAGGCCGTCGCGGAAGTGCAGATGGCCGACGGCCACCATGCCTTCGCCCACCAGGCTGCGTATGGGTGGCGTACTCTTTCTTCCAAACCAATTCACGGTTGCTCTCCTTGGGCAGGCTCGCTCCGTCCTGGCGCGGCCTGCATCGCTCACAGCTTCAATGTCTGTGTCGCCCGGGCGTTGCCGCGGGCATCGGTCAAGGTCGCGCGCACGGTTTGTATCACGGCCTGGGCCGGCACAGGTAACGTTCCGTCCAGCCGCGCCGCCTGGCGCAGGCTCAGCGGCTGCGCACCACCGGGCAATGTGGCTGTCCAGGGTTGGCCGTCCAGCGTGCCGTTGAACACCAGGTCGTAGCGCCCCTCGAAGGCGGCCGGGTCGCGCCCGTGCTGCAGCACCAGCAGCTGCCAGCGCAGCAGCCCGGGCTCGGGCCGTGTGACCTGCAGGCCGCGCAGCCGCAGGCCGTCTCCACCGGCCGGCAGCAGGCGCTGGAAGAAGGCCAGGTCTTCCTGCAAGGCCTGCTTTTCGCCGTCCAGCTGGCGCATCTGCTCCAGCAGACGCTGCTGCGCCGCACGTTCGGCCTGCAGCAGCAACTCGGCGCTGTCGGCCAGCGCACGCGCCTGGCGGTGGTCGTCTCGCAACTGCGCCACCTCGGCGCGCAACTGGGCCAGCTCGGTGCGCTTGCCGCTGTCCAGCCCGGCGATCTGCTGACCGAAGTCGAAGGCCCACAGCGCCAGCGCAGCGGAAAACCCCATCACCAGCGCAATCACCAGCCAGCGCAGCGGCCAGGGCAGGTGGCTGCGCACGATGACCCGCGGCGCACTGATGGACAGCCGGCGTCGCAGCAGCTTCCAGCGCATCCTCGCCGGCCCTCAGAAACGACAAAGGCGCACCCGCAGGCGCGCCCTTGTTAGACGAGTAGCCGGGTACAGGTCTTTGCAACCCATGTCGGCCGGCGACTGCAAGCCGCTCAGCCCCCGCCGCGCAACCCAGCGGCCGCCGTGGGACCGGCTTCGCCGGCCCACTGGCGGCGCCCCCTCGAGGGGGCTGAGCCGGGACATGCGCCGTCCCTGCGGACGGCGCGTGCCTGGCGAAGGGCCGCAGCGTCCTCGCTGCGGCGCGGCCTGCCAGGCCGCGAAGCGCGTAGGGAGTGGACCAATTACCGCTTGCTGAACTGCTTGCGACGCCGCGCGCCGTGCAGACCCACCTTCTTGCGCTCCACTTCACGCGCGTCACGCGTGACGAAGCCGGCGCGGCTGAGTTCGCCCTTCAGCTCCGCGTCGTAGTCGATCAGCGCGCGGGTGATGCCGTGGCGCACCGCACCGGCCTGGCCGCTTTCGCCGCCGCCGTGCACGTTGACCTTGATGTCGAAAGCCGCCTCGTTGGCCGTCAGCAGCAGGGGCTGCCGAACGATCATGATGGAGGTCTGACGCCCGAAGTAGGCATCCACGGGCTTGCCGTTGATGACGATCTGGCCGCTGCCCTTCTTAATGAAGACGCGCGCGACGCTGCTCTTGCGACGGCCGGTGCCGTAGTTCCAGGATCCGATCATGGCGTCCTCAGATAGAAAGCGGCTTGGGCTGCTGCGCGGTGTGCGGGTGCGAGGCACCGGCATAAACCTTCAGCTTCTTGACCATCGCGTAGCCCAACGGGCCCTTGGGCAGCATGCCCTTGACGGCCTTCTCCAGCGCGCGGCCCGGGTGGCGGGCCTGCATGTCCTTGAACGCCGTGGCGGTGATGCCGCCCGGGAAGCCGGAATGCCGGTAGTAGATCTTGTCGGTGGCCTTGGCCCCGGTGACGCGGATCTTGTCGGCGTTGACGACGACGATGAAGTCGCCGGTGTCGACGTGAGGCGTGTAAATGGCCTTGTGCTTGCCGCGCAGACGGAGTGCCACTTCGCTGGCGACACGTCCTAGCACCTTGTCGGTGGCGTCAATCACATACCACTCGTGCTTCACTTCGGCCGGCTTGGCGCTGAAGGTCTTCATGAGGAGGTCTCAAAAAATGCCCACCTTCGGCACCGCTCGTTGTTTCGGCGGCCTCTCAGGCTGGGCGGTTGGGGAAAAGCTTTCGAGTATAGCCCGGAATGGGCCTGCCGCGCAGAGGGCCCAGCCGTGAACAGCTAGGCGTGGCCTGCACTTGATTTGAGGGTAAACCCTAGTTTTTTGGACTACCATGCGGCATCGCAGCCCCCACCTGCCCCTGACCATGGACCGCTCACCGACCGACCTGCTGGAAGCCGCGTTGCCCAGCAACCCCGGCCCGGCCAAAGCGCCGCGCTGGGTGCCGATACGCACGCTGGGCTCTCATCACAGAGAGCGTGTACTTGCTCACTTGTTGGCCCTGGAGGAGCGAGACCGTTGGCTGCGCTTCGGCCATGCGGCCAGCGACGAGCAGATCGCCCTGTACGCGCAGGGCATGGACTTCGACCGCGACGAGGTCTTCGGCATCTTCAACCGCCGGCTGCGCCTGGTGGCGATGGCGCACTTGGCCTTTGCGCCGCGCGGCGACGCCGGCGAGCCGGCGGCGGCCGAGTTCGGCGTCTCGGTGCTGCCCAGCACACGCGGCCGCGGCTTCGGCGGCCGGCTGTTTGAACACGCCATCATGCACGCCCGCAACCGCGGCGTGCGCCGCATGCACGTGCACCTGGCGCGCGAGAACAGCCCCATGCTGGCCATCGTGCGCCGCGCCGGCGCACACGTGCGCACCGAGGGCGGCGATGCGATGGCCGAGCTGGACCTGCCGGCCGACACGCTGGGCTCGCAGATCGAGGAACTGCTGGGCCACCACGCCGCCGACTTCGACTACCGCCTGAAGCTGCAGGCGCTGCGGCTGGACCGGCTGGCGCCGTAGCCGCCTGCCGGGCCGCCGCGGGCCCGCTTGTCCTGCCCTTGTCCACCCCCGTTGTGAGGGGCGTCTGCGACGCTGGTAACACCAGATCGCGGGGAGGCGCCCCGGCAGGAACAGGCTGTAACATCCCAGCGCCCTCTCGTGTGAGTTCAGTTTCCGTTCTCTTGCGTTGATCGGTGGTGGCGCGCCGCGCGGACCTCCATGCAGCAGACCCTCCCCTGGATCCTCGCTTCCCTGTCGCTCGCACTGCTGGCCGGCGCGGCGGGGTTGTGGATCTGGCGGCGGCGGCAGCAACAGCCCAAGCCGCTGCCCACCGAGTGGACGCTGACGGCGCGGCCGGTGTTCAGCACCGACGAGCGCCGCGTCTACCGGCAGCTGCGCGAGGCCCTGCCCCACCACATCGTGCTGTCCAAGCTGCCGCTGGTGCGCTTCTGCCAGCCCGCCGACCCCAACGAAGTGCGCTTCTGGTACGAGCTGCTGGGCGGCATCAACGTCACCTTCGCCATCTGCAGCGCCAACGGGCGTGTGCTGGCCGCCATAGACCTGGAAAACGACCGCGGCAACTCGCGCCGCACGCTGCAGATCAAGCAGTCGGTGCTGGCCGCCTGCCGCGTGCGCTACCTGCGCTGCCCGGTGGACCACCTGCCCTCCATCCCCGAGCTGCAGTTGCTGGTGCCACACAGCGGCGCCACCGCCCACGGCCCGCAGCCGGCGCCGGCCGCCGGCCCGGCCGAAGCCCCGCCCGCACCCGGCACAGCCCGCAGCCGGCGTGGGCGTACCGCGCTGTGGCAGGATTCCGGTTTCTTCCAGGATTCCTTCTTCGGCATGGACAACCGCGGAGCCGACTACTCTGCCGCCGGCACCCTGGGCGCGCTGCGCGCCGGCGTCTCGGTGCGCGAGGTGCCCCCGGCACCGGACGACGTGGGCGGGGTGGTGGTGGACACCCCGGTGTCGCCGTTGCGGCATTGAAGTGAGGCCTCCACGCTCGCCTTGCTCGCTGCTCCCCAAGTGGGCGCGCCAGCGGCTTCGCGCGGCCGCGCACCGCTGACATGGTCTACGCCGACCTGACGCCGCAGCAGGTGCTGGCGGCGCTGGACGCCGTGGGCCTGCTGGGCGACGGCCGCATCCTGCAGCTCAACTCCTACGAGAACCGCGTCTTCCAGGTCTTTCTGGAAGACGGGCGTGCGGTGGTGGCCAAGTTCTACCGGCCCGGCCGCTGGAGCAACGCGCAGATTCTCGAAGAGCACCAGTTCGCGCTGGAGCTGGCGGCGGCCGAGATCCCCGTGGTGCCGCCGCTGCCGCTGGAAGACGCCGGCCTGGAGCCGACGCTGCAACTGCACGGCAGCCCGCCCACGCTGGCCGTGCTGGGCGAACACCGCTTTGCCGTCAGCCCGCGCTGCGCCGGCCGCGAGCCCGAGCTGGAAGACCCCGGCACCTTGCGCCAGCTGGGCCGCTTCATAGGCCGCCTGCACGGCGTGGGGCGGCAGCGGCCCTTCGCCCACCGCCACCACCTGAACGCCCAGGCCGACGGCCAGCGTGCGCTGAACCTGCTGCTGCAAGGCGATTTCGTGCCGCCGCCCGAACGCCCGGCCTGGCAGGACGCCGCCCAGCGCGCGCTGGAAGCCACCGTGGCGGCCTTCGATCGCTTCGGGCCCGAGATGCCGCTGGCCACGCTGCGCCTGCACGGCGACTGCCACCCTGGCAACGTCCTGTGGCGCGAAGGCGCGCCCAACGTGGTGGACCTGGACGACGCCATGCAAGGCCCGGCGGTGCAAGACCTGTGGATGCTGGTCAGCGGCGACGCCGACACCATGGCCCGGCACTGGCGCCTGCTGCTGGAGGGCTACGAAGACTTCAGCGACTTCGACGACCGCGAGCGCCGCCTCGTGGAGCCGCTGCGCACCCTGCGCATGCTGCGCCACAGCGCCTGGCTGGCCGAACGCTGGGCCGACCCCACCTTCCCGCTGAACTTTCCGTTCTTCGGCAGCGCCGCCTACTGGAACCAGCAGGCCGCCCAACTGCGCGAGCAACTGCAGATCATGCAAGGCCTGTAGCCCGCGGGGGGCTGAGCGGGCCCGCCTGCTGCGCGCTGCGCCGCTCTTCTAGACTGGCGGGTACTCCCGCAGCCAGCACCCATGACACTCGCCATCGAAACCCAGGCCCTGGTCAAACGTTTCGGCCCAACACGCGCCGTGGACGGCATCAATCTGTCCATACAGCGCGGTGCCGTCTACGGCCTGCTGGGCCCCAACGGCGCCGGCAAGACCACCACGATACGCATGCTGACCACGCTGCTGCGCCCCGACGGCGGCTCGGCGCGTGTGCTGGGCCACGACCTGGCCAGCGAAGCCGCCGCGGTGCGCGCCAAGGTGGCGCTGACCGGCCAGTTCGCGTCGGTGGACGAAGACCTGACCGGGCGCGAGAACCTGGTGCTGGTGGCGCGGCTGCTGGGCTTCTCCTGGCGCGGCGCGCGTGAACGCGCTGCCGAGCTGTTGGCGGCCTTTGAGCTGGAAGAAGCTGCCGACCACCAGGCGCGCACCTTTTCCGGCGGCATGCGCCGCCGTCTGGACATTGCCGCCAGCCTGGTCACCCGCTGCGAGCTGCTGTTCCTGGACGAACCCACCACCGGCCTGGACCCGCGCAGCCGCGGCCAGGTCTGGGACACGGTGCGCGCCATCGCCGCCGCCGGCACCACGGTGCTGCTGACCACCCAGTACCTGGAAGAAGCCGACCGCCTGGCCGACCGGCTGGCGGTCATCGACCACGGCAAGCTCATCGCCGAAGGAACCAGCCACGAACTGAAGGCCTCGGTGGGCGGCCGCGCCCTGCACCTGAAGCTGGCCGACGCCTCGCAGCGCGAAGCCGCGCGCCTGGTTCTTCAGCAGGTGCTGGGCGAAGCCCACGCCGGCGCGGCCGACGACGAACTGGCCGCCAAGGTGCAGCGTGATGAGCTGGTGCCCGCCGCGCTGGCGCGCCTGGCCGCCGACAACATCCCCATCGCCGAGTTTGCGCTGGCCCAGCCCAGCCTGGACGACGTCTTCATGGCCCTGACCGGAAAGCCCGCCGAGACATGAACCCGCCTGTACTGAACGGTGTGCTGGGCAGCGGCCCACGCCCACCGCGGGCCACCGCCTTTGCCGCGGTGCTGACCTTGGCCTGGCGCGCGATGCTGAAGATCAAGCACGTGCCCTTCCAGCTGTTCGACGTGCTGGTCTTCCCCATCATGATGACCTTCATGTTCACCTACCTGTTCGGCGGTGCGCTGGCCGGGTCCACCGACGCCTACCTGCAGTACCTGATCCCGGGCATCGTGGTGCAGACCCTGGTGTTCCTCACCATCTACACCGGCGTGGGCCTGAACACCGACATCACCAAGGGCCTGTTCGACCGCTTCCGTTCGCTGCCCATCTGGCAGCCGGCGCCCATCGTGGGCGCGCTGCTGGGCGACCTGGCGCGCTACGCGCTGGCGGCCACCGTGGTGCTGTGCGTGGGCCTGGTGCTGGGCTTCCGGCCCGAGGGCGGCTTCCCGGGCGTGCTGGCGGCGGTGCTGCTGACGCTGGTCTTCACCTCGGCCGTGTCGTGGCTGTGGATCATCGTGGGCATGCTGGTGAAGACACCCGAGTCGGTGATGACCTCCAGCATGCTGCTCTTGTTTCCGCTGACCTTCATCAGCAACATCTTCGTGGACCCGGCCACCATGCCCGGCTGGATGCAGACCGTGGTGTCGCTGAACCCGGTGACGCACCTGACCAGCGCGGCGCGCGGGCTGATGCACGGCCAGGTGCCGGGCGGCGACATCGCCTGGGTGCTGGTGGCCGCGGCCCTGGTCACCGCGGTGTTTGCACCGGTGGCCATGCGGCTGTACTACCGCGAGCGCTGAGCAGCGCCCGCGGCAGCCCAAGGCCGCCGCGGAAGGCTCAGCCCGCCAGCAGCGTGTTGACGCGCCGCACGTAGGCCGCCGGGTCTTCCAGCTGCCCGCCTTCGGCCAGCAGGGCCTGGTCGAACAGGATGTTCGCCAGGTCATCGAAGTGCTCCGACGCGGCCAGGCGCTGCACCAGCGCGTGTTCGGCGTTCACTTCCAGTATGGGCTGGGCGCGCGGCGCGTCCTGGCCGGCCTGCTTGAGCATGCGCGCCAGGTGGGCGCTCATGTCGCCGTCGTCCACCACGATGCAGGCCGGTGAATCCACCAGGCGCGTGGTGGTGCGCACGTCCTTGGCGCGGCCCTGCAGCGCGGTCTTCAGGCGCTCCAGCGTGGGCTTGAAGGCCTCGGCCGTGGCTTCGGCGGCCTTCTTCTCTTCGTCGTCCTGCAGCTGGCCCAGGTCCACCGCACCCTTGGCCACGCTGGTCAGCGCCTTGCCCTCGAACTCGTACAGGTGCGAGAGCATCCACTCGTCCACACGGTCCGTCAGCAGCAGCACCTCGATGCCCTTCTTGCGGAACACCTCCAGCTGCGGGCTGCCCTTGGCCGCGGCCAGGCTGTCGGCGGTGATGTAGTAGATGGCCTCCTGGCCTTCCTTCATGCGGCCCAGGTAGTCGGTGAAGGACACGCCCTGGTCGGCGTGGGTGCTGGCAAAACGCAGTAGCTTGGCCAGGCGTTCGCGGTTGCTGAAGTCCTCGCCCAGGCCTTCCTTCAGCACGGGGCCGAACTGGGCCCAGAACTCGGCGTACCTGTCCTGCTGGTTCTCCGCCACGTCTTCCAGCATGGACAACACGCGCTTGGTGCTGCCTTCGCGTATGGCCTTCACGTCGCGGCTTTCCTGCAGCAGCTCGCGGCTCACGTTCAGCGGCAGGTCGGCGCTGTCGATCACGCCCTTGACGAAGCGCAGGTACACCGGCATCAGCGCCTCGGCGTCGTCCATGATGAACACCCGCTTGACGTACAGCTTGACGCCGCCGCGCTTGTCGCGGTTCCACAGGTCCATGGGCGCCTGCTTGGGCACGTACAGCAGCTGCGTGTACTCGGTGCGGCCTTCCACACGGTTGTGCGTGTAGGCCAGCGGCGGCTCCTGGTCGTAGCTGATCTGCTTGTAGAACTCCTGGTACTGCGCGTCGGTGATGTCGCTCTTGGCGCGTGTCCACAGCGCCGCGGCCTTGTTCACCGTCTCCCATTCGCCGGTGGCGACCTGCTCCTTCTTCTCCTCGTCCCACTGCTCCTGGGCCATCAGGATGGGCAGGCTGATGTGGTCGCTGTACTTGCTGATGATGCTGCGCAGGCGCCAGGGCTGCAGGAAGTCGTCCTCGCCCTCGCGCAGGTGCAGGATGACGTCGGTGCCGCGCTGGGCGCGCGTGATGGTCTCGACCTCGAAGTCGCCGGTGCCTTCGCTGCTCCAGCGCACGCCCTGCTCTGCCGGCAGGCCGGCGCGGCGGCTTTCCACGGTGATGCGGTCGGCCACGATGAAGCCGGAGTAGAAGCCCACGCCGAACTGGCCTATCAGGTTGGCGTCCTTCTTCTTGTCGCCTTCCAGCGCAGCCATGAACTCGCGCGTGCCGCTCTTGGCGATGGTGCCCAGGTGAGCCACGGCTTCTTCGGCGCTCATGCCTATGCCGTTGTCGCTGATGGTCAGCGTGCGTGCGGCCTTGTCGAAGTGGATGCGCAGCTCCAGGTTGGGCGCGTCCTCGAACAGCGCCGGCTGGTCCAGCGCCTCGAAGCGCAGCTTGTCGCAGGCGTCGCTGGCGTTGCTGACCAGCTCACGCAGGAAGATCTCCTTGTTGCTGTACAGCGAGTGCGTCACAAGGTGCAGGATCTGCTTGACCTCGGCCTGGAAGGCGTGGGTGTGCTTCTGCGCAGGGGTGTCCGGGGTGTCGGTGCTCATCGTCTTCGGTCGCTGCGTGGGCGGAGAAAAACTCAACAAGCCAGCCACGGTGGGGGCGGCCGGCGGGTGTTCAAGGGGGCGCTAGCGTACACGGGCTGCGGCCGGCACAGCGCGCAGGCGGCAGCGCGGCTACTCCGGCGTGATGCCGGCGGCGCGTATGACCGCGCCCCAGCGGGTGATCTCCTGCGACAGCAGGCCCTGCAACTCCGCTGGCGTGCTGGCGGCCAGCCGCATGCCCAGGGCCGCCAGCCGCTGCTGCACCGCCGGTGCGGCCACGGCCTCGCGCGCGGCGCGGTTCAATACCTCGATCACGGCCGGCGGCGTGCCTGCAGGAGCCGCCAGCGCGTTCCACGAGGCCACGTCGTAGCCGGCCACGCCGGCCTCCTGCACCCTGGGCACCTGCGGCAAAGCCGGGTTGCGCTGGCCGGAAGACACCGCCAGTGCGCGCAGCGCGCCGGCCTGCACCTGCGGCAGCATGGGGCCCACGATCTCGAAGGCCACGTCGATCTCGCCGCTGAGCAGCGCCGTCATCACCGCCGGGCTGCCCTTGTAGGGCACCACCAGGGTCTGGATGCCGGCCACGGTCTCGAACAGCTTGGCCGACAGGTGCTGGGTGCTGCCCACCGCGATGCTGCCCACGTTCAGGCGCCCGGGCTGGGCCTTGGCAAAGGCCACCAGGCTTTGCAGCGAGTCAAAACGCGAGCCGGCCGCCACGAACAGGCCCAGGTCGAAGTAGCCCAGGGTGCTGACGGGCGCGAAGGCGCTCAACGTGTCGTAAGGCAGCTTGCGGAACAGGCCCACGCTGACTGCGTTGCCGTTGCTCAGCAGCAGCAGCGTGTGGCCGTCGGGCCGCGCCGTGGCCACCGCCTGGCTGGCGACGATGCTGCCGGCGCTGGGCCGGTTCTCGACCACCACCGCCTGGCCCAGCGACTGCGCCATGTGCTCGGCCACGGCGCGCGCCGTGATGTCGGCAATGCCGCCGGGGCCGAAAGGCACCACCACCGTCACCGGTCGCTCGGGGAAGCGGGGCTGGGCGCGCAGCGCTGCCGGCAGACCCAGCAGCGAAGCCGTCCCCAGCGAGGCCCAGCCCAGCGCCTGCACGCAGCGGCGTCGCTGCATCACCGGCCCGCGCCGCGAGAGCCGGCGCGCGACGACTTGGCAGCACCGGCTGCCGACGGTGCTGCCGCCGGCGCCAGCGGCAGGCCGCGCAAGGCCAGCGCCACTTCCGCCGTCTGCCACACAGTGATGCGGTTCTCGCGGGCGAAGTCCACCGCCCCTTCGCTGAGCACCCCCAGGCCCACGTACACCGCGTGCGAGGCCTCGGCGTCGTCGCGCGCCACCTGCAGCGCGCGCAGCACCTCCACGCCTATGCGCGCCGACTTCCAGCGCCGGGCGCCCACCACCATGCGCCGGCCTTCACGCTCCAGCAGCATGTCGGCAGCAGAGCCCTTGGCGGCTTGCTGCACCGTGTAGCCGTCGCGCTGAAAGGCCTGCTCCAGCAGGGCGCTGAAGGCGGGCCAGGCCATGGCCGAGACCGCTTCGTGCGTCTGCGCCACGCGGGCGGCGCTGGGCAACTGCCACTGGCGCCGCGCCGCCAGCGCGCTGATGATGACAAACGGCAGGCCCATCAAGGCGCCCACCACGCGCAGGCCCTCGGGCAGCAAGGCCCCGCTGATGAGCCCCAACACCAGCGCGATGGCGGCGCTGGCCCACCACGGCGAGCGCAGCAGGATGGCAAACAGCGAGTTGTGGGCCATTCTGAACTTCAAGCCGGGTTCCTTCTTGCGCTGCGAACATACAAACGGCCTGCGGCGGCCTTCGTGTTGCCACGAAGGCCGCCGTGCCGGCGTCAGGCTGCAAGTATCACCTCGGCGTGGCCCCGCTGGCGCGGGGTGGCCCGTCCTCGTGCGGGATCAACCCGCGCGGTCAGTCCAGCGTTTCGTCGGCGGCTTCTTCAGCCGGCTCGTCCGCCTTGTCATCGGCGCTGCTCTTGGGCGCCTGTGGTTCGTCCACCGCGGTCACCGGCGGCTGCGGCTCGTCGCTGCTGCCTTCGCTGGCCGGCGTGTCGTCAGCCGCCGGGGGCGCCGGGGGCGATGCAGGCTGCACCGCGGGCGGCATGGGCACTTGCACCAGCGGCTCCACCGGGCGCGGCGTCTCGACCTTGGGCTGAACCGGCACCGGCTCGATCACCGTTCTCGGCGGCGTGACCGGCTCGGCGGCCGGCAGCACCGGCGCCGGCATGGGCGTCACTGCGGGCTGCGGCACCGGGCTCTGCAACTGCGTAGGCGCCGGGGTGGGCATGGCCTCTGCCTTGGGCGTGGGCGGTGCGGGTGTGTACGCGGGCGCAGACGGCGTGGAGGGCAACGGCACCGCCGGCGGCGTGACCGCCGCTGGCGTGGTCGCAGGCGTCGGGCTGGCCTGGGCCAGCAGCTGCGGCTGGGCCATGTCCGTCACCGTGTCCTGCGTGTGTGCAGACGGTGTCTGCATCTGCTCGGCGGGCAGGGCACTGAGCTTCATAGGCTCGGCTTCCTGCATAGAAAAGACCGCGGCTGCGGCGCCTGCCGCGGCCACCATCGCCAGCACACCACCCGCCAGCAACTGGCCTTGCTTGCGGCGTGCGGGCTGCCATCCATTGTCATAGCGTTCCATCGACCATCTCCTCAAACAATCGGGACGGTTGATGGACACCGCTGGGCACCGCACAGTTGCATGCCCACGGCACCAGTGTGCAAAGCCTTGTGACAGCGGCTGTAGGCGGCTTCCTACCGGCCTGCCAGACAACGCCGATCAGAACTCTTCGGTGTCGACTTCGCGCGCGTTCTGCGGGTTGTAGCGTGGGCCGGAAACCGCTTGCGGATCGGCGATGGTGTTCAGCCGGTCCATCTGCGCCGGCGTCAGGCTGACGCCGGCAGCGGCCAGGTTCTCGCGCAGATGCGCCTCCTGCGCCGTGCCCGGCAATACGATCACATGCTCGCCGCGCGCCAGCAGCCAGGCCAGGGCCAGTTGCACCAGGGTGCAGCCCAGCTCCCGGGCCACCACCGCCACTTCGGCACGCAGGCGCAGGTTGGCTGCCCAGTGTGCAGGCTCGAAACGCGGCATGGCCAGGCGTATGTCCTTGGCGTGCAGCGCTGCCGGGTCGGGCGGTGCATCGGTGAACAGGCCGCGAGCGGTGGGGCTGAAGGCGATGAAGGCCGCACCCAGTTCGCGGCAGGCCGCCAGCACCGCGATCTCGACATTGCGCGACCACAAGGAGTACTCGCTTTGCACCGCCGCCACCGGGTGCACGGCATGCGCGCGCCGCAGCGTGGCCGCGGACACCTCCGACAGGCCTATGGCGCGCACATGCCCGCGCTCCACCAGGCGCGACAGCTCGCCCACGCTGTCTTCCACCGGCACCTGCTTGTCCCAGCGGTGCAGGTAGTACAGGTCGATCACGTCGGTGCCCAGGCGCCGCAGGCTGTCTTCGCAATGGCGGCGCAGCGTGGCCGGCCGGCCGTCGATCACCCGCTGCAAGGCGCCGCCCTCGCCCACCGGTTCACCGGCCAGGCCGCCCTTGGAGCACAGCACGATGCGGCTGCGGTGCGGCTTGAGCACGGCGCCCACCAGCGACTCGTTGGCGCCGAAGCCGTACAGCGCCGCGGTATCGAACAAGTTGGCGCCCTGGTCCAGGGCACTGAGCAGCAGCCGCTCGGCCACATCGCGCGAAGGCGGCGTGCCGTAGGCATGGCTGAGGTTCATGCAGCCCACGCCCACGGGCAAAACCTGGAAGGGGCCCATGGGGCGCAAGGAGGCGGGCATGGCAGACGGGGGCAATGAACAGTAGGACGGAGGTGACGGCCAGGCGGGTGTGCCCATGGCCGCAGGCATTGTGACCGCCACAAAGGACAAAGGGCCGACGCTTGCGCGCCGACCCTCTTGTTGTGAAGCTTGCGGTGTTGTCTGCGTTGCAGGCCCAAGGCCTGCAGCGTGGTCTACAACGACGCCAGCCGCGCGCGTCAACCGCGCGGTGCCGGGGCGGCCGTGTCGCCGGCCACCACCGCCTGCTCACCCACCACGCGCACGTTCTGGCCCACGGTCAGCGGTTGCGCCTGTGTCAGCGTACGCACGCTGCCGTCCTGCATGCGCACCTCGATGCGGTACTCGGTGGTGGCACGTTGGCGCTGCTCGATCTTGTGGCCGGCCACGCCGCCGCCCACCGCGCCCAGCACGGTCATCGCGTCCTTGCCGCGGCCACCGCCCATCTGGTTGCCTATGACACCGCCCACCACACCGCCGGCCACGGCGCCCAGGCCCGTGCCCTCGCCGTTGTGCCGCACGGCCGTGACCGCCTGCACCACGCCGCAGTCGGTGCACACCGGTGCGGCAGCTTGGCGCTGCGGCGCCGGGCGTGCTGCCGGCCGGGGGGCCGCGGTCGGGGCGGCCGCCGGCTTGGGTGCCGGCGCAACGGCCGGCGGGGTGACCGGCAGCGGGGCAGGCGTCGGGTCTGCACTGCGGGCCGGTTCGGTAGTGGCCTGGGCCACCGGCGTGGCCTGGGTTTCGTCGGGCTGCTTCATGACCACCACGGTGGCCAGTGCGCCAGCGGCAATCAAGGCCGCCGCGCCGCCGACCAGCAGGGCCGGGTTCGTGCGCTGCGCCGGTTGTTGGCCCGGCGATGGGTTGTTGTGCTGTTCCATCAGGATCTCCTCAAACGGAAACGACCCCTGATAGACCCACGGTTTGCGCGGCAGTTGCACGCCCGCCCGGCGGGTGTGCAAGCCCTTGTGACACAAGCTGTAGTCGCCGTCCTACACGGCGTGTGCCGGCCCTGGCGGGCCGGCACCGACGCGCCCTGCCGCGCGGTTTACTTCGTGTACTTCGTGATCAGGCGCTCTGCTTCGGAGGCCAGCTTCTGGCCGTCCAGACCGCGCCCGCCCACTTCGCGGTACCACACGGCGCGCACACCGGCCGCGGCACGCTGCCAACGCGCCGTCTCGGCTGCGTCCAGCGTGACGATGTTGTTGCCGCCGCGCTGGGCCAGGCCGAGCCCGACCTTGTCGCCTTCGTCCATGGTGCGGCCGAAGGCGGTGGCAGCCACCTGGCCGCTGTTGGCATCGATCACACGCTTCAGGTCGGCCGGCAGGCGTTCGTAGCTGGCCTTGTTCATGGCCACGGCAAAGGTCTGCGTGTACAAGCCCTTGTCACCGGTGAAGCCGGTGTGGTTCTTGACGATCTGCTCCACGCGCAGCGCCGGCACCACCTCCCAGGGGATGGTCGTCGCGCTGATCACGCCCTTGGACAGGCCCTCGCCCACCGCCGGCACCGGCATGCCCACCGGCACCGCGCCCAGCTGCTCCAGCATGATGTTGATGACGCGCGAGCCGCCGCGCACACGCATGCCCTTGAGGTCTTCGAGCTTGTTGATCGGGTCCTTGCTGTGGAACAGCCCCGGGCCGTGGATGTGCACGCCTATCAGCTGCACGTCCTTGAACTCGTCCATCGCGTGGGTTTCGACGTACTCCTGGAAGGCCTTGGAGCCGGCCTCGGCCGAACCGGTGGAGAACGGCAGCTCGAACACCTCGCTCTTGGGGAAGCGGCCCGGCGTGTAGCCCAGCACCGTCCAGATCAGGTCCACCACGCCATCCTTGGCCTGGTCGAACAGCTCCGGCGGGCGACCGCCCAGCTGCATGGTCGGAAAGTGCTGAATGCGCAGCCGGCCGCCGCTTTCACGCTCCACCTTCTGCGCCCACGGCATGATGGCCTTGGCCGGGATGGTGGCCTGCGGCGGCAGCATCTGGTGAAAGCGCAGCGTGGTGGTGGCCTGCGCGAGCGCCACGCGCGGTGCGGCCACGGTGGCCACGGCACCGGCCAGTGCGGTCACGAACTGTTTGCGGGTCAGGCTCATGCGAATGTCTCCTTGGAGTTGGATGCGGAGAAGGTTGCGGGAGGTGCCCATGGCGCGCTGCCCGGCAAGGCGAAAACTCTCTCAGATTGTCCGGCGCACCCGCCTCGCGCGGGAACGGTACGAACCCAGGGAAGCCGGTGCAGGCAGCACACCGGCCACGGTGAAGGCTGCCGTCACAAGCGCAGCACAAACAGCGAGATCGAAGGGAAGGCCACCAGGATCACGACGCGGATCAGGTCGCTGGCCACAAAGGGCATCACGCCGATGTAGGTGTCGCGTATCTTGATGTCCGGCGCCATGGACTGGATGACAAACAGGTTCATGCCCACCGGTGGCGTGATCAGCCCCACCTCCACCACCACCAGCACCAGGATGCCGAACCAGATGGCGGTTTCCTCCGGCGTGAGGCCGAAGTCCAGGCCGCTGATCATCGGGAAGAAGATCGGGATGGTCAGCAGGATCATGGACAGCGAGTCCATCACGCAGCCCAGAATCAAATAGAAGATCAGGATGGCCCACAGGATCTGGTAAGGCGACAAGCCCAGCGTGCCCACCCACGAGGCCAGCTCCTGCGGCAGCATCGACAAGGCCAGGAAGGTGTTGTAGGCCGCCGCACCCAGCACGATCATGAACACCATCGCGGTGCCGCTGGCCGTGCCTTCGAAGGCACGGCCCAGGCCCTTGATCGTCAGCCCGCCGCGGAACAGCGCCACCAGCCCGGTGCCCACGGCCCCCACCGCAGCGCCTTCGGTGGGGGTGAAGATGCCGGTGTAGATGCCGCCGACCACCGCCAGAAAGATCATCAGCACCGGCCACACCGCGGCCAGCGCGCGCCAGCGCTCGGGCCAGGGCACGGCCTCGGCGCGGCCCGCCCACTGCGGCTTCACACGCACCACCACGGCCACCACCAGCACGTAGCCGGCCGCCGCCAGAAAGCCGGGCACGAAGGCCGCGGCGAACAGCTTGGCGATGTTCTGCTCGGCCAGGATGGCGTAGATGACCAGCACGATGGACGGCGGGATCAGGATGCCCAGCGTGCCGCCGGCGGCCAGCGCGCCGGCGGAAAGCCCGCCGGCGTAGCCTGCACGCCGCAGCTCGGGCAAGGCCACCTGGCCCATGGTGGCGGCGGTGGCCAGCGACGAGCCGCAGATGGCCCCGAAGCCTGCACAGGCGCCCACCGCGGCCATGGCCGTGCCGCCCTTGCGGTGGCCTATGAAGGCCTCGGCAGCCTTGAACAAGGCCTGCGACAGGCCGCCCAGCGCCGCGAACTGCCCCATCAAGAGGAACAGCGGCACGATGGACAGCGAGTGGCTGCTGAAGGTGCTGTAGGCCACCGTCTTCATCTGGTTGAGCAGCGGCGCGGCACTGCCGTACACCAGCAAGGACCCCAGCAGGCCCAGCGACAGCATGGACAGGCCGATGGGAACGCGCAGAAAAATCAGCAGCAGCAGGACCGGGAAGGACCACGCCGCCAGGCTCAGCGGCTCCATCAGTGGCTCCCTTCGGCGTAGGTGAAGCCGGGTGGCGGTTTGGCCAGCCCCAGGTCTTCCAGCATGCGCCAGATGTAGATGACAACGCCTATCACCGCGGGCACGAACGAGGCCGCGTAGCCCCACCACACCGGCATCTGCAGGATGAAGGTCACCTCGCCGTTGGCGCGGTAGTCGTGCATCGCGATGCTCATGCGCCAGACCAGCAGGCCCCACAGCAGCAGCATCAGCAGGTCGGACAGCACCATCAGCGCGCGCTTCATCCACGCCGGGAAGGTGCCCCAGAACAAGTCCACGGTGGCGTGACCGCGCTTCAGGTGCGCCCAGGGCAGAAAGCAGAACACCGCCAGGGCGGTACCGGCTTCGACCAGTTCAAAGTCACCGGGCACCGGCCCGTAGCCGAAACCGGCCAGGGCGCGCCCGGTGATGCTGACCACGCTCAAGAGCGCCAGCGCGGTCAGCACGACGCCACCGAACCAGGACAGGGACCGACTCAAACCGTAGATGAATGAACTCACGGCAGCATCCGACAACAAAACTCACACCCGGGCCGCAGCGAGGCCCGGGCAAACCGGCCCGCCGGCCACCCGAAGGCAGCGACGGGCCGGAGAAGACCGGCCTGACAGCTCAGCCGGCATGTTTGGCGATCAGGCGCTCGGCCTCGGCCGCCAGCTTCTGGCCGTCCTGGTTGCGCTGCGCCAGCTCCTGGTACCAGGTGGCACGCACGCCGGCGGCAGCGCGCTGCCAGCGCGCGGTTTCGGCCGCGTCCAGCGTGACGATGTTGTTGCCGGCTTCGCGCGCCAGGCGCAGGCCCGCCTGGTCGCCGGTGTCCATAGCCTTGCCGAACAGCGCCGCCACCTCGATGCCGCTGTTGGCATCGATCACGGCCTTCAGCTCGGCCGGCAGGCGCTCGTAGCTGCGCGGGTTCATGGCCACGGCAAAGGTCTGCGTATACAAGCCCTTGTCGCCGGTGAAGCCGGTGTGGTTCTTGACGATCTGCTGCACGCGCAGCGCCGGCACCACCTCCCAGGGGATGGTCGTCGCGCTGATCACGCCCTTGGACAGGCCCTCGCCCACCGCCGGCACCGGCATGCCCACCGGCACCGCGCCCAGCTGCTCCAGCATGATGTTGACCACACGCGAGCCGCCGCGCACACGCATGCCCCGGAGGTCTTCGAGCTTGTTGATCGGGTCCTTGCTGTGGAACAGCCCCGGGCCGTGGGTGTGCACCGCGATCAGCTTGACGTCGCGGAACTCGTCGGCCGCATGCGCCTGCACGTACTCCCAGTACGCGCGCGACGACGACTCGGCCTTGCCGGTGGAAAACGGCAGCTCGAACACCTCGGCCTTGGGGAAACGGCCGGGCGTGTAGCCCAGCACCGTCCAGACCAGGTCCACCACGCCGTCCTTGGCCTGGTCGAACAGCTCCGGCGGGCGGCCGCCCAGCTGCATGGCCGGGAACTGCTGTATGCGCAGCCGGCCACCGCTTTCGCGCTCTATCTTGTCGGCCCAGGGTTTGATGGCCTGGCTGGGAATGGGCGCCTGCGGCGGCAGGAACTGGTGAAAACGCAGCGTGACCGGGCTCTGCGCAAAGGCACGCGGCGCGGCGATGCTGGCGGCAGCGCCGGCCAGGGTGCCGAGGAAGTGCTTGCGGGTCAGTTTCACAGCTTGTCTCCTGTGGGTTGGTGGGTGGTGGGTGACGCAGCCAGGGCGGCGCTTCAGTCGCCGCGCAGCTGGCGGTCCAGGTCGTGCAGCACCTCGTAGCAGGGCAGCACCTGGGAGACGCTGGCATTGGGTTCGCGCCCTTCGCGTATGGCGGCGAAGAACTCGCGGTCCTGCAGTTCGATGCCGTTCATGGACACGTCCACCTTGGACACGTCTATCTTTTCGTCCTTGCCATTGACCAGGTCGTCGTAGCGGGCGATGTAGGTGCCGGTGTTGCCTATGTAGCGGAAGAAGGTGCCCAGCGGCCCGTCGTTGTTGAAGCTCAGCGACAGCGTGCAGATGGCACCGTTGGCCGCCTGCAGCTGGATGCTCATGTCCATGGCAATGCCCAGCTGCGGGTGTATGGGGCCTTGCAGCGCGTTCGCCTTCACGATGGGGCTGCGCGCCTGGTAGGCGAACAAGTCCACCGTGTGCGCCGCGTGGTGCCACAGCAGGTGGTCGGTCCAGCTGCGCGGCTGGCCCAGCGCGTTCATGTTCGTGCGGCGGAAGAAGTAGGTCTGCACGTCCATCTGCTGGATGGCGAACTCGCCGGCCACGATCTTCTTGCGCACCCACTGGTGGCTGGGGTTGAAGCGGCGGGTGTGGCCCACCATGGCCACCAGCCCGGTGCGGGCCTGCAGGTCGGCCACCTGGTAGGCGTCGCGCAGGCTGTCGGCCAGTGGAATCTCCACCTGCACGTGCTTGCCCGCCTGCAGGCACTGCACGGCCTGCGCCGCATGCATCTGCGTGGGCGTGGCCAGGATCACCGCGTCCAGCCCGGGCAGCGCCAGCGCCTGTTCCAGCTCGGTACCGGCGTGGGCGATGCCGTACTTGGCGGCCACTTCCTGCGTCTTGTCCAGCTCGCGGCCTATGACGCTGATGACCTCCACGCCGGCGATCAGCCGCATGGCGTCCAGGTGCTTCTGGCCGAAGGCGCCGGCACCGGCCAGCGCCACCTTGATGGGTGCAGTCATGTGTTCTCCAGGATCAGGTGCCCGACCGCGGTGTTGCTGGCCGGCACGTGGTAGAAGCGATGGGCCACGCGCGGCGCGGCGCCACCGGCCACGTCGGCCATGGCGCCGCGGGCAATCAGCCACATCACCAGTTCGATGCCTTCGCTGCCGGCTTCGGTGACGTACTCCATGTGCGGCACCTGCGCCAGGCCGGCGGGGTCATCGATCAGGCGGTCCAGGAAGCGGTTGTCCCAGGCGCGGTTGATGAGCCCGGCGCGCGGGCCTTGCAGCTGGTGGCTCATGCCGCCGGTGCCCCAGATCTGCACGTTCAGCGGCTGGTCGAAACTTTCCACCGCACGCCGTATGGCCTGGCCCAGCGCAAAGCAGCGCTTGCCCGAAGGCACCGGGTACTGCACCACGTTCACCGCAAACGGAATGACCGGGCAGGGCCAGGCGCCTTGCTGCGGGTCTTGTTCGCCGCACATCAGGCTCAGCGGCACCGTCAGGCCGTGGTCCACGTCCATGCGGTTGACGATGGTCAGGTCGAACTCGTCCTGGATCACGCTGTGTGCGATGTGGCTGGCCAGCTCGGGGTGGCCGATGACCTTGGGCACCGGGCGAGGGCCCCAGCCTTCGTCGGCCACGGCAAACTCGGCCGCGGTGCCTATGGCGAAGGTGGGAATCATCTCCAGGCTGAAGGCCGTGGCGTGGTCGTTGAAGACCAGGAAGATCACGTCGGGCCGCTGCTCGCGCAGCCATTGCCGGCTGAAGTCGTAGCCCGAAAAGACGGGCTGCCAGTACGGCTCGCCGGTCTTGTGCTGGTCCAGGGCCGCGCCTATGGCCGGCACGTGGCTGGTGTAGACGCTGGAGGTGATGCGGGCGGTGGTGCGAGCGGTGGTGCGCGCCATGGTGCTCACCCCCGGCCCCAGCGCGGGTCGCGCCCGCCGCCGATCATCATGTCGCGGTAGGCCTGCTCGCTCATGCCGGTCATGCTGCCGGCCATCTGCTGGAAGCTCTTGCCGTCGGTGGCACCTATCTTGGCCAGGAAGTAGATGTTGCCGCCCAGCGCGATGCAGCGGTTCAGGTCACGCGCCATCACGGCCTCTTTCTGTTCTTCGCTCATGGGCCACTCGTCCAGGTAGGCGCGCTCGCCGGCCTTGAAGCGTTCGCGGTTGGCGGCCTTCATCAGGCTCATGCAGAACTGGTTCAGCCAATAGCCCTTGCGCGACTGTTCGGCGTCGAAGATGGTCGTGCCGGGCACGTCCTTGTAGGGTTTGTCCAGGGCCATGGCTCAGGTCCTTACACCAGCTCGGGCCAGTACAGGCGCATAGGGTTGGCCACCAGCAGCTTGTGCTGCAGCTCGGGCGTGGTGGCGATGTGCGGGATGAAGTCCACCAGCAGGCCGTCGTCGGGCATGTGGTCCTTCAGGTTCGGGTGCGGCCAGTCGGTTCCCCACAACACACGGTCGGGGAAGGTTTCGACGATGCGGCGTGCAAACGGCACGACGTCGCGGTAGGCCGCCTGTTCGCCGTGCAGCGCCGGCGGGCCGGAAACGCTCAGCCGCTCGGGGCAGCTGACCTTGCTCCACACGTTGGGGTGTTCGCGCATGAAACGCACGAACAGCTCGAACTCCGGGCCGTCCAGCGGCTGGCTCACATCGGGGCGGCCCATGTGGTCCACCACCACGGTGGTGGGCAGGGCGGTGAAGAAGTCCCACAGCTCGGGCAGGTCCACCGCCTCGAAGTAGATGACCACGTGCCAGCCCAGCGCCTGTATGCGCCCGGCGATCTCCATCAGCTCGTCGCGCGGCGTGAAGTCCACCAGGCGTTTGACGAAGTTGAAGCGCACGCCGCGCACGCCGGCTTCGTGCAGCGCCTGCAACTCGGCATCGCTGACGCTGCGCCGCACCGTGGCCACGCCGCGCGCCATGCCGCCGCTGGCCCGGCAGGCGTCGGCCATGGCGCGGTTGTCGGCGCCGTGGCAGGTGGCCTGCACGATGACGTTGCGCGCAAAGCCCAGGTGGTCGCGCAGCGCAAACAGCTGCTGCTTGCTGGCGTCGCAGGGCGTGTACTTGCGCTCCGGCGCAAACGGGAACTCGTCTCCGGGGCCGAAGACATGGCAGTGCGCGTCCACGCTGCCCGGCGGCGGCACGAAGCGCGGTTGGCTGGGGCCGGCGTACCAGTCCAGCCAGCCGGGCGTCTTCTCGAAGGCCATAGCGCGTTCAGTCCTTGTGGTTCAAATGGGCCAGGATGCGGTCGGCCTCGGTGCGCCAGTCGGCGCTGCGCGCAAAGCCGCTGTCACCGCGCTGGCCGAAGACGCCGGCATCGGCCAGGTCGGCCACCCAGGCCTGGCGTTCGGCGGTGCCGGCGGCGCTGTGCGGCGCGAGGCCGGCCTCGCGCACGGTCTGGGCCACCTCGCGCACTTCTTCGCTGCGCCGGCGGCCGTGTTCTATGACGCGCTGGAAGAAGTAGGCGCCCTGCTTCTCCCAGTGGATGCCGGGAAAGGTTTCCTGCAGCGAGGCGATCAGCGCGTCTTCCACGCCGTAGTGGCGCGCCGCGGTAAAGCTCTCGATGACCATGGCCTCCAGGCCCTTGATCATCACGCTGCGGCACATCTTGGTGGCGCTGGCCACGCCCAGGCGGTCGCTGTGCACGGTGGCGGCAAAACCCAGCTCGTCCAGCAGCGGCTTGATGGCCGCCGCGTGCGGCCCGCCCAGCAGCAGCGGCACCTTGCTGCGGTAGGGCGGGATGCTGGTCATCACCGCGCCTTCCACATAACGTCCGCCGGCCGCATCGACGATGCCCGCGGCGCTCAGCTTGGCGCCGGGCGAGGCACTGTTGAAGTCCAGGAAGAAGCTGCCGGCCTGCAGCGCCGGCGCCACGGCCTGCGCCACCGGCACGGCCTGGCTGGCGGTGACGGCCGACAGCACCAGCCCGGCGCCTTGCACCGCCTGGGCAGGCGTGTTCAGCAGCGTGACGCCGAAACGCGCCGCGTGCTCATGCAGCGCGGCCGCAGCTTCGCCCAGCAGCTTGAGGTCGTGCGCCTGCACCGCATGGCCGGCGGCACGCAGGTCTTCCGCCAGGATGCGGCCGACCTCGCCATAACCTATGAGCGCGATGTGCATGGCGCTGCCGGGCCCGCGGGCTCAGTCCACGTAGCGCAGGCCCGCTTTTTCAAGCGGTTCGCGCATCTTGTACATGTCCAGGCCCAGCACGCCGCCGGCCAGCTTGGCGCGCTTCTCGCCCTCGTTGGCTTCGCGCGCCGTGGCCGCGGCCAGGGTCTTCTCGGCCAGTGCGCGCGGCACGCAGACCACGCCGTCGTCGTCGGCCACGATCACGTCACCGGGGGTCACCAGCTGGCCGGCACACACCACCGGGATGTTCACGCTGCCCAGCGTGGCCTTGATGGTGCCCTTGGCGCTGATGGCGCGGCTCCACACCGGGAAGCGCATCTCGGTCAGCGTCTTCACGTCGCGCACACCGGCGTCGATGATCAAGGCGCGGGCGCCGCGCGCCTGGAAGCTGGTGGCCAGCAGGTCACCGAAGTAGCCGTCGGTGCACTCGGCGGTGACGGCGGCCACCACGATGTCGCCAGGCTGAATCTGCTCGGCCGCCACGTGCATCATCCAGTTGTCGCCGGGGTGCAGCAGCACGGTGACGGCCGTGCCGCTGGTCTGCGCGCCGGCGTAGATGGGCCGCATGTACGGCTTGAGCAGGCCCACGCGGCCCATGGCCTCGTGCACCGTGGCGCTGCCGAACAGGCCCAGCTTGTCGGCCAAGGTGCTGTCGGTGCGTTCTATGCGGCGGTAGACCACGCCCAGTTCGTACATGCGGGTATCTCCTTGCGAGCAGGTTCAGCGGCCCTGGCGCTTCAGCGCCGCGTCCAGGCGCGGGTACACACGCCGGGCATTGGCCTCATAGATCTGCTGCTTCTGCGCCGGGCTCAGCAGCGTGCTGGCCTCGATGTAGCGCTTGGTGTCGTCGTAGTTGAAGCCGGTTTCCGGGTCCACGCCGCGCACCGCGCCGATCATTTCGCTGGCGAACAGGATGTTGTCCACCGGGATGACCTTGGTCAGCAGGTCTATGCCCGGCTGGTGGTACACGCAGGTGTCGAAGAACACGTTGTTCAGCAGGTGGTCCTTGAGCAGCGGCTTCTTCAGCTCCTGCGCCAGGCCGCGGTAGCGGCCCCAGTGGTAGGGCGCGGCACCGCCACCGTGCGGCACGACGAACTTCAGCGTGGGGAAGTCCCTGAACAGGTCGCCCTGTATCAGCTGCATCACCGCCGTGGTGTCGGCGTTGATGTAGTGCGCGCCGGTGGTGTGGAAGCAGGCGTTGCAGCTGGTGCTGACATGCACCATGGCCGGGATGTCGTACTCCACCATCTTTTCATAGAGGGGGTACCAGGCCCGGTCGGTCAGCGGCGGGCTGGTCCAGTGGCCACCGGAAGGGTCGGGGTTCAGGTTCAGCGCCACGTTGCCGTACTGCTCCACGCACTTCACCAGCTCGGGGATGCAGGTGGCCGGGTCCACGCCGGGGCTTTGCGGCAGCATGGCCGCCGGGATGAAGTGCTGCGGAAACAGCTGGCTGACGCGGTAGCACAGCTCGTTGCAGATGGCGGCCCAGGTGCTGCTGACGGCGAAGTCGCCGATGTGGTGCGCCATGAAGCTGGCGCGCGGGCTGAAGATGGTGAGGTCGCTGCCGCGCTCCCGCATCTTGGCCAGCTGGTTGGTTTCTATGGTCTCGCGTATCTCGTCGTCGCTGATCTTCAGGTCGGCCGCGCGCGGCATCACGGTCGGGTCGGCAATGCCGGCGATCTGCGCGTTGCGCCAGGTCTCCAGCGCCTTGGGGGCGGTGGTGTAGTGGCCATGGATGTCGATGATCACGCCTGCTCTCTCCAACTGGTTGCTGCGGTGCCTGGTGGCCAGGCCTTCAGACCGGCGTCATGCCGTGGCGCCGCTTCAGCGCCTCGGTGGCCGGCGAAGCCGCCCACTGCAGCCACTGCTGCGCCGCCTGTGCGGCCGTGCTGGCCGCCGCCACCGCGCCGGCAAACACCGTCACGTACTCGGCGCCGGGCGGCAGCAGCCCCACCACGTCCACGCCGTCCACACCCCGGAGTTCGCTGAGCTGCTGAAACCCCAGGGCCACCTCGCCGCGCGCCACCAGCGCCGCCACCGGCACGCCGGGCGGAGCCTGCACCAGCCGCGCGGCCAGGCGTTGCCGCAAGCCCCAGCGCTCCAGCAGCGCCAGCAGGTGGTCACCGCTGGGGCCGGTGGAGTAGCCCAGCGTGGACGCCTCGGCCACGGCCTGCAGCAGGCTGGCCTCGCTGTCGATGTCCGGGTGGGGCCGGCCGGCCGGCACCGCCACCGCCATGGCCGAGCGCACCAGGTCCACCCGGCTGCCCGGCAGCACCGCGCCGGCCGCCTGCAAGCGGGCTATGGCATCGCCCGCCAGCACCACCAGGTCGCAGGCTTCGCCAGCGGCCACACGCCGCGCCGCGTCCACGCCGCCCACGGACTCGAATCCGACCTGCACGCCGGGGTCGGCTGCTTCGCGCACCAGGTCGGCCAGCAGGGCGCGCGTGGCCATGGAAGACAGGCCACGCAGCGAGATGGGAGAAGGGGCAGCCACTGCCGCGATGTTCATGCAGCGGATTCTTGCCCCCGCCAAGCCATGCATCAACGCTATTCCTCCACTAGCAGATATAACAGTTCAGCATGGTTCTGAGAGAATACCCTGATGGACCTGCGCCACCTCACCACCTTCGTGCGCGTGGCCGAACTCGGCAGCTTCACGCGCGCGGCGCGGGTGTTGCAGGTGGCCCAGCCGGCGCTGTCGCGCCAGGTGCGGGCGCTGGAAACCGAGTTGCGCCAGCCCCTGTTCCAGCGCACCGGCCGCGGCGTGGCGCTGACCGAGCCGGGCAAGCGCCTGCTGGCGCACGGCCGCGGCATCCTGCAGCAGGTGGACCGTGCCCGGCTGGACCTGGAAGACCACCGCGGCGCCCCGGTGGGCCACCTGGCCCTGGGGCTGCCGCCCAGCGTCTCGCGTCTGCTCACCGCGCCGCTGGTGAGCAGTTTTCGCGAGCGTTTCCCCAAGGCGACGCTGACCGTGGTGGAAGGCCTGTCGGCCTATGTCGTGGAGTGGCTGATGCAAGGGCGCGTGGACGCCGCAGTGGTCTACCAGGCGCCGCCCGACCCGGCGCTGGAGCTGCAACCGGTGGCCGAGGAGCTGCTGTTCCTGGTGGGCCTGGCGGCCACCCCGCGGCCCGAGCCCCTGGGCCCGCCGGCCCGGCTGGCCGACGTGGCCCAGGTGTCGCTGGTCATCCCCAGCCGCCCGCACTCCATACGCATGGTGCTGGAAACCGCCATGGCCGCCGCCGGCCTGCGCCCGCGCATCGCCGCCGAGGTTGAGAGCGTGCCGGCCATGCTGGACCTGGTGGAACGGCTGAGCCTGCACGCCGTGCTGCCGCTGAATGCCTTGCGCGACCGCGAGGCGGCCTTCATCGCCAGGCCGGTGCACATAGACGCGCGGCGGCGGCCGCTGGCCACGCAGCTGGCCATCGCCACCTCGGCCCAGCGCGCCCGCGGCCCGCTGCTGGACCAGGGCTGCACGCTGCTGCACGAGTTGCTGCTGCAGCGCTGGACCTGAACCAGGCGGGCGGCTCGGCGGACGTTGCATCATCGCGGCCATGAGCGACACCGACTTCGACCAGGCCCGCGTGCTGTTCTTCGAGGGCACCGGCCTGCTGGCCGCCGGCCGCCCGCAAGACGCCGAAGCGGCCTTCGCCCGCTCGCTGGCCCTGCTGCCGGGCCGGGCCTCCACGCTGATGAACCTGGGCGTGGCGCGGCTGCGCCAGGGCCTGGCCGAAACGGCCTTGCAAGCCCTGGATGCCAGCGTGGAAGCCGGCCCCGGCATCCCGGACGCCTGGGGCCACCGCGCCGCCGCGCTGTCGCAGCTGGGCCGCCATGCCGAAGCGCTGCAGGCCCTGGACCAGGCCGTGCAACTGGGTGCGCTGCCGCAGGCGGTGGCCTGGCACCGCGCCGAATCGCTGGCCGCGCTGGGCCGCCATGCCGAGGCCGTGGCGGCCCTGGACACGCTGCTGGCGGTAGAGCCAGGCCACGGCGCCTCGTGGGTGGAGCGCGGGCGCCTGCTGCAATGCCTGAACCGCCACGACGAAGCCTTGCAGAGCTACCGGCGCGGCACCACGCTGGCCCCGGCGCTGCCCCAGGGCTGGAGCCTGCTGGGCCAGTTGCTCAAGGACCAGGGCCGGCGCGACGAGGCCGCCGCCGCCTTCGAGCGCGCGCTGGAGCATGGCGCCGAGCCGGCGCTGCACCGCTGGTTTCTCGCCGCGGTGCGCGGCGACAGCACGCCCACGCAGGCGCCGCCGGAGTATGTGCAGCGCCTGTTCGACGGTTACGCCGACGAGTACGACCAGCACCTGGTGGGCGCGCTGCGCTACCGCACACCCTTTGTGCTGTGCGAGATGCTGCGCACTGCCCACCCGGCGCCGCTGGACCAAGCCCTGGACCTGGGCTGCGGCACCGGCCTGGCTGCCGAGGCCCTGGCCCAGCGCGCGGCGGTGCTGGACGGTGTGGACCTCTCTGCCGGCATGCTGGACAAGGCACGCGCGCTGGGCCGCTACCGCACGCTGGCGCAGGCCGACGTGGCGGCCCACCTGGCATCCACCGAGGCGCGCTACGACCTGGTGTTCAGCGCCGACGTGTTCATCTACGTGGGTGCGCTGGAGGCCGTGTTCGACGGCGTGCGGCGTGTGCTGCGGCCCGGCGGCCTGTTCTCGTTTTCGGTAGAGGACAGCGGCGGCCCGCCGCTGCTGTTGCGCGGCGACAGCCTGCGCTACGCGCATGGCGAGGCCTACCTGCGCGAGCTGGCGGCGGCGCGTGGTTTCAGCTGGCTGGCCTTGCAGCGCGACACGCTGCGCGAAGACCAGGGGCGGCCGGTGCAGGGCCTGTTTGTCTTGCTGGCCGCTGCCGGCACGGCGGCGTAGGCCGGCCGGCAACCGCCCTCCCCAGCCTTCAGCTGCGCGCCCAGCGCCGCACCGTGTCGTCCAGCACGTCCAGCGGCACCGAGCCGGCGCGCAGCACCACGTCGTGGAAGTCGGGCAGCGTGAAGCGCGCACCGCGCGCCTGGCGCGCCTCTTCGCGCAGCGCCTGCAGCCGCAGCATGCCCACCATGTAGGCACAGGCCTGGCCCGGGTTGGCGACGTAGCGCTCAACCTCGGACGCCGAGATGCCGTAGTCAATGGCCTGCTGGCGCGTCCAGCGCAGGCTGTGCAGGCCGGTGTCCACCACCAGGCGCCGCGCGCGGAACAGCTGTGCCGCATGGGCGCCCAGCAGCGAGTGGGGGTCGCCCTCGTACCAGCCCTGCTCAACGGCCAGTGCCTCGGCGTACAGCGCCCAGCCCTCGGTGTAGGCGCTGCCGCCGCCGAACAGGCCCAGGCGCCGCCAGCGCGGTAGGTCGGCCTGCTCACGCATCAGCGCGATCTGGAAGTGGTGGCCGGGCACCGCCTCGTGTATGGACAGCGTCTTCATGCCCAGGATGCCGAAGCGCGGCCCGGGCAAGGGGGCCCAGAACACGCCGGGCTCGCTGCCATCAGGCGTGGGTGCGGTGTAGTGCGCCGCCATCGTGCGCTCGGTGAGCGGCGGCACCCGCCGCACCTCCACCGGCGCCTGCGGTGCGCGGTGGAACAGCGGCTGCGCCAGACGCTCGGCCTCGCGCACGTAGGCGGTGTAGCGCGCCAGCAGCGCGGGCCGCGGGTCGGGCTCTGCCGGCGGCTGCAGGCTGTCCTGCAGCGCGCGCAGGCGCTGGTTGACGGTGCCGTTGCGGTACCCCAGCCCGCGCAGCAGGCCGTCCATCTCGCCTTCTATGCGGGCCACTTCACGCAGGCCTATGGCGTGGATCTCGGCCGCGCCCATGGAGGTGGTGGTGTTGGCCGCCAGCGCGTGCGCGTAGGCCGCCTCGCCGTCCGGCAGCCGCCACAGGCCGGCGTCGTCGTTCAGCGTGGGCAGCATCTCGTCCAGCAACGCCGCCACCCGCACCAGCGCCGGCCGCACCTGCTGCGCCACCAGCGCCGTGGCCTGGGCAACAGCGCGCGAACGCGCCGCCGCGTCCAGGTCGGTCAGCGACGCCGTGCGCCGCGACAGCGCCGCGACAAACACGTCCTCGCCCGGCACCGGCTTGAGCAGCTCGCTGAGCTGCCCGCGCGCACGCTCCACGATGAACCGCGGCGGCCGCAGGCCGCGCGCCGCGCTGGCGCGCGCCTGCTGCAGGCCCTGGTCCAGGCGCGATGCCACCTGCTCCAGGCGCGCCAGCCAGGTGGGCACGTCCGACGCCCGGCGCAGCGGGTGGCCCACGGTCAGCAGGTTGACCAGCGAGACCTGCATGCCGCGCCACTGGTCGAACACAAAGCCGTGGTCTTCGAATCGCTCGCCGCTCACACGCAGCGCCAGCGCCCAGCGCATGGTGGCCGCAGCGCGGTAAGTGGCTTCATCGCCCGGGTTGCGCGCCCAGCCGGCGGCGTCTATGCGCGCTACGCCCTCGCGCGCCAAGGCCACGACGCGGGCGCGCTGCTGCGGCGTGCGCGGCGACAGCATCGCGTCGATGCGCGCCTGCTCGGCCGCATCGAAGAACTGCAGGCGGGTGGCCCATTCCGGCGTCAGGCGCATCCAGTCAGCGGCGTAGTCTTCCGACCAGGCTGCAAACGAGGCGTCGTGCGCCGGCGGCACGGCGCAACCCGGCAGCCAGGCCGCGGCCGTGCCGGCACCGGCCAGCTGCAACCACTGGCGGCGGGAAACAGAGGGAACTTGTTGCATGGGTTTCAGACGGTAGTCAAGCCACGCTCAACTGTGCCAGCACCGCCGGCCGGCTGGCCGGGTCGTGCAGCGTCAGCACCACCACGTCGCCGTCGGCGGCCTCGGCCAGCAGCGTCAGCGCCGCCTGCGCTTCCACGCCACCGAAACGCTGGCGGCCCGGCGGCAGGCCGCCCTCCTGCAGCCCGCGCAGCAGCAGCGCCGGCACCTCGCCATCGGGCCGGCCGCGCTGCATCGACGGCAGCTCCTTGATGACCACCACATCGGGCTGCGCCGCCGCCGCGGTGCGGGCCAGTTCCAGGATGGCCGCGTCCTCGCGGTTGCCGGCCTGGCCCAGCAGCAGCAGCAGCCGGCGCGGCGCCAGCGCCCGCGCGACCGCCAGCAGCTGCGCCAGGCCGTCGGGGTTGTGCGCGTAGTCGATCAGCACCTGCGCCCCGCCGCGCTGCCAGCGCTCCAGGCGGCCCGGGTTGTCTTCGGGGCGGTGGCCGAAGCTTTGCAGCGTCTCGCGCACCGCCGCCGGCGGCAGACCCAGGCCCACCAGCGCAGCCAGGGCCGCAGCGGCCATGTTCATCAGGTTGTAGGCGGCGGCGCCACCCAGGGCCAGGGGCATGCTGGCCACGGCGCCCAGGTCATGAAGCGCGTCGCGCTGCGCCAGCAGCAAGCGGCCGTCGTGCACGCCGCAGGTGGTGCCGCCCTGCGCACGCAAGGCGGCCAGCGCCGGCGCGTCGTGGGCGGCGGCGAACAGCGCGCGGCGTGCATCGCGGGCGTGCGGCAGGCGCGCAGCGGCGGCCATCAGCGGCGCATCGTCGGCATTGAGCACCAGCAGCCCGCCGTGCACCACCGCGCGCGCCACCACCAGCTTCAGCTCCGCCAGGTCGGCCAGCGAGTGGATGGCGTATTCGCCGAAGTGGTCCACGCTGACATTGGTGACCACCGCAACATCAGCCTGCGCCACCGCCAGGCCGCGTCGCGCCAGGCCGCCGCGCGCGGTTTCCAGCACCGCCAGCGTGACCTCGCGCTCGGCCAGCACCGCGCGCGCGCCGGCGGGGCCGCTCCAGTCGCCGCGCTGGCGCTGCGCACCGCCCACCACCACGCCGCCGGTGCTGCTGAGGCCCGGCCTGTGGCCGGCGGCCTGGGCCATGGCGGCCAGCAGGCGCACGGTGGTGGTCTTGCCGTTGGAGCCGGTGACCAGGGCCTTGGGAATGCCGTGCAGGCCGGCCCAGGGCACATCCAGCGGCAGCGGCAGCGCGGCCCGCGGCTGCATCCAGCTGCCCACGCCTTCGCCCAGCAGCAGGCTGTCATCGTCTTCGTTGACGGGCACGCCCCGCTGCACGGCCGCGCGCCGCAGGCGCTGCAGCGGCGGCGAAGGCTCAGCCTGGGCCAGCGTCGCCAGCCGGCGCAGCGCAGTGGCTTCGTCTTCCTGCTGCGCCCACGCCCACTCGTTGAGCTCGGTGGCAGTGAACAGCCCATCCACCGGCGCGGCAAAGGCCAGCACCGCCTGCGGGCCGTCCAGCCGCCACACCGGCGTGGGGTCTGGCCAGCCCAGGTGGGTGCAGACGCGGCGCACGCGCTCGGCCCACGCGGCCCAGGCGGCGGGGTCGGCCGCCGCGGGGCCCAGCGCCGTCAACTCCACGCCGGGGCCGGCGAACCAGCGGTTGCAGCCGGTCAGGCGGCGCGAGTCGTCAAACAGCGCCGGCGCCTCATCGGCGCCCGCCGGCAGCGGGTCGGACACGGGTGACAGCCTTTGCGCGGAAGCTTCAGTCGGTGGCTTCGCCGACGAAGCGCAGGCCACGTTCGTCGCGCACGAAGCCGGCGGCTTCCAGCTCCACCGGCATGGCCATCACGGCGTCGGGCTCGCCATCCACGGCGGTTTCAACCGGCGACGGGCGCGACGCCGGGCGCGACGGCTTGGCCGGCTGGGTGGCCGACGGCTTGACAGGCACCGCTGCAGCGGCTGCCGGCAGCACCGGGGCCGGCGCCGGCGGCGCGCCCTCGGGCCGGAAACGTATGACCTGCTTCCACGAACGCGTGAGCGCATCGGCAAAGATCAGCACCAGGTCGCCCTGGCGGCCCATTCGCAGCGCGTGGTCTATGGCGGCCTGCTCGTCGGGGATGACTTCGATCTGCGCCGCCGGCACGCCCTGCGCCAGCAGGCGTTGTTCGATCATGCGCGGCACCTCGTCCTCGGCCCGGCCGCGCAGGCCGTCGTCGCGCCGGCAGACGTAGTGGTCGAAGTGGCCGGCCACCGCATCGGCAATGGCCAGGATGTCCTCGTCGCGCCGGTCGCCGGGGCCGGCAACGACCACGATGCGCCGGCCGCGCACGTCCAGCTTGCCCGCCAGCTGCGCCAGCATGCCCACGGCATGGGCGTTGTGGCCGTAGTCGAAGATCACCTTGAACGGGTGTTCGTCGAACACGTTCATGCGCCCCGGCGCCTGGTAGAAGGTGCTGTCGAAGGTGCGCAGGCCCTGGCGTATGGCGTCCAGCTTGATCTCCAGGCCGTAGGCCAGCGCCGCGGCAAACATGGCATTGGCCACGTTGTGCGTGGCACGCCCTTCCAGCGTGGCCGGGATCAGGTGCGTCCACAACAGCGGGATGTGCCGGCCCTTGTCGTACAGCGTGATCATGTGCCCGTTCACGCCCTGCTCCAGCGCGCAGGCACGCCCACCGGCGCGTATGTGTTCGCGCACAACTGCGTGCTGCGGGTTCAGCGTCACGTAGCAGATCTGCTTGGCGTCGGTGTGGGCCGACATGCGTATCACGTTCTCGTCGTCGGCGTTGAGCACCGCGCAGTCGCGCGCCACCTCCACCACGATGCGCTTCACCTCGGCCAGCTGCTCCAGCGAGTCGATGCCCTTCAGGCCCAGGTGGTCGCTGGCCACGTTGAGCACCGCGCCCACGTTCACCCAGGGCACACCCATGCCGGCGCGCAGCAGGCCGCCGCGCGCCACTTCCAGCACCGCGAGGTCTATCTTGGGGTCGGCCAGCACCATGCGCGTGGAGACCGGGCCGGTCATGTCGCCTTCCACGGTGCGCTCGCCGTCTATGTAGACGCCGTCGGTGGTGGTCAGCCCCGGCGTGTAGCCGGCCATCTTGCAGATGTGGCTGAGCATGCGGCTGGTCGTCGTCTTGCCGTTGGTGCCGGTGATGGCAGCAATCGGCACGCGCGCCGGTGTGCCGGCCGGGAACAGCATGTCGATCACCGGGCCGGCGGCATCGCGCGGCGTGCCTTCGCTGGGCGCCACGTGCATGCGGAAACCCGGCGCGGCATTCACCTCGCACACGCCGCCGCCCACGCTGCGCCAGCTTTCGCTGATGTCGGGGCACAGGAAGTCCACACCGCCAACGTCCAGGCCTATGGCGGTGACGGCGCGTTCGGCCATCTCGCGGTTGTCGGGGTGGATGATGTCGGTCACGTCGGTGGCAGTGCCGCCGGTGGACAGGTTGGCGGTGCTGCGCAAAGGCACCGCCTGGCCGGCGGCCGGCACGCTGTCGCCAGTCAGCCCCTGCCGCGTGAGCATCATCTCGGCCTGTTCGTCGAACTCCAGGCGTGTCATCACCTTCTCGTGGCCCACACCGCGGCGCGGGTCGCGGTTGACGATGTCCACGAGTTCGCGCACCGTGTGCCGGCCATCGCCCACCACCTGCCCCGGCGTGCGCTTGGTGGCCGCCACCAGCTGCCCGTTCACCACCAGCAGCCGGTGGTCGTCGCCGGCCAGGTAGGTTTCGACGATGACCGAACTGGAGTGCTCCTTGGCGGCGGCAAAACCGGCGCGCACCTCGTCGGGCGTCTTCAGGTTCACCGTGATGCCGCGGCCGTGGTTGCCGTTGTAGGGCTTGGTGACCACCGGGTAGCCCAGGCGCTCTGCGGCGCGCACGGCGCGGTCGGCACTGCGCACCAGCTCCTGCTGCGGCACCGGCAGGCCGATGTTGCCCAGGATCTTGTTGGTCTCTTCCTTGTCCTGCGCCAGCTCCACCGCGATGTAGCTGGTGCGGCCGGTGGTGGTGGCCTGTATGCGCTGCTGGAACTTGCCATGGCCCAGCTGCACCAGGCTTTGTTCGTTCAGGCGCAGCCAGGGGATGTTGCGTTCCTCGGCCGCCTTCACCAGCGAAGCGGTGGAAGGCCCCAGCTGGCGGCGCTGCGCATACCGTATGTATTCGTCGCGCGCCTCGGCCCAGGCCCAGTCCTGCGGCACCACACCGGCCGGCTGCAGCTCGGCCGGCAGCAGCGAGCACAACAAGCGTATGGCCAGCTCGCCGGCTTCTATGCCTTCGTCGCGCTGCGCGTACTCGTAGACCACGGTGTAGACGCCGGGCCGGCCTTCCACACTGCGCGTCTTGCCGAAGGTGACGTCTTCGCCGGCGATGTTCTGCAGCTCGATGGCCACGTGCTCGAACACATGGCCCAGCCAGGTGCCTTCGTCCTCCCGCATGCGGCGTATCAGCCCGCCCGGTTCTCGGTAGCTGCAGCCGTGCTCCTGCAGGCCCGGCAGCGCGGCCACCAGCGCGTCTATGTAGGCCGGGCCCAGCCGCGCCGTGGGCCAGTGCTCCAGTTCACCCAGGTCCAGCAGCAGCTTGATGACCGGGAAGTGGGCGTACAGCGAGGGGCCGACGTAGACGTTGCGTTCCAGTATGCGCATCGGCGGCTTGCTCCCTGCTGGGCCCTGTTGAGCGGGCGGGTCGACACAAATGTGACAAGGCGATGATGCCAGCACTTCGCCGCTGTTACAGGTGCCGCGGTGTGCGGTGTTCAAGTGCTTCGCGGCAAGGAGACAGCGGCGCGGGGCGGCCATCGGGCAGGCCCGGCTGCGCGCCGCCCGATATGGGGGCTCGCCGGGCCTGCCCGACACCCGCCTTGGCACCCTAGGTTGTCCGAGCCCGGGCACCAACGCCCTGTCACGGCGAGCAGGGGGTAGGCCGGCCGAGCACCGATATCGGGCGGCGCGCAGGCCGGCCTACCCCCTGATCGCCGCGCGCCGCAGGGTCGAGGTATGCGGTCCTCTACCGCTTGGGCTCGTTCAACGCACCCGCATCCGCCTGCCGCGTGTGCAGGTTGAAGGTGGCACCGCGCGTCAGGATGTGCAGCTTCAGCCCCAGCAGGCACACCGGCCGGCCTTCGTCCACGCTGTCCATGCTGCTGAACTGCACCTCGGCGGCGTCCACCACGGTGATGCCGCCGGAGCCTTCCACGTGCACGGTGTTGTCCGGCGCGATGAAGGCCGCGGTGTCTTCGTCCAGCCCTATGCCCACGGCAAAGGGGTTGTAGGCCAGCGCCGTCAGCAGCCGGCCCAGGCGGTCGCGCTGGCGGAAGTGCTGGTCGATGATGAAACGGTTGGTCAGGCCCAGCCCGGGCGCCAGGCGCACGCTGCCGGCCACCGGGGTGCTGCCCTCGTCGCCGAAGGCGATCATGTGTTCGCAGATGAAGGCCGCACCGGCGCTGGTGCCCGCCACCGGCACGCCGGCGGCATTGGCCACGCGCACGGCCTTGGCCACCGCGGTGCCGCCCATCAGCGTGGTCAGGCGCAGCTGGTTGCCGCCGGTGAAGAAGATGCCGGTGGCGCGGCGCAGGCGCTCCACGCGGCTGGGCTCCTCGGCATCGCGGCGCGTGTCGAAGTCCATGGCCTGCACCCGGCCGGCACCCAGCTCGCCGAAGATGCGCTCGTAGCGGGCGCCGGTGTCGCGCAACTGGCTGGCCGTGGGGATGACCACGATGTCGGCGCCGTCGCCGCCGGCCAGGCGCACAAAGCGCTGCAGGATGCTGGGCGAGTTCTCGCGGTCCTTCTCTTCGGCCCCGCCTATGGGGATGATCCAGCCTCGCTGGCCGCCCTCGGCGACCTTGCTTGCACACATGGTGGTCGGTTCAAGATTCGTTGGCGGCGCAGTATGCCAGCCGGCCGTATGCTCGCGCGCCATGCACACCCAACTCCTGCCGCTGGCCGGCACCACCCCGGGCTGGTCGGCCACGCTGCGCGTGCTGCGTTTCGGCCCTGCCGGAGCCGGCCCCAGCGCCTGCATCCAGGCCGCCCTGCACGCCGACGAACTGCCGCCCCTCCTGGTGGCGCAGGCGCTGCAGCAACGCCTGGCGGCGCTGGAAGCCGACGGCGCCCTGCTGGGCGAGGTGCGGCTGGTGCCGGCGGCCAACCCGCTGGGCCTGGCGCAGATGCACCTGGGTCAGCACCAGGGCCGGTTCTCGCTGACCGACGGCGTCAACTTCAACCGCGCCTATGCCGACCTGGCGCCGGCCGCCATCGCAGCGCTGCAAGGCCGGCTGGGCGACGACGAAGCCGCGAACACGGCGCTGGCCCGCCAGGCGCTGCGCGACGCCGCCGCGGCGCTGAACGCCACCACGCCGGCGCAAGACCTCAAGCGCCGCCTGCTGCAGCAGGCCACCGGCTGCGACATCGTGCTGGACCTGCACTGCGACAACGACGCGGTGATGCACTTGTATGCGCTCACGCCCCAGGCACCGCAGGCCGAGACCCTGGGTGCGCTGCTGGGGGCCCAGGCCATTCTGCTGGCCACCGAATCCGGCGACTCGCCCTTTGACGAGGCTTGCAGCGCGCCCTGGCTGGCGCTGCAGCGCGCCTTTCCCGACCACCCCATCGCGCTGGGCTGTTTTGCACCCACGGTGGAGCTGCGCGGCCAACTGGACGCCGACCCGGCGCTGGCAGCGGCCGACGCCGACGCGATCATCGAGTTCCTGCGCCACGCCGGCGTGGTGGCCGGCACGCCCGGCCCGCTGCCGCCGCCGCGCTGCCAGCCCACGCCGCTGGCGGCTTCGGAGCCGGTCACCGCGCCTCATGCCGGCGTGATGGTCTTCCATGCAAAGCCCGGCGAGCAAGTGCAGGCCGGCCAGGCGGTGGCCGACATCGTGGGCCTGGGCGACCACCCCACCACCACGCTGCACGCCCAGTCCTCCGGCGTCCTGTACGCCCGCGAGCTGCTGCGCTGGGCCCAGGCCGGCACCCGCGTGGCCAAGATCGCCGGCAGCACGCTGCAACGCCGCGGCAAGCTGTTGAGCGACTGACCGCGGCACCCCCCCAGCCTGCCGGCACCGCCCGCTTGCAGCTCGGCGCGCACACGCGCACACTGCGCCGCCAGCACAGCCCCACGACGGCTGGCAGGGAGGGTCCGGCATGCAACTGTCCCGCTTTTTCACCCTGGCCGAGCTGACGCACTCGGACACCGCCCAGCGCCTGGGCCTGCCCAACCAGCCGGGCGAGCAGCAGATCGCGCAGTTGCGCACGCTGTGCAACGCGGTGCTGGACCCGCTGCGCGAGGCCGTGGCACAGCCGCTGCGCGTGAGCTCGGGCTACCGCGGGCCGGCGCTGAACGCCCGCATAGGCGGCTCGGCCACCAGCCAGCACAGCCTGGGCGAGGCGGCAGACCTGCAAAGCCGCCACCTGTCCGCACTGGCGCTGTTCCAGGCCGCGATACGCCTGGGCCTGCCCTACGACCAGCTCATCTACGAAGCGCAGAGCGCCAGCGTGAAATGGCTGCATGTGTCGCACCGCCCCGGCCGCAACCGCGGCGAGATTCGCGTGGCCCAGTTCAACGCCAGCGGCAAGCCCGTGGCCTACCCGCTGATCAGCGCCCAGCAGGCGCTGGCGCTGACCGAGCCGGCCACGCGCTCTTCACGCGGCAACGCCGAGCCGGCCTACGTGGAGCGGCCCGACGAGCCGGAACTGGCCGAACCGGCCACGCCGGCACCCGCGCCCATCGCAGCGCAGAAGACCCCGGCCAGGAGAACCAGCCCGGCGGCCGCCAAGCAGCAACCCGCCGCGAAGAAGCGGCCGGCGCGCAAGACGGCCGCCAAGAAGGCCCCCAAGACCGTGGCCAAGAAGGCCGCCACGAAGGCCTCCACAAAGGCACCTGCCAAGACCCCCACCGCCAGCCGCAAGACCGCCGCGGCCAAGTCGGCCCGCGGCTGAGACCAGCGCCGGCTTGGCCCGGTCGCAGGCTGCCACCATGCGCAACGGCGCGGTGGCTTGGAACGGCTCGTGCATGCCGCCCGCCCATCCTCGGCTCAAGCGGAGCGCCGCACCATGCTGGACAAGACCGGAACCCTGTTCTCGCACGTCAAGCCGGCCGACACGCCCTGGCGCGGCGGCGGGCTGCGCGACTTCTTCCTGTACCGCGACCTGGGCGTGGCCGCCGCCACCCACGGCAAGGTCATCGCGCACCTGGTGCGGGCGAACGAGGCACCGGAGAAGGGCACTGGCTGGCACCGTCACGAGGCGGAGTTCCAGATCGTCTACATGATGAAGGGCTGGGCCCGCTTCATGTACGGCGACCAGGAGACCCTGGTGGAAGCCGGCGACTGCGTGCACCAGCGGCCCGGCATCGTGCACTACCTGTTCGACTACTCGCCGGACATGGAGTACCTGGAAATCGTCGGCCCGGCCGACTTCGCTTCGGTGGATGCGCCGGCCCCCTGCGCGGTGCCGGAGGCCACGCCCTGGAAGTGACGCAGTCGCTGCGACGAGGCTTGGGCACCTAGAAATCCATATCCAGCTCTTCGATCTCGTCGGGTTCGCGCTGCGCCGCGGCCGTCCATTCCTGCATTTCCGGCAAGGCCAGCACGGTGCGGCAGTAGGCGGCGCACACCTTGTCCAGCGCCACGTCGTAGGTGTGGAAGCGTGTCACCACCGGGGCGAACATCGCGTCGGCCATGCCGCGCTGCGCACCGAAGAGGTAGGGCCCGCCGTAGCGCGCCAGGCAATCGCGCCAGATCTCGCAGATGCGCTCTATGTCCGGCAACGCCCCGGCCCACACCTTGTGGCCCGGGAAACGCGCCTTCAGGTTCACCGGCAACGACGAGCGCAGGTTGGCAAAGCCCGAGTTCATCTCGCTGCACACCGAACGGCAGTGCGCCCGCGCGATGCGCTCGGCCGGCAGCAGCCCGGCCTTGGGGTTGATCTCGTCCAGGTAGTGGCCTATGGCCATCACGTTCCATACCGCCGCACCGTCATGTTCCAGGCGCGGCACCAGGATGGAAGGCGCCATCAGCAGCAGTTCGCGGCGCACGTCCACGTTGTCGCTGCCCACCATCACCTCGTCGAAGGCCAGCCCGGCAAAACGTGCCAGCAGCCAGCCGCGCAAGGACCAGGAGGAGTAGTTGCGGCTGCTGATGGTCAGCGTGGCGCGTGCCGCCTGCGGCGGTGCCTTCGCCCGCGCGGCCCCTGCCGCGGGCTTTGCCGTGCGCCGCGGCGTGGCCGGGGCGGCGGGCCGGGTGCGGGCGGCGGCAGGCATGGGCGGTCTCCTGGGCTTGTAGGGGCCGACAACCTGTCGCAAGCCGTGTGCCACCGCAGCTTGCGGCGGGCCGCAAGCTGGCGCGCGACTTGCAGCGCTCCCCCTCAGCCCCGCTTCTGCCCGGCGGGGGAGACCTGTTCACGATGATGTACCACGCCTACGACGCCCAGGTCGGCCTGTGGTGGCCGCTGCGCACCGCGGCGCGCTGGGCTGCGCCGGGGCTGCTGGAGCCGCAAGACAACAGCTGGCTGGGCGACACACGCCGCAGCCTGGGCGCGGCCTGCCGCGTGCTGGGCCTGGCCGAGGTCACCCACCACCGGCCCGACTGGGGCATACACACGGTGCCGGTGGGCGACGGTGTCCAGCCGGTGACCGAATCCGCCGCGCTGGAAACTCCGTTTGCCACGCTGCGCCGCTTTGCGCGCGCCACGGGCAGCACCGGCACCGGCACCGGCGCCGTCGAAGACCCGGCCTTGCCGCGCGTGCTGCTGGTGGCGCCCATGTCGGGCCACTTCGCCACGCTGCTGCGCGACACGGTGCAGACGCTGCTGCGCGACCACGAGGTCTACATCACCGACTGGCACAACGTGCGCGACGTGCCGCTGGCCGCCGGCGCCTTCGGCCTGGACGAGTACACCGAGCACCTGATGCTGTTCCTGCGTCACCTGGGCCCGGGCGCCCACATGGTGGCCGTGTGCCAGCCCTGCGTGTCGGCCCTGGCCGCCACGGCGCTGATGGCCGAGGACGACGACCCCGCCGCGCCGGCCAGCCTGACGCTGATGGCCGGGCCCATAGACTGCCGCATCAGCCCCACCGTGGTGAACCAGCTGGCCAACGACAAGCCCATCGCCTGGTTCGAGCGCCACCTGATCAGCACCGTGCCCTGGGGCCACCGCGGCGCCGGCCGGCGTGTGTACCCCGGCTTCCTGCAGCTCACGGCCTTCATGAGCATGAACCGCGAGCGGCATGCCAGCGCCTTCCGCGACTACTACCAGCACCTGCTGGCCGGCAACACCGACAAGGCCGAGACCACGCGCCGCTTCTACGAGGAGTACATGGCGGTCTCAGACCTCTCGGCCGACTTCTACCTGCAGACCGTGGAGCGGGTGTTCCAGACCTATGACCTGGCACGCGGTGAGTTGCTGTACCGTGGGCGGCGCGTGAACCCGGCCGCCATACGCCGCACCGCGCTGCTGACCGTGGAAGGTGAACGCGACGACATCTGCTCGGTGGGCCAGACGCTGGCCGCGCAAGACCTGTGCAGCAGCCTGCGCCCCTGGCAGCGCACGCACTACGTGCAGCCTGGGGTGGGCCACTACGGCGTGTTCAGCGGCCGGCGCTGGCAGAACAGCGTCTACCCGGTGCTGCGCAACGTGGTCCAGTTGTCGCGCTGAGGTCGCTGGGTTAGGCCGCTGGTTGAGGCCGCTGGGCGCAGCAGCGCGCTGCGGCCTTCAGGCCGGCAACGGGGGCGCCGCGGCCGACTGCAGCACCAGCGCCGCCCGCGTGCCCTGGCCGCCGGGCCCGGCGCCCAGCGCCAGCTCGCTGCCCAGCAGTTGCGCGTAGCGCGAGACGATGGCCAGGCCCAGGCCGGCGCCTTCGTTGGCCGGGCCTTCAAGAGCGCCCTTGTGGCTGCCGCGCTGCCAGCGCTCGCGCAGGCGAGACCGCTGCGCCGGCGCGATGCCGGGGCCGGTGTCCAGCACCGCCAGCGTCACCTGCTGGCCGCTGCGCTGCACCTCCACCGTCACGCTGGCGGCGCTGCCGGCGGGCGGGCGGGCGTGGCGCAATGCGTTGTCCAGCAGGTTCTGCAAGGCGCCTTCCAGCAAGGCCTCGTCGCCGCGCACCCACATCGGCTCGTCCAGACCCTGCGCGCCCAGGTCCACGCCCAGGGCATCGGCGCGCGGCAGCGCCTGCAGCACCACGCGCTGCACCAGTTCGTCCAGTGCCACCGGGTGCAGCGAGGCCGGGCGCTGCTCTTCGTCGGCCAGCGCCAGGGCCAGCAACTGGTTGACCAAGCGGCTGGCGCGGTCCTGGCTGTGCAGCACCGCCTGCAGTTGTTCGCGCCACTGCGCCGGGTCGCGCTGCGCCAGGCCGTACTCGGCCAAGGCACGTATGCCGGCCAGCGGCGTGCGCAGCTCGTGCGCGACGTTGCCGGAAAACTCGCGCTGCGCGCGCAGCGCGTGGTCAAGCCGCGCCATCAGCCCGTCTATGGAACCGGCCAGGTGGTGCATGTCCAGGGTGCTCACCCGCTGCGCCAGCGGCCGCAGGTCGGTCACGTCGCGCCGGTTCAGCTCGTGCTGCAGCTGCGCCACCGGTTGCAGGTCGCGGCTGATGGCCCGGCGCAGCCACAGGCCCAGCAGCACCAGCAGCAAGGCCTGCGGCACCGCCGAGAACAGCAGCAGGCGCTCGCGCAGCGCCGCGCGGTTGCGCGTGGTCTGCGCCAGCACCAGCTCGAAGGCCAGCGGCTGCTCGCGCTGCAGGCGCACGGCACGCACCGTTTCGCCCAGGAACTGCAGGTCGCTGAACTCGGGGCCGGGCGGGTCGTCGGCCACCGGCGCACGCAGCCGCGGGTCGCCGGCGACCATCTCTCCGTCCAGCGTGCGCACCACAAAGTGCACGGTCTCGGACTGGTCGAACAGCACCGCCGCCAGGTCGTCGGAGCTCAGCCGCACACGCAGTTGCGCGCCGTCGGGCGTGACGCTGGCGGCCAGGCCCAGCGCGTCGTCCAGCAGCGCGCGGTCGAAGGCGGCGTCGGCGAAGTGGGTGGCGATGGCAATGACCACCGCGGTGCCGGTCAGCCACACCAGCGCCAGCGGCAGCAGCACATGGCGCACCAGCCGGTCGCGCAGCGACGGCAGCCGCGCTGCGGGCCGGTGCGCCGCGGGCTCGCTCACGGCGGCACTGCGGCGCCGCGGCGCGCGCCGTTCATGCAGCGCCGGGGGTGGCGTCGGCCGCCGCGGCTTCCTGCTCCACCAGGTAGCCCAGGCCGCGCAAGGTGCGTATGGCCACGCCGCTGCCGGCCAGGCGCTTGCGCAGGCGCGAGATGAAGACTTCCAGCGCGTTGTCGCCCAGCGCGTCTTCCAGCGCCGAGAGCTTGTTGGACAGCATGCGCTTGTTGACCACGCGCCCGGGCGGCGTCATCAGTTCCCACAGCACGTCGAACTCGCGCGCCGGCATGTCCAGCGGCTGGCCCGCCAGGTAGAAGCGCCGCGCCAGGCGGTCCAGGCGCAGCACACCCAGCTCGACCTCGTCGCGCGTGGCCTGGGCACGGCGCGCCAGCGCACGCAGCCGCGCCTCCACCTCGGCCAGGTCGAAGGGTTTGCCCAGGTAGTCGTCGGCGCCGGCGTCCAGGCCGGCGATGCGCTCCTCGGTGGCGTTGCGCGCCGTCAGCACCAGCACCGGGGTGGCGTCGCCGCGGTGGCGGGCCTCGCGCAGCGCATGCAGGCCGGGGCCGTCGGCCAGCTGCAAGTCCAGCAGCACGGCGTCGAAGGCCTGCTCGCGCCACAGCAGCCGCAGATGGGCCAGCGTGTCCACCACATCGACGCGGTGGCCGGCCGCGCCCAGGCTCTTGCACATCACGCCGCTGAGCACGGCGTCGTCTTCGGCGAGCAGGATACGCACTTGTCCTTACGTCTTTGGTCAGTTGGCGGTCAGCTTGGCCGGGCGATAACCGCGGCCTGCCGCGCTTGGGCCGGCTTCACGGCTTGTCGAGCAGGGCCTAAAGCGTAATGGAAGATCTGATTTCAAACCTGGGTCTGGGGTTCCAGACCGCGCTGTCGCTGCAGAACCTGGCCTATGGCCTGTTCGGCTGCTTCATAGGCACCTTGATCGGCGTGTTGCCGGGCCTGGGCCCGGTGGCCACCATCGCGATGCTGCTGCCCAGCGTGTACGCGCTGGACGCCACGCCGGCGCTGATCATGCTGGCCGGCATCTACTACGGCGCGCAGTATGGCGGCAGCACCACCGCCATCCTGATCAACGTGCCGGGCGAGAGCAGCTCGGTGGTGACGGCCATCGATGGCTACCAGATGGCGCGCAAGGGCCGCGCGGGGCCGGCGCTGGCCAGCGCGGCGCTGGGCTCGTTCTTCGCCGGCTGCGTGGGCACGCTGATCATCGCGGCCTTTGCACCGCCGCTCACCGAAGTGGCCTTCAAGTTCGGCCCCGCCGAGTACTTCAGCCTGATGGTGCTGGGCCTGATAGGCGCGGTGGTGCTGGCCTCGGGCTCGCTGATCAAGGCCATCGCGATGATCCTGCTGGGGCTGCTGCTCGGGCAGATCAACACCGACGTGATCTCCGGCGTGCCGCGCTACAGCTTCGACATCCCGGAGCTGACCGACGGCATCGATTTCGTGGCGGTTGCCATGGGCATCTTCGGCTTCGGCGAGATCATTGCCAACTTCAGCAAGCCGGCCGAGACACGCGAGGTCTTCACCAAGGACGTCAAGGGCCTGTGGCCCACCAAGCGCGACTTCCAGGAAGCCTGGCCCTCGGTGCTGCGCGGCACCTCGCTGGGTTCGGTGCTGGGCATCCTGCCCGGCGGCGGTGCGCTGCTGTCGTCGTTTGCGGCCTACACGCTGGAAAAGAAGATCGTCAAGAAGCCGCGCGTGCCCTTCGGCCAGGGTGCCATCCAGGGCGTGGCCGGGCCGGAAAGCGCCAACAACGCCGGCGCGCAGACCAGCTTCATCCCCATGCTGACGCTGGGCATCCCGCCCAACGCGGTGATGGCGCTGATGGTGGGCGCGATGACCATCAAGGGCATACAGCCCGGCCCGCAGGTGATGACCAGCAAC
>JBBCJV010000013.1:0-65684 GCA_037190565.1 Burkholderiaceae bacterium
TCTCGTCGAGGAACTCGCGCTTGCGCGTCCTCTTGGTCGACAGGTTCAGGCCAACTCCGAGCTGCTTCATGGGCTTCATCATCGCCCACACCACGCGATCACGCTACGCGGACCAGCCCGGGGTTTTGCAGACCTTCCCTAGGCGCTGCGCGGCAGCGCTTCGCCGGCCCACATGGCGTCCAGGTGCGGGAACTCGCCGGGCTTGCGCTCCTGGCGGCCCACGATGCGGTCGGCACTGCGCGACAAGTCCAGCAGCTGCGGCGTGAGCGGCATCTGGGCGCTGGTGGAGAAGAACACCTTCACGCGCGGCGTCACCGGCTTCAGCGGGTTCTGCTCCACCACCACGGCCAGCTTGCCCGAGGCCAGCTTCACCAGCGAGCCCACCGGGTAGATGCCCAGGCCGCGCACGAAGGCGGCAAACAGCGTGGGGTCGAAGTGCCCGCTCCAGGACGCCATGCGGGCGATGCTTTCGCCGGGGTCCCAGCCCGCCTTGTAGGGGCGGTTGGAGGTGATGGCGTCGTACACGTCGCAGATGGCCCCCATGCGCACCACCTGCGACAGGCCGCCCTCGGCCAGTTGCTGCGGGTAGCCCTTGCCGTCCATGCGCTCGTGGTGGTACAGGGCCACGTCCAGCATGGCCTGGGTGGCGCCGGCGGTCTCAGACAGCATCTCGTGGCCGCGCACCGGGTGCGCGCGCATGATCTGGAACTCGTTCTCAGTCAGCTTGCCGGGCTTGTTCAGCACCTCGAGCGGCATCGCCGCCTTGCCTATGTCGTGCACCAGCCCGGCCAGGCCGGCCTGGCGGCAGGCGTCTTCGTCCAGGCCGATCTGCCGGCCCAGCGACACCATCAGCGCGCACACCGCCACCGAGTGCAGGTAGGTGTAGTCGTCGCGGGTCTTCAGCCGCGCCAGGCTGACCAGCGCGTCGGGGTTGCGGAACACAGACGAGGTGACCTCCTCCACCAGGGCAGCGCACTGGTCGGTGGAGATGGCGCGGCCCATGCGCGCCTCGCCGAACATGGCCACCACCGCGGTGCGGGCGCGCTGGCAGATGGCAGCCGCCTGGCGCAGCTCTTCGCCCATGGCGTGCGTGGGCGTAGGCGACGGGGGCCGGGCTGGAGGGGGCGTCGGCGCCGAAAAGCGCCCCGGCGCCGCAGCGGCGGCGGCCGTGGCGGCCGGCAGGCGCCGGGCGGCGGTCGGCGCCGGCGCGGGGTTCGCTGCGGCTGCCGCTGCGGCTGTGGCTGCCGCGGCCACGGCCGGTGCGTCGGCCACGTCCAGTCCGCGCGAGCTGTCTATCCAGCACTCGCGCACGCTGCTGTCGCGCAGCTGTGCCAGCTGCGCTGGGCTGTCGATGACAAAACGGCTGCGCCAGAAGGGGTGGTCTATCCAACGCCCTTCCAGACGCTCCAGGAACATGCCCACCCGCAGTTGCGAGACGGCAATCTTCTTCAGCATGGCCCTCCCGGCAAACTGCCCCCCGGGATGTCGGCCGCTGGGGCCGCGACTTGAGGCCCGCTCTGCGCCGATCAGCCGCTCAGCGCCCTGCCGAACGACGGCGGCGCGCAGCCCCGCCCGCCAGCACGGCCAACCCGGCCAGCAGCGCCGTGGCCGTGGCCGGCTCGGGCACCGCGCTCACGCTGAAGTCGAAACGGTAGTGGGCGGTGCCGGTGCCGCCGTCCTGCACCCAGAAGGCGTAGGTACCTGCAGGCAGGGCGCCGGTGAAGCCGTCCGCCCCGAACCCCTCGCCTATCGTGCCCAGGATGTCGGTGCCTATGTCGTTGTGCGTGTAGTGCGCCCAGCCCAGCAGGCCGAAGGAGCTGTTGCCGGTGGGGTTGACGGTGACCTGCGCGCCGGCCTGCACCGCGATGAAGGAGGTGCCGGTTTCGCCTTCGGGGAAGTTGGTGCCGGGCAGCACCGTCAGGCTGTCCAACTGCCAGCCGGCCGGCAGCGTGAAGGTGAAGTAGTCGCGGTCTATCACGCCGCCGGTGCGGCCGGTGGTGCCCAGGAAGAGGTTGGAACCCGGTACCAGCGACACCACGGTGGGGCTGGTGCCCACGTTGGAGAGGTCACCGGAGACCGACTCGTCCCAGGCCACGGCGGCCCGCGCATCGGACACAGCGGCCACACCGGCGGCCAGGATCAAAGCAGCAAACAAGGGGCCGGGCGTAGCCATGGGGAGGATCCCTTTCGCGCGGGTGGCGCAACAACCGAAGCGGCGTAGCGTACCAGCGTGGCCGCGCGCGGCTTCCCGGCCGGCCCGCTGGTCGCCCCCTCACATCGGTGGGTAGGCGAAGGAGGCCCGCCCCCCTGCCCCGCCGGCTGTCAGCGCAGCACGTGCGGCGCCAGCACCGTCTCCAGCCACTGCACGAACACCTGCACCCGCCGTGACAGGTGGCGCCGGTGCGGCACCACCACGTGCACCGGCATGGGCAGCGGGCGGTGCGCCGGCATCACCGCCACCAGTTCGCCGCGGTCCAGGTGCTCCTGCACGTCGAAGGCCGGCACCTGCACCAGGCCCAGCCCGGCCAGGGCCAGCGCGATGTAGCTTTCCACATGGTTGGCGCTGACACGGCCGGGCACGGCCACGCTGTGGGGCTGGCCGTCTTCCACCCAGTCCCAGGCTGCCGAGCGTGCGCCGCCCGCCGGCTGGTAGTGCACGGCCCAGTGGTGTGCCAGCTCGCCGGGGTGGGCCGGCACGCCGTGGCGCTGTATATAGGCCGGGCTGGCGCAGTTGACCAGCTCGAAGCTGCCCAGCCGGCGCGCCACCAGGCTGCCGGCGCCCACCTGGCCCACACGCAGCGCGCAGTCGATGCCTTCGTGCACCAGGTCGGCCAGGCGGTCGCTGGAGCCCAGGTCCACCGACAAGGCCGCGTGCTGCAACAGCAGCGTGGGCAGCGCCGGCGCCAGCAGGCGCCGCGCGATGCGGCTGGGCACGTCCACCCGCAGACGCCCGCTGACCCGCCCGCCCACGGGGCGGAACTGCTGTTCGATGTCTTCGGCGTCGCCCACCAGGCGGCGCACACGCTCCAGCAAGGCCTCGCCGTCGGGCGTGAGGCTCACGTGGCGTGTCGTGCGGTGCAAGAGCCGCGCGCCCAGGTGCGCTTCCAGCTGCTGCAAGGCCGTGGACACCGTGGGCCGCGGCAGGCCCAGCTGGTCGGCCGCCTGCGTGAAGCTGCCGCAGGAGGCGATGCGCAGAAACAGCCGGTACTGGTCTAGGCGGTCCACGGGCCGGTGACGGACCTGCCGGATTGGTCGGCCCATCAGAACAATGATGTCTTTGATTATGGATTTATGCGCGTGGGCGGACACCCTAGATTCAGGCGCGGCCTGCTGGGACCGCGCCTGCTGAAAGCGGCGGAAGCCACCGAAGCACAACCTTGAACGGAGAAGTATTCATGCACATGGCGATGGTCATAGGCGGCGGCGTCGTGCTGCTGGGGGTGTTCGTGCTGTTCGGCTGGCTGTGGGGCGCCAGCGCCGCCGGCATGGCGCTGGCGGCCAAGGCCTTCGTGCCGGCCTGGGTGGTGGTGGCCTGCGTCAACCTGTGGGTGGGTGTGGCACACGCCGGCTACACGGTGCGGCAGGAGCTGCCCATACTGGCCATCGTGATCGCGGTGCCGGTGGTGGTGGCCGCGCTGGCCGCCTGGCAACTGGGCAAGTCCTGAAGTGAAGCGCCCCCCACGCTCACTGCGTTCGCTGCCCCCCGAGGGGGCGCTCAGCCCCTTCGGAACGGCCGGGCGGGGCTGAAGTGAAACGGCCCCCACGCTCACTGCGTTCGCTGCCCCCCGAGGGGGCGCTCAGCCCCTTCGGAACGGCCGGGCGGGGCTGAGATGGCCGCCGAGTCCGGCGCCGGCCAACTGCTGCCGGTGGTGATGCTGCTGGGTGCGGCCGTGGTGGCCGTGCCGCTGTTCAAGCGCCTGGGCCTGGGCTCGGTGCTGGGCTACCTGGCCGCGGGGCTGGCCATAGGCCCCTTCGGCCTGGGCTGGTTCACCCACCCCGAGACCATACTGCACACCGCCGAGCTGGGCGTGGTGATGTTCCTGTTCATCATCGGCCTGGAGATGCGGCCTTCGCACCTGTGGAGCCTGCGGCGCGACATCTTCGGGCTGGGCAGCCTGCAGGTGCTGGCCTGCGCTGCACTGCTCACGCTGGTGGGCCTGGCCTTCGGCTTCCCGTGGCCGGTGTCGCTGATCAGTGCCTTCGGCTTCGTGCTCACCTCCACCGCCATCGTGATGCAACTGCTGGCCGAACGCGGCGACATTGCCGCGCCGCGCGGGCAGAAGATCGTCGCCATCCTGCTGTTCGAAGACCTGCTCATCGTGCCGCTGCTGGCCCTGGTGGCGCTGATGTCGCCGGTGGTGGCGCCCACGGGCAGCGGCTCGGCATGGGCCACGGTGGGCCTGGCGGCTGCGGCGCTGGCGGCGCTGATCGCCGCCGGCCTGTGGCTGCTGAACCCGCTGTTTCGCGTGCTGGCCAACGCACGCGCGCGCGAGGTCATGACCGCGGCCGCACTGCTGGTGGTGCTGGGCGCGGCGCTGCTGATGCAGGCCGGCGGGCTGTCCATGGCCATGGGCGCCTTCCTGGCCGGCGTGCTGCTGTCGGAGTCCACCTTTCGCCACCAGCTGGAGGCCGACGTCGAGCCCTTCCGCGGCCTGCTGCTGGGCCTGTTCTTCCTGGGCGTGGGCATGTCGCTGGACCTGGCCGTGGTGGCGCGGCAATGGCCGCTGGTGCTGGCCGGCGTGCTGGCGCTGATGGCCACCAAGGCGCTGTGCATCTATGGGGTGGCGCGGCTCACGCGCAGCAGCCACGCCGACGCCCTGGACCGCGCGGTGCTGATGGCACAAGGCGGCGAGTTTGCGTTTGTGCTGTTCGCCGCCGCGCTGGCGGCACGCGTGATCGACCCCGTGGTCAACGCCAACATCACGGCCATCGTGGTGTTGTCCATGGCGCTCACGCCGCTGCTGGTGCTGCTGCACCAGCGCTTCGCCCGGCCGCAGGCGCCGTCCACCGACGGCGTGCAGGCGCCCGAGAATGTGACCGGCAGCGTGCTCATCATCGGCTTCGGCCGGGTGGGGCAGATCACCAGCCAGCATGTGCTGGCGCTGGGCGCCGACATCGCCATCATCGACCACCAGCCGCAGGTGGCGCGCGACGCGCGCGACTTCGGCTTCAAGGTCTGGTACGGCGACGGGCGGCGCATGGACGTGCTGCACGCCGCCGGCGCGGCGCAGGCGCGCGTGATCCTGGTGTGTGTGGACGATGCCGAAGCGGCCACCGCCATCGCCGAGCAGGCCGCGACGGCCTTTCCGCAGGCGCAACTGGTGGTGCGGGCACGCGACCGTGAACACGCCATGGCGCTGATAGGCCATGGCGTGTCGAAGCCGGTGCGCGAAACCTTCGAGTCGGCCATGCTGATGGGCCGCGAGGCCACGCGTGCGCTGGGGGCCGACGACGAAGCGGCCGACAGCATTGCCGCCGATGTACGCCGCCGCGATGCCGAGCGCCTGGACCTGGAACTGGCCGGCGGCCTGAGCGCAGGCAAGTCCAAGATCCTGGGCAACCTGGACCGGCCGGCCGGCGGCCACCATGACTGAACCCGGGCTCGCCGACGCCGCCGCCGAGGTGCTGGCCTACTGGCGCCGCGCCGGCGACAACGGCGACTGGTTCGGCAAGCGCCCCGCCTTCGACCGCGACTTCGGCCAGCGCTTTCTGGCGCTGCACGAGGCTGCCGCCGCCGGCGCGCTGGACGCCTGGGCCCTGCAGCCGGACAGCGCCCTGGCCTTGCTGGTGTTGCTGGACCAGTACCCGCGCAACGCTTTTCGCGGCACGCCGCGCATGTACGCCACCGACGAGGCCGCACGGCGCATCGCGCGCCAGGCGCTGCAGGCCGGCCACTTCGAGCGGCTGGAGCCGGCACTGCGGCTGTTCATGTGCCTGCCCTTCGCGCACTCGGAAAACCCGGCCGACCAGGACCGCTCGGTGCAGCTCAACAGCCGCCTGGGGCCAGAAGCCCGCAGCCACGCCGAAGGCCACCGCAGCATCGTGCGCCGCTTCGGCCGCTTTCCGCACCGCAACGCCCTGCTGGGGCGGGTGTCCACGCTGGAGGAGCTGGCCTTTCTGCGAGACGGTGGCTTTGCCGGCTGAGGCCTGGCGCCACCACTGCGCGACGACCCGTCACCGCGGCGACGGCCCTGCCGCCCGGCTCAGCACTTGCCGAAACCGCAGCGCTTGTAGTTGTCCCAGAAGGTCTTGTCGCTGATCTTCTGCTGCACCTTGCGGTGGTCGTACTCGGGGCGGGACGGGCCCGAAGACGCGTTGTTGCGCCGCCGGGCTTCTTCGCGGGCCTCACGTTCCTGGTACGCGCGCAGCGAGGCGGCCGCGGCCCGCTCACGGGCTTCCTTCACCTGCGGCAGGTTGGCGCGGCGTTCGTCGTCGGCCTTCATCGCGGCAAAGATGTGGGCGTAGGCCGGCGGCACCTGGCCGGAGATCTTGATCAGGTAGGTCACCCGCGCGCCGTCGACGTGGGCCTGGCGGTACACGGGCGTGTCGACGATCTCCCGGCCGTTGTCGGTGACGATGACGCTGGTGAGCCAGGTGGCGCGGCCTTCGGTGTGGTCCTGGAACTCTTCGCTGGCGCTGCCGTAGGAGGTGGTGCGGTACTCGCCGGACCAGTTCTGCCGGTACGCCATGCCGCCCACCTGGTCGCTGCCGGGGCCATGCCGAACACCGGCACGGAACTGGCCGCCTTCCAGCCGCAGGTGGCGCAGGTAGTAGTTGCGCCCGCCGGCACTGCCATCGTCGCGGGCCTTGAAGCGCAGCCAGGGCTCGTCGAGCCAGATGATGCGGTAGCCGGTGCCTTCCAGCCGGCCGTCGCGGAACTGGCCGACTTCCTCGATGGCGCCGTCTTCCGACACGCGCAGGCCAAAGCCTTCGGGCAGGCCCTCGGCCGTGGCCTGCCCCATGTAGAAGCTGCCGTCGCCCAGCGTCAGGGTCTCGAGCGACTCGTGCAGGCCCGGCGACGCCACCACCACCCGGCGGCCTATGCGAGCGCCCTCGGCGTCGACGGTCCAGGGAACCGCGGTGTTGCTGCCGGAGAGGTAGAAGTTGTAGCCCCAGGCCACCTGGCCATCTTCGCGGTACAGGCGTTCGTACCACAGGCCATGGCGCACGCCGTAGCGCAGTCCGCCGGTGGCCATGGTGTCGGGGTTGGCCTCGTAGCCGCGCCACTGCCGCACCATGCCGTGCAGATGGCCATCGACCATGCTGCCTTCGCTGCGCGTGACGACGAAGGGGTCGTGCGGCCAGCGTCCGCGGGCGCGCACGATCAGCAGCACCTCGCCGACCGGCGCACCGTCGACGAACTCGGCCTCCAGCCAGCGAAAGCCGCCGACCAGGCGTTCCAGCTCGCCCGTCTCGGGCGCCAGCAGGGCCTTCTCCAGCTCGGCGTTGGGCTTGGCGGTGATGAGGCGGTTCATCTGCGACTGCGTCTCATGGACAAAGATCGCGATGACCTTGCCCGGCCCCTGCAGCCGGCCGCCGCTGAAGCGGCCGTAGCTCACCAGCACCTGGCCGGCGGAGACCGCCTTGTTCGCCGGGTTGAGGTACTCGTTCCAGCGCCACTCTATGCCTTCGCCGTTGCGGCAGTTGCCTTGCAGGCAGCTCACACGTTCCTTCTGCTGCCAGGCCGGCAACTGGCCTTGCTGCAGCAGCACAGGCGCACCCGGAAACGACGCCCAGGCCACCACCGGGGTCCACAGCATCAGCAACAAGGGCAGCAGTTGTCTCGTCAGCAGTTGGGGCATGAGCAGGCAATGAAGATCGGTTGCGGGCCTGCGGCGCAGGCCGCCCCATTATGTGAAGGCCAGGCCCGCCCCTGCGCCGCGCGGCACCGCAAGACTTCACGCCAGACCGTGCCTTGCGCGATCACCGGCACACGGCGGCTCCGCCCGCCGCGGCCCGCGCTGATGAGCACGAAACCTGCTTCAACCGCGGGATCAACAACGTTTGCCCCGGCAATGACCAAGAAGCAGTCCCACCTGTTGGCAGCCCTGGATGTGCGCAGCAGCGCCATACACGGGCGCGGCGTGTTTGCGGCCAGCGACATCCCGGCCACCACCCGCATAGGCCGCTACAGCGGCCGCCGGCTCCCCGGCGACGAAGCGCTGCCCCAGCAACTGCCGTCCAAGCCCACCTACCTGTTCGCCTTGTCCAATGGCGCGTACATCGACGGCGCGCGCGGCGGCAATGCCACGCGCTTCATCAACCACTCCTGCGCCCCCAACTGCGTGGCGTTCGAGGTGGAAACAGCGCGCGGGCCCGGCATCGTGATCGAGGCGCTGCAGCCCATCGCACAAGGGCAGGAGCTGCTGCTGGACTACGCGCTGGACATCGCCGACGCCGAGGCGGACTTGTACGCCTGCCGCTGCGGTGCCAGCAGTTGCCGCGGCACCATGGCAGGCCCCGGCGCCGCGTGACGGTGGGCTGCGTCCGGTCCAGCTACCCCCCACGCCCAGGTCGCCTTGCCTGGGCAGGCGGGCCGCCTACTTCTCGACGAAGGCGCGTTCTATGACGTAGTCACCGGCCTTGCCCACGCCCTCGGACACCTTGAAGCCCAGGCGGTCCAGCGACACGCACAGGTCCTTCAGCATCGCCGGCCCGCCGCAGATCATGGCGCGGTCGCGCGCCGGGTCCAGCGCCTGCAAGCCCAGGTTGCTGGCGAGCTTGCCGCTGTCGATCAGCGTCGTCAGGCGACCCTGGTTGCGGAAGGCCTCGCGCGTGACGGTGGGGTAGTAGACGAGCTTGTCGCGCAGCATCTCGCCCAGAAACTCATGCTGCGGCAACTCGTGCTGTATGAGGTTTGCGTAGGCCAGTTCGCTGACCAGGCGCACGCCATGCACCAAGTAGACCTTCTCGAACCGCTCGTAGGTGTCCGGGTCGCGGATGATGCTCATGAACGGTGCGAGCCCGGTGCCGGTCGCGAACAGGAACAGGTTGGGCGCCGGCAGCAAGTCGGTGATGACCAGGGTGCCGGTGGGCTTGGCACCGACCAGCACCGGGTCGCCCACCTGCAGGTGCTGCAGCCGCGACGTCAAGGGGCCGTTGGGCACCTTGATGCTCAGAAACTCCAGGTGCTCCTCGTAGCTGGCGCTGGCGATGCTGTAGGCCCGCAGCAAGGGGCGCCCTTCGACCTGCAGGCCGATCATCACGAAGTGGCCACTCTCGAAGCGCAGGCTGCTGGCGCGGGTGGTGGTGAAACTGAACAGCGTGTCGTTCCAGTGGTGCACGCTCAGTACGCGCTCGGTGGTCAGTGCGGCCATCGATCAACTTCCCTTGAACTCGGCATTTCTCTTCTGCTGGAAGGCGGCGATGCCTTCCATGCGGTCCTTCGCCTGCATGTTGACGACATGCAGTTCGTTTTCGTAGCGGATGCCCGCCGACAGCGGCATCTCCAGGGCGGCGCGCGTCGCCGCCTTCACGGCCTGCGTCGCGATGGAGCTGTGGGTCGCGATGCGCTGCGCCACGGCCAGCGCGCGCGGCCAGGCGTCGGCATCGTCCACGACCTCTTCGACCAAGCCGAGTTGCAGCGCTTCGTCGGCGGCCACGGGGTCACCGGTCAGCAGCAGGCGCATCGCCTGGCCCACGCCCACCAGCCGCGGCAACATCTGCGAGGCGCCGCCGCCGCCCAGCCAGCCGCGGGTGACTTCCGGTGCGCCGAGCTTGGCGCCGCGGCCGCAGATGCGCACGTCGGCCGCGAGCGCGATCTCCAGGCCGCCCCCCAGCACCCAGCCTTGCAGGTGGGCCACCACGGGCTTGCGGATGTCGCGCACCACCGCCGCGTACTCGATGCGGTTGCGAAACGCCCAGACGCCCCGGTCCTCGGCCAGCGCATTCATGTCGCTGCCGGCGCTGAAGGCACGCTCGCCGCCACCGCGTATGAGCACCACACGCACGGCTTCGTCCGCATCCACCGCCTGGCAGTGCGCGGCCAGTTGTGCGGCCATTGCGGGGGTGATGGCGTTGTGCTTCTCGGGGCGGTCTATGGTGATCGTGGCGATGGCGCCATCGGTCTGCAGATGGATGATCTCGGGCATGGTTTCAGGCCGCGTGCGCTGCGCCGGACCGCCGCGCCACCTCCCGCAGGACGATGGACACGTCGCTCTGGTCTTCGCCGCGCGGCAGAAGTTGTTCGAAGGTGCCTATCAGGTGCTGCAGCAGCTGCAGGTCCAGCCCCATGCCGGCGGCCAGCGTGGCCGCGGTACGCATGTCCTTCAACTGGTAGGCCGCCGGGCTGCCGGGCACGAAGTTGCCGTTGACCATGCGCTCGCCCAGCACCCGCATGACCTTCGAGTCGCCAAAGCCGCCCATCAGCGCCTCGCGCACCGCCGCGGGGTCGGCGCCGCCCTGCTGCACCAGCGTCAGCGCCTCGGCGATGGCCACCAAGGTACCGCCGACGATGATCTGGTTGGCCAGCTTGGCGAGCTGGCCGCTGCCGGCCGGCCCCAGCAGCGTGGCGCGGCCCAGCGCCGCAAACAGCGGCTGGGCCTGCTCGAAGGCCTCGCGCTCCCCCCCCACCAGGATGGCCAGCGTGCCGTCGCGCGCGCCGGGCTCCCCGCCGGAGACTGGCGCGTCCAGATAACGGATGCCCAGCGCCGCAGCGGCCTGGGCCTGGCGGCGCGCGCTCTCGACCGGGATCGAGCTCATCACCAGCAACGCCCTGCCCGGCGTCGTTCCACCGCCTGATGCTGGACTCTGGGCGGCCCAGCCGCCTGATGCAGGGCTCTGGGCGGCCCAGCCGCCCAGGGGCGAGTCGGCACCGAACAGCAGTTCGTCCACCACGGCGCCGGTGGACACCATCACCACCGCGGCATCGGCGCCGCGCAGCGCGTCGGCCACGCTGGCCGCAGCGATCACACCGTGGGGCGACAACGCCGCGGTCTTGTCGGCACTGCGGTTCCACGCCGCGACCTCGAAGCCGGCAGCAGCCAGCCGGCGGGCCATGTGGCCGCCCATGATGCCGGTGCCTAGGAATGCAATGCGTGCCATGGGTGCGTCAGGACAGGTTGGCGGCCTTCTTGATCAGCGTCACCTGCGCCATCTCGGGCGACTTCTTGTAGTGCGTGTCCAGCGGATAACAGCCCGACACCAGGCCGTTGCGCGGCGCCGTGGTGCAGTCGCTGAAGGTGCGGCACAGGCGCTTGCGGGCCATGCCGCGGCCCGCCAGCACGTCAGCCGGCAGTTCGGGGTAGCTCAAGACCAGGCGGCCCAGCCCGACCAGATCGACCCACCCTGCGCGCACCACCGCCTGCGCCACGTGCGGCAGGAACTCCTGCAGATAGGTGTAGCCGCTGCCCAGCAGCATCACGTCGGGAAAGGCGGCCTTCAACTCGCGCGTGACCTGCAGGTGGCGCATCACGCCGATCAGCGGGTCTTCCGGCGGCTGGTAGCCGTCGGAAGGCGGGTACAGGGCCGGCCGCGTGAGGTGCGGGTTGTAGTAGGGGCTGCCCACCGAGATGTTGAACATCTTCACGCCCAGGTCCCGCGCCGCGGTGATGAACTCGCGTGTCTCCGTGAGGTCTATGCGCAGCGGGTCGCTCTCGTCATGGCCGAAACCCCAGCGGTAAGGCTGATCACGGTCGAAATCGTCCGGCACGCCGGGGCCCAGGGCGCCGGGGCCGGACAGCGCCGGGTCCGGCCTGAAGGGCACGAAGTCGGCAGCCGACAGGCGCGCGCCTATGCGCAACCCGGGGGCCTCGGCCTGGACACCGGCAACGATCTCGCGCAGGAAGCGCATGCGGTTGTGCAGCGAGCCGCCGAACTCGCCCGGCCGGGTCTTGGCGCTGAGGAACTCATGGCCCAGGTAGCCGTGGCAGGTCTTCAGGTCGACGAAGTCGTAGCCCAACTGTTGTGCACGCTTGGCTGCAAGCACATAGTCGTCTATGAGGCGGCGTATGTCGCCATCGCTCATCAGCGGGTGGTCGGCGGGGGTGCCGAACTTGCGGTCCAGCACCGGGTGCCGGTACAGGATCTGCGGCTCCAGCCGCTTCTTGTCGTTGGGCCGCGCGAAGCGGCCCGAGTGTGTGAGCTGCAGGCCCACGACCAGGCCTTCGGTGCTGCCGTGGGCTTCCTGGTGCGCAGCGACCAGGTGGTCCCGCAGCGCGCCGATGTCCGACATCGAGTCGGCCGTCAGCATCAGCTGGTTGGGGTTGGCACGGCCGTCGGCCCGCACCGCCACGGCCTCGCCGCCCCAGATGAGCTTGGCGCCCGAGAGACCGAAGTGGCGCCAGCGCCGGCGCGTGTTGTCCGAGGGGCGGCCGTCGGTCGTACCGTCCCAGCCCTCCATGGGGTGGATGGCAAATCGGTTGCCGATGTGCAGGCCATCCACTTCCAGGGGCTGGGCCAGCGGCGAGGTGGCCGCAGACAGCACCTCGTCGTCGCAGGGCATGTCCAGCCCCAGCTCTGCAAGGTTCTGGCGAAAGCCCGCCGGCGTGCCCAGCGACTTGACCTTGACGAATTCTCCGAACTTCACACCGTCTCCTCACACCTACCGCCGACGGGCAGGGCCGCCGTCTGCCACGCGCCGGCGGTTGACACCGCTAGGGGCGCAGATAACCCAGGATCACGTCCACCGCGTGCTGACGCCGCCGTTTCTCGGCCGCTGCGCTGCTCAGCCCGATGCCGAAAGCCGTGCTCAGCGTTGCGCGGTTGGAAAAATAGAAGTGGCTCAACGCCGCGATCGAGATGTAGATCTCCAGCGCATTGACGTCGTCGCGGAACATGCCGGCCTTCGCACCGGCACGCAGCAGCCCCTGGATGGTCTCGACCAGGGATGCATGCAGCTCGCGCAGCCGGCTGGACTGGCGCAGGTAGCGCGCGCCCAGCATGTTTTCGCCCTGCAGCAGCCCTATGAGCCAGGGGTTGCGCGCGCAGTAATCGAACTTGAACTCGACCAGCCTGGCGATCGCTTCGACCGGGCTCAGCGAGCCCAGCGCCAACTGGGCTTCGTGGCGACGCATGTCGATGTACGCGTCCTCCAGCACGGCAAGGTACAACTCTTCCTTGCTGTTGAAGTAGTAGTAGATCATGCGCTTGTTCGAGTTCGCCATCTCGGCGATGACATCGATGCGCGCACCGGCCAGCCCCTTGTCGGCGAACTCTGTGCGCGCCGCGCTGAAGATGCGCTGGCGGGCGTCTTCCGGCGCTCCGGCTGCCGTGCCCGTACGCTTGGCGGTTCGGGCGGGTGCAGCGGTGGCGGCAGGGGTCACGGTCGGCATGATCGGGCTCGCTGGAAAGGAGGTGTGCCTCCATTTTCACAGCACCGGTTCCTGCGCCAGCCGGGTCAAACGAGCCAAACGCGCCGACCGCTGCGCCGGCGCGCGGGCCGCCAGGTCGCCGGCCAGCCGCATGGGCGCGGGGTCGAACAGCCGTGCATCCATGGTCTTCAGGTCCGGCGCCACGGCGCACCGGAACGCCATGTGCGCCAGCACGTCGCGCTCCAGGTCGGCACCGGGCGCGATCTCCACCAGCGTCATCACGCCGGCCACGGCACGGAACACCGCCCGCTCGGTGATGTACAACACCTCCTGGCCGCGTTCGCGCGCGTAGCTGCCGCTGTACGAGAGCTGCGTCACCCGGTCCACGAACTTGCGTTCGCGGCCCTCGGCCAGCACCGTGAAGCGGCCATCGGGCCAGGCCAGATTCAGCCCACCGGCGGTGAAGGTGCCGCTGAACACCATCTTGCGCGCACCCTGGCTGATGTTGATGAAGCCGCCGGGGCCGATGATGCGGGTGCCGAAGCGGCTGACGTTGACGTTGCAGGCGCTGTCGACTTCGGCAAACGAGAGAAAGGCGATGTCCAGGCCACCGCCATCGTAGAAGTCGAACTGGTAGGGCTGGTCGATCATCGCCCAGTAGTTGCGGCTGGCCCCGACCTCGTTGCCGCTGGCTGGCGCACCCCCGATCAGGCCCTGCTCGTTGGTCAGCACGATCTGGTTCAGCACATCTTCTTCGGCCGCCACCGTGGCGATGCCCGTGGAGATGCCCGAGCCCAGGTTGCACACGGCCCCCGGCACCAACTCCATCGCGGCGCGGCGCGCTATCACCTTGCGCGGGTCGAAGGGCATGGGCTCAATCGCCGACAACGGCGCCTTCACCTCGCCCGCATAGATGGGGTTGTAGTCGCTGACGTAGGTCTGGCGCTGCTCGGCGTCCACCACCACCAAGTCCACCAGCATGCCCGGAATCTTCACCTGCTTGGCGGGCAGCGTGCCCCGCTGGGCCAGGCGCTTGACCTGCACGATAACCACGCCGCCGGCGGCACGCGTGGCCTGCGCCATCGACATCATCTCGCCGTAGATGGCCTCCTGCTCCATGGTCACGTTGCCGTCTTCGTCGGCCGTGGTCCCGCGCAGCAGCGCCACATTCAGCGCAAAGGGCTTGTAGTGAAGCCAGTCCCGGCCGCCCACCTGCACCAGCTCGACGAGGTCTTCCTTTGCGGTGCTGCTCTGGCGCCCGCCGCCGTGGCGCGGGTCTATGAAGGTATGCAGGCCGATGTGCGTGATGAGGCCGGGGCGGCCCGCGGCCATCTCGCGCATCAGCTGCGAGATGGCGCCCTGCGGCAGCGTGTAGGCCTCCACCTCGTTGGCCAGCGCCATCTCCTCGACGCGGGGTGAATCGACCAGCGTGCCGCAGACGATGCGCTTCAGCAGCCCCGGGTGCGCAAAGCGGGAGACACCGCGCTGCCCGCGATCACCCAGCCCTACCGGGTGCAGCGAGGTGATGTCGCGCGGCAGGCCTTCGGCCAGGAAGCGGCGCTCTATGGCAGCGATCAAGGCCTCCGGCACGGCATGGCCGCCCCCCGAGCCCCCAATGACGACGGTGTCTCCGCTGTCCACCATCTTGGCCGCATCGTCGGCAGTGACCACGCGCATCGTTCAGCTCCCCGGTTGTGCCGGCACATGGCCGCCAAAGTGAAGGTGCACCACGCCCAGCGTGCCGAAGTCGGCCTGCACCTCGCCGGCACCAGGCAGCGACACCGGCGGCGTGCAGGTGCCCGTGGTGACGATCTGGCCGGCACGCAAGCCCCCCAGCGTGGGGCGCAGGTTGGCCATCAGCACCAGCGCGGCCAGCGGGTCGCCGCCAAGGATGGCGCGCCCCGTACCACGCGCCAGCTCACGGCCTTGGTGGCGCAAGACGATGGCGTGCTCGGCAAAGTTCAGCGTGCGCCAATGCACGCAAGGCGGCCCCACCACGAAGGCGCCGTTGTTGAAACCATCGGCCAGCTGCGCCAGCAGCGGCGCACCCGCCGCAAGGCGCGTGTCGCACACCTCGACGGCGATGCGCAGCGCGGCCACTGCCGCCTCGACCTCGTCACGGGTATAGGGCTCGTCGCGCGGCGGCAGGTCGCGCTTCAACTCCCAGGCGAATTCGCACTCCAGCACCGGCTCGCGAAGCCGGGCCACGGCCAGGACCGCCGGGGATTCCAGCACATGGTCGCGCGGCAACACACCGGCCACCGGTGCGGCCACGCCCATGGCGGCTTGCTGGGCGGCGGCGAGAGCCGAGACCTTGAAAGCCGCAGCGCCCCCCAGTTCGTCCGCGCCGGCACGCTGCAAGGCGTACGCGGACTCCAGGCTGTCGGGCACCCAGTCGGCCAAGGCCAGGGCCATGGGCTGCGCCTGCCGTCGCGCCTGCGTCAACGCGGACACCACCTGGTGGAACTCGGCGCGAGGCATGCCTGAACGCTCAGCGCACCGCCGCTGCCGCGTCGAGATGCACCAGCTTGCCGGGCACATCCTTCCAGGCCTCGGCATCGGCCAGCGGGTCTATGCGGCGCGTGATCTCGGGCCACTGCTTGGCATGTTCCGCGTTAAGCGCCAGCCACTGGGCGGCGGCAGGCTCGTCGTCCGCCAGGATGGCGTTGGCCGGGCACTCGGGCACGCAGACGGCGCAGTCTATGCACTCGTCGGGGTCTATGACCAGCATGTTGGCGCCTTCGCGGAAGCAGTCCACCGGGCACACCGCCACGCAGTCGGTGTACTTGCACCGTATGCAGTCCTCCGTCACCACATAGGTCATGCGCGCGCCCCTTGATCAGGCTTGGCGATACCCATGAAGTCGAAGATCAGGTCCATCTGGTAGTCCAGCATGTGGCGGCCCTGCTGCACCGGACACCCTCGTGCGGCCGCGGCATGCAGCAGCGCCGTGCGCTCCGGCTTCATGATGACCTCCGTGACCAGCGTGGAAGGCCCCAGCTGCGAAACATCAAACGCCAGCTCGTCCTCGTGCAGGCCCACCGAGGTGGCGTTGGCGGCGATGTCGAAGCCCCGCGCGTCCTTGGCACCCACCCGCACATCCACAGCCGGGTACGCGGCCTGGATGCGCGCCGCCAGGTCTTCGGCGCGGCCCAGGGTGCGGTTGTGGATGGTGAGCGCGGCAACACCGGCACGCGCCAGCGCGAAGCCCACCGCATTGCCGGCACCGCCGGCCCCGAACATGAACACACGCTTGCCGCGCGGGTCGTGCCCGTGCGCGAGCAGGCCGCGCACGAAGCCGCTGCCGTCGAACAGCTCGCCTACCAGCCGGCCATCGCGGTCCCGCCGAACGGTATTGACAGCCCCCACCAGCCTGGCCTCGCCGACCACCTCGTCGCACAAGGCCACCATGGCCTGCTTGTGCGGCGCCGTGACGACAAAGCCGCCCAGGTTGTCCAGGGCCTGCAAGCCACGGATGGCGGCCGTGAAGTTCTCGGGCCGCGCGTCGAAGGGCAGACTGACGGCGTCTATGCCTTCTCGCGCAAACCGCTCGTTGAACGTGGTCGGGACACGAACATGGCCGACGGGGTGGCCGATGATGCCGTAGAGACGGGTGCTGCCTGAGATCATGGAACCTGGACTCCTCCGCTGAAGACCGAAGCGAGTGTGTTACTAACTGGTTAATTCACGGCAGTCTAGAGCGCAGACCACCCCTTGTCAAGCCAGGCCGGCCCGGGCAGCAGTGCCAGCCGGCCGTCACGAGCCGCCTCGGCCCCTCAGCGCGCAATACCGTGCAGCGCCAGCAGCGTGCGCATGCGGTGCGCCGCAAGCTCCGGCTGCACCAGCACGCCGGCCACATCGGCCAGGCGGAACAGTTCGGCCAAGTGCTGCAGGCTGCGCGCACTCTGCTGGCCGCCGACCATGGTGAAGTGGGACTGGTGGCCGTTGAGCCAGGCCAGGAACACCACGCCCGTCTTGTAGAAGCGCGTCGGCGCCTGGAAGATGTGGCGCGACAAGGGCACGGTCGGCTCCAGCAACGCATGGAAGCGCGCCCTGTCGCCTGCAGCCAGCGCCACCAGAGCGCTGCTGGCCACCGGCGCGATGGCGTCGAAGATGCCCAACAGCGCGTCGCTCTGGCCGTGCACGGGCAGCGTGCCCGCGCCGTCGCCGGCGATCAACTCGGCGTAGTTGAAGTCGTCACCCGTGTACATGCGAACACCGCCCATCGCGTTGGCGGGCAAGCGGCGCCGCATGGCGACTTCCTTGTCCTTGTCCAGCAGCGAGATCTTGATGCCGTCCACCTGGTCGGCATGGGCGGCGATGACGGCCAGCGCGGTCTCCATGGCCGCATCGGTGTCGGGGCTGCCCCAGTAACCCTGGAGCGCCGGGTCGAACATGTCACCCAGCCAATGCAGTACCACCGGTTGCCGCGCCTGGCGCAGGATGCGGTCGTAGACGCGCTCGTAGTCGGCCGGGCCGCGTGCCACACGCGCCAACGCGCGGCTGGCCATCACGATGAGGCGCCCGCCGAGCTTCTCGATCGCCGCCATCTGCTCTTCATAGGCCCGGATGACGTCGTCGACGCTGCGCACCTCGTCCAGCACCAGGTGGTCGGTGCCGCAGCCCGAGGCCACCTGGGCGCCCGGCACATCGCGCGCGGCGTCCAGGCTGCGCGCGATGAGTTCCAGCGCAACGGCCCAGTCCAGGCCCATGCCGCGTTGCGCGGTGTCCATCGCCTCGGCAACACCCAGGCCCAGGCGCCACAGGTGCTGGCGGTAGGCGATGGTGGCGTCCCAGTCCACCGTCGGCTGCAGCCACGGATCGACGGCGGCCAGCGGGTCGGCCACCACATGGGCGGCCGAGTAGACGACCCGGTTGAAGCGCAACGCGCCGGCCGGCGGCTGCGCCGCCGGGCCGCTCATCACATACGGCTCGACCGTTCCGGACGACGTGGGCAGAGGCAGCGTGATCGGCACGGCGCCACCGTCACTGCGGCGTGAGGCCGGCGTCCTTCACCACCTTGGCGTTGGACTCCACCTCGGCACGCAGGTAGTCGTCGAACGCCTCGGGCGTCATGGTCCAGGCATCAGCACCCAGGCGGGCCAGCCGTTCACGCACCTCGGGCTGGGCCAGCACCTTCTCCACCTCGCGGTGCAGGCGCGCGACGATGTCGCGCGGTGTCTTGGCCGGCGCCATCATGCCTATCCAGAAGTTGAACTCGGAGTTGGGCACGCCGGCCTCAGAGGTGGTCGGAATGTCCGGCAGGACCGACGAACGACGCGCCGACCCCACCGCCAGGGCCAGCAGACGCCCGTCGCGTACATGCTGCAGCACCGGCGCCACCGGCGAGAAGTAATAGTCGACCGCACCGGACATCACATCGGTCACCGCCTCGGGCGAGCCCTTGTACGGGATGTGCACGGCCTGGAAGCCGGCCTGGCTGCGGAACTTCTCCGCATTGAGGTGGGTGGCCGTGCCCTGCCCCGCGGACGCGAAGTTCAGCTTGCCGGGGTTGGCTCGGCCATGGGCCACCAGGGCACCCAGGTCGCGCAGGTTCTTGGCGGGCGAAATCACCAGCACGTTGGGCACCTGCACAAACGGCGTGACGCCGGCGAAGTCGCGCAAGGCGTCGTATGGCGGGTTGCGGAAGGTGGAAGGCACCACCGTGTGCGTGGTGGCGTTGACCAGCAGCGTGTAGCCGTCCGGCTCGGCCCGCGCCACCAGCGCCGAGCCTATGGTGCCGCCGGCGCCACCGCGGTTGTCGACGAGCACAGGCTGCCCGAGACTGGTGCTCAGCCCCTCGCCCACCAGGCGGGCGATGATGTCCGTCGTACTGCCCGCGGTAAAGGGGACGATCACGCGGATCGGCTTGCTCGGCCACGCCGCCTGCGCCGCAGCGCCGGTGGCGAGCACACAGGAGCCCACTGCCAAGAGAAGGCCCGCGATCCTGCTTGTCTGCATTGTCTACCCCATGTTATTAACCAGATAGTTATTTGAGGCCAGGACACCCGTGTCCAGCCATCGGGGCATTCCCTCAATCGATGAGACAGCGCCGCAGCCGGGGCGCACAGGCCTTGCAGCGCGTTGAACAGGCCGCCGACGCCAGCAGGCCGGCCAAAGAAAAAGGCCACCGCACAGGCGGTGGCCTTGAATGTTTGGCGGAGCGGACGGGGCTCGAACCCGCGACCCCCGGCGTGACAGGCCGGTATTCTAACCAACTGAACTACCGCTCCGCAGCGGTGGCGCGTCTCCGGCGATGCCGGCAAGTGCTGCCCTGCTTGCCCACCCCGGCTGGGCCGGTGGTGGCGTCCCCTAGGGGATTCGAACCCCTGTTACAACCGTGAAAGGGTCGTGTCCTAGGCCTCTAGACGAAGGGGACGTGTCCTTCATTCCACCTGAACAGCGCTTGTGATGGTGGAGGTAAGCGGGATCGAACCGCTGACCTCTTGCATGCCATGCAAGCGCTCTCCCAGCTGAGCTATACCCCCGGTATCTCAACGCTGTTCAAGCGAGCCCATAAGTATAGCCGACATTTTCTCAAGGGAACGCAGGGCTGCGCCAAGTTTCGTGGCCCCGCTCGGCGGGCGGGCCGGGTGCAGCCCGGCCCCGGGGGCTTTCAGACGCCACGCAGGCGCGACAGCACCTCGTCACGCGGAAACAGCGCCAGCACCGCGTCTATGGACGGTGTCTGCGTGCGCGCCGTCACCAGCACCCGCAGCGGGATGGCCAGTTGCGGCATCTTCAGCTTGTGCTCGGCCAGCTGCGCCTTCAGCGCCGCGGCAATGTCCGGCGCCGTCCACGCGATCTGCGTGAAGCGCTCGCGCAGCGCGCGCAGCGCCGGGCGCACCGCCTCGGTCACGTGGGCCTGCAGGTCTTCGTCGCGCGGGCGCACGCCCACGAACAGCACCTCTATCCAGTCGGTCAACTCGGCCACGGTGCTGCAGCGGTCCTTGAACAAGGCCACGGCGCGGCCCAGCAGGTCCAGGTCGCCGGCCACCAGGCCGCGCTCAGACAACTGCTCCTGCACCAGCAGCGCCAGGCGTTCGTCGGGCGCCTGCTTCAGGTACTGCGCGTTCACCCAGGCCAGCTTGGCCGCGTCCCACTGCGCCGGGCTCTTGGACAAGCGGGTGCCGTCGAACCACTGCACCATCTGCTCGCGCGTGAACAGTTCGTCGTCGCCGTGGCTCCAGCCCAGGCGCGCCAGGTAGTTCAGCATGGCCTCGGGCAGGTAGCCCAGGTCGCGGTAGGCGGTGACGCTGACCGCCCCGCGGCGCTTGGACAGCTTCAGCCCGTCTTCGCCCAGGATGATGGGGCAGTGCCCGAACTGCGGCAGCGGCGCCTTCAGCGCGCGGAAGAGGTTGATCTGCCAGGGCGTGTTGTTGATGTGTTCGTCGCCGCGGAAGACATGGGTGATGGCCATGTCCCAGTCGTCCACCACCACCGCGAAGTTGTAGGTGGGCACGCCCAGCGCACCCGGCGGCGCATCGGCCGGCGGCGGGCGCAGGATGATGAGGTCGTCGATCTCTTCGTTGCTGATGGTGATGGGGCCCTTGACCAGGTCGTCCCAGCTCACGATACCGCCCTGCGGGTTGGCAAAGCGCACCACCGGCTGCACGCCGGCCGGCGGCGCGGGCAGCACCTTGCCGGGCGCCGGGCGCCAGCGACCGTCGTAGCGGGTTTTTTCGCCGCGCGCACGCTGGGCTTCGCGCATCGCGTCCAGCTCCTCGGGCGTGGCCCAGCAGCGGTAGGCCGTGCCTTCGGCCATCATGCGCTCCACCACCTCGTGGTAGCGGGTCAGGCGCTGCATCTGGAAGACGGGGCCTTCGTCGTAGTCCAGGCCCAGCCAGTGCATGGCCTCGATGATCTGCTGCACCGATTCGTCGCTGGAGCGCTGGACGTCGGTGTCTTCTATGCGCAGCACAAACTGCCCGCCGTGGTGGCGCGCATAGGCCCAGGAATACAGCGCGGTGCGCGCCGTGCCCAGGTGCAGGTAGCCGGTGGGCGAAGGCGCGATGCGCGTGCGCACCGGCCGGTCAACAACGGGTTCTTCGTTCATGCGCTCAGGCTCGACAGGCCGCGGTGCAGGTCGGCCTTGAGGTCTTCCAGGTCTTCCAGGCCCACGGCCATGCGCACCAGCCCTTGCGTGATGCCGGCGGCCAGGCGCTGCTCTTCGGTCAGCCGGCCGTGCGAGGTGCTGGCCGGGTGGGTGATGGTGGTCTTGGTGTCGCCCAGGTTGGCGGTGATGCTGCAGATGCGCGTGCCGTCCACCACGGCAAAGGCGCCGGCGCGGCCGCCCTGCACTTCAAACGACACCACCGCCCCGCCCTTGCCGCTTTGCTGCGCCATGGCCAGGCGGTGCTGCGGGTGGCTTTCCAGCGAGGGGTGGTGCACCCGCATCACGCCGGGCTGCTCCTGCAGCCAGCGCGCCAGCGCCAGGGCGCGGTCGCTCTGCGCCTGCATGCGTATGGACAGCGTCTCCATGCCCTTGAGCACCACCCAGGCGTTGAAGGGGCTGAGCGTCAGGCCCATGGTGCGCATCACCGGGACGAACTTCTCGTCAATCAGCGCCTCGGGCCCGCACACCGCGCCGGCAATGACGCGGCCCTGCCCGTCCAGGTACTTGGTGCCGCTGTGCATCACCAGGTCGGCGCCCAGCGCAGCCGGGCGCTGCAGCGCCGGGCTGCAAAAACAGTTGTCCACCGCCAGCAGCGCGCCGCCGCTGTGCGCGATGTCGGCCAGCGCGGCGATGTCGCAAACCTCGGTCAGCGGGTTGGTGGGGCTCTCGGCAAACAGCAGCCGGGTGTTGGGCCGCATCGCGGCGCGCCACTCGCTCAGGTCGGTCTGCGAGACGAAGCTGGTCTCGATGCCGTACTTGGCAAAGTCCTGGAACAGCTTGATGGTGGCGCCGAACACGCTGCGCGAACACACCACGTGGTCGCCGCCCTTGAGCAGCGCCAGGACGATGAGCGTGATGGCCGACATGCCGCTGGCCGTGGCGATGCAGCCGCCGGTGCCTTCCAGCGCCGCCAGGCGGCGCTCCATCATGGTCACCGTGGGGTTGCTGAAGCGGCTGTAGACGAAGGCCTCTTCCTCGTTGCCGAAACGCGCCGCGGCAGTGGCGGCATCCGGGTGCACGAAGGAGCTGGTCAGGAACAGCGCCTCGCTGTTTTCTCCCCAGCGCGAAGGCGGCAGGCCCTCGCGCTGGGCCAGCGTGTCCAGCCGCACGTCGGCCGGCAAGGCTACGCGAGGAATCACGCGCGCTCCTCTTCAGCGGCGTTGTGCAGCGCCAGGCGCGAGCGCGTGCCGGCGGCGGTTTCGGCTTCCTCCGGATCGAAGGGCAGCGCACGCTGCGCCTGCATCTGCGCGATGCGCTCCGCACCCATCTCGCCGGCGATGTAGTGCCCGTCGAAGCAGCTGGCCTCAAAGCCGGCCAGACCGGGCTTGAGCGCGCCCACGGCGCGCTTCATGGCGTCCACGTCCTGGTAGATCAGTGCGTCGGCGCCTATGTACTCGCGAATCTGCTCGATGCTGCGGTCGTGCGCGATCAGCTCTTCCTTGGTGGGCATGTCTATGCCGTAGACGTTGGGGTGGCGCACCGGCGGCGCGGCGCTGGCCATGTACACGCGCCGGGCGCCGGCCTCGCGCGCCATCTGCACGATCTCGCGGCTGGTGGTGCCGCGCACGATGGAGTCGTCCACCAGCAGCACGTTGCGGCCCTTGAACTCCACGCCTATGGCATTGAGCTTCTGGCGCACGCTCTTCTTGCGCACCGCCTGCCCGGGCATGATGAAGGTGCGGCCCACGTAGCGGTTCTTCACGAAGCCTTCGCGGTAGGGCTTGCCTATGCGGTGCGCCAGCTGCATGGCGCTGGGGCGGCTGCTTTCGGGGATGGGGATGACCACGTCCACCGCGCTGGGCGGCATGGTGGAGATCAGCCGCTGCGCCAGCGATTCGCCCAGGTTCAGCCGCGCCTGGTACACGCTGATGCCGTCCAGCACCGAGTCGGGCCGCGCCAGGTACACAAACTCGAAGATGCAGGGGTTGAGCTGCGGCTGTGCCGCGCACTGCCGGGTGTGCACCTGCCCGTCCATCGAGACAAACAGCGCCTCGCCCGGCGCGATGTCGCGCGTGAGCTGGTGGCCGGTGCCTTCCAGTGCCACCGATTCGCTGGCCACCATGACCTCGCGGCCGCCGCCTTCGCTGGGGCCTTCGCCAAAACACAGCGGGCGTATGCCGTAGGGGTCGCGAAAGGCCAGCAGGCCGTGGCCGGCGATCAGCGCCACCACGGCGTAGCTGCCCTGTATGCGCCGGTGCACGGCACTCACGGCGCGGAACACCTGCTCGGGCGTCAGCGGCAGGTCGCGCGCGGCCAGCTCCAGCTCGTGCGCCAGCACGTTGATCAGCACCTCGGTGTCGCTCTCGGTGTTGATGTGGCGGCGGTCCACGTCGAACAGCTCCTGCTTCAGCGTGGTGGCGTTGGTCAGGTTGCCGTTGTGCACCAGCACGATGCCGTAGGGCGCGTTCACGTAGAAGGGCTGCGCCTCTTCCTCGCTGTAGGCGTTGCCCGCGGTGGGGTAGCGCACCTGGCCCAGGCCCACGTTGCCGGGCAGCGCGCGCATGTTGCGCGTGCGGAACACGTCGCGCACCATGCCGCGCGCCTTGTGCATGTAGCACTTGGTGTCCTGCATGGTGACGATGCCGGCGGCGTCCTGGCCGCGGTGCTGCAGCAGCAGCAGCGCGTCGTAGATGAGCTGGTTGACCGGCGCTTGGGAGATGACGCCGACGATGCCGCACATGGTGTGGGGTCCTTGGGTGAAGTTCAGGCGGGCAGCAGGCGCGCCGCGGGTTCGGGCAGCAGCGGCTTGACGGCCTGCAGCGTCAGCCCCAGCCAGCGCGCGCCCTGCGAGCTGCGCCAATCCTGCGATTGTGCGGCCGGTGTCAAAGCCACGACAGTGGCCACGGCCAGCAGCAGCACCACGCCGCGCAGCACGCCGAAGCCGCCGCCCAGCAGGCGGTCGGGGATGGACAGCGGCGTGGCATGCACCAGCAACCGCACCAGCCGGGCCAGCAGGCTCCACACCAGCAGCGCCAGCACAAACACCAGCGCAAAGGCCGCCGCCAGGTTCATGGCGCTGCCGGCCTCGCCCACCGGCAGCCAGGGCGCCACCTGCGGCGCCGTCCACTGCGCGGCAAACCAGGCCACCACCCAGCCGGCCAGCGACAGGCACTCGAAGACGAAGCCGCGCCACAGGCCTATGACCACCGAAGCTGCCAGCACCGCCAGCAGCGTCCAATCTATCCACGACAGCGCAGGCAGGGTCACGAAGCCGCCCTTCGCGCGGGCGCCTGTGCACTGCCCGGCGGCGGTTTCATAGGGTGAGGATGCTGGCCGGCAGGCCGGCGCCGCGTATGCGGGCCGCGGCCGCGTCGGCCTCGTCGCGCGAGGCGTAGGGCCCCACGCGCACGCGGGTGCGGCTGGCGCCGTTGGCGGTGATGACCTGGGTGTAGGTCTTCAGGCCCAGGCGCTCGACCTTGGCGCGGGTGTCGCGCAGCACGCCGGCGTCGCTGTAGGCCCCCACCTGCACCACAAAGCGGCCGGCGGCCTCGGGCGCGGCCACCGCGGGGGCGGCCGGTGCGCTACCCTGGCCTTGCAGCAGTGCCTGGGCGCGCGCGCCATCGTCGCCGCGGGGCGCAGGAGCGGGGCTGGGCGCGGGTGCCGGCGCGGGTGCCGGTGCAGGGGCTGGTGTGGGAGCCGGCGCAGGTGCTTCCGCCACCGGCTCCGGCACCGGCGTGGAGGGCAGCGGTTCCGGGGGCGGCGCGGGTGCCGGGGCAGGTGCCGATGGCGGCTCGGCGGGCACGGCCGGCGACGGAGCCGGCGCGGACGAGGACACCACCACCCCGCCGTCGCGCCGCGCCACTTCTATGGGCGTGTCGCCCGGCAGGCGGCGCGGTTCGGTCTCGAACACCAGCGGAAAGCCGACCACGCCTATGCCCAGCAGCACCAGCGCGCCCACCAGGCGCCTGCGCGCCCGGGTGCGGGCGGCTGCGACGTCGTCCACGGCAGCCTCGCCGGCAGTGTCGGCAGAGGCTTTGTCGGTCTTGGAACGTTGGAACGGCAGGCGCATGCGTGGGGGCGGAGCAGGCGGGGTGGGCAGGTCAACCGACGTGGCGTGCGGTCAACCGGGGCAGCCCCTCCTTCAGCACGCCACCCACGGTGTAGAAGGACCCGAAGACCACGATTCTATCGGCTGGGTCGGCCGCCGCAGCGGCAGCCCGCAGTGCCTGGGCCGGGCCTTCGTGTTCGAACACCTGCACCGGCGGGCCCAGGCGCCCTGCCGCGGTCGTGGCCTCGGCCCCGCGCACCTGCGCCGCCAGCTCGGCCGCCGTGGCGGCACGCGCCGTGGGCAGGCCGCAGCAATGCCACACGTCCACCAGCGGCGCCAGGTGGCCCACCAGCGCGGCAATGTCCTTGTCGCGCATGGCGCCGAACACGGCGTGGGTGCGCGGGTAGAAGCCCATGGCGTCCAGGTTCACCGCCAGCACCGCGGCGGCCTGGGCGTTGTGCGCCACGTCCAGCACCAGCGCCGGCTGCCCGGGCAACACCTGGAAGCGCCCCGGCAGCTCCACCAGCGCCAGGCCGTTGCGCACCGCCTGCGCGCCCACCGGCAGGCGCCCGCGCAAGGCCTCGAACACGGCGATGGCCGCCGAGGCATTGAGCAGCTGGTTGGCGCCACGCAGCGCCGGGTAGGCCATGCCGGCGTAGCGGCGCCCGCCGCGCTCCGGCGACGCCGCCCAGCTCCACTGCTGGCGGTCGCCCTGGTGGCGGAAGTCCTGGCCGGCCAGCCAGGTGTCGGCGCCGATTGAGCGGGCGTACGCCAGCAGGCTTTGCGGCGGCAGCGGGTCGCCCACCACCGCCGGGCGGCCGGGCCGCATGATGTGGGCTTTCTCGAAGCCTATGGATTCACGGTCCGGCCCCAGGTACTCCACGTGGTCTATGTCCACCGTGGTGATCACCGCGCAGTCGGCGTCGAAGGCATTGACCGAGTCGTAGCGGCCACCCAGGCCGACTTCCAGTATGACGATGTCCACCGCCGCCTGGGCCAGCAGCCGGGCGATGGCCAGGGTGCCGTACTCGTAGCTGGTCAGCGTGATCTCGCCGCGCGCCGCCTCCACAGCGGCGAAGTGCGGCAGCAGTGCGTCGGCCTGCACCGGCTGGCCGCCCAGCAGGCAGCGCTCCTCGAAGTGCACCAGCTCGGGCTTCTGGTACAGCCCGGTGCGGTAGCCGCCGTGGCGCGCGATGGACTCGATCATCGCGCAGGTGGAGCCCTTGCCGTTGGTGCCGGCCACGATGACCACCGGCACCTCAAAACGTATGTCCAGCCGGCGCGCCACCTCCACGGTGCGCTCCAGCGACAAGTCCATGGACGTGGGATGCTGGCTCGCGATGTAGGCAAGCCAGTCCGGCAAAGTGGCTGGGAGAGTCATCGGCCAGCGGCAGGGCCGGGCGGCAGCCCGGCAAAGGAAGACGGCGAGAACAGCGCCTGGCGCTGCGGGGGGTAGCGGCCGTTCAGGCCACCGCGTCGGCGCTCTGGCGCTGCAGCATCGCCAGCAGCCGGGCGACGGTGGGGCGCAGGCGGCGGCGGTCGCAGATCATGTCCAGCGCACCGGTGCCCAGCAGGAACTCGCTGCGCTGGAAGCCCTCGGGCAGCTTCTCGCGCACCGTGTTCTCGATGACACGCGGGCCGGCAAAGCCGATCAGCGCCTTGGGCTCGGCGATGACCACGTCGCCCACGAAGGCGAAGCTGGCCGACACGCCGCCCATGGTGGGGTCGGTGAGCACGCTGATGTAGGGCAGCCGCGCCTTGGCCAGCCGCGTGAGCGAGGCGTTGGTCTTGGCCATCTGCAACAGGCTGAGCAGGCCTTCCTGCATGCGCGCGCCGCCGCTGGCGGCGAAGCTGACGAAAGGCACCTTCTGTTCCAGCGCCGCCTCCACGCCGCGCACGAAGCGCTCGCCCACCACCGAACCCATGGAGCCGCCCATGAAGTCGAACTCGAAGCAGGCGGCCACCACCGGCACGCTCATCACCGCGCCGCCCACCACCACCATGGCGTCGGTTTCGCCGGTGGCTTCCAGCGCCTCCTTCAGGCGCTGCGGGTACTTGCGGCTGTCCTTGAACTTCAGCGCGTCCACCGGCACCGCTTCCTGGCCGATTTCCCAGCGCCCTTCGGCGTCCAGAAAACTGTCCAGCCGCGCCCGCGCACCGATGCGGTGGTGGTGGTCGCACTTGGGGCAGACGTTGAGGTTCTTTTCGAGGTCGGTCTTGTACAGCACCGTCTCGCAAGAAGGGCACTTGATCCACAGCCCCTCGGGCACCGCGCGGCGTTGCTCGGGGTCGGTGGGCTGGATCTTCGGCGGCAGCAGCTTTTCCAACCAGCTCATGCGTGATACCTCCTGATGCAGCAGCGGCCTAGTGTCAGCTATCCAGGGCGGCACGTATCTCGGCCATGAAGCCGCGCGCCGCCAAAACCGCATTGTCGCGGGTTTCGCCCTGCAACAACTGGATCAGCCTCGACCCTATCACCACGGCGTCGGCTACCGCCGCCACCGCGCGGGCGCTGTCGGCGTCGCGTATGCCGAAACCCACCCCCACCGGCACGCTGACGTGGCGGCGTATGCGCGGCACCATCTGCGCCACTGCGGCGGTGTCCAGGTGCCCTGCCCCGGTCACGCCCTTGAGCGACACGTAGTAGACGTAACCGCTGGCCACACGCCCCACCTGCGCCATGCGCTCTTCAGTGCTGGTGGGCGCCAGCAGGAAGATAAGGTCCAGGCCCGCCTGCTTCAAGCGCGCGGCGAAGTCCTCGCATTCCTCGGGCGGGTAGTCCACGATGAGCAGGCCGTCCACGCCGGCTTCGGCGGCGTCGCGCACAAAGCCGCCGGCGCCGTGCTGCTGGTCGTAGCGTTCCACCGGGTTGGCATAACCCATCAGCACCACCGGCGTGGTGGTGTTGTGCCGGCGGAAGGCGCGCACCATGGCCAGCACCTGGGCACTGCCTATGCCGCGCGCCAGCGCACGCTCGCTGGCCTGCTGGATGACCGGGCCATCGGCCATGGGGTCGGAAAACGGCACCCCCAGCTCGATGATGTCGGCGCCGCCGTCGGCCAGGGCCTGCATGAGCTGCGGCGTGGCGTCGGCCCAGGGGTCGCCGGCGGTGATGTAGGGGATCAGCGCCTGGCGGCCCTGGGCTTTCAGCGCACTCAGCGTGGTGGCGATACGGCTCATCGCGCCACCCCCAGGCCCGGCAGCTCGGCACCTTGCAGCGCGGCCACGGTGTTGATGTCCTTGTCGCCGCGGCCGGACAGGTTGACCAGCAGGTGCCGGTCGGGCCGCATCGTCGGTGCCAGCTTGATGGCGTGCGCCACCGCGTGGCTGGACTCCAGCGCCGGGATGATGCCCTCGGTGCGGCACAGGCGGTGGAAGGCGGCCAGCGCCTCGTCGTCGGTGATGCCCACGTACTCGGCCCGGCCGATGTCGTGCAGGTAGGCGTGTTCCGGGCCCACGCCGGGGTAGTCCAGCCCGGCAGAGACCGAGTGGGTCTCGATGATCTGGCCGTTGTCGTCCTGCAGCAGGTAGGTGCGGTTGCCGTGCAGCACGCCGGGCGAGCCGGCGTTGATGCTGGCCGCGTGGCGGCCGCTGGCCAGGCCCTCCCCGGCCGCTTCCACGCCGATCAGGCGCACCCCTTCGTGCTCGATGTAGGGGTAGAAGATGCCCATGGCGTTGCTGCCGCCGCCCACGCAGGCGATCACCGCGTCGGGCTGCCCACCGGCAGGGCCCCCCAGGGACTCGATCTGCGCCGGCATCTGCTGCAGGCACTCGTCGCCGATCACCCGCTGGAAGTCGCGCACCATCATCGGGTAGGGGTGCGGGCCGGCCACGGTGCCGATGATGTAGAAGGTGTTTTCCACGTTGGTCACCCAGTCGCGCAGCGCTTCGTTCAGCGCGTCCTTCAGCGTCTTGCTGCCGCTTTCCACCGGCACCACCTTGGCGCCCAGCAGGTGCATGCGGTAGACGTTGGGGCTTTGGCGCTTCACGTCCTCGCTGCCCATGTAGACCACACACTCCAGCCCGTAGCGGGCGCAGATGGTGGCCGTGGCCACGCCGTGCTGGCCGGCGCCGGTTTCGGCAATCACACGCGGCTTGCCCATGCGCCGCGCCAGCAGCGCCTGGCCTATGGTGTTGTTGACCTTGTGCGCACCGGTGTGGTTGAGGTCTTCGCGCTTGAGGTGGATCTGCGCACCGCCCAGCTCGCGGCTCAGGCGCGCGGCGTGGTAGACCGGGCTGGGCCGACCCACGAAGTGCGCCAGCTCGTGCTGGAACTCGGCCACGAAGGCCGCGTCGTCGCGGTAGCGTGCATAGGCGGCCTGCAGCTCGCTGAGTGCATGCACCAGGGTTTCGGCGACAAAACTGCCGCCGTAGGGCAGGCCCTTGACAGGCCCGAAATGCCCGCGTGCGTCGGGCTGCTGGTAACTCGGCATCGAAAGACTCCAAAGGGGGCTCAAGCCGGCAGGCAGGGCCGCCGGCGGCCGGTGTCAGCCTGCGGCCAACAACTCGTCGGCCTGGCGCACCGCCTTGCAGAACCGGCGCATCAGCGGGCCGCTCTTGAGGCCCTTGCCGACTTCCACGCCGGAACTCACGTCAACGGCCCAGGGCCGGACGCGAAGCACCCCATCGGTCACGTTGGCAGGACTCAACCCACCAGACAAAACGACCGGAAGGGGCACGCTTGGTGGAATCTGTGACCAATCGAAGACCTTCCCGCTCCCGCCGAAACCCTCGACAAACGCGTCGAGCAGCAGGGCCTGCGCGCTGTTGAAGGCGCCGGCAAAGCTTAGCAGATCAAAACCCGGCGCCATGCGCGCGGCGCGCAGGTAGGGCCGGCCGGCGGCTTCACACTGCGCCGGCGTTTCGTCGCCGTGAAACTGCAGCAGCGCCTGCGGCAGCCGTTCGGCGGCGCGCAGCAGCTCGTGCGGGCTGGCGTTCACCGTCAGCAGCACCGGCGTCACAAAGGGCGGCAGGCGCGTGGCCAGCTCCGCGGCACGCTCCAGCGTCACCGCGCGCGGGCTCTTGGCGTACAGCACAAAGCCCACGGCATCGGCGCCGGCGGCCACCGCCTCGTCCACATCGGCCTCGCGCGTGAGGCCGCAGATCTTGATGCGCGTGCGCAGGTTCACAAGCCCATTCCGTCGTGCAGGGGCACCCGCTCCGGGATGCCCAACGCGGCATCGTAGTACGGCCCCACGAAATGCAGCCCGTCCGGCGGGAAGGTGGGTGCGGCGGCATCCCGGCTGCGCGCAGCCAGCACCTCGCCCATCCAGCCCGGCGGCTGGCGGCCGCTGCCCACCGTCACCAGGCAGCCCAGCAGGTTGCGCACCATGTGGTGCAGGAAGGCGTTGGCGTCGAAGTCGAAACACCAGTAGGCGCCGCGGCGCGTGATGGTGACGGCGCGCAGCGTCTTCACCGGCGTGGGCGACTGGCAGTCGGCGCTGCGAAACGAGCTGAAGTCGTGTTCGCCCAGGAGCAGCGCCGCCGCGCTGCGCATGGCCTCGCCGTCCAGCGGGCGGAACACCCAGCCCACCAGGCCGGTTTCCAGCGAAGGCCGCACCGGCGACTCCAGCACGATGAAGCGGTAGCGCCGGCCGCGCGCGCTGTTGCGCGCATGGAAGCTGTCGGCCACCGGCTGGCACCACTGCACCGCGATGTCGGCCGGCAGGTAACGGTTGCAGCCGCGCACCCAGGAAAAGGGTTCACGCACCAGCGGCGTGTCCAGGTGCACCACCTGGTTGAGCGCGTGCACGCCGGCATCGGTGCGCCCGGCACAGACCGTGATCACCGGCTGCGCGGCGAAGGCCGACAAGGCCTTCTCCAGCCGGTCCTGCACCGTCTGCCCGTCGGGCTGCGACTGCCAGCCGTGGTAGGCCTGGCCGCGGTAGGCGACACCCAGCGCCAGGCGCATGGGCGCTCAGCGCAGAGCGCGAAGGGTCACAGCTTGTCCAGCATGCCCTGCGCCTTGTTGCGCAGTGCGCCCTCGGACTTGGCCACCACCTCTTCCAGCAGGTCGCGCGCGCCTTCCAGGTCGCCGATCTGGCGGAACTCCTCGGCCAGCTCCAGCTTGCGCGACAGCGCTTCGCCACCGTCCAGCTCGGAATCCGGCGTCTGGGTGTCCACGCCGAAATCGCCGAAGTCCAGCGGCGGCTCGTCGGCCGGCACCACGCGCGAGCCCGTGGGCAACGGTGAGGGTTCGCCCACCGACAAGTCGCCGATATCGAAGTCCAGCATGCCCGAGCCGGTGATGGGGCCGGCGTCGCGCGGCGGCGCGGGCTGCGTGGGCGGCACGGGCTCGTACATCGAAGGCGACGAGGCAACGGGCGGGCGTACCGGGATGGTGCGCGATTCGCCGGGGCCAATGTCCAGGTCCAGCAGGCTGTCGCTGGCAACCGCGGCGCTGGTGCTCACCGGCTTGGTGGTCTCGCCCAGGCTGGGCGGCGTGTCGGGCAGGTCCAGGTCCAGGTCCAGGCCGCTGTCCAGCGTGGCGTCGGCCGCCGGCTGGAAGCTGGGCGGGCCGGCCGGTGCGGTGTAGGGCACGGTGGACGCGCCCAGCGGTTCCACCGGCAGGCCGCTGCCGCCCAGCACCTCGTCCGGACGACCGCCCGGTTGGTACAGCGGGTTGTCGGGGTCTATGCCGCGGCCCAGCTCCTGCGCCTTGGCCCAGTCTTCGCCCTCGCCGTGCGAGAGGTTGAACAGCTGGGTGGCCAGCAGCTCGAAGCCCTTGGCGTCGCGCCGCTTGGCATACACCTCCAGCAGCTTGCTGCGTATGGCCATGCGCTCGGGGTTGGCGCGCATGGCCTCCTTGAGAATTTCCTCGGCCTGCAGGTCGCGGCCGTAGGCCAGGTAGACGTCGGCTTCGGCCACCGGGTCCACGTCGCCTATGGCGTCCAGCTGGCTCAGCGAGTAGCTCATGGACGACGAGCTGCCGGTGGTGCTGGCCGCCGCGTCGTGGGTGTCTATGCGCTGGCCGCCGCTGGCGCCGAAGAAGGAATCGGGCTGCAGCCTGCTTTCCAGGAACGAGGTCTCGCCGGCCTGCTTGCGCCGGCTGCGCACGCGCCACAGGCCCACACCAGCCAGCAGCGCCACCAGGATGCCGGCGCCGGGCCACAGCAGCGGGCTCTCCCGCAGCGTGTCGAAGAAGCTGGGCGATGCGGCCGGCGCAGGCGCGGGCCGCGGTGCGGGTGCCGGGGCGGGCGGCGGCGCTACCGGCGCCTGCGCGACGATGGCCGGGCCGGGCGCCGGTGCCGCGGCGGGGGCGGCCGGGGCAGGCGCCGGGGCGGCAGCCGGTGCCGGCGCGGGCGCAGCGGCCGTTGCCGGGGCTGGTGCAGGAGCTGCGGCCGGGGCGGCAGCGGGCGCTGTGGTTTCCTGCTGCAGGCGCTTCAGTTCATCGACGTTGCGCGCCAGCTCGGCCAGGCGGTCGTTGGCGGCACGGCGTTCGGTGTCGGCCGAGGCCTGGGCGGCGCCGGCTTGCACGCCGCCTTGCGACAGTGTCAGGCGGTCGGGCGTGGGCGCCGCGGCGACGCGGCGGTCGTCCACCTGGGCCTGCACCTGGCCACTGGCCTGGCGCGCCGGCGTTTCGTCGGCCGCGGCGGTGGTGATGCCGGCCAGGCGCTGGCGGTAGGCGGCGAAGTCCTGGCTTTGCGCGACGATGAGCTCGCGCGCCTCGCGCGGGCCAGTCTGCGCAGCGTCTTCGCTGGAAGGCACGGTCAACACCGCCCCGGCGCGCAGCCGGTTCATGTTGTTGCCCATGAAGGCCTGCGGGTTGGCGCGGAACAGCGACACCAGCATCTGGTCCAGCGACACGCCCGGGCGCTGCACACGCCCGGCGATGCCGGTGAGCGTGTCGCCCGAACGCACCCGCACTTCGTCCGCGGGCCCGGTGGCAGCCACCGCCGGCGCGGCCGGGCGGGGTGCGGGGGGGGGCGCCGCAGCGGGTGCGGGGGAAGGCGCGGGTGCCGCTGCGCGCGGCGCCGGCGGCAAGGGTGCCGCCGCCGGGGCCGGCGCGGCAGAAACGATGGGCGCCGTGGTGGGCGCCGGCGGCGGCTGCGCCACGCGGGTGCCCGGCGGGTCGAACAGCAGCGTGTACTCGCGCACCAGGCGGCCGGAGGACCACTGCGCCTCCAGCACCAGGTCCATGAAGGGTTCCAGCACCGCGCGCTCGCCGGTCACGCGCACCACCTGGCGGCCGTCGGCACGGCGCACGATCTCAACGCGGGCACCGGGCAGCGACGGGTTGTACTCCACACCCGCGGCGCGGAAGGCCTCGGGCGAGGCCACGCGCAGCTGCAGCGAAGCCGCTTCTTCGGCCGTGATGCTGGTGACCTCGATCTCGGCCCGCAGCACCTCGCCCAGCGACGACTGCACGGACAAGGTCCCCAGGCCCAGCGACCAGGCGGGCGTGCCGGTCAGCACCCCCACGGCACAGGCCGTGGCCAGCGCCACGCGGCGCAGGGTAAACCGGGGCGCGGCGCCAAAGGGCGCGGCGCCGGGGCGGTGGTGGCGCGATGCGTTCGTCGAGCGGTGTTTCAAGGTCTATCCCCCACGCGATGCGTTCGGCCGGGCTGGCCGGCGGCAGCCGCTTCCTCCCGCCTGCCCCAAGGCCACCCGGGCCTTGGAGCCGGGCGCGCGGACAGCGGAATTCGCAGCAGTATCAAGCATATAGGAGCGCAAGCTCATGCTGAAGCTGATGATTGCGGGCGGAAACCCCCTGTTTCCGCCGCTTGACCGCCTTGTTGCCCGCCGGCAACGTTGCCGCCGCCGGTGCCGGGCTTCACCGCTGAACCAGGATGCGCAGCATGCGGCGCAGCGGCTCGGCCGCGCCCCACAGCAGCTGGTCGCCTATGGTGAAGGCGCCCAGGTACTGCGGCCCCAGGGCCAGCTTGCGCAGCCGCCCCACCGGGATGTCCATGGTGCCCGTCACGGCCACCGGCGTGAGCTGTTGCACCGTGGCCTCGCGGGTGTTGGGCACCAGGCGTACCCAGGCGTTGTCGCTGGCGATCATCTGTTCGATGTCGGCCAGCGGCACGTCTTTCTTGAGCTTGATCGTCAAGGCCTGGCTGTGGCAACGCATGGCCCCCACACGCACGCACAGGCTGTCTATGGGCACAGGCGCGGCCTCGAACCCCGGCCCGCGGCCCAGGATCTTGTTGGTTTCGGCACCGCCCTTCCACTCTTCCAGGCTGGTGCCGTCGCCGCGGTCGGCGTCTATCCAGGGGATCAGGCTGCCGGCCAGCGGCACCATGAAGTGCTGCGTGGCGGCGGCCGGCAGGCCACGCTGGGTGTCGGCCACCTGGCGGTCTATGTCCAGGATGGCACTGGCCGGGTCGTCCAGCAGCGGGCGCACCGCCGCGTTGAGCGTGCCCATCTGCGTGAGCAGCTCGCGCATGTGCTGGGCGCCGCCGCCGCTGGCGGCCTGGTAGGTGGTGGCCGTCATCCACTGCACCAGGTCGGCCTTGAACAAGGCGCCCACGCCCATGAGCATGCAGCTCACGGTGCAGTTGCCGCCTATGTAGTCCTTGACGCCACGCGCCAGCGCGGCGTCTATGACGGCGCGGTTGACCGGGTCCAGCACGATGACGGCGTCGTCGTTCATGCGCAGGGTCTTGGCGGCGTCTATGAAGTAGCCCTGCCAGCCCGCGGCGCGCAGCTGCGGGTACAGCGCCTGGGTCCAGTCGCTGCCCTGGCACGAGAGGATCACGTCGCAGGCGGCCAGCGCCTTCAGGTCGGCCGCGTCGTGCAGCGTGGTTTCGTTCTTCGCGAAACCGGCGATGGCCGCCGGCAGCGCCGCACCGGCATTGCTGGTGCTGAAGAACCGCGGCTCGATGAGCGCAAAGTCGCCTTCGGCGGCCATGCGCTGCATGAGGACGGAGCCGACCATGCCGCGCCAGCCAACCAGGCCGACCAGCGGGTTTGAGGGGAGTGCCATGAAAGTCTTGCCTTTGCCGTGATTGCGGACCCCTGTTTGCCCGGCTCGTTTCGCCGGGGTCCAAACAGGGTGGGCGAGACGAACCGAAACCTCAGGTGGCCTTGGTAATGGAGGTGGTGGTTTTGCCGCTGGATGCGCTGGTGACGGCCGCAACCACGGCGTCGCCCATCTCACGCGTACCGACCTTGTGGGTCCCTTCGCTCCAGATGTCCGGCGTGCGCAGGCCGCTGGACAGCACGGCCTTCACCGCCGACTCGATGTGGTCGGCGGCGGCGGGCTGGTTGAGCGAAAAACGAAGCATCATGGCTGCGGACAAGATTGTAGCCAGCGGGTTGGCCACGCCCTTGCCGGCGATGTCGGGGGCGCTGCCGTGGCTGGGCTCGTACAAGCCCTTGCCGTTCTTGTCCAGGCTGGCGCTGGGCAGCATGCCTATGCTGCCGGTGAGCATGGCGGCCTCGTCGCTGAGGATGTCGCCGAACATGTTGCCGGTGACCACCACGTCGAACTTCTTGGGCGCCTTCACCAGCTGCATGGCCGCGTTGTCCACGTACATGTGCTCCAGCTCCACGTCCGGGTACTGGGCATGCACCTCGGTGACCACGTCCTTCCAGAACTGGAAGGTCTCCAGCACATTGGCCTTGTCGACGCTGGTCAGCTTCTTACTGCGTTTTTGCGCCGCCTGGAAGGCCACGTGGGCGATGCGCTCGATCTCCGGCCGGCTGTAGCGCATGGTGTCGAAGGCTTCTTCCGCCCCCGGGAAGTGCCCGTCCACCGCGGTGCGGCGGCCGCGCGGCTGGCCGAAGTAGATGTCGCCGGTCAGCTCGCGGATGATGAGGATGTCCAGCCCCGCCACCAGCTCGGGCTTCAGGCTGGACGCGTGCGTGAGCTGCTCGTAACACAGCGCCGGGCGGAAATTGGCAAACAGGCCCAGCTGCTTGCGCAGGCCCAGGATGGCCTGCTCGGGGCGGAACTGGCGCTCCAGCTTGTCGTACTTCCAGTCGCCCACGGCGCCGAACAGCACCGCGTCGGCCGCCTGGGCCAGCTTCAGCGTGGCCTCGGGCAGCGGGTGGCCGTGGGCATCGTACGCAGCGCCGCCCACCAGCGCGCTCTCGGTTTCAAAGCGCAGGCCGTGCACCTGGGCGATGCGGTCCAGCACACGCTGGGCCTGTTCGACGATTTCGGTGCCTATGCCGTCACCGGGCAGGATGGCGATCTTCATGCGGGGTCTCAACCGAGGGAGGTGTGGGCCAGCCAGGGCATGCGCGCCAGGCGTTCGGCCTCGAAGGCGCGGATCTTGTCGGCATGGCGCAGCGTGAGGCCTATGTCGTCAAACCCGTTGACCAGGCAGTACTTGCGGAAGGGCTGCACCTCGAACGGCAGCTCTTCGCCGTCCGGCTTGACCACCACCTGGCGCGGCAGGTCCACCGTGAGGCGGTAGCCGGGGAAGGCCGCCACCTCGTCGAACAGCCGTGCCACCTGTGCTTCGGGCAGCTGAATAGGCAACAAGCCGTTCTTGAAGCAGTTGTTGAAGAAGATGTCGGCGTAGCTGGGCGCGATCAGCGCGCGAAAGCCGTACTGGTCCAGCGCCCAGGGCGCGTGTTCGCGGCTGGAGCCGCAGCCGAAGTTCTGGCGGCACAGCAGCACGCTGGCGCCCTGGTAGCGCGACTGGTTCAGCACAAAATCCGGGTTGGGCTTGCGCCGGGCCGGGTCCTGGCCCGGCTCGCCCTTGTCCAGGTAGCGCCATTCGTCAAACAGGTTGGGGCCAAAGCCGGTGCGGGCGATGGACTTCAGGAACTGCTTGGGGATGATGGCGTCGGTGTCGACGTTGGCGCGGTCCATGGGCGCCACCAGGCCCTGGTGCACGGTGAAGGCTTGCATCAAAGGCTTCCTCAGGCGAACTTGCGCACGTCGACAAAGTGGCCGTGCACCGCGGCCGCGGCGGCCATGGCCGGGCTCACCAGGTGGGTGCGGCCGCCGGCGCCCTGCCGGCCTTCGAAGTTGCGGTTGCTGGTACTGGCGCAGCGTTCGCCGGGCTCCAGGCGGTCGGCGTTCATGGCCAGGCACATGCTGCAGCCGGGTTCGCGCCATTCAAAACCCGCGGCCTTGAAGACCTCGTGCAGGCCTTCGCGCTCGGCCTGGGCCTTCACCTGGCCCGAGCCGGGCACCACCATGGCCACCTTGACGTTGGCCGCCACCTTCTGGCCCAGGCGCTTGACCACCGCCGCCGCCTCGCGCAGGTCTTCGATGCGACTGTTGGTGCAGCTGCCTATGAACACCTTGTCGATGGTGATGTCGGTCAGCGGCTTGTTGGGCTCCAGCGCCATGTAGGTCAGCGCACGTTCGATGGCGCCGCGCTTGACGCTGTCCTTTTCCTTGTCGGGGTCGGGCACGCGCGCATCCACCGGCAACACCATCTCGGGGCTGGTGCCCCAGGTCACCTGCGGCGGGATCTGCGCCGCGTCCAGCTCCACCACGGCGTCGAAGTGTGCGCCGGGGTCGGAATGCAGCGTGCGCCAGTGGCGTTCGGCCTGCTCGAAGGCCAGGCCCTGGGGGGCAAACGGCCGCCCCTTCACGTAGGCGATGGTCTTGTCGTCCACGGCCACCAGGCCGGCGCGTGCACCGGCCTCGATGGCCATGTTGCACACCGTCATGCGCCCTTCCATGCTGAGCGCGCGTATGGCGCTGCCGGCAAACTCGATGGTGTAGCCGGTGCCGCCGGCGGTGCCTATGCGGCCGATGATGGCCAGCACGATGTCCTTGGCCGTCACGCCGCGACCGGCCTGGCCTTCCACCTTGACCAGCATGTTTTTGGCCTTCTTGGCCAGCAGCGTCTGCGTGGCCATCACATGCTCGACCTCGCTGGTGCCTATGCCGTGCGCCAGCGCGCCGAAGGCGCCGTGGGTGCTGGTGTGGCTGTCGCCGCACACCACCGTCATGCCCGGCAGCGTGGCGCCGTTTTCCGGGCCTATGACATGCACGATGCCCTGGCGCTGGTCCAAAAAGGGAAAGTACGCCGCGGCGCCGAAGGCCTTGATGTTGGCGTCCAGCGCCTGCACCTGCTGCTTGCTGGTGGGGTCGTCTATGCCGTCGTAACCGCGCTCCCAGCCGGTGGTGGGGGTGTTGTGGTCGGCCGTGGCCACCACCGAGCTGGTGCGCCACAGCTTGCGCCCGGCCAGGCGCAGGCCCTCGAAGGCCTGCGGGCTGGTGACTTCGTGCACCAGGTGGCGGTCTATGTACAGAACGGCGGTGCCGTCGTCCTCGGTGTGGACGACGTGCTCGTCCCAGAGCTTGTCGTACAGCGTTCTTGCGGTCATCGCGGGCGGCTCGCAAACACGCCGGCACCTCGGCCGGCCGGAACCTGCGATTGTCCGCCAGTTTCTGGCGCCGGTCTTTGCCGTCAGCCGGCCCGCAGTCGGGCTTCCAGGTCGGCCTTCAGCGGCTCGGGCAGGCGCATCTCGCGCGCCAGCGCGTCCAGGTAGGCGCGCTCCATGGTGGTCTGGCTGTCCACCACCAGCAGGCTGGCCAGGTAGACCTCGGCGGCCATCTCGGTGCCGGCCACGGAGGCCGCCACATCGGCCGGGTCCACGGGCTTGCGTATCTCGGCGTCCACCCAGGCCCGCAGGGCCGGGTCGGCTTCCAGGCGGTGCAGTTCGGTTTCCAGCAGGCCGCGTTCGCGCTCGTCCAGGTGGCCGTCGCTCTTGGCCGCGGCGATCATGGCCTTGAGCATGGCGCGGGCGTGGCCTTCCTGCTGCGGCACGGGCAGCGCCGCAAGCGGCTGGGCCGCAGCCGGCACCGGGGCCTGCTGGCGCTGCTGGTGGTCCTGGTAGGCGCGCCAGGCCAGCGTGCCCAGCGCCGCCACGCTGCCGATCTGCAAGGCCTTGCGCGACAGGCCGCGCTTGGGGCCCAGCAGCATGGCCAGCGCACCGCCGGCCAGGGCGCCGGTGGCGTACTTGCTCATCTCGCTGCCGCCCATGGCCTTGGAGCCGGACTGCAACACCTGTTCAAGCAAAGACATCGCACTCATCAAGGTCCCCTGCGGTTGACGGGCCGCACTGTAGCCAGTTGCCCATAAGCCCATGGCTGCCTAGGTCGTTCGGGTTCGGTGCCTACGGCAGCTAGGATGGCTGGCCCGCCCTGCGGGCTGCATGCCCATGGCCCAGCCACCCACGCCCCCCTCTGACGACCCGCACGCACCGCCACCGGCTGACGGCTCGTGGCGTGCACGCCTGGGCCGGGCGCGGGACCGCGCGCAGCGCAGCGTGCTGGGCGCCATCAGCGCGCGTTTTGTGGAGCTGGACCTGCCCACCCATGCGGCTTCACTGACCTTCTACTCGCTGGTCTCGCTGACGCCGCTGCTGGTGCTGGTGCTGTGGCTCGCCGCCTCGCTGCAGGCGGATGCCCAGGCCACGTTGCTGACCCAGATCGGCGAACTGGCCGGGCCCGAAGCGCAAGCCGTCGCCGCCACGGTGCTGCGCCACGCCGGCCTGCGCCCGGACGTGGGTTCGCTGGCCGGGGCGCTGGGCACGGCCGTGCTGTTCGTGGGCGCAACCACGGTGTTTGCGCGCCTGCAAGGCACGCTGAACCTGATCTTCCGCACCGACGGCGCGCAGCTGGGCGGGCTGCTGGCCTGGCTGCGCAAGCGCGTGTTTTCCTTCGGCGTGGTGTTTGCGCTGGGCTTTCTGATCGTCGCGTCCACGCTGCTGTCGGCGTTGCTGGACCTGCTGTTCGCCGACCTGCCTGTGCTGGCCGGCGTGGCCGATGGCGTGGTCTCGCCGCTGGTCTACATCCTGGCCTTTGCGCTGCTGTACCACTACCTGCCCGACCGCCGCGTGCGCTGGCGCCAGGCCTGGATAGGCGCGGCCATCACCACCGTGCTGTTCCTGCTGGGGCGCTGGGTCATCGCCTGGTACCTGGCGCGCGCCGCACCGGGCAGCGCCTACGGCTCCATGGGTGCGCTGGTCATCATGCTGGTGTGGATGTACTACGCGGCGCTGGTGTTTTTTGCCGGGGCCTTGGTCACCGCAGTCATAGACGAACGTTCGACGACGCGCGACGGGGTGCCGGCGCAACCGCCCGCCGGGCATGCCGCTTCGGCCCCACCCGGGGCTGGGTAGACACTCGAACGCCTCACACGCAGCCCTCGACCAGCGGGGGTTGCAGGCAGGACGGCCCGGGCCGGGCTCTAATGGAAACGCCAGAGCAACGACATCAGCGCCAAGGGCCCGGGGCGCTGGGCTTCACGCCCGCCATGCAGCAGCCGGCTCACAAACACCTGCCAGGGGCCGCGTTGCCAGCTCAGGCCCACGTGCCCGTAGGTGTAGTTCGGCACCGCCAGTTCATGGTAGGTGACACGCCCGGCGCCCAGGTCCAGCGCGAAACCCGCCCCCAGCGGTTCGCGCCATGTGGCTTCCACCACCACCAGGCGGTCGCGCTGAATGCCTTGAGGGCCCCACAACACCGGCCGCGACGGCAGCAGCCACAGGCCGGTGCGCAGACGAGGCCCCACGGCCAAACCCAGCCCCAGTTGCACATAGGCGGGGCGCTCGCCACGGCCCGGGCCGGCGGCGCCGAAGACGGTGACATCGGCCAGCCACGCCACATCGTCGCCGACGGCTCCGCCGAAAACCTGCGGCGGCACGGCGCCGCTCTTACCCAGGCCCACGCTCAACTCGGCAGGCCCCCCCGTGCGGCCCAGGCTGGCCAGGCCCAGCGCAAGATAGCGGCCATCATCGGCCTGCCAGGAGAGGTCCAGCGCGGCGCTGGGACGGCCCTGGCTTTGGCTGCGGCCATAGACCGTCTTCTCCGACATCAGGACCAGCTGGCCTTGCCATTCGACCGCAACCGCCGCCCCTGCGAGCACCAGCCCGACCAGGCCGGCAAAGGCATGGCGCCACGAAGGCCTGGCCAAGGCAACCATAGTGGCGGATTCTGGCACTAAGGGCCAGATCGATCGCCGCATCCGCATGCCCACCGACACCGCCGACCAGCAGGATCTGCACTGGTTGCGCGCCAGCGCACTGGGCGACCGCGCGGCCTTTGAACAATTGTTCCGGCGCCACCGGCCGCTGCTGCTGCGCTTCTTGTGGCGTTCGGTTCGGCGGCCGGAGCTGGCCGAGGAAATCGCCAATGACGCGATGTGGATCGTCTGGCGGCAAGCCGCCGGCTTCCGCGGCGAAGCCAAGGTGCGCACCTGGATCATCGGCATCGCCTACCGCTGCATGCTGCGGGCGCTGCGCGACGGCGCCCCGGCCGACGAGATCAACGAGTCCGGCTTGGCCGACTTCCAGCTGGACGCCCTGCCCGGCCCCGATGCCGACGAGACACAACGGCTGCACCGCGACTGGCTGAACAAGGGCCTGCGTACCCTGCCGGCCGAGCAGAGGCAAACGCTGGAGCTGTGTTACCTGTTCGGCGAGAGCTGCGAGGACATCGCCGGCATCATGGGCTGCGCCGTCGGCACGGTGAAGGCCAGGCTGTTTCACGCCCGCGTGCGCTTGCGCAACGTCCTGCCGGCGCTGGGCGGTGACAACGGCCTGCGCACGGGCAGCTAGGGCCTGTCAACGCTATGGGAGGGCTCGCGTGACTCAGCAAACGGCCGCCAGCAAGGCGCGCGGCGCAGCCCAGGCTGGCTGCCTGGGCAAGCCGTGCAACGCGGCTCGCGGCCGTTTGCTGAGATCACCCGAAGGGACGCCGCCTGGCGGGCCCCAGGGCGTTGTTGCTCGCTCGTTGCGTGCCACAGGCACGCGGCCTCACTCGGGCCCAGCCCTGGGGCCTGCCAGACGGCGGCGCGAGCCCTCCCATAGCGTTAACAGGCCCTAGGAGCGACCAAGGTGCAAACACCATCCGACCCCGACGACCACCGGCGCGCCTGGGACGCCATGCCCTGGGTGCTGGCCGGCACGGCCGGCGAAGCCGACATACGGCTGCTGCACCGGCACCTGGACCACTGCGCCGACTGCCGCGCCGAGTGGCACTGGCAGCAGCAGCTGCAAGCCGGTCTGCAGGCCGCCGAGCCCGCCGCGACGGCCTCCGCCGGTACCACCGATGCCGCCTGGTCGCGCATGGCGGCGCGGCTGGACGACGACGCGGCCAACCTGCCGCCGCCCCCCGGACGCGCTGTGGCGCACACCAGCCGCTGGCTCGGAGCCGCCGTGATGCTGCAGGCGGTGGCACTGGTCGGCATAGCCGTCGCGTGGTGGCACGGTGCCGAGCCCGCGGGGCAGCCCGCGGCGTACCGCACCTTGAGCGCAGACAGCGCCCCGCGGGCGAGCTTGCGGCTGGTGCCCGCGCCCGGCATGGACTTCGCCACCCTGCAGGCGCTGCTCGCCCAGTTTCGGCTCGAGGTGGTCGAGATCGCCGCCGATGGCCGGCACCTGGGCCTCGTCTCCAGCGACGGCGATGCCGCCACGGCGCGCGCGGCCTTGCCGGCGCTGCGGGCCCAGGCCGGCGTGCTGCTGGCCGAGCCCACCGCCGACGCGGGGCGATGAGCTGCTCTGCCGCGCCGCACCGGCCTGCCGGCGCCCGGCTCGCGTTCCTGCAAGGCCTGCTCGCCGCACTGCTGGCGCTGGGCCTGCCCGGTTGCAGCACCCCCCCGCTGCACACGGCGGACAAGGCAGCCTCCGCTGCGGCGGTGACGGGCGACGACCTGGTCATCGTCGCCATCGACGACCTGCCGGAAACCCGCGCCGCCGCCGGTGGCGAGGTGCGCGGTGCCTACAGCCGCAGCGCGCCCTATGCCGCCGGCAGTGCCACGCTGGCGGCCGCGCGGGCGCTGGCGCAGGCTCACGGCCTGCAGGAAGTGAAAGCCTGGTCGATCACCGCCTTGCAATGGCGCTGCATGTTGTACCGGCTGCCCCCCGGCCGCCCACGTGCGGAGGCGCTGGCTGCCCTGTCGCAGGACCGGCGTGTGCGGCTGGCGCAGGCCTTGCACACCTTTGAGACCTACGACGCGCAGGCCGTGGCGGACCGGCGCACACAGGCCCCCGCTGCGCCGCCGGCAGCGGCAACCCACAACGACCCCTATCTGCCGCTGCAGACGGGGTTTGCCGCCATCAATGCCGGCGGCGCGCAGCAACTCTCCCGCGGCGAGGGTGTCAAGGTGGCGGTGATCGACACCCACGTCGACGCGGCCCACCCCGACCTGAAAGGCCGCGTCACGCTGCAACGCGACTTTGTCGGCCGCCCCGGCGTGGGCGAGCGCCACGGCACCGAGGTCGCCGGCGTCATCGCCGCCGTAGCCGGCAACGGCCTGGGCATCGCCGGCATCGCGCCGTCGGCGCAGTTGCTGGCCTTGCGCGGCTGCTGGGCCGAAGGCCGCGACGGCCCGGCTCGCTGCAACAGCTTCACGCTGGCGCAGAGCCTGGCCGCCGCGATCGCAGCGGGCGCGGACATCATCAACCTCAGCCTGGGTGGGCCGCATGACCCGCTGCTGCAGGCCCTGGCCGAGCAGGCCCTGGCACGCGGCATCGTGCTCGTGGCGGCCTTGCCGCCGCAGGGCCGGCGGCACGGCTTCCCGAGCGGCGTGCCCGGCGTGGTCGTGGTGGCCAGCCCGGAGGGCCCGCCGGCGCCCGCCGAAGGGGCGGACACCGCCGACCTGCTCTTCGCGCCAGGGCGCCAGGTGTTGACGCTGGCCCCGGGCGGCGGCTACGACTACGCCAGCGGCAGTTCCATGGCCGCGGCCCATGCCAGTGGCGCGGTGGCGCTGCTGCGCGCCCACTCCCGGCGGCTGGAAGGCAACCAGGCCCGCCGGGTTCTGGCCAGCGCAGCCGGCACGCCCCTGGATGCGTGCCAGGCGCTGCTGAAGCTCAACGCGGCGCCTGCTGCCGCCTGCTACGCCAGGCCAGCAGACCTGCCGTTCCCAGCGCCATCAGCACCACGCTCGCCGGTTCGGGCACCGGTATCGCCGTGAAGTTGGCGTTGTCAGGGGCAAAGTCCGAGATCGCGGCGTAGCCGGCGAAGGCCGTATCGCGCGGCCACAGGTTGAAGGTGTAGTTCGGCAGCGTGAAACCGGTGGAGGCCAGCAGCGACCCGCTCACCTCCCCGCGTATGACGTTGCCCGACACCGTCACCGCGCCGTCCGGCAAGGCCATGCCGCCGACGCTGCCCGTCCCGTCCGGGCGCAGCAGCACCACGGCGTCGAACAGCACGCCGGTGATGCCGTTGGGGGCAAAGGCCGCCGTGCCTGCACCGCGGTTCACCCCCCACACATACAGCCCGCTCGCCGTGGTGCCCACGGCACCGGCCTGCGTGCTGCTGAAGGTGAAGAGGTTCAGCCCGGCGTTGTAGGTAACGGTGGCGCCCACCACATCGAGGTCCGGGCTGGCCGCCGCGCTGCCGGCGAAGGTGGGGAGAAAGTCCCCGAGCGGGTCGCTGACCGCATCGGCCGCATGCGCCGAGGCCGCCGCCAGCGCAAGCGAACTGACGGCCAACACGCTGCCAACGGCAGCCCAGGCCCTGTGGGCCGAGAGCGGGTGCACAGACATGGAAGGGACTCCTGAATGGAAGAGGTGTTGAAACCGGCGCGCGGACTGCGTGCCGGTACCTCTTGAGTGCCGGAATCCCCGGAGCCGGTTGCCGTCTTCAGCCCAGTGCCGCGACCACCTCCGGCGGCGCCTGCACCAGCTCGATCAGCACCCCCTCGCCGCCCAGCGGGAACTCGTCGTTGCCCTTGGGGTGTATGAAGCAGATGTCGTGGCCAGCAGCGCCCTTGCGGATGCCACCCGGCGCAAAGCGCACCCCCTGCGCCGTCATCCACGCCACCGCCTGCGGCAGGTCGTCCACCCACAGGCCCACGTGGTTGAGCGGCGTGGTGTGCACCGCCGGCTTCCTGTCCGGGTCCAGCGGCTGCATCAGGTCCACCTCCACCGCGTGCGGGCCTTCGCCCAGCGCGCAGATGTCCTCGTCCACGTTTTCGCGTTCGCTGACAAAGCTGCTCTTGACCGTGAGGCCCAGCAGGTCCACCCACAGGGCGCGCAGGCGTTGTTTGTCCGGGCCGCCAATGGCGATCTGCTGGATGCCCAGGATGCGGAAGGGTTTGCTGCTCATGGGTGTGCTCCGGTCATGAAGAGAAGTTTGAAGGCGGTGGCAGGCAGACAAGGCGGTACGGCCCGGGCGGCGCGCTGCCTCACCACGGCGGCCGGCCGAACAGCCAGCCGGTCTTGAGCCCGCCCAGCGTGGCGGCGGCCTGGCTGCGCACCAGCGGCAGTTGCCCGCCCCAGCCCAGCAGCAGGTCACGCAGCCAGGGGCCGGCGCGCTGTGAGGACTGGAACAGCGGCGTGAGCCAACGGCTGGCCTGCTGGTAGAAGCGCAGGTGGGCGCGGCGCCGCTGGCTGTAGCGGGCCAGCGCAGCGGGCGTGGCCCCTTGTGCCGCCACGCAGTCGGCCAGCACCCAGGCGTCCACCAGCGCCATGTTGGCGCCCTGGCCCAGCTGCGGGCTCATGCCGTGCGCGCAGTCGCCTATGGCCGCCACGGCGCCGTGGTGCCAGCACTGCATCCACACATCGGCATAACGCGCCACACGCAATTGAACCGGCGTGTGCAGCGCCTCCAGCCAGGGCCGGGCCATGGGCAGCAACGCCAGCATGTCGCGCTTGAGCGCCTGCAGGTCGGGCGCCTGCTGCCACTGCTGCAGCGCCGCAGCAGGCAGGCTCCAGAACAGCGTGGTGGCCGGCACCGAACCGGCCGCAGGCAAGGCCTGGCCGGCGGTGTAGGCGTGGCCCACGGGCATGAGGCCGATCATCTGCCGCGCTGCGCGGTAACGCTGGCGCAGCTGCGCCGGCACGTCTTGCGCCGGCGTGGGCAGCAGACACCACAACGCGCCCCAGGGGAACAGACGCTCGTGCTGGCGCACCGGCAGTTGCCGGCGCAGGGGCGAGAAGCTGCCGCCGGCCAGCACCAGCAGGTCAAAGTGCGACCACGGCGCAGCGCCCTCGCCCTGCAGCTGCACCCCGCCGCCCTGCGCCTGGAAGGCCTGCAGCGTGGCACCGTGGTGCCAGTGCGCGCCGCTGCTGCGCAGCGCCTGCCACAACACGCCCATCAAGGTGCCGCGCTGCACCCCCAGGCCCTGGGCCCCGGGGCCCAGGTGGCGGTAGTCCATCTGCAGCACGGGGCGGCCCTGCGGGTTGTCGCCGTACAAGGCCGTCACCGGTGCGGCATGGGCGCGCACCAGGTCCAGCAGGCCCATGCGTTCCAGCACCTGCTGGCCGCTGGGCTGCAGCAGCACACCGGCGCCCACCGGTTCGGGCCGTGCCACGGCCTCGAACACATGCACCTCGTGGCCGGCGCGTGCCAGCAGCACCCCCAGCGCACTGCCCGCCGCACCGGCACCGGCGATGGCGATGCGCGCCACGCCGTGCCGCTCAGGCGAAGCTGAGTATGGGCTGGTCCACGGCCAGGCTCTCGCCCTTCTTGGCCAGCACCTCGCCCACGGTGCCGTCCTGCACCGCGGTGAGGATGTTCTCCATCTTCATGGCCTCGATGACGGCCAGGCGCTCGCCGGCCAGCACCTTCTGCCCCGGCACCACGCTCACCTCCGACAGCAGGCCCGGCATGGGCGAGAGCAGGAACTTGCTCAGGTCCGGCGGTGCCTTGTGCGGCATCAGGCGCAGCAGTTCGGCGGCACGCGGCAGCAGCACCAGCACGTCCACCGTGCTGCCGTTGTGCGTGACGCGCATGCCCAGCGGGTTCTTGCCGCCGCTGCGTTCCACCTGCGCGGTGAAGGGGCGGCCGTCCACCTGGCCGGTCATGCGCGTCTCGCCCAGCTTGGTGTGGCTCTGGATGTCGTAGCGGCGGCCGTCCACCTCGATGAGCGCACGGCCTTCGTCGGCCGCGAAGCTGCGCACCTGCACGCGGTACTCGGTGCGCGGCTCGTCCAGCGTCACCACCACCAGCCCGGCCAGCGTCTTGACGCCGTGACCGGCCAGCTGGCCGCTGATGCCGGCGGAGCGTTCACGCGCCTTGCGGCGTGTGAAGGCGGCCAGCGCCACCAGGAAGCGCGGGTCGTCGTGCGGCACATCGGCGCTGCTGAATCCTTGCGCGTAGTGCTCGGCGATGAAGCCGGTGTTGAAGTCGCCGGCCACAAACTTCGGGTGCGCCAGCAAGGCCGCCTGGAAGGGGATGTTGCTGTTGATACCGCGTATGACAAAACCGTTGAGCGCCTCGCGCATCCTTGCGATGGCGTCGTGGCGGTCACGCCCGTGCACGATGAGCTTGGCGATCATCGAGTCGTAGAACATCGGGATCTCGCCGCCCTCTTCCACGCCGGTGTCCACGCGCACACCGCCATCTTCAGGCACCGGCTGCGCGGCCGCCATGGTCTGCGGCGGCGGCTGGAACTTCACCAGCCGGCCGGTGGAAGGCAGGAAGTTGCGGAACGGGTCTTCCGCGTTGATGCGGCATTCGATGGCCCAGCCGTCGCGCCGTATGTCGGCCTGGCCAAAGGGCAGCTTCTCGCCGGCCGCCACGCGGATCATCAGCTCCACCAGGTCCAGACCGGTGATGCACTCGGTGACCGGGTGCTCCACCTGCAGGCGGGTGTTCATTTCCAGGAAGTAGAAGTCCTGGTCCTTGCCCACCACAAACTCCACCGTGCCGGCGCTCTGGTAGTTCACGGCCTGGGCCAGTGCCACGGCCTGCGCGCCCATGGCGGCGCGGGTGGCTTCGCTGATGAAGGGCGAAGGCGCTTCTTCGATCACCTTCTGGTGGCGGCGCTGGATGCTGCACTCCCGCTCGTGCAGGTAGACCACGTTGCCGTGGGCGTCGCCCAGCACCTGGATCTCGATGTGGCGCGGCTGCTCGACAAACTTCTCTATGAAGACCCGGTCGTCGCCAAAGCTGTTCAGCGCCTCCTTGCGGCAACTGGCAAAGCCTTCGTGCGCCTCCTTGTCGCTGAAGGCCACACGCAGGCCCTTGCCGCCGCCGCCGGCGCTGGCCTTGATCATCACCGGGTAGCCGATGTCGCGCGCGATCTGCACCGCCTGCTCGGGCGACGCTATGGCCGCGTTCCAGCCCGGGATGGTGTTGACCCGGGCCTCGCCGGCCAGCTTTTTGGAGGCGATCTTGTCGCCCATGGCCGCGATGCTGTGGTGTTTGGGGCCGATGAACACTAGGCCTTCTTCTTCCACCCGCTTGGCAAAGGCTTCGTTCTCCGACAGGAAGCCGTAGCCCGGATGTATGGCCTGGGCACCCGTGGCCTTGGCCGCGGCAATGATCTTGTCGGCCACCAGGTAGCTCTCGCGGCTGGGCGCCGGGCCCAGCAGCACGGCCTCGTCGGCCAGCTCCACGTGCAGCGCATCCTTGTCGGCTTCCGAGTACACGGCCACGGTGGCGATGCCCAGCTTCTTCGCCGTCTTGATCACCCGGCAGGCGATTTCGCCGCGGTTGGCGATGAGGATCTTCTTGAACATGGTCGTGGCGTCCTCTTACAGCGGGATGTTGCCGTGCTTGCGCCACGGGTTCTCGAGCTTCTTGTCCTTGAGCATCGCCAGGCTGCGGCAGATGCGCTTGCGCGTTTCGTGCGGCTGTATCACGTCGTCTATGAAGCCCCGCGCACCGGCCACAAAGGGGTTGGCAAAACGCGCCTTGTACTCGGCCTCGCGCGCGGCCAGCTTGGCCGGGTCCTTCTTCTCCTCGCGGAAGATGATCTCCACCGCACCCTTCGCGCCCATCACGGCGATCTCGGCGTTGGGCCAGGCAAAGTTCACGTCGCCGCGCAGGTGTTTGCTGCTCATCACGTCGTAGGCGCCGCCATAGGCCTTGCGCGTGATCACCGTCACCTTGGGCACCGTGCATTCGGCATAGGCGTACAAGAGCTTGGCGCCGTGTTTGATGATGCCGCCGTACTCCTGGCTTGTGCCGGGCATGAACCCCGGCACGTCCACGAAGGTGATCACCGGGATGTTGAAGGCGTCGCAGAAGCGAACGAAGCGCGCCGCCTTGATGCTGCTCTTGATGTCCAGGCAGCCGGCCAGCACCAGCGGGTTGTTGGCCACGATGCCCACGCTGCGCCCTTCCATGCGCGCAAAGCCGATGACGATGTTTTTGGCGTAGTCGGGCTGCAGCTCGAAGAAGTCGCCGTCGTCCACCACCTTCAGGATCAGTTCCTTGATGTCGTAGGGCTTGTTGGGGTTCTCGGGCACCAGCGTGTCCAGGCTCAGGTCGCCCCGGTCGGCCGGGTCGCCGCTGGGGCGTACAGGCACGCCTTCGCGGTTGTTCAGCGGCAGGTAGTTGAAGAAACGCCGCAGCATCAGGATGGCCTCGACGTCGTTCTCGAAGGCCAGGTCGGCCACGCCGCTCTTGCTGGTGTGGGTGCCGGCACCGCCCAGCTCCTCGGCCGTGACTTCTTCGTGCGTCACGGTCTTCACCACCTCGGGGCCGGTGACGAACATGTACGAGCTGTCCTTCACCATGAAGATGAAGTCGGTCATGGCCGGCGAGTACACTGCGCCGCCGGCACACGGCCCCATGATCATGCTGATCTGCGGCACCACGCCGCTGGCCATCACGTTGCGCTGGAAGACCTCGGCGTAACCGCCCAGCGAAGCCACGCCTTCTTGTATGCGCGCGCCGCCGCTGTCGTTGAGGCCGATGACCGGTGCGCCCACCTTCATGGCCTGGTCCATGACCTTGCAGATCTTCTCGGCGTGGGCTTCGCTCAAGGCGCCGCCGAACACCGTGAAGTCCTGGCTGAAGACAAACACCAGGCGGCCGTTGATCATGCCGTAGCCGGTGACGACGCCGTCGCCGGGCACCTTGTTGTCCTGCATGCCGAAGTCGGCGCAGCGGTGCTCGACAAACATGTCCCACTCTTCGAAGCTGCCTTCGTCCAGCAGCAGTTCCAGGCGTTCACGCGCCGTGAGCTTGCCCTTGGCGTGCTGCGCGGCAATGCGCTTCTCGCCGCCGCCCAGGCGCGCCGCGGCGCGCTTCTTCTCCAGTTGTTCGAGGATGTCTTGCATCGGCTTCTTCCGTGGAAAGTTCAGTTCATCAGGTCCAGCAGGCGGCGGGCCGCCACCGAGGCGGCGACTCGGCCTTCGCGCACCTCGGCGCTGAGCGCGGGCAGGGCCGCCTGCACCGCCGGGTGGCGGCGAAAACGCTGGCGCAGGCCGGCTTCTATGCGCTCCCACATCCAGGCCTGGTCCTGGGCGTGGCGGCGTGCGGCCAGGGCCGCGCCCGCCTTGCGCGGCGCGTAGAAGCCCTGCACCGCGGCCCAGAAGTCGGCCAGGCCGGTGCCCTTGAGCGCACTGATCTGCAGGACCTTCGTTGACCAGGCGGGCGGGCTCTGCGAGCCCGCGTGGGCATGCGCATGCGGCCCCAGAAACCGCAGCGCGCTGGTGATCTGCGCCTGGGCGCGCGTGGCGGCGGCGGGGTCGATGTCGGCCTTGTTGATGACCACCAGGTCGGCCAGCTCCATCACGCCCTTCTTGATGGCCTGCAGGTCGTCGCCGGCATTGGGCAGTTGCAGCAGCACGAACATGTCGGTCATGCCGGCCACCGCGGTTTCGCTCTGGCCCACGCCCACGGTTTCCACGATGACCACGTCGTAGGCCGCCGCTTCGCACACCAGCAGGGTCTCGCGCGTCTTCTCGGCCACGCCACCCAGGTTGCCGGCCGCAGGGCTGGGGCGTATGTAGGCGCGCTCGTCCATGGACAGGCGCTCCATGCGTGTCTTGTCGCCCAGGATGCTGCCGCCGCTGAGGCTGCTGCTGGGGTCCACCGCCAGCACCGCCACGCGGTGGCCTTGCTCTATGAGGAACAGGCCCAGGGTTTCGATGAAAGTGCTCTTGCCCACCCCCGGCACGCCGCTGATGCCCAGGCGCAGCGCCTGGCCGGTGTGCGGCAGCAGCGCATTGAGCAGCGCGTCGGCGCGCTCGCGGTGGTCGGCACGTGTGCTTTCCAGCAGCGTGATGGTCTTGGCCAGGGCCCGCCGCTGCACCGGCCCGGGGGCACCCCGCAACGCGGCGTACAAGGGGTCCAGGGGCGGCAGGGGCGGCAGGGGCGCCATCGAGTCCCGGCTCACGACAACCGCTCCAGGCCGGCAAAACGCTCGGGCGTGCGCCAGGCCGGCGGCGCTTCGCAGGTGGCCCACAACTCGTCGGCCGCGGTGACGAGGCCATCGCGCACGCGCGCACACTGCTGCACCAGAAAGGTGTGCGGCGGGTGCGCCACGCGCACAAAGGCCAGCACGCGGCCGTCGTCCAGCGCGTCCAGGCTGACGGGGTGCAGGGACCAGCCCTCCGGGTACTGGGCCTGCACCGCGATGTAGGCCGCCGCGCCGTGGAAACGCTCGCCGCTGGCCCACCAGCGCGCCTGCAGTTCGCTGTGCAGCAAGGCCTGCGCACCGGGCCAGTCGCGCGCCTCCATGCAGGACCACAGCGCACGCACCACGGCCAGCGGGTCGGCCTGCGGTTCGCGCCGGTAGCGGATGTCCCAGTCGCTGTGCGCCACTTCCACAAAGCCGTGGCGGCGGTAGAAGCGGTTGGCATCGCTGCGCTGCAAGGCCTCCACCGTCAGCGGCAGGCGGGCCAGGTCGGCGCGCGCCTTGGCGCGGTCCAGCACCCGCGCGCCCAGGCCCCGGCCTTGCCAGGCGGGCTCCAGGTACAGGTGCACCAGTTCCAGTGACAAACCGTCGCCCGCCGGCCGCAGCGTGGTGAAACCCACACGCTCGTCGCCCACCATCAACTGCCGCATGAAGGCCGGCGCAAACCCCTGGGCCAGACGCTGGCGTCCACGCTCGGGGTCGAAGCGGCCCAGCGCTTCCAGGCTGGGCCTCATGGCGCGCAGGCGCAGCGCCAGCAAAGCCTCGAAGTCGCCGGCCGCCACCGCTTCGTAACGCAGCGCGGTGCCGGTGTCCGCTTCACCCCAGGGCCACACGCTCAGGCCCTGGCGGCGGCGACAGCGGCCTTGATCTGCTCCAGCACGTCCTTGGCGCTCACGGGGATGGGCGTGCCCGGACCGTAGATGCCCTTCACGCCCGCGTCGTACAGGAAGCCGTAGTCCTGCTGCGGAATGACGCCGCCCACGAACACGATGATGTCGTCGGCGCCCTGCTCGCGCAGCGACGCGATGATGGCCGGCACCAGCGTCTTGTGGCCGGCCGCCAGCGTGCTGACGCCCACCGCGTGCACGTCGTTTTCTATGGCCTGGCGCGCGCACTCTTCCGGCGTCTGGAACAGCGGGCCCATGTCCACGTCGTAGCCCAGGTCGGCAAAGGCCGTGGCCACCACCTTGGCGCCGCGGTCGTGGCCGTCCTGGCCCAGCTTGGCGATCATCACGCGCGGGCGGCGGCCTTGGTCTTCGCCGAAGGCGGCGATTTCGGCCTGCAGCTTCTCCCAGCCCTCGGCGCTGTCGTAGGCGGCGGCGTAGACGCCGGTCACCTTCTGGATGTCGGCGCGGTGGCGCCCGTAGATCTTCTCCAAGGCTTCGCTCACTTCCCCCACGGTGGCCCGCAAGCGTATGGCTTCGATGCTCAGGGCCAGAAGGTTACCCTCGCCGCTGCGCGCAGCCGCGGTCAGCGCGCCCAGCGCCGCTTGCACCCGGGCGCCGTCGCGCGTGGCCTTGATGTGCTGCAGCCGCGCGATCTGGCCGTCGCGCACCTTGACGTTGTCCACCTCCAGGATGTCGATGGCGTCTTCCTTGGCCAGCTTGTACTTGTTCACGCCCACGATCACGTCCTGGCCGGAGTCGATGCGCGCCTGCTTCTCGGCCGCGCTGGCTTCAATCTTCAGCTTGGCCCAGCCGCTGTCCACGGCGGCGGTCATGCCGCCCATGGCTTCCACCTCCTCGATGATGGACCAGGCCTTGTCGGCCATCTGCTGCGTGAGCGTTTCCATCATGTAGCTGCCGGCCCAGGGGTCCACCACGTTCGTGATGTGCGTCTCTTCCTGGATGATCAACTGCGTGTTGCGGGCGATGCGCGCGCTGAACTCGGTAGGCAGGGCAATCGCCTCGTCGAAGCTGTTGGTGTGCAGGCTCTGCGTGCCGCCGAACACCGCAGCCATGGCTTCTATGGTGGTGCGCACCACGTTGTTGTACGGGTCCTGCTCGGTCAGGCTCCACCCGCTGGTCTGGCAGTGGGTGCGCAACATCAGGCTCTTGGGCTTCTTGGCGCCGAAGCCCTTCATGATGCGTGTCCACAGCAGCCGCGCCGCGCGCATCTTCGCGATCTCGAGATAGAAGTTCATCCCGATCGCCCAGAAGAAGCTCAGGCGGCCGGCGAACTCGTCCACGTCCAGGCCCTTGCCCAGGGCCGTCTTCACGTACTCCTTGCCGTCGGCCAGCGTGAAGGCCAGCTCCAGCGCCTGGTTCGCACCCGCCTCCTGCATGTGGTAGCCGGAGATGCTGATCGAGTTGAACTTCGGCATGTGCCTGGCCGTGTACTCGATGATGTCCGCAATGATCCGCATCGAAGGTTTCGGCGGATAGATGTAGGTGTTGCGGACCATGAACTCCTTGAGGATGTCGTTCTGTATGGTGCCGCTGAGCTGGTCTTGCGCCACGCCCTGCTCTTCCGCCGCAACGACATAACCCGCCAGCACCGGCAGCACGGCGCCGTTCATCGTCATGCTGACGCTGACCTTGTCCAGCGGAATGCCGTCGAACAGGATCTTCATGTCCTCGACGCTGTCGATGGCCACGCCGGCCTTGCCCACGTCGCCCGTCACGCGCGGATGATCGCTGTCATAGCCGCGGTGCGTGGCCAGGTCGAAGGCCACGCTCACGCCCTGCCCGCCGGCGGCCAGGGCACGGCGGTAGAAGCGGTTGCTGTCCTCGGCGGTGGAAAAGCCGGCGTACTGGCGGATGGTCCAGGGGCGCACCGCGTACATGGTGGCCTGCGGGCCGCGCAGGAAGGGCTCGAAGCCCGGCAGCGTGTGGGTGTGCGGCAGCTGCGCCGTGTCTTGCGCGGTGTAGAGCGGCTTGACGGTGATGCCGTCGGGCGTGTGCCAGTTCAGCGCCGCCACGTCGCCGCCGGGCGCGGACTTGGCCGCGGCCTTGTGCCACTGCTCCAGCGTCGCCGCTTCAAACTCACCCTCGGGTCGGCGCGCACCGGCGTCGCTGCTGCTCATCAGTTTCTCCTTGCACACGGGCACGGTGTTTGGCCGCGGTGTTTTGCCGCAGCAGATCAGCCGCAGCGATGGACCACAGCGATTGGCCGCCCGCTGCCGATTATGCATAATTATGAATTCAAACCGGCCCCATGCACACCGCCACCCTGCCCCAGCAGCTTGCGCCCCGCGCCCTGTACCAGGACGTGGCCGAGCGCCTGCGCCAGCAGATCTTTGCGCGCGAGCTGGAGCCCGGCAGCTGGATAGACGAGATGCGCCTGTGCGCCGACTTCGGCATCAGCCGCACGCCGCTGCGCGAGGCGCTGAAGGTGCTGGCCACCGAAGGCCTGGTGACCATGAAGGTGCGGCGCGGCGCCTACGTCACCGAGGTCTCGCGCGACGACGTGACGCAGGTCTACCACCTGCTGGGGCTGCTGGAAAGCGACGCTGCGGCCCAGGTGGCCGCACACGCCACCGAGCCCCAGCGCGCGCTGCTGCGCAGCCTGCACGAACGGCTGGAGCGCCAGGTGCGCCAGCGCGACGCCTTCTTCGCCACCAACGAGCAATTCCACATGGCGCTGCTGCAGGCGGCGGGCAACCGCTGGGCGCTGCAGATGGTGACCGACCTGCGCAAGGTGATGAAGCTCAACCGCCACCACTCGCTGTTCAAGCAGGGGCGGCTGGCGGACTCGCTGGCCGAGCACCGCGCGCTGATGGCGGCCATTGACCGGCGCGACGCCCAGGCCGCGGCAGACTTGATGAAACAACACTTTGCCAACGGCTTGCAGGCCGCCGCGTGAAGCCCGCCCCCGCACATCAGGACCCGCCATGAACATCGCCTGGGAAGCCTTCACCCCTTGGACCGCGCTGGCCGGCGGTGCACTGATAGGCTTGGCCGCGGCACTGCTGATGCTGTTCAGCGGCCGCGTGGCCGGCATCAGCGGCGTGCTGGGCGGCGCGGTGGGGGACCTGCTGCGCCCGCGCCAGGGCAACCTGGGCTGGCGGCTGGCCTTCGTCGCCGGCCTGCTGGCCGCACCCTGGCTGTATGCGCTGGCTGCACCCTGGCCGCAACCGCGCATCGATGCTTCCACCGGCGTGCTGGTGGTCGCGGGTTTGCTGGTGGGCGTGGGCACCCGCTACGGCGGCGGCTGCACCAGCGGGCATGGGGTGTGCGGCCTGTCGCGCCTGTCGCTGCGCTCGCTGGTGGCGGTGCTGTGTTTCATGGGCAGTGCCTTCGCCACGGTGTTTGTGGTGCGGCACATGCTGGGCCACTGAGCGGGCGAGCCTGCGCATGCACATCGCCATCGCCCTGCTCAGCGGCCTGGTCTTCGGGCTGGGCCTCATCGTCTCCGGCATGGCCGACCCGGCCAAGGTGCAGGGCTTCCTGGACCTGGCCGGCGCCTGGGACCCGTCGCTGGCGCTGGTGATGGGTGGCGCCATCGCCGTGGCGTTGCTGCCCATGCTGTTCATACAACGACGCCAGCGCGCGCTGCTGGGTACGCCGGTAGCGGCACCGCCGCAAGGCCTGGACCGCCGGCTGGTAGGCGGCAGCCTGGTGTTCGGCGTGGGCTGGGGGCTGGCCGGCTTCTGCCCCGGCCCCGCGATCGTGGCCCTGGGCATGGGCCTGGAGCAGGCGCTGGTGTTCGTGGTGGCCATGCTGGTGGGCATGGCGCTGTTCGAGATGCGCCGGCCTGCGAACCCCGCTGCCGCCGAACCGGCCGCCTCTTCCACAGGCACGCCGCCGCAACGCTGAGCAAACCGGCGCTGCCGGCAGCTTGCCTCGGCCTACCTTGGTTTGGGGACCACATGCGCCCGGGCACTGGCTGAGCACGCAGGACCCGCAAGGGTGCGAGGTAAACTTGCCCGGCCAGGCACAGAGGACGGTGCACCGCGCCGCGATGCAAGACACCGATGCCCGCCACGCTGACCGACGCCGAGATCAACGAGTTCCGTTCCAGGCTGTGCGCCGAGGCGGAACGGCAGTTTGCCGAACACGGCGTCGAAGCCGTCACCATGCGCTCGCTGGCCAAGGCGCTGGGCTGCAGCGCCACCACGCCCTACCGCTACTTCCAGAACAAGGAAGAGATCCTCGCCACCGTGCGGGCTTCCATCCTGCACCGTGTCTGCGACAAGCTCGAAGCGGTGGGCCACAAGCAGCCCAACGGCGTGGCCTGGGCCAAGGCCCACACCAAGGCCTTTCTGGACTTTGCCTTCAAGGAGCCCAATGCCTACCGGCTGCTCTACGACCAGTACCAGCCGCAAGGCTCCAAGGTGCCTGAGCTGGTGCGGGCCATAGAGCGGTCCACGCACGTGATGACGGCCTACGTGCAGCGCCTCATCGACGAAGGCTATGTGCAGGGCCATGCGGCGACCCTGGGCTACCAGTACTTCGCCGCCGTGCACGGCCTGATCGGCCTGCGCATGGCCGGCCTGTTCCGCATCACGCGCAAGGAGCTGGACGCTTCCTGCCGCGAACTGCTGCGCCTGATCACGGCAGGCGCGCGGGCGCGCCCCCGCGCGAAGGCAAAAGCCGCCGCCTGAACAGGCCGCGCGGGCCTAGCCCCGGCGGCGTGCGCGCACCGCTGCCGACAACAGCAGCAGGCCGGCCAGCATCAGCGCCGCGCGGCCGGGCTCGGGAATCACCGCCACCGAAACGTCGTCCAGCAACCAGAACGAGTTCGGGTTGACGAAGTTGAAGGCCAGCGTGGTCGTGGCGGCTGTGGCGGTGAGCACCGCCGTCAACTCGGTGTAGTCGAAGCCCGCCGTGAGGTCGCTCATGGGCGGGCCCTGCAGCGCACCGTCCCAGCTCCAGGAGAAGCTGTTGGGGGTGGCACCGTCGTCCAGCTGCAGCCAGAACGACACCACGTAGCGGGTGCCCGGGCTCGTGGCGAAGGTTTGCGACAGCGTGCTGCCGGCGCCGCCATCGCCGAAGGCGGCGTGGAAGCCGCCGGAGCGCGGCAGCAGGTCGGTGACGAAGGCGAAGTCGTCGGCGCTGCTCAGCGTCCAGCCGCTGAAGTCGCCGCTTTCAAAGCCGCCGTTGGCCAGGCTCGCATGGGCCAGCGGTGCGGCCAGCGCGGCGGCGGCTGCGGCGCCGCAGGCCAGGCGGCGTGCCAGGGTGTGTTGCATGGGGGTCTCCTGCAAAGTTGGGCAAAGGGGCGGTTGGCCGGTCAGCGCAGGGGCGACGACACCGGCGGCAGCCCCAGGGCCTGGCCGCCGGGGCCGGCAGCAAACGTGGTCCAGGGCACCACCGCCACCTGGCCGACGCCGGGCTGGCTCCAGTCGCACACGCCGTCCGGGAACACCGCGGCCAGGCGCGCCATCTGGTCCTTGCTGAACTTGGCGCCGCCGTAGGCCGGGTCGCTGAAAACCAGCGACTTCAGCTGGCACTTGTAGATGTCTTCCGCCACCGGCCCGCCGGCCACCTGCCGCGGCGAGGCCTGCTGCTTCACCGGGCAGGCCGCGTCCTCGATGCCGAAGGTGTTGCCCAGGTCGGCTTCGTTGGCGCCGGTGGTGGCAATGCAGAAGTCCACCGCCGACTTGGGCCGGTTGTTCAGCACCTTCAGCTCCATGGGGTTGGCGCTGTCGTCGGCCTCTATCGCCGCCAGCCAGGCGTCCATGGTGTGGAAGGCCTTGCGCAGCAGGGCTGCACCCGGTGCCGCCGCGCCGCCTGCGGAGTTGAACTTCCAGATCAGGTGGTTGCCATGGCCGCCGGCGTCGCGGTCCAGGCGGTCGCGCACCGAGTACGGCCGCCAGTTCTCGTGGATGTCGCCGTTGGCCGCCTGGTTGCCGCGCAGGTCGATGATGGGCACCTTCGCGAGCTGCCGCCCGTCGCTGACGAAGCCGGCGCGGTAGTGCACCGCCAGGCCCTCGGCGCGTGCCTGCGCACGCTGCGCGCGCCAGACGCGGTCGCCGTCGTAGCCGCCCACGCCTTCGTTGAGCCGCACGAACTCTTCGGCCGTGATCACGCCGTCGTGCAAGGCCTTCAGGCCGAACTGCACGCCCACGTTGTCCATCACGCCGTACGAGCGCGTGAGCCCGTCGCTGTCGATGAAGGAACCGAGCTGGCTCACCGCATGGTCGGGGCCGGCGCAGCGTATGCCCATCGGGTTGTTGTTGCGGTGGTAGACCAGCGCAAAGTTCGCCGCAAAACCGCAGTTCTGGGCACGCGTCGGGTCGGCGGCCGGCAGGAACGAGCTGTTCCACACCGCGCAGAAACCGGTGTTGGTATGCCCGTTGATGGCCGCACGCTGCACCGTGGACAAGGCCTGGCCGTTGGGGTTGCTCGCGTAGTAGTGGGCCTGCAGGTTGCCGCAGTCGGCAATGGCGATCAGCGGCGTGAACGCGTCGGCGTAGCTGCACTGCGGCTGCAGGCCGTCGATCAGCCCCGGGTAGGCCGAGGCGATGGACTGCTGCTTGATGGAGCCCCCGGAGCAGCCGTCACCCATGGTGTAGCGAATGGCGCCATAGCGCTCGGCGATCAGCTCCTTGACCATCATCACCGTCTCGGCGCCCAGCACGTCGTTGGCGTTGGTGCCGTGGTCGGTGAGCGAGGCGGTGGCCACCATGAAGCCGCTGCGCAGGCCCAGGCCGCCCGCCGAGTCGAACAAGCTGCGCGCCGGCGCGCTCTGGAAGCGGCTGAAGCCGGCGCTGGCGCCGAACTGCCACACCAGCTTGCCGTTCCAGCCCCGGGGCGGCTCCCACGGCATGTTGGCGTCGCGGGGGTCGAACAGGGTCGCCAGCGTGTAGATGGTGCGGTTGAGGGTGCCGCGCTCTATGCGGATCAGGTCCTTGACGGTGTGGCCGCGATCGTTGGTGAAGTCGGCGATGTCGGTGTCCGGCGGCATGGCTGCCGGGTCGTAGGCGGTGTAGCAGGCGTTGCCGCCGGTGATGCCGAAGCTGCAGTTGGCCGGCGCGTTGGCGCGGCGGTAGTAGTGGGTGTACACCGTCTGCGCGTTGCACTGTTCGTCCACCGGGTTGCTGCCCAGGCCGCTGACGCGCGTGGTGGCATTGGCCGTGGGCGGCGTGCTGCCCGGGTTGCCCACCACCGTGACCACCTGCGCCGTTTGCGTCGCACACACCCAGGGCTGCAGCTGCGCGCCGGAGAACACCGGGCCGCCTATCGGGTGGTTGGTGATGGTGATCTGCGCGCCCGACCCCGGGATGCGCGCCGTCAACACGTTGTCGCCCAGCTGCAAGCCGGTGACCAGGCCCATGTAGCGGCCGTTGGCCCGCTGGGCAAACGCCGGTTTGATGTTGACGTTGTTCAAGGCGATCTTGGCCTGCGCCGGGTTGACGCCGGCCGGCCACTTGATTTCCACCAGGGCGTCGCCCCCGGAGATCAGGTCGGCCCGGTTGGACAGCACAACGATCTCCGGCGCCGGGGCGGCAACAGCGCCGGCGCTCAGCGTGCAGCCCAGGGCGGCAGCACAGGCCCATGCGAAGCGAAGGTACATGTCGTCTCCTCTTGGTTTTCAGTTCGCAGGTCATTTTTGACGACGTAAACTTACAATGTCAACGACAGGTCGCGGGCGTTTTCCCTAGCGCTCAGACCCCCTGTTTCAGGGTTTCGCCGAGCCGGCGAACGGTATATTTAACAATGTAAATTTACGTTGTTACACAACAAGGAACACGCCCTGCATGTCCGCCGCCTTGCTCGCCCCGCCCCAGGCACCAGCCGCCGCCCCGCCTGCCGCCTTGCCGGCTGCGGCCTCACCGCCCAGTGCCTGGTCGCCGCCTGCGCCGCAGCCGGCGCGTCGCTGGGCCATCTGGCCCGACGAGAGCACGGCCGTGCAGCAAGGCACCTGGTTCGCCGGGCTGTCGGCGGTGCTGCAACAGGACATGCTGGCGCACACGCAACTGCGGCGGTTGCCGGCCGGCGCCGTGCTCGCGCGGCGCGGCAGCCCGGCCGCGGGCTGGTTTGCGGTCGCGCGCGGTGCGGTGCGGCTGGGCAGCACGCTGCCAGACGGCCGCCTGTTCACCCTGGACTTCGTAGGCCCGGGCCAGTGGTTCGGCGATGCGGAGGTGGTGGACGGCCAGCCCGCCGCGCTGGACATCGTGTGCCACGTGCCCTGCACCCTGATGACCATGACCGCGCCGCATCTGCGCCAGTTGATGGCACAGCACGCCGAGCTGCGCGAGGCGCTGCTGCGGCTGAACTGCCAGCGCCTGCGCCACCTGGTGCGGCGCCTTGAAGAACTGCAGGCGCTGCCGCTGATGCAGCGCCTGGCGGGGCAGTTGCTGCAACTGGCCCGCCGCTTCGGCAGCGAGCAAACGGCGGGCCTGGCCATCAGCCTGGGCATTTCGCAAGCCGACCTGGCCGCCCTGGTCGGCGGCAGCCGGCAACGTGTCAACCGCGCCTGGCGCCAGATGCAGCAGCACGGCATCGTGGAGCGCACACCTTCGCGCCTGGTGTTGCGCGACGTGGCCCGACTCCAGGCACTGGCCGCCCGCCAACTGGTGCTGGCGCCGGTTGGCGACGGCGCTGCCGAGCAAGACGACTGACGCTGCGACGCGGTACAAAAACAAGAAGGGCCGCTGTGGGGCGGCCCTTCTTGCTGGCAGGGGCCCCGCAAGGCCCCCGGGGGGGTCAGCGCTGTGCCATGGGCAGCACTTCGCGGCGCGCCGCACCGGTGTACAGCTGGCGCGGGCGGCCTATCTTGTACTCGGGGTCGCCGATCATCTCGTTGAGCTGGGCGATCCAGCCCACCGTGCGCGCCAGCGCGAAGATGGCGGTGAACAGGCTCACCGGGATGCCCAGCGCGCTTTGCACGATGCCGGAGTAGAAGTCCACGTTCGGGTACAGCTTGCGCGCGACGAAGTATTCGTCTTCCAGCGCAATCTTCTCCAGCGCCATGGCCAGCTTGAACAGCGGGTCGTCCTGCAGGCCGGTGGCGGCCAGCACCTCGTGGCAGGTCTCGCGCATCAGCTTGGCACGCGGGTCGTAGTTCTTGTAGACGCGGTGGCCGAAGCCCATCAGCTTGACGTTGCTGGACTTGTCCTTGACCTGCTTGATGAACTCGCCGATCTTCTCGACGCCGCCCTGCTTCTGGATGTCCTTCAGCATGTTCAGCGCCGCCTCGTTGGCGCCGCCGTGGGCCGGGCCCCACAGGCAGGCCACGCCGGCAGCGATGGCGGCAAACGGGTTGGTGCCCGAGCTGCCGCACAGCCGCACCGTGGAGGTGGAGGCGTTCTGCTCGTGGTCGGCGTGCAGGATGAAGATGCGGTCGATGGCGCGCACCAGCACGTCGTTGGGCTCGTACTCCTCGCAGGGCGTGCCGAACATCATGCGCATGAAGTTCGCGCTGTAGGACAGCTCGTTCTTCGGGTAGATGTAGGGCTGGCCTATGCCGTACTTGTAGGCCATGGCCACCAGCGTGGGCATCTTCGCGATCAGGCGAATGGCGCTGATCTCGCGGTGCACCGGGTTGTTGATGTCGGTGCTGTCGTGATAGAAGGCCGACATGCCGCCCACCAGGCCGGTCATCACCGCCATCGGGTGCGCGTCGCGACGAAAGCCGCGCAGGAAGAACTGCATCTGCTCGTTGACCATCGTGTGGCGGGTCACGAGGTCGTCGAACTCCTGCTTCTGCTTCTCGTTGGGCAGCTCGCCCTTGAGCAGCAGGTAGCACACCTCCAGGAAGTCGCTGTGCTGGGCCAGCTGCTCGATGGGGTAGCCGCGGTACAGCAGCTCACCCTTGTCGCCGTCGATGTAGGTGATCTCGCTGTTGCACGAGGCCGTGCTCAGGAAGCCCGGGTCGTAGGTGAACTTGCCGGTCTGCGCATACAGCTTGCGGATGTCGATGACGTCCGGGCCGATGCTGCCCTTGTAGATCGGCATCTCCATGCTGGGGCTGCCGTCGCTGAACGACAGGGTGGCTTTCACATCGGAGGGGGTCATTGTTCAGGCCTTTCTTCAGAGCAAACCATGCATGGGGGGCGACGCCGGCGGGCGCTGCGGGCGTCGCATCTGCGCCAGCACCTCGTGCACTTCCGGGCAGTCCAGCGCTTCCTGCGGCTCGCGGCGGGCCAGCAGCAGGTCCAGCAGGTCGTTGTCCGGCAGGTCCATCAGGGCTGTCAGCCCGGCGGCCTGGCGCGTCGTCAGTGTCTCCTCGTGGGCGCGGAAGAATCGCTCGACGAACAAGTCGTTCTCCAGCAGGCCGCGGCGGCAGCGCCACTTCAGCCGGCTGAGCGAACGCGGGTCTAGTCGTTCTTCCGTCACTTGCATTCAACCAAGCCTTTGCGCGGATCCGGCTCTGCCGGTCCGCTGCAAGCGCCCCAAAGCCCCAAAGGGGCCTCTTCGAGCGCCCCGGGGGCAGCGACCGGGAGGGAGCGTGGGGGCTTTCATACCGCGCGACGCACCATCAGTTCCTTGATCTTGCCTATGGCCTTGGTGGGGTTCAGGCCCTTGGGGCAAACGTCCACACAGTTCATGATGGTGTGGCAGCGGAACAGACGGTACGGGTCTTCCAGGTTGTCCAGGCGCTCGCCGGTGGCCTGGTCGCGGCTGTCGGCGATGAAGCGGTAGGCCTGCAACAGCCCGGCCGGGCCCACGAACTTGTCGGGGTTCCACCAGAAGCTGGGGCAGCTGGTGCTGCAGCTGGCGCACAGGATGCACTCGTACAGGCCGTTGAGCTCGTCGCGCTCCTCGGGGCTTTGCAGGCGCTCCTTCTCGGGCGGCGGCGTGTCGTTCAGCAGGTAGGGCTTGATGCTGTGGTACTGCTTGAAGAACAGCGTCATGTCCACGATCAGGTCGCGTATCACCGGCAGGCCGGGCAGCGGCTTGAGCACCACGGTGCCCGGCAGCGTGCGCATGTTGGTCAGGCAGGCCAGGCCGTTCTTGCCGTTGATGTTCATCGCGTCGCTGCCGCACACGCCTTCGCGGCAGCTGCGGCGGAAGCTCAGCGTGGGGTCCACCTGCTTGAGCTTCATCAGCGCGTCCAGCAGCATGCGTTCGCTGCCGTCGAGCTCGACCTGCAGCGTCTGCATGCGCGGCTTGTCGTCCTTGTCCGGGTCGTAGCGGTAGATCTGGAAGGTGCGCAGCGTCATGGTGTTCTACGGGCGGCGTGTAGGGGGTCAGAAGGAGCGCACCTTGGGCGGCACCGACTCCACGGTCAGCGGCTTCAGGTTCACGGGCTTGTACTCCAGGCGGCTGCCTTCGCTGTACCACAGCGTGTGCTTGAGCCAGTCGCTGTCGTTGCGGCCGTTGGGAAACTCCGGCGAATCGCCGTAGTCGTTGACGGTGTGGGCACCGCGGCTTTCGCGGCGCGCCGCGGCCGAGACCATGGTGGCCTGCGCCGCCTCGATCAGGTTCTCCACCTCCAGCGCCTCCACGCGCGCGGTGTTGAAGACCTTGCTCTTGTCCTTCAGGCCTATGTGCTTCACACGCTCGCGCAGCGCGGCGATCTTGCTCACGCCCTCGTCCATGATGGCCTGGGTGCGGAACACGCCGGCATGCTGCTGCATGGTGCTGCGTATGTCGTTGGCGACATCCTGGGCGTACTCGCCATCGGTGGCGGCTTCCAGGCGCGCCAGGCGCGTGAGCGACGGCGTGGCAGCATCGGCCGGCAAGTCCTTGTGCGACCGCTTGGCCAGGCCCGAGGCCACGATGTGGTCGCCCGCGGCCTTGCCGAAGACCAGCAGGTCCAGCAGCGAGTTGGTGCCCAGGCGGTTGGCGCCGTGCACGCTGACGCAGGAACACTCGCCCACCGCGTACAGGCCGTTGATCACGGCGTTGGGGTTGCCGCCGCTGGGCGCCACCACCTGGCCGTTGATGTTGGTGGGGATGCCGCCCATCTGGTAGTGGATAGTCGGCACCACGGGAATGGGTTCCTTGGTGATGTCGACGTTGGCGAAGTTGTGACCGATCTCGAACACGCTGGGCAAGCGCTTCATGATGGTGTCGGCGCCCAGGTGGGTCATGTCCAGGTTGATGTAGTCCTTGTTGGGACCACAACCCCGGCCTTCCTTGATCTCCTGGTCCATGCAGCGGCTGACGAAGTCGCGCGGCGCCAGGTCCTTCAGCGTGGGCGCATAGCGCTCCATGAAACGCTCGCCGTTGGCGTTGCGCAGGATGGCGCCCTCGCCGCGGCAGCCCTCGGTCAGCAGCACGCCGGCGTTGTGCACGCCGGTGGGGTGGAACTGCCAGAACTCCATGTCTTCCAGCGGAATGCCGGCACGCGCCGCCATGCCCAGACCGTCGGCGGTGTTGATGAAGGCGTTGGTGCTGGCGGCAAAGATGCGGCCCGCGCCGCCGGTGGCCAGCAGCGTGGTCTTGGCCTCCAGGATGTAGACCTCGCCGGTTTCCATCTCCAGCGCGGTGACGCCCACCACGTCGCCGGCGGCGTCGCGAATCAGGTCCAGCGCCATCCACTCCACGAAGAAGTTGGTACGCGCCGCCACGTTGCGCTGGTACAGCGTGTGCAGCATGGCGTGGCCGGTGCGGTCGGCCGCGGCGCAGGCGCGCTGCACCGGCTTTTCGCCGTAGTTGGCAGTGTGGCCGCCGAAGGGGCGCTGGTAGATGCTGCCGTCCGGGTTGCGGTCGAACGGCATGCCCATGTGCTCCAGCTCATACACCACACGCGGCGCTTCGCGGCACATGAACTCGATGGCGTCCTGGTCGCCCAGCCAGTCCGAGCCCTTGACGGTGTCGTAGAAGTGGTAGTGCCAGTTGTCCTCGGCCATGTTGCCCAGGCTGGCGCCTATGCCGCCCTGCGCGGCCACGGTGTGGCTGCGCGTGGGGAAGACCTTGGTCAGCACGGCCACGTTGAGCCCGGCCAGCGAAAGCTGCAGCGAGGCGCGCATGCCGGAGCCGCCGGCACCGACGATGACGACGTCAAAACGACGACGGGGAAGCTGGGTTGTTGCCATCTTCTTGCTCACAGTCTCCACAGCACCTGCACGGCCCAGGCCGTGCAGGCGATCAGCCACACCAGCGTCAGCACCTGCAGCACCAGGCGCGCGCCCACGGGCTTGACGTAGTCCATCCAGATGTCGCGCAGGCCCACCCAGGCATGCCAGGCCAGCGCGATGAACACCACCAGCGTGAACAGCTTCATCCACTGCGCGGCGAAGATGCCGGCCCAACGGATGTAGCCCAGCTCGCCGGGCATCAGCAGCTGCACCAGCAGCACGACGGTGTACACCGCCATCAGCGTGGCCGTGACGCGCTGCACCAGCCAGTCGCGCAGGCCGTAGTGCGCGCCGACGACGACACGCTTGGAACCGTAATTGACCGCCATGAGCCTGCTCCTTCGTTAGGGCCTGTTAACGCTATGGGAGGGCTCGCGCCGCCGTCTGGCAGGCCCCAGGGCTAGGCCCGAGTGAGGCCGCGTGCCTGTGGCACGCAACGAGCGAGCAACAACGCCCT
>JBBCJV010000014.1:0-46955 GCA_037190565.1 Burkholderiaceae bacterium
CGCGGCCCGGGCCTCGGACTCGCAGCGCGCGAAGGCATCCTCGAGCGCGTCGGGGGCGGTGACCACCCGCATGCCGCGTCCGCCGCCGCCGGCCCCCGCCTTGATGACCATCGCGCCGCCCTCGCCCAGCGAGGCGAGGAAGGCGCGCGCCTGGGCCAGGTCCACCGGCGCCGGGGTGCCGGGGATCACGGGCACCTGCATCCGCTGGGCCAGCGCGCGCGCCTGGGCCTTGTCGCCGAACAGGTCGAGCACCTCCGGCGAGGGCCCGACGAAGACCAGCCCGACCTCGGCGCAGCGGCGCGCGAATGCCGAGTTCTCGCTGAGGAAGCCGTAGCCGGGATGCACGGCATCGCAGCCGGCCGCCAGCGCCGCCTGGACGATCTGCTCGATGTCCAGGTAGGCCGCGACGCCCACTCTGGCGAGCGGCCGCGCCTCGTCGACCTTGCGCACGTGCAGGGCGCGGGCATCGTCCTCGGAGTGCACGGCCACCGCGCGGATGCCCAGCTCGGCGGCGGCGCGGGCGATGCGGATGGCGATTTCGCCGCGATTGGCGATCAGCAGGCTCTTGATGGTCATCGGAGATTCTCGAAGGCTGTCTTGGCGGGCGCCGCGCGGAACCGCGCAGCCCAGACGCAACAGGCCGCGAAGCGGGCCGGTGCGGGATTCTGACCGATCGGCACCGCCGGCGCCGCCGGAGGGCCCGCGTTACGGAACGCGGCGCGGCGGCCGAAGCCCTGGCGGGAGCGGCGCGAGCGCAGGGCGCGGGGCACCGGGCACGAACCGCCCGGGCAGAAAACGGGAACCGCCGCGGCACGCCACCCCGGAGGGCGCGCGGCGCGGCGGCGCAGGCAGCGAGGCGCCCGGGAAACGGGCGCCCCCAGGATCAGGCGTGGCGGCCCAGCTCGATCTTGGCGATCGCGTTGCGGTGCACCTCGTCCGGACCGTCGGCGAAGCGCAGTCCGCGCTGGTGCGCATACATGTAGGCCAGGGGGAAGTCCTGGCTGACGCCGCCGGCGCCGTGCGCCTGGATCGCCCAGTCGATGATCCGGCTGGCCATGTGGGGCGCGAGCACCTTGATCATCGCGATCTCGGCCGTGGCCACCGTGTTGCCCACGGTGTCCATCATGTAGGCGGCCTTCAGGGTCAGCAGGCGGGCCTGGTCGATCATGCAGCGCGCCTCGGCGATCCGCTCGTGCCAGACCGTCTGCGTGGAGATCAGCTTGCCGAACGCGGTCCGCGAGGACAGGCGCCGGCACATGTACTCCAGCGCGCGCTCGGCCGCGCCGATCGAGCGCATGCAGTGGTGGATGCGGCCCGGGCCCAGGCGGCCCTGGGCGATCTCGAAGCCGCGGCCCTCGCCCAGCAGCAGGTTGGCCGCCGGCACCCGCACGTTGTCGTACAGCACCTCGCTGTGGCCGTGCGGCGCGTCGTCGTAGCCGAACACCGACAGGTTGCGCAGCACCGTGATGCCCGGCGTGTCGCGCGGCAGCAGCACCATGGACTGCTGGCGGTAGCGGTCTTCAACGGCGCCGGCGTTGCGGCCCATGAAGATGATGAGCGTGCAGCGCGGGTCGGCAATGCCCGAGGTCCACCACTTGCGGCCGTTGATGACCAGCTCGTCGCCTTCACGCCGTATCTCGGCCTGGATGTTGGTGGCATCGGACGAGGCCACCTCGGGCTCGGTCATGGAAAAACACGAGCGCGTGCGCCCTTCCAGCAGCGGCTGCAGCCAGCGCTGCTGCTGCTCGGGCGTGCCGTAGCGCGCCAGGATCTCCATGTTGCCGCTATCCGGCGGTGAGCAGTTGAAGACCTCCGAAGCGATGGGCGAGCGGCCCATCAGCTCGGCCAGCGGCGCATAGTCCAGGTTGCTCAGTCCGGCACCGTGGGTGGTGTCGGGCAGGAACAGGTTCCACAGGCCTTCGGCACGCGCCAGGGCCTTGAGCGCTTCCATCACCGGCGGCTCGTGCCAGCGGCCACCCTCTTCCAGCTGCTGCTTGAACACCGGCTCGGCCGGGTAGACATGGCGCTCCATGAAGGCCTGCAGCTGCTGCTGCAAGGCCTGGGCGCGGGGTGAGGGGGTGAAGTCCATGTGCAAGAGTCCTCAGCGGACGGCTTCAAACGCCGGCGCCAGCCCCGGGCGCGGCCAGTCCAGCGCCACCAGACGGCCGGTGGACGACAGCGTCACGTAGGCGGTGCGCCTGTCGGCGCCACCAAAACACAGGTTGGTCGTGAACAGGTCGGGCAGCGGCAGGTGTTCGATGCGGCTGCCGTCCGCACTGATGCGGGTGATGCCGCCGTTGAACAGCGTGGCCACGCAGATGCTGCCGTCGGCCTCCACGGCCAGCGAGTCAAAGAGCTGGTAGCCTGGCAGGCCCGCCACCAGCGTGCCGCCGTGCGCCACCAGCGTGCCGCCGTGCGCCGCCAGCGAGGCCGCGTCGCGCCCCAACTGCCCCGGCGCGGTGACCGGGAAAGCCCACAAGCGGCCGGTGGTGGTCTCGGCCACATACAGGCGCCGCCCGTCGGGCGACAGGCCGATGCCGTTGGGGGTGGTCATGGGGAACACGAGCTCGCGGCAGCTGCTGCCGTCGGTGCAGGCGTAGTACACGCCGCCATGGTCGCCCTCGCGCGCGCGGCGCTTGCCTACGTCGGTGAACCAGAAACCGCCGTCTGCGTCGAAGACGATGTCGTTGGGGCCCTTCAGCGGCCCGCGGTCGCTGTGGCTGTACAGGCGCTGCACGGCGCCCGTGGCCAGGTCCACACGGTCGATGCCGCCGCCGCGGTAGTCGGCCGGCTCCAGGCCCGGGCGCACGCTGCCGTCGGGCATCTCGTGCCACTCATACCCGCCGCTGTTGCACACGTAGCAAGCGCCGTCGGGGCCGATGGCGGCGCCGTTGGGGCCGCCATCCAGCACGGCCACCACCTCGCGTCGGCCATCCCCGTGGATGCGCGACAGGCAGCGCCCGCGTATCTCCACCAGCAGCACCGAGCCGTCGGGCAGCGCAACAGGCCCTTCGGGAAAGCCCAGTCCTTCGGCGATGACTTTCATGCGGCTTCTCCTTGCAGCGGCGTCACAGGCCCAGGTAGGCGCTGCGCACCTCGGGGCTGGCCGCCAGCTGGGCCGCCGGCCCCTGCATCACGACCTCGCCGTTCTGCAGCACGTAGGCGCGGTCGGCCACGGCCAGCGCCATCTCGGCGTTCTGCTCGGCCAACACCACGGCCACGCCGGCGTCGCGCACATGGCGCACAAAGTGGGCGATCTCGCGCACGATCACCGGCGCCAGGCCCAGTGTGGGTTCGTCCAGCAGCAGCAGCGTGGGCGCAGCCATCAGCGCGCGGCCTATGGCCAGCATCTGCTGTTCGCCGCCGGACAAGGTGCCTGCCTGCTGGCCCCGCCTTTCCTGCAAGCGCGGGAACCAGCGGTATACGCTCTCGCGCCGCTCGCGCCTGGCGGCCAGGTCGGCGCCGAGGTCACCGAGGTCCAGGTTCTCCACCACGCTGAGATCGGGAAACACGCGCCGGCCTTCAGGCGACAAGGCCAGGCCGGCGGCGATGCGCGCACGGGTGGCCAGGCCTTGCAGCGCCTGTCCGCCATAGTGCAGCGTGCCGGCACTGTGGGGCACCAGGCCCAGCAGCGTGTTCAGCAGCGTGGACTTGCCGGCGCCATTGGCACCGATCAGCGCCACCACCTCGCGCGGGGCCACCTGCAAGTCGACGGCGTTCAGCGCCAGGGTGCGGCCGTAGCGCACGCTCAGGCCGTGCACCGCCAGCCCACGTGCCGGCGACACCGGCCCGTCCAGGGCGTGCAGGGTCATGCGCCACCCCCGAGGTAAGCCTGCACCACCGCGGGCCGCTGCGTCACTTCCTGCGGCGCACCGTCGGCAATCAGCTCGCCGTGGTGCAGCACCACCACCCGGTCCACCAGGGACATCAGCATCTTCAGGTTGTGGTCCACCACCACCAGCGTCACCCCCTTGGCCCGCAAGGCCCGCAGCACGCCGGCCAGTCGCAAAGCCTCGGCGTGGTTCAGCCCGGCCGCAGGTTCGTCCAGCAGCAGCACCTCGGGCGCCGCCGCCAGCGCCATGGCCACACCCAGCAGCTTCTGCTCGCCATACGGCAGGCTGCCGGCCAGCGCATCCACGCGCTCGCCCAGGCCCACCTCGTGCAGACAGCCCAGCGCGTGGGCCAGGCGTTCCTGCTCGCGGCGCTGCCAGCCGCGGGTGTGCAGCAGTGCGCCCGCAAAGTCCGCCGGGCGGTGGCCATGTGCCGCAATGGCCATGTTCATGGCCACGGTCTGCGTGGCGCAGATCGCCGTCTGCTGGAAGCTGCGCACCACGCCGCGGCGCGCCACGCGGTGCGGCGCGAGGCCGGCGATGTCGGCGCCAAAGACCTGCACCGTGCCGCTGCTGGGCGGCAGAAACCCGCTGAGCATGCTCAGCAGCGTGGTCTTGCCGGCGCCATTGGGGCCGATGAGGCCCACGATCTCGCCGCAGCGCACGTCGAAGGACACCTCCTGCACCGCCTTCAGGCCCGCGAACTGCCGGCTCAGACCGCGCACCTGCAGGGCCACGGCTTCACGGTGCGGGCGCACCGCCAGCGGCTGCGGCGCGGGCCGGTGGCCGGACACCGCGGCGGCACGCCGCGCCTGCCAGCGCTGCGCCAGCGGCCGCTCAGCCAGCCAGCCCACGATGCCGCCGGGCAGCACCCGCACCACCACCAGCAGCAGCAGCGCAAAGGCGGCAAAGTTCAGCTCGCCCAGGAAACGCAGGGCCTCCGGCAGCACGGCAAACACGGCCCCGCCCAGCATCGGCCCCAGCAGCGTGGCCTTGCCGCCCACGATGACGCCCAGGATGCCGGTGGCCGAGTAGGTCACGCCCAGCAGCGAGGGCGCCAGCACCAGCACCTTGGGCACCAGCAAGGCGCCGGCCAGCGCCGCCAACCCACCGGACAGGGCGATGTTGAAGACCCGCTCACGCGCCGTGGCAATGCCCAGCGATTCGGCCAGCGCAGGCGCCTCGCGTATTGCGGCCCAGGCGCGCCCGTGGGCGCCGCCGCGCAGGTTGCGCAGCAACAAGAAGCTGAGCACCAGCACCGCGCCCACGACAAACAAGTAGGCCTGCTGCAGGTTCCAGCCCAGCACCTGAGCAAAGGCGGGCTTGTCCACCATCACCATCAGGCCCATGGGCCCGCGGGTCAGGTCCACCCAGTTCACGACGATGACGGTGAGCAGCTCTGCCACCACCAGCGTGGCGATCGCAAAGTAAGCGCCCGATAGCCGCGCCGACACCAGACCCAGTAGCGCCCCCAGCAGCAACCCGGGCAGCACCGCCAGCGGCAGCACCAGCCAGTAGTTCCAGCCCAGCAGCGTGACCAGCAGACCGGCCGTGTAGGCCCCCAGACCCAGGAAGGCCGCGTGCCCGAAGCTGACGAAGCCGAGCTGCCCGAACGTGATGGCCACCCCCAGCACGAAGATGGCCAGCACGCCGGCGTAGGTGCCCACGTCCAGCAGGTACGAAGAAGTGAGCCCGCTCGCCAGCAGCGCCAGCACCACCAGACCCAGCAGCAGGTCGCGCAGCAGCCGCGTCACGGCCGCGCCCCCAGCAGGCCTTGCGGGCGCAGCAGCAAGGCCACCAGCATCAGCGTGTACACGGTGCCGGCCACCACGCTCTCGGGCATCAGCAGGCCCAGCATCGCCTCCAGCACGCCAATGCCCAGCGCACACACCACGGCGCCGGTGGTGCTGCCCAGCCCACCGATGACCACGATGACAAAGGCCTTGATCAGCACCGCCTGGCCCAGCGTGGGCGCGTAGGAGGTGATGGGCGCCAGCAGCGCGCCGCCGAATCCGGCGATGGCGGCGGCCAGCAAAAAGGTGCGGCTGCCGACCTGGCGCACGTTGATACCCACCACCCGCGCCGCATACTCGTTCTGCGCCACCGCGCGCATCTCCACGCCGAAGCGGGTGCGCCGCGCCAGGCGCTCCAGCGCAAACAAGGTGGCGATGCTGGCGCCCATGATGAACAGGCGCTGGTAGGTCAGGCCGATGTCGGCCAGCACCAGGCGGCCGGGAATGCCGTCCACCCGCGCCGGTGCCGGACCCCAGATCTGGAACACAGCCTGGTACAGCAGCACCCCCACGGCGAAGGTCGTGAGCAGGATGTCGGTGCGGCCTTCGGGTCTGGCGAGCAGCGGCTTGACCGCCACCGCGTCGAACAACCAGCCTGCCAACGCCCCCACCAGCGCCGCCAACGGCAGCGCCGCCAGGTACGGCAGGCCCAGCACGGTGGTGGCGATGACCACCGTCAAGGCCCCCAGCATCACCACTTCGCCATGGCCGAAGTTGATGATGTGCAGCACGCCGAAGGCCAGCGTCAGCCCCAGCGCGATGAGCGCGTAGCCGAAGCCCGTGGACAGGCCGTTCAGCAGCTGCTGGACCAGGACTTCGGTCACTGGCGGCTCAGCGTTCGACGACGATCTGGCCTTCCTTGACCACCAGCGTCACCCACTGTTCGGAGGTGGCCTGGTTGCCCGGGAAGGTGACGGTGCCGCGCGGTGACGGCCAACGCCCTTCACGCAGCGTGGCGGCCAGCTTGATGGTGTCGGTCGCGGTGCCGGCCTGGCGCATGGCCTGACCCAGCACCCACACCGACTCGAAGCCCAGGAAGTCCACCTTGCCCGGCACTTCCTTGTGCTTCTGCTGGAAGGCGTCCACAAACCGCTGGTTGAGCTCGGTCTGCATGCTGGACGCCCAGATGTCCATCGTGAACGCGCCTTCGGCGGCGTTGCCGGCCACCTGCAGCAGCTGCGGCGTGATGGACCCCGGCAGGATGCAGCGGCGCCCGGGCACGTCGGCCTCCTTCAGCGTGCGCAGCAGGTTGCCGCCCTGCTCCGGCGCCGAGAACGCCATGCAGATCAGGTCCGGGCGCGCCGCCTTCACGCGTGAAGCCAGCGTGCTGAAGTCGGTCTGCTTGAGGATCTCGTACAGCTCGGTGGCCACCACCGCGCTGCCGAAGGCGGCGCGCATGTTGGCGATGATGGAGCGGCCGTAGTCGCCGTTCTCCACCACCACGGCCACACGCTGCGGCTTGACGGTGTTCTTGATGTACTGGTTGAACATCTCCCCGTCGGTGGCCACCAGCGGGTTGAAGCGGAAGCCGCGGTCGTACTCGGTGATGGCCGGCGCCTTGGTCACCGCGGCCAGGTACATCAGGCCGTTCTGCTGCGCGACCTGGTTGATGCCCATGGACACCGCGGCGTTGATGGAACCCACGATGACCTTGACCTTGTCCTCGCTGGCCAGGCGCCGCGCCGCGGCCACGCCGTCGGCCGGGGTGTAGTTGTCGTCGTAGACCACCAGGCGCAGCGACTGGCCGCCGGCCACGCCGCCGCTGGCGTTGAGCATCTCGGCCGCCAGCTCCGCGCCGCGCCGGCCTTGCTGGCCCAGGATGGTCTTGATGGGGTAGATGACCCCGACGGTGGTGGTGCCGGCAGTTTGCGCCAGCGTGGGGCTGCCCAGCCCCGGCAACAGCCAGGCGCAGGACAGCAGCATCAAAAGTCGGCTCAGCGGTCGCATGAGGTGTCTCCGTAGGTGGCCAGGTCGTAGCGCCCGGTCCGACTCATTATGGTTCAACCATATACAACCGACAAGCCGGCAACCACCCGAAGCGGCTCACCTGGCACAAGGGTCTCGCGCCTGGGTTCTCAGCCCGCCGCCGCGCCCTGCGCAATGGCCCACCCGGCTTCGGCCGTGGCCTGCGCACAGGCCCCCGCCGCCACCGCGCGGTCGTTGGCCGCGTTGCCGTCCAGCGCCCGCCTTGCCACGCCCTGCTGTATCGCCGCCAGGCGAAACAGGTTGAAGGCCAGGTGCGCCGGCCACAGCGCCTGCGCCTCGTCCAGCGCGATGCCGCTGCGGCGGCAGTAGGCGGCGAGGTGGCTGGTTTCGTCGGGGATGCCCAGCGGCCCCAGGTCCACGCCGGCCAGCGTGCGGCGTGTGCCCAGCGGGATGCGCCAGGTCAGGCAGTGGTAGGCAAAGTCCGACAGCGGGTCGCCCAGCGTCGCCAGTTCCCAGTCCAGCACCGCCACGATGCGCGGGCTGGCGCCGTCGAACACCAGGTTGTCCAGCCGGTAGTCGCCGTGCACCAGCGCCGTGCGGCGCTGCGCCGGGAGGTTCGCCGGCAGCCACGCGATCAGCGACTCCATCGCGTCTATGCGCTGCGTTTCGCTGGCCCGGTACTGGCGTGTCCAGCGCTCCACCTGGCGCTGCACGTAGTGCCCCGGGCGGCCGAAGTCGCCCAGGCCCAGCGCCTCGGGCTCCAGCGCGTGCAGGGCCGCGATGACGCGGTTCATCTCGTCGTACATGGCGCCGCGCTCCGCCGGCGCCAGGCCAGGCAGCGTCTGGTCGCCCAGGATGCGGCCTTCGACAAAGTCCATCAGGTAGAAAGCGCTGCCCAGGACGGCAGGGTCTTCGCACAACGCACACACGCCCGGCACCGGCACGCCGCTGCCGGCCAGCGCGGCCATGACGCGGAACTCGCGCTCTATCGCGTGCGCCGAAGGCAGCAGCGTGCCCGGCGGCTTGGCGCGCATCACATAGCGCGGCTGCCCGTCCACCTGCACCACGTAGGTGGGGTTGGACTGGCCACCCTGCACACGCTGCAGCGCCAGGGAGCCCGCCAGCGGGCCGATATGCGCCCGGATGTAGCGCGCCAGGTTCGCCGCGTCCAGGCCCTCGGCCGACGCGGCCTGCGGCACACCGCTCACGGCCGCCCTACAGCGAGATGTGGAAGCCGCCGTTCACCGCCAGGTGCTGGCCGGTGATGTAGCTGGCCGCGTCCGACAGCAGGAAGACCACCGTCTTGACCACCTCCTCGGGCTGGGCCCAGCGGCCCATGGGGATCTGCGCCAGCATGCCGTCGCGGAACTTCTCGCCGCGCACCACTTCGGTCATCGGTGTTTCCACCACCCCGAAACACACCGAGTTGCTGCGGATGCCGTACTTGCCCCATTCGCGCGCCGAGGTCATGGTCATGCCCATCAGGCCAGCCTTGGCCGCGGCGTAGTTGATCTGGCCTATGGAACCCTTGCGGCCGGCGTCCGACGAGATATTGACAATGGAGCCGCCGGCGTTGTCGCCACCTTTGGTGCGCTGCACCATGTGCCGGCCCACGGCCTGCGTCCAGTAGAAGCTGCCGGTGAGGTGCACATCGATCACCTCCTGCCACTGCTGCGCCGTCATCTTGTCGATCATGGCCGGGCGCGTGATGCCGGCGTTGTTGACCAGGCCGTGCACGGCACCGAAGCGCGCCACCGCGTCGGCCACGGCGCGGCCGGCCAGCTCGGCGTCGGTGACGCTGCCGACGACGCCCAGCACACGCTCGGCCGGCAGCGCCTTCAGCACCGCCCCCAGCGATTCGGCGTTCATGTCCAGTGCCACCACGTTGCCGCCCAGCTCCACGGCCAGCTCGGTGATGGCCTTGCCTATGCCCTGCCCGGCGCCGGTGACGACGACGGTGCGGCCTTCGAGCGAGACGATGGGGGTCATGAACACTCCTTGTATGATGGTTCAACCAATGATAGATTCCAGCCCGTCCTAGCGTCAACCCGCCCCCAGCATGAGCATCCGTCGCCAGGCCTGCATCGCAGGCGCCTACGAACACCCCACGCGCAAGGCCCCGGACAAGACCGTGGCCCAGCTGCACGCCGAAGTGGCGCGCGGCGCGCTGGCCGACGCCGGCCTGGCGCTCAGCGACGTGGACGGCTACTTCTGCGCCGGCGACGCCCCGGGCCTGGGCGCCAACAGCATGGCCGACTACCTGGGCCTGAAGCTGCGCCACGTCGACACCACCGACACCGGCGGCTCGGCCTACCTGCTGCACGTGGCCCACGCGGCCCAGGCCATCGCCCTGGGCAAGTGCCGTGTTGCGCTGATCACGCTGGCCGGCCGCCCGCGCAGCGAGGGCTCCAGCGGCGTGGCCCCCCGCATCGTGGGCGCCGGCACGCCCGACGTGCCCTGGGAAATGCCCTATGGCCCGGTCACGGTCAACAACTACGCGCTCGCCGCGGCGCGCCACATGCACGAGTTCGGCACCACGTCCGAGCAGCTGGCCTGGGTGAAGGTGGCCGCCGCGGCGCACGCCCAGCACAACCCGCGTGCCATGCTGCGCGACCCCGTCACGGTGGACGACGTGCTGGGCTCGCCGATGATCGCCGACCCGCTGCACAAGCTGGACTGCTGCGTGGTCAGCGACGGCGGCGGCGCGCTGGTGGTGGTGCACCCGGACATCGCCAAGAGCCTGCAGCGACCGGTCGTCAACCTGTTGGGCGCCGGCGAGGCCATCAAGGGCACGCTGGGCGGCCAGGTGGACCTGACCTGGTCGGCCGCCGCCTTCTCGGGCCCGGCGGCGTTTGCCGAGGCCGGCGTGAAACCGGCCGACATCCAGTACGCCTCCATCTACGACAGCTTCACCATCAGCGTGTTGATCGCGCTGGAGGACCTGGGCTTCTGCGCCAAGGGCGAAGGCGGCCGTTTTGTGGCCGATGGCAACCTGATCTCCGGCACCGGGCGCCTGCCCTTCAACACCGACGGCGGCGGCCTGTGCAACAACCACCCGGCCAACCGCGGCGGCATGACCAAGGTCATCGAGGCCGTGCGCCAGCTGCGCGGCGAGGCCCACCCGGCCGTGCAGGTCAAGAACTGCGGCCTGGCGCTGGCCCACGGCATGGGCGGCCTGCTGGGCAGCCGCCACGGCAGCGCCACGCTAATCATGGAACGAGGCTGAGCACACGATGAGCACCCCCTACCAAGACCGCCCGCTGGGCAGCGTCGTCGTCGACACCTCCACCGAAGCCTACTGGGCGGCAGCGCGCGAAGGCGTGCTCAAGCTGCGCCGCTGCACCGCCTGCCAGCAGGCGCACTGGTACCCGCGCCCGGTGTGCCCCTTCTGCCAGGGCGACACCGAGTGGGAAGGGACGCAGGGCCAGGGCGAGATCTACAGCGTCAGCGTCACGCGCCGCGCCGGGCCCATCCCGTACGCGCTGGCTTACGTGCGCCTGGACGAGGGCGTGACCCTGCTCACCAACATCGTGGACTGCGACCTGGACCAGCTGCGCATAGGTCAGCGTGTGAAGCTGTGCTTCAAGCCCGACGACGGCGGCCAGCCGGTGCCGATGTTCACGCCGGCCTGACACGCCTGTTTCCTGACGCGCAAGCGGCGCCGCCGCGCCAGCGCGCCGTACTTCAACACCCGAAAGAGTTCGACGGGTGCACGGCGGCAAACCCATACAACACCACGGAGACAAACCATGCGCCTTCCCCGCCGAGCCCTGCTTGCGGCCCTGACTGCTCTTCCGCTGACAGCTGCGCCGCTGCTGGCACAGGCCCAGGCGGCCTGGCCTACGAAGCCCATTCGCGTGGTGGTGCCCTACCCGCCCGGCGGCCAGACCGATGCGGTGGTGCGCTACTACGCCCAGAAGGCCGAGGTCGCGCTGGGCCAGCCGCTGATCATCGAGAACAAGCCCGGTGCCAGCAGCCTGCTGGGCACCAACGAGGTTGCGCGTGCGCCGGCCGACGGCTACACGCTGCTGTTCAACATGACGGCCATCGTCTCCAACCCGGTACTGCTGCCCAACGCTCGCTACGACGTGTTCAAGGAGTTCGCGCCGGTGCACCGCACCTATGAGCTCTACGCCACGCTGGCGGTACCGGGGACCTCGTCCATCCAGACGCTGGCCGACTTTGTCAAGGCGGCCAAGGACGCGAGGGAGCCCATGACCTTCGGCACCACGGGCCATGCCAGCAGTTCGCACTACTTCGTGGAGCTGCTGGCCAAGCAGGCCGGGCTGAAGATGGAACACATTCCTTACAAGGGCGAAGCTGCTCTGCTGCCCGACCTGATTGCCGGGCGGGTGCAGGCCGGCATCGTCTCCGGTGCCTCGGTGATGCAGTTCAACGATGGGCGCATACGCATACTGGCGGTCAGCGGCAACCAGCGTGTGAAGCTGCTGCCCAACCTGCCCACCTTCCGCGAGCTGGGCTACGACGGCATTGGCAACGAGTCCTTCGCCGGCTTCTTTGCACCGGCCGGCACGCCTGCGGCCGTGGTGGACCGCCTGAACCAGGAGTTCAACCGCATCTCGCAACTGCCGGAAACGCGCGAGCGCCTGGCCTCGCTGGCGCTGGAGCCCACGCCGCCGCACACGCCGGCCGAGTTCTTGACCGTGATGCGCAAGGCCCACGACGAATGGGTCGCCAACCGCCAGAAGGTGGACATACAGCCGATGTGAGCTGAAGCCAGCCGCCCGCCAACACCGCCCACGAACCGACCATGTACCAAGCCGCCTGGATGACCCCCGAGCTGGAAAGCCTGCGCGACAGCGTGCGGCGTTTCTGCCTGAGCGAGTTGCTGCCGCACGAGGAGCGCTGGGCCGAACAGCAGTGTGTGGACCGCGACACCTGGTTCAAGGCGGCCGATGCCGGGCTGCTGCTGCCCGGCATCCCCGAGGCCTACGGGGGTGGTGGCGGCAGCTTCCTGCACGAGGCGGTGATCTTCTCCGAGCCCATACGCCTGCTGTGCGGCGGCCTGGGCAACTCGCTTCACAGCGGCATCGTGGCGCACTACATCAAGAACTTCGCCAGCGAAGCGCAGAAGCTGGACTGGCTGCCGCGCATGGCAAGCGGTGAACTGGTGGGCGGCCTGGCCATGACCGAGCCCGGCACCGGGTCGGACCTGCAGGGCATACGCACCCATGCCCGGCGCGACGGTGACCACTACGTCATCAACGGCGCCAAGACGTACATCACCAACGGCAGCAGCTGCAACCTGATCTGCCTGGTGCTGAAGACCGACCCCAGCCAGGGTGCACGCGGCGTGTCCATCGTGGTGGTGGAGACCGACAAGCTGAGCGGGGGCTTCCGCCGCGGTCGCACGCTGTCCAAGATCGGCCTGCACTCGCAGGACACCGCCGAGCTGTTCTTCGACGACATGCGCGTGCCGGTGTCCAACCTGCTGGGGCCGGAAGAAGGCCAGGGCTTCAAGCAGCTGATGAAGGAGCTGGCGCGCGAGCGCATCATCACCGCGCTGTCGTCCTTTGCCTGCATGGAACGTGCGGTGCAGGAGACGCTGGCCTTTGTGGCTCAGCGCAAGGTCTTCGGCCAGCCGCTGTTGTCCATGCAGAACACGCGCTTCAAGCTGGCCGAGTGCGACACCGCGGCGTCGCTGGCCGGCGCCTTCCTGGACCAGTGCGTGCTGCGGCTGATGGAAGGCAGGCTGGACCCGGCCACCGCGGCCAAGGCCAAGTGGTGGGTCACCGACACCTGCGGCAAGGTGGTGGACGAGTGCCTGCAGCTGCACGGCGGCGCCGGCTACATGACGGAGTACCCCATTGCGCGCCTGTACCAGAACGTGCGTGTGCACCGCATCCTGGCGGGCACCAACGAGATCATGAAAGAGCTGATCGCGCGCGACCTGGAAAAGCGCGTGCAATGACGCAACCCTGAGCCGGCCATGGCATTGAGCCTGTCGCTCGCCGGCCGCCGCGCCCTGGTCACCGGCGGCGGGCGCGGCATAGGCCGCGCCATCTCGCTGGCGCTGGCCGATGCGGGCGCCGATGTGGGCCTGTGCTACCAGCGCGACGAAAACGCTGCGGCGGAGGTCGTGGCCAACATCACCGCCCAGGGGCGGCGTGGCCGTGCCTGGCGCTGCTCTGTCGAAGACCGCGGTCAGGGCCAGGCCCTGGTGGCGGATTGCGTGGCACATTTCGGCGGCCTGGACATCCTGGTGCACAACGCCGGCGTGGCCAGCCGCGGCCACAGCGTGGCCGACAGCGACCCGGCGGAGGTGGAACGTGTGCTGCGCATCAATGCGCTGGGGCCGTACTGGCTGACGCAGGCCGCCCTGCCCCACCTGCGCCAGCGTGGCCGTGCCGATGTGGTGGTGATCTCCAGCATCGCCACGCGCAAACTCTCCGCCCGCGGCGCGCCCTACGCCATGGCCAAGTCGGCGCTGGAGGCCTTCGCCGCCACGCTGGCCAAGGAAGAAAGGGCCCACGGCGTGCGCAGCCACATCGTCAGCCCGGCACTGACCGACACCGACATGGGGCGCCGCCTGGCCCGCGCCCGCGGCGCGGCCGACATCCGCGCGCTGGACGCCGCCGCGCCCTTCGGCCGTGTGTCGCTGCCGCAGGACGTGGCCGCGGCCGTGGCCTTCCTGGTTTCCGACGCCAACCCCTACATCAACGGCCAGAACCTGGCCGTGGACGGCGGCGGCTAGATCACGCGGCTGCTGCGGCCGGCCCAGTAGCGGTCGCGCAGCACACGCTTGTAGAGCTTACCGTTGTCCTGGCGCGGCAGCGCACGGTCGAAGTCGATGCTGCGCGGGCACTTGATGGCCGACAGGCGCTCGCGGCAGTAGGCGATCAGCTCCGCTTCCAGGGCAGCGCCGGCCTCGGCCATGTCCACCGGCTGCACCACCGCCTTGACCTCTTCGCCGAACTCCTCGTTGGGCACGCCGAACACCGCGATGTCGGCCACCTTGGGGTGCAGCGACAGCACGTTTTCCGCCTCCTGCGGGTAGATGTTCACACCGCCGGAAACGATCATGTAGGCCTTGCGATCGGTCAGGTACAGGTAACCCTCGTGGTCCAGGTAGCCCACGTCGCCCAGCGTGGACCAACCGCGCTCGTTGAAGGCCTCGCGGGTCTTGTCCGGGTCGTTGTGGTACTCGAAGCGCCGGCTGCCTTCAAAGTACACCAGGCCGGGCTCGCCGGTGGGCTGCTCCGCACCGTCTTCGCCCACGATCTTGATGCGGCCCATCAGCGGCCGCCCCACCGACCCCGCGTGGGCCAGCCACTCCTGCGGGCCGATGACGGTGTTGCCATTGCCTTCGGAGCCACTGTACTGCTCGTAGAGCACCGGCCCCCACCAGGCCAGCATGGCGCGCTTGACGTCCTGCGGGCAAGGGGCCGCAGCGTGCAGGGCGCAGCGCAACGACGAGAGGTCGTAAGCCCGGCGCACCGCTTCAGGCAGCTTGAGCATGCGCACAAACATCGTGGGCACCAGCTGCGTGTGCGTGACGCGGTGGCGCTGTACCAGTTGCAGAAAGGCCTCGGCGTCGAACTTCTCCATCACCACCACGGTGCCGCCCAGGCGCAGCATGTGCGCACTGAACCCCAGGGGTGCCGCGTGGTACAGCGGTGCCGGCGAGAGGTAGACCGTGTCGGCCCCGTAGCCGAAGGCCTGCGTGAACGTGGCCAGTATCGGCACCACGGCTTCGATGGGGTTGTGGGCAAAGGGCACCTTGATGCCCTTGGGCCGCCCCGTGGTGCCCGACGAGTACATCATGTTGTGGCCGCCCACCTCGTCGGCGATGGGCCTATCGGGCAGCGCCGCGGCGGCCTCGTGCCAGGCCGCAAAACCATCCATGGCCTGGTCCAGCGTGAACCAGTGCTGCACCGCAGGCACCTGCGCCGGCAGTGCCTGCGCCACCGCGGCCATGGCCTGGGTGGACACCAGCATGCGGGCCCCGCAGTCGGCCACGATGTAGGCGGCCTCCGCCGCGGTCAGGTGGCTGCTGATGGGCGTGAAGTACAGGCCGGCACGCATGGCGGCGCTGTGCACCACCAGGTAGTCCAGGCTGTTCTCGGCCAGCATGGCCAGGGTGTCGCCGGGGCGCAGGCCGCAGGCGCGCAGCAACTGCGCCCCCCGGTTTGCCTGGGTCTCCAGCTCGGCGTAGCTGAGCCGGCGGCCGGAGCCGCCCATCACGATGGCGGGTTTGTGCGGTGTCAGCCCGGCGTGGGCGCGGGCATGGGTGAAAGAGCGCGTCTCGGGCATCGGCTGATCGGGTTCAGGGGCGGCGTGCACCGCCGGCGCGGCTGCGTGCAGCCGCAGTGCCCCCCAGCGCGGCCTGCGCGGGGGCGGAGATGGGGGCCTGCAGCAGGCCTACCACGGTATCCACCAGGTTTTCCAGCGCCAGCGGCTGGCGCCAGAAGGCGCCGCGGCGGCCCGGTGCGGCCAGTGCCGCCTCGCGCGCGGCCAGCACCTCGCCCAGGTAGACGGACAGGAACACCAGGCGCTGGCTCAGCACCGGCGCCGGCAACTGGGGCAGCAGGCGGCGCAACTGGTTGAGCAGGCGTTTGAAGCCGCGGTTCCAGCGTTCACCCACGCCGGCCAGGAACAGCTCGCGGTGGTTGATGCGCAGCATAGCGATGAATTGCAGGAAGCTGGCCTCTTCGCCGGGCGGCGGCGGCACGAAAGAGCTGCGCACCAGCAGGTCTACCGCTTCACGCAGCGTGGGGTCGTGGCCGCGCGCCTGCATGGCATCCAGCGCGGCGTTGCGCACGGCGTCTATGCAGCGCGCGCCGTCGGCCACCAGCTCCTGCGCCAGCGCTTCCTTGGTGCCGAAGTAGTAATGCACCGAGGCCGCGTTGCGCTGGCCGCTGGCGGCCACGATGTCGCGCACGGCCACGCCGTCAAAGCCCCGCTGCGCAAACAGCCTCTGGGCGGCGCGCTTGAGGCGTTCGCGGGTGTCGGGCGGTGCGCTCTGCGCATCGCGCGGTGTGTCGGGTGTCGGCGGGGTCCGTTCGGCGTCGGGGGCGTTCATGCCCGCGATGATGGGCGAAGCGGTGCGGCCGCCGCCGCGCACCCGGGCCGGCACCGGCGGCTTGGGCTGGGCAGGCGCGGGTTCCTGGGTCACGGTAGGGGCTGTGACGAGGATGCGGCAGATGAGCGGCCGGTGCAGGCGGGCGGCTGCTCAGCCGCCCGCCATCAGGCGGTGGGCCTTGTGCAACAGCCCCACCGCCGCCTGGTGCAGACGCTGGCCGGTGGCAGCCGGGGCCAGCCCGGCGCAGGCGCGGGCATGGCTGCCTTCCAGCACGATACCCAGCTTGTAGCAGGCCAGCACCGTGTACCAGCGCACGGCCGACAGGTCGCGTGTGCTGCGCTCGGCATAACGTGCAATCAACTCGTCGGCCGTGGCGAAGCCCTCCCAGGGCTGCACACGGTGCGCGATGTGGTGGGAGCCATCGGGCGCCGGCCAGGTGGCGATCAGCCAGCCCAGGTCCAGCAGCGGGTCGCCCAGCGTGGACAGCTCCCAGTCCACCACCGCGGCCAGCTCGGCGCTGTCGTGACGGAACATCACGTTCGAGAGGTGGAAGTCGCCGTGCAGCAGCCCGGGTGCACCAGCCTGCGGGCGCTGTTGCTCCAGCCAGGCGCCTACCTCGGCCACGCCGGGCAGCGCTGCAGGCCCGGGCCAGCCGTCGCATTGCGCGTAGGCCTGCAGCTGGCTTCGCCAGCGCGCCACCTGGCGCTCCAGGAAGCCGGCCGGGCGGCCGAAGTCGCCCAGCCCCAGGGCCTGCGCATCCAGCATGCCCAGCGCGGCGATGGCGTCCACCATGGCCAGGCCCATGCGCCGCCGCAGCGTGGCGTCGCCTGCGTGCAGCGGCGGCAGGCCCATGCTGGGGTTGAAGCCCTGCACAGGCTGCATCAGGTAGAAGCAAGTGCCCAGCACCGTCGGGTCGTCGCAGGCGGCGATCAGCGCCGGGTGCGCCACGGGCGTGCCGGCCAGCGCCGCCAGCACCCGCGCTTCGCGGCGCATGGTTTCGTCGGCACCGGCACGCGGGTGGCGCGAAGGCCGGCGCAGCACCACCTGCAGCGGCCCGCGGCGCAGCCGCAGCAGCATGTTCTGCGTTCCGCCGGCCAGCAGCTGCACATCGCTGACCGGGCCGCTGCCCAGGCCGCGCGCCTGCATCCAGGCCGCCAGGCGCTCGGTGTCCACCAGCGTGCGCCAGTCTTCGGCCTGGCCCGGCGGCGGCGTGGCGGTCTCGGTGTGCATGGCCGGGGTCAGGCGGCGTCGGCGGCGGCAGCGTCCAGCAGCGCGCCATAGCGCCGCAGCGCCGCTTCATGCAGGGCCGGCAGGTGGTAGTCGGGGAACACGTCGGCCGAAGGCTGCACGCCCTTGAGCAGCTCGCGCGCCAGCGTCACCTTGTGCACCTCGGTGGGCCCGTCGGCCAGGCCCATGATGTACGAGGACACCAGCTGGTTGACCAGCGGCAGCTCGGTGGTCAGGCCCAGCGAGCCGTGCACCTGGATGGCCCGCGACACGATGTCGTGCAACACCTTGGGCATGGCGGCCTTGACCGCCGAGATGTCCTTGCGCACACGCTTGTAGTCGTTGTGGCGGTCGATCAGCCAGGCCGTGCGCAGCACCAGCAGGCGGAACTGCTCCAGCTCTATCCAGGAGTCGGCCACCATGGTCTGCACCAGCTGCTTGTCGGCCAGGCGCCCGCCCTGCGTGTGGCGCGACACGGCACGCTGGCACATCATGTCCAGCGCCTTGCGCGCCTCGCCTATGGTGCGCATGGCGTGGTGTATGCGCCCGCCGCCCAGGCGCGTCTGGGCCACCACAAAGGCCTGGCCGGCTTCACCCAGCATGTGGTCGGCCGGCACCCGCACCTCGTCAAAGGCCAGGTAGCCGTGGCCATGGCCGTCTTCGCGGCGCCCGCCCAGGTGCACGTCGCGCAGCAGGCGCAGCCCCGGCGTGCCTGCCGGCACGATGAACATGGACATGCCCTTGTAGGCCGACACCGCGGGGTCGGTGACCGCCATGGTGATGAAAAACGACGCGTAGCTGGCGTTGGAGGCAAACCACTTTCGGCCGCTGATGACCCAGTGGTCACCATCGCGCACCGCGCGTGTGGTGAACACCTGCGGGTCGGAGCCGCCCTGAGGCTCGGTCATCGCAAAACACGACACCATGCGGTTGTCCAGCAGCGGCTCCAGGTACTGCTGTTTCTGCTGCGGCGTGCCGTAGTGGGCCAGGATCTCGCCATTGCCCGAGTCCGGCGCCTGGCAGCCGAAGACCGTGGGCGCAAACTGCGAACGACCCAACAGCTCGTTCATCAGCGCCAGCTTGACCTGGCCGTAGCCCGGCCCGCCCAGCTCGGGGCCCAGGTGACAGGCCCACAGGCCGCGCGCCTTGACCTTTTGCTGCAGCGGCCGCACCAGGGCATTGCGCCGCGGGTCGTCCACCGCATAGGGGCTGGACAGCAGCAGGTCCAGCGGCTCCACCTCTTCGCGCACAAACTGGTCTATCCAGTCCAGCTCGGCCTGGAAGTCGGGGTCGGTCTCAAAGCTCCAGCTCACGGTGTCTCCTGCTGGGTGTTGGGCGGTGGTGTTGAGGTGCGGTGTTCAGGCGATCAGGCCGCCGTCCACCGGGATCGTGTGGCCCACCACGTAACGTGCCAGCGGCGAGGCCAGGAACAGGGCGACGTCGGCCATGTCGGACGGCGTGCCTATGCGCCCCGCCGGGATGCGCGCCACGGTGGACGCCAGGCGCTCGGGGTGGCCGGTGGTCACCTTGGTCAGCTTGGTGTCCACCAGCCCGGGCGCGATGCCGTTCACACGTATGCCGTCGCGTGCATAGGCCGCGCCCAGCGTGCGTGTCAGCGCCAGCGCGCCTGCTTTCGACGCCGCATACGCCGGCGTGCCGATCGCGGACTTGTAGGCCGACACCGAGCTGATCACGATGACCGCACCGCCGCGGGCCTTGAGTGCTGCATGGAAGGCGCTGCAGCAACTCATCAGGCTGTTGAGGTTGACGTCCACGACACGGCGGAAGGTGGCGTCCTGGAACTCGCCGCGCTGGTAGGCCACCGTGCCCTGGGCCAGCACGAGTACGTCCAGCCCACGGCAGCCGGCAGCGGCCGCCGCGACCGCTGCGGGGTCGGCCGCGTCCACGCTGCTGAACTGCAGGCCCTGCAGCTGGCTGCCTTCGTCGCCGCGGTAGTCGTCGGCGCTGGCTCGGGTGCCCCAAACTTGCACCGCGGCGCCGGCAGCGCGAAAACCCTGCGCAATGCCGTTGCCTATGCCGCTGCTGCCGCCCACGACCAGGATGTCGCGGCCTTGAAAGTCCAGGGGGTGTTGGTCCGGCATGGGCGGTGTGCTGCGGCCGCTTGACCGCCATAAGTCGTTTGACTTAATTGAAGCACCGACCAGCACCTCGGTCAAGCGCCGCGCCGCTGTTTCAACGGCGTGCACACCGCCTGCACAACAGTGCTTGGTGTTTGTGCTGATTGGCGGCGGCGGGGTTCACACACCACGATGTTGGCGGTTGAACCTGTTTGCATGACGATGGCGGACAACGACATGCAGCGTGACAAGGCCGCCCGATCCGTGCGGGGCGCGGTGGCGCTGATCACCGGTGCCGCCAACGGCATGGGCCGCGCCACCGCCGGCCTGCTGGCGCGCCAGGGCGCCCGGGTGGCCCTCGGCCGGCAGACTCATCGCGCGGCCTCGGCCACCACCTGCTGCGCCACCAGCGCGTCGATCTCGGCCTCGTCCAGGCCGTAGCTGCGCAGCACCTCGCGGCTGTGCTGGCCCACCAGGGCCGGCGCTGCCTGCGGCTTCAGCTTGTGCACACCGGCGATGTGAATGGGGCTGTCCACGGTGCGGTCGGTGCCGCCCATGCCGTCAGCCGGCACCAGGGCACCCGCGTGCGCGGCCTGCCCATCGTGCGGCACATCGGCCAGGCGCGCCACCACCGACACGGTGAAGCCGCCGGCTTCAAAACGCTGCTGCCACTCGGCCGCCGTGCGGCGCAGGAACACCTGGTCAAACTCGGCGGTCAGCGTCGGTGCATGGCTGCGCCGGGCCGCGGTGGTGGCAAACCGCGGGTCGGCGGCCAGGTCTTCGATCTCCATGACCTGCACCATCACCGGCCAGAGCTTGTCCTCGGCCACCATGGCGATGGACAGCCAGCGCTCGTCGGCGCAGCGGTAGAAGTTGCTCAGCGCGCTGCGTGGGGCGTCGCGGGGCCAGCGGTAGCGTATCTCGGCGCCGCACAGGGCCGCCTGCACCATGGCGGCGTTGGACCAGATGCCATTGGCCAGCAGCGAGGTGCTTACCACCGCGCCCTGGCCCGTGCGCTCGCGCCGGTACAGCGCCGCGGCGATGCCGCCGAACAGGGCGCTGGCCGTCGGGTGGTCGCCCTGCGCCATGGCCGGCGCGGTGGGCGGCGCCTGCTCATGGGCGCGCATCACGTCGGTGAGGCCGGAACGCGCAAAGTAGGCCGTGGCGTCAAAACCCAGGCGATGAGCCTCGGGGCCGCTGTCGCCATACCCGCTGACCGAGGCATGCACCAGACGCGGATTCAGCGCCATCAGCGTCTCGGCGTCCAGCCCCAGACGCGTGCGCACCGCCAGCGGGTAGTTGGTCAGCAGCACATCGGCCTGGCGCACCAGGCGGTGCAGCAGCGCACGGCCGGCCGGCTGGCGCAAATCCAGCGCCAGCGCCCGCTTGTTGCGCGACACCAGATCCCAGGCGTAGTTGTGTTCACTCTTGGGCAGGTTGGGCAGCGCCGCCATGGCGCGGTAGCCGTCGCCGGCGCCCGGCGGCTCGATCTTAACCACGTCGGCACCAAAGTCGGACAGCATGGTGGCCGCCGCCGGCGCCGCCACATAACTGGCCGCGTCCAGCACGCGCAGGCCTTCAAACAGACTCATGGGAGGTCTCCTGTTGTTGTGCGCTCCACCGGCGCTCTACAGACGCTCTGCATTCCATTCCACACGGCCCAGTGCGCGCCAGCGCGGTACAAACAGCAGCATCAGCGCCGCCGCCAGCGTCAGGCCCAGCACGGCAAAGCTGGCGCGTGCCGACAGCCACTGCGCCAGCAGGCCGGCCAGGATCTGCGACATCGGCACCACGCCGATGAACACCACCAGGAACAGCGAGATCAGCCCGGCGCGTGTTTCCGGCGGCACCACACGGTGCATGAGCGCAATGCTGGCGGTGCCCACAAAGGCGGTGCCGAAGCCCAGGCCGGCAAACCCCAGCAGGGCCAGCATGGGGGCGCCGCTGGCCGCCACCAGCAGGGCCGATGCGGCGATCCCCCAGGGCACCGCCACCAGCATCAGGAGGGAGGCAGCGCCCAGCCAGCGGGTGGACAACAGCATCGCCGCCAGCAACGCACCCGCGCCTGCGGCCGACAGCAACAGGGCCGTGTAGCGGTTCACGTCGCCAAACACACGATCGGCCAGCACCGGCGCCAGCGTCTGGAAGCCGCTGCCCAGCAGCGCCGTGCAGCACAACACCGGCAGGAACAGGCTGCCCAGCCGGTGCGCCCGCACAAACCGCCACGCACCGGCCAGGCCCGCAGCCGGGCCGCGCGCTTCTTCGGCCGGCACCTCGGTCTGTGAGGCCAGCGGTCGCACACGGCGGATGCAGGCCAGCATCACCACCAGCGCCAGCGCCGCCAGCACAAAGGCCGACAGCGGGCCCAGCGTGGCGAACAAGGCCGCTGCCAGTGCCGGGCCGGTCATGCGTGCACCCAGGAAGGACACCGTGTTCAGCGCCACCACATTGGCCTGCAGCTCGCGGTCTTCCACCAGGCACAAGGCCATGAGCTGGCGTGCCGGCAGCTCGATGCCGTTCAGCACCCCACGCACACCGGCCAGCACCAGGATGGCCACGGCGCCCAGCAGGCCCAGCATCAGCAGCGCAACCAGCAGCAGCGCCACACACAGGCTGCCCACCAGCACCGCCATCGTGCGGCGCCTCGCCGCCGCCGGATGCAGCCGCCCGGCGGTCAGCAGCACCACGGCCAGCCCGGGCGCGTAAAGCAGAAAGTTCAGCAGCCCCAGCAGCGCCGGCGACGCGGTGAGCTGCCACAGCAGCAGGTTCAGCGTCACGTCCAGGGTCCAGGCGCCCAGGGTGGACGTGGCGTGGCCGGCCAGGTACAGCCGCACCTGGCGATCGGCCAGCGCCGGCACCCAGGGCTGGCGGGCGGCGGGGGAGGTGGCGCTCACCGCTGAGGGCCCCACGGCTCGGCCGGACGTAGCTCTCGGCTGTGTTGCCCCCCGCTGCGCCAGCCCCGGACCGCAGGGGCACGGGCCTGTGCCGCGGCGGGGATAGCAGCCACGACAGCGGCATCGGCGGGAACACGGGCACGGGCCATAGCGCGGTGGTTGGTGGAAGTGGACGGGCGGGCTTGCGCCGCAGCGCCGGCGGTGTCAAGAGGGCTTGCCGCAGAGGCCTGCGGGCCGGTGTGCGCCTAGCCTTCGCCCGCGTTTAGTCAATCGTTCAACCATTGTGCATGCAAGCAGGATGCACTGCAAACCAGGAGACCTGTTCATGACGCACCCGCGCCGCCGTCTTCTCCACGCCCTGGCCCTGGTCGGCCTGCTGGGCACCACCCCGCTGCTGGCCTCGGCCCAGGCAGGCCAGGCTGCAGGCGCCTGGCCCAGCAAACCGCTGCGCATCGTGGTGCCTGCCACCGCGGGCAGCTCGCTGGACGGCCTGGCGCGCATCTACGCAGAGCACATGAGAAACACGCTGCAGCAGCCGGTGGTGGTGGAGAGCCGCCCCGGCGCCAACCAGACCATAGGCATCAGCGCCATGCACAGCGCGCCGGCCGATGGCTACTCGCTGCTGCTGACCTCCACCGAGCTGGTGCGAGTGGCCATGCTGTACCCCAACATCCGCTACGCCCCGCTCAAGGAGTTCATTGCACTTTCGCAGATCGCGGGCCACCGCCACCGACCTGGCGGTGCCCAGCTCGCCGGACGTCAAGACGTTGGCGCAGTACCTGGCACTGGCGCGCCAGTCACCCACGCCGCTGACGGTGGGTTCACCCGGGCAAGGCAGCGGCGCCCACTTCTACAGCGAGCTGCTGGCGCAGGCCAGCGGTGTCCAGCTCACCCACGTGCCCTACCGGGGTGAGGTGCCGCTGCTGCCCAAGCTGCTGAGCGGGCTGCTCAGCGCCGGCTGGATCTCGGGGAACCTGGTGACCCAGTATCTCGGCGAGGGCCGCATTCAGGTGCTGGGCGTGGGCAGTGTCAAGAAGCGCACCGCCGCGCTGCCCGACGTGCAGGCCAAGGTGAAGAGCTTCGGCTTTGAGCCTCCCAGGGCCACCAACCGTGCGCAGTTCCAGGCCGTGATGCGCGGTACGCACGAAGGCTGGGCGCGGGCGATACAGACGGCCAACATCAAGCTGGAGTGAAGGTCGAATGCGCAGGGCATGGCTGGGCCGCCTGTTGCACACCGGAGGTCGGTTGCGTCTATGATTAAACAAACGTTCAACCATTGTCCATATGACTTTGCCACCCGGCGCCCCAGCGCCGCCGCCGGGTCATCACCGACATCATGGACCTGCCCACCCCCACACCACAGCGGCCGCTGCCCTCCGGGCTGGGTCCCCGCACTGCGGCCGAGCAGGCCTTGCAGGGCGCCAGACTGCAGGGGCAGACGGCGGTGGTAACCGGCGCCTACTCAGGCCTGGGCCACGAGGTGGCGCGTGTGCTGAGTGCCGCCGGCGCCCGGGTCCTGGCGCCGGCCAGGCGCGTGGAAGAGGCGCGCCGCGCGCTGGCCGACGTCCCCGGCGTGGAGGTGGCCCCGCTGGACCTGATGGATCCGGCGTCCATAGACCGCTTTGCCGACGAGCTGCTGGCGCGAGGCGGGCCGCTGCACCTGCTGGTGAACTGCGCTGCCATCATGGCTTCGCCGCTGCTGCGCGACAGCCGCGGCCACGAGGCCCAGTTCTCCACCAACCACCTGGGGCACTTTCAGCTGACGCTGCGCCTGTGGCCGGCCCTGCGGCGTGCCGGTGGTGCGCGCATCGTGGCGGTCTCGTCACGGGGCCATCAGCGCAGCGGGGTGGACTTTGACGACCCGGACTTTGAGCGCCGCCCCTACGACCGCTGGACGGCCTATGGGCAGTCCAAGACGGCCAACGCCTTGTTTGCCGTCGCCGCCGACGCACACGGCCGCGGCGACGGCATTCGGGCCCTGGCGGTGCATCCCGGCAGCATCCTGACGCCGCTGACACGCCACCTGGCGCTCGCCGACCTGCAGGCCGTGGGCTTGCGCGATGAACACGGCGAGGTGCCGGCCAACCGCCGCCAGCACTACAAGACCGTGAGCGAAGGCGCCGCCACCATCGTCTGGTGCGCCGCCAGCCCGCGCCTGCAGGGCCTGGGCGGTCTGTACTGCGAAGACCTTGACATCGCCGCGGTGGCCGAGCGGCCCGGCCAGAACGGCGTGATGCCCCACGCCGTGGACCCGGCGCTGGCCGAACGCCTGTGGCAGCTGAGCGAAGGCCTGACCGGCACGCGGCTGGCCACGGGCTGAACACGGGCCCGGCACGCCCACAGGACCCGACACGGCACCCACCCCGACATACCCGGTCTGCGCCCGTTTCACGCTTCCGCCATGCACACCGCCCCCGCCGCTCACCCGTTCTGGCCCCCGGGCCTGCCGCTGCAGCTGACGCTGCCGGCCACCAGCCTGCACTTCAACCTGCGCACCGCGGCGGCGCGCTACCCGGACAAGCCGGCCTACCTGTACGACGGCGTCGCGCTGAGCTGGGCCGGCCTGCTGCGCGACACCGAAGCCCTGGCCGGGTGGCTGCAGCAGCGCTGCGGCGTGGCACGCGGCGACCGCGTGCTGGTCATGGGCCAGACCTCGCCGCAGTTCGCCACCGCCGTGCACGCGGTGCTGCGTGCCGACGCCGTGGTGGTGCCGGTCAACGCGATGAACCTCAGCGAGGAGCTGGCGCACTGCGCACGCGACAGCGGCGCACGCACCATCGTCGTGGCGCAGGATCTGCTGGCGCGTGCAGCACCGCTGCTGGGGGATCTGCTGGACCATGCCGTGGTGTTTGCCTGTGCCGACGTGCTGGCCGCAGCGCAGCCGGTGCCTCCGCCGCTGCCGCAGCCGCACAGTGCGGCGGTAGCCTGGCGCACGGTGCTGGACGCCGCGCTCACGCCGGCGCCTCACCGCGCCGGGCCCGACGACCCGGCGCTCATCGTCTACACCTCCGGCACCACCGGTCAGCCCAAGGGCTGCCTGCACACCCACCGCAGCACGCTGGCCGCGGCGCTGACACCGCCGCTGTGGCGCGGCGACCGGCCCGACAGCGTGTTTCTGGGCGTGGCACCGATGTTCCATATGCAGGGCCTGCAGGCGCTGATCAACACACCGGCCTGGCTGGGCAACACCGTGGTGCTGCTGCCGCGCTGGGACGCACGGGCCGCGGCGCAGCTGATCGAGACCCACCGCATCAACTGCTGGGGCGTGTCGCCGGCCATGCTGCTGGACCTGTTGGCCCTGCCCGACCTGGCACAACGTGACCTGAGCAGCCTTCACACCGTCACCGGCGGCGGCGCGGCCCTGCCAGCGGCGGTGAACGCCCAGCTGCAGGCCATGGGCATACGCTACCTGGAGGGCTGGGGCATGTCGGAGACCGCGTCCATGGCGCTGGCCAACCCGCCGCAGCGCAGCAAGCGCCAGTGCCTGGGCATTCCCACCTTCGGTGTGCAGGCGCTGGTGATGGACACCGAGACCGGCCAGCCCGTGGTCGACGGCGAGGCCGGCGAGCTGTGGGTGGCCGGCGCGCAGCTGATGCACGGCTACTGGGGGCGGCCGGAAGCCGACGACGACAACTTCCGCACCGTGCAGGGGCGGCGTTACCTGCGCACCGGCGACCTGGTCCGGCGCGACGAAGAAGGCTATTTCTTCCTGGTCGACCGGCTCAAGCGCATGATCAACGCGTCCGGCTTCAAGGTCTGGCCGGCCGAGGTGGAGGCGCTGCTGCACGCCCACCCCGCGGTGCAGGAGGCCTGCATCATCGCCAGCCAGGATGCGCGGCGCGGCGAGACGGTGACGGCCGTGGTGGTGCGCCGCGCCGGGCAGGCGCTGCAGGCCGAGGAGCTGATCGGCTGGGCACGCGAACACATGGCCGCGTACAAGGCCCCCCGCAGCGTGCGCTTTGTGGACCGCCTGCCGCGCTCGGGCACCGGCAAGATCGACTGGCGCAGCCTGCAGGAAGCCGAACGCAGCGGCAGCGTGTCATGAGCAGCAGCGCAAGCCCCACGTCGGCGCCGCTGGTGCATGTGGCCCTGGGCGAGACCCCCGGCCTGGCGGTGGTCACGCTGGACCGCCCGCAGGCGTTGAACGCCTTGTCGCGCCGCCTGCGCGACGAACTGGCCGACACCTTCGACCGGCTGGCCGCCGACCCCCGCGTGCGCGTGCTGATCCTCACCGGGCGCGGGCGGGCCTTTTGTGCCGGCCTGGACGTGAAGGAGCTGGCACAGCAAGGCCTGGCCGGCGTGGGCGAGGTGCGCGACCCGGTGGCCGCGCTGGCGCGGTTTCCAGGGCCGGTGATCGCCGCCGTCAACGGCCCCGCCATCACCGGCGGCTTTGAGCTGGCACTGGCCTGCGACGTGCTGCTGGCCAGCACACAGGCCCAGTTTGCCGACACCCATGCGCGCATCGGCGTGATGCCCGGCTGGGGCCTGTCGCAGCGGCTGCCGCGGATGGTGGGCCCGTCACGCGCCAAGGCCTTGTCGCTGAGCGGGCGTGTGCTGTCCGCCCTGCAGGCCGAACGCTGGGGCCTGGTCAACGAGGTGCTGGCGCCGGAAGAGCTGCTGCCTGCGGCGCAGCGCCTGGCCGCCGACATGCTGGCCATGCAGCCGGCCCTGCTGCAGGCCTACAAGCGCCTGATCGATGACGGCCTGGCGCTGCCGCTGGGCGAAGCCCTGGCGCTGGAAGCCGAACGCTGCCGCGAAGCCAATGCCCGGTTGCAGCCGCAGGACATTGCCGCGGTGCAGCCCGGCCTGTTTGCCCAGGGGCGACAGGCCCAACGCCAACCGGCGCCCTCCCCGGCGCCCAAGACCCGATGAACGAGACGACGATGAAGGCCTTGCGCGTGCACGGCTACGAGCCGCAGCACGGCATCCAGTGCGACGAACTGCCCGTCCCCGAACCTGGCCCGGGCCAGGTGCGTGTGCGCGTGGCGGCCTGCGGCATTTCCTTTGTAGACCTGCTGCTGGCGCGCGGCGGCTACCAGGTGCGCCCCAACCCGCCCTTCATCCCGGGCAGCGAGTTCTGCGGCGTGCTCGACGCCGTGGCGCCAGGCGTGCAGACCCCCTTGCAGCCGGGCCAGCTGGTGTGCGGCACGCGCCAGGGCGCCTGGGCCCAGTTCATCTGCGTGGATACCGGCCGGGTGCACCGCGTGGGGCCGCAGGCCAGCGTCACCGAAGCCGCCGTGCTGATGGCGCCCTACGCCACCGCCTTGTATGCGCTGCTGGACCGCGGCCACCTGCGCGCCGGCGAAACCGTGCTGGTGCTGGGTGCCACCGGTGCGGTGGGCCATGCCGCGGTGCAGCTGGCGCGCCTGCTGGGCGCCCAGGTGCTGGCCGTGGCGTCCACACCCGCCAAGCGCGAAGCCGCCCTGCAGGCCGGCGCGCACCAGGTGCTGGACCCGGCAGACCCCGAGTGGAAGGCCCAGGTGCGCCAGCACGCCGGGGCCGCCGGTGTGGGCCTGGTCTTCGACACCGTGGGCGGTGACCTCACCGACACCGCCTTCCGCACACTGGGCTGGGAGGGCCGCCACCTGATGGTGGGGTTTGCCTCGGGCCACATCCATGCACTGAAGAGCAGCCTGGCCATCGTCAAGGGCGCCTCGTTGATCGGCGTGGACTACCGCCAGGCCGGCGAGCGCGCCCCGGTGCGCGCCACCGCGATACGCGACGAGGTGGCCACGCTGTACGCGCAAGGCCGCTTGCGCCCCCGTGTGCACAGCGTGCTGCCCTTTGCGCAGTTTGACGAGGCCGCGCGCCTGGCCCAGGACCGCCACACGCTGGGTCGTGTGGTCTTCACCTTTCCCACTCAGGACACACCATGACCACCACCTCCCCCGCCGCCGGCGGCCCGCTGACGGGCCAGCGCATCGTGTTGATGGGCGGCATCGGCCCGGGACCCTTTGCCGCCCTGTTGCTGGGCGACCTGGGCGCCGACGTGCTGCGCATAGACCGCCCGCAGGACAGCGGCCGCCCCGCGGGCCCGCTGGGCCGCAACCAGCGTTCGGTGACGCTGGACCTGAAAAGCGCGGGTGACCTGCAGACGGCCCTGGCGCTGCTGGAACGCGCCGACGCGCTGATCGAAGGCTTCCGCCCCGGCGTGATGGAGCGCCTGGGCCTGGGGCCTGACGCGGTGCTGGCGCGCAACCCGCGCCTGGCCTACGGGCGCATGACCGGCTGGGGCCAGACCGGCCCGCTGGCCCAGGCCGCCGGGCATGACCTGAACTACATCGCGCTCAGCGGCGCGCTGCATGCCATAGGGCCGGCCGAAGCCCCGGTGCCGCCGCTGAACCTGGTGGGCGACTTTGGCGGCGGCTCGCTGTACCTGGTGATGGGCCTGCTGTCGGCCATGCTCAACGCACGCATCACCGGCCAGGGCCAGGTGGTGGACTGCGCGATGACCGAAGGGTCGGCCTCGCTGCTGACCATGTTCTACGCCATGCACGCCGGTGGGCGCTGGGGCCCGCGCGCCAGCAACCTGATCGACGGCGGTGCGCACTTCTACAACCCCTTCCAGTGCGCCGACGGCAAGTGGGTGTCGGTGGGCGCCATAGAGCCTGCCTTCTACGCACTGCTGCGCGAGAAGCTGGGCCTGTCCGACGACCCGGAGTTCGACAACCAGAACGACCGCAGCCGCTGGCCGGCGCTGAAACAGCGCCTGGCGCAGGTGTTTGCGCAGCGCACTCGCGCCCAGTGGTGCGAGCTGCTGGAAGGCACCGACGTGTGTTTTGCGCCGGTGCTGGACATGGAAGAAGCCCCGCTGCACCCGCATAACGTGGCGCGCGGCAGCTTCGTCAAGATGGCCGACGGCTGGCAGCCCGCGCCCGCGCCCCGGTTTTCGCGCACGCCCAATGCCGTGCCGCGTGCCGGCGCGGCCGTGGGTGCCGACACCCAGCAGGCCCTGCAGGACTGGGGCGTGACACCATGACCGATACCCGAACGGACACCGAACGCACCCAGGCCCTGGAATCCCTGCTGCAGGACAGGCACAGCTGCCGCGCCTTCCTGCCCGAGCCCGTGCCGCAGGCTGTGCTGCAGCGTGCGCTGGACGTGGCGCGACGCAGCGCCTCCTGGTGCAACGCCCAGCCCTGGCAGGTGCACATCACCCGCGGCGACGCCACCGAGCGCCTGCGCAGCGTGCTGATGGCTCCCCCGCAGGCCGACGAACCAGGCCCCGACTTCGACTGGCCGGCGGCCTACGAAGGGGTGTACCAGGCACGCCGCCGCGAATGTGGCCTGGCGCTGTACGAGGCGGTGGGCGTGGCGCGGGGCGACCGCGAAGGGGCGGCACGCCAGGGGGCGGAAAACTTCCGCCTCTTCGGCGCCCCGCACGCCATCATCGTGACCTCGCCGCGCGCCCTGGGCGTGTATGGGGCCGTGGACTGCGGCGCCTGGGTGGCGCAGTTCATGCTGGCCGCCACCAGCCTGGGCGTGGCCAGCATCGCCCAGGCCGCGCTGGCCGCCAGGCCGCAGCGGGTGCGCGACTTCTTCGGCCTACCTGCCGACCGGTTGGTGGTGTGCGGCCTGTCCGTGGGTTATGCCGACACGGCCCACCCGGCCAACCGCTTCCGCACCACGCGCGCGGCGCTGCCCGACCAGGTGCAGTGGGTGGATTGAGCCGGCAGCCGCGCCGCCCGGCGTGGCCGCCCGCTGCGCAGCCGCTCAGGGCAGCGGCACCGCCTTCCACAAGGTACTGACCGCCATCAGCGGCTGCCCCTGGTGCAGGAAGTCGCCTTCCACCACCAGCAGATCCCCCTGGTGGCGGCGCAAGCGCGGCGCATGCTCCACAAAGGCCCCCGGGCCGGCCACGCCCAGGCGCCGCGCCTGCATGCACACGGTGACGCAGGGCTGGCCCCGGGCACGCGCGGCAGTACGGCCGCCGGCAATGTCGGCCACAAACAGCAGCAGGCCGTCGTGCACGTCGCTGCCGTCCTGGTTCAGCCGCCCCGCATGCACCTGCACGCCCAGGTGGGTCTGCGGCGGCCAGCTGCCGGCCGGTGCTGGCGGCGCCCGGTCCAGCAAGGCACCCAGGTGGCGGCTGCCGGGTTCGCGGGCGACAAAGTCGTGCCAGCCGGCGCCGCCGCTTTCCACCGCGGGCACGGCAGCGGCGGCGCCGGGCGCCCCGGAGCCGGCGTCTTCAAAAGCGTAGCTGGCCTCGGCGCGCGAGACCACGCGCCCCGCCACGATGACACGGCAGGCGACAAAGGCCAGGGAGCGCCGCGCCTGCGTGGTCTGGACCTGCACGCTCACCTCGTGGCGGCCGGGCACCGAGTCCATGAAGTCCACGTGCAGCGCCATCAGCACGGCTCGCCGCCCGGCACCGGCCAGGTCGGCCGCCACCTGGTGCATCGCCGTGGTGTGCAGCGCCAGCACCATGCCGCCATGCAGGCGGCCGCCCCAGTTCAAGTGGTGCGGCTGCATGTCCAGCCGGAACACCAGGCCGTCCGGCAGCCGGTGCAGCGGGCCGATGTGGCCGGCAAACCCGCCCGTGAGCGTGACGCCGGCCTCAGTTGCGCCGGCGTGCATCACGTCCGGCGAAACCGCCTCAGACAAAACGCTCGCCGCGCTCCGCCATGTCCAGCAGCAGCCGGGGCGGCGCAAAACGTTCGCCGTAACGCGCTGCCAGCTCGGCGGCGCGTTCGGCAAAGACCTTCAGGCCCACGCTGTTGACGTACTGCAGCGTGCCGCCGGTCCAGCGCGGAAAGCCAATGCCCAGGATGGAGCCGATGTTGGCGTCGCGCGCCGCCTCGATCACCCCCTCTTCCAGGCAGCGTATGGCTTCCAGGCTCTGGATGTAGAGCAGGCGGTCGCGCAGGTCGGTATCGGGCACGGCCGCACCGTCGCGCGCAGGAAACTGCTGTGCCAGGCCGGGCCACAATTGCTTGGGCGCCCCTTCCGGGTAGTCGTAGTAGCCACCGCCGCCGGCACGGCCCGGGCGCTTGAGGTCCACCGCCATGGTGCGTATCACGTCCCAGCCTGCGTGTTGCGGTATGGGCTGGCCTTCGGCCGTGAGGTCGGCGATGGTCTGCTGGCGCACCGACCAGGTCAGCGCCATCGAGGTTTCGTCCATCACCGCGAGCGGGCCTACCGGCATGCCCACCGCGATGGCGGCGTTTTCTATGCGCGCTGCCTCCAACCCTTCGCCCAGCATGGCAGCCCCTTCCTTGGTGAAGGTGCCGAACACGCGGCTGGTGAAAAATCCGCGGCTGTCGTTGACCACGATGGGCGTCTTGCGCAGCTGCTGCACAAAGTCCACCGCGCGCGCCAGCGTGGTCGGTGAGGTGTCGCGGCCCTTGATGATCTCCACCAGCGGCATGCGGTCCACCGGCGAGAAGAAGTGGATGCCTATGAAGTCGGCCGGTTGCTTCACCGCCTGCGCCAGCCCGGTGATGGGCAGCGTGGAGGTGTTGGAGCCTATGAAGCCGCCCGGGGCCAGCTGCAACTCGGCTTCCTGCGTGGCCTGGGCCTTGACGTCGCGTTTCTCGAACACCGACTCGATGATGAGATCGCAACCCTGCAGCGCCACGGCGTCGCCCGCCGGCGTCACCAGTGCCAGCGCCTGGGCCATCTTCTCCGGCGTGAGCTTGCCCTTCTCCACCGCCTTGGCCAGCGTCTTCTCGATGCGCGCCTTGCCCTTTTGCGCCGCCTCCAGGCTCACGTCCTTCATGACCACCGGGATGCCGCGCTGCGCCGCCGCCTGCGCGATGCCGGCGCCCATCATGCCGGCGCCCAGCACGCCCAGGCGCTGCACCGTGGCCGGCGGCACGCCCTCGGGCCGGCCCTTGCCGTTCTTGATCTCGTTCATCTGGAAGAAGAACGTGGTGATCAGGTTCTTGGACACCGGGTGGGTGGCCAGGTGCACCAGGTAGCGGCTCTCGATGCGCGAGGCGGTCTCGAAGTCGACCGCGGCGCACTCCACCACGGCCGACATCGCAGCCTCCGGCGCCGGGTACAGGCCCCGGTGCTTCTTCATCAGCAGCACCGGGGCGCTGCGCAGGAAGGGCAGCGGGGCCACCGCGTTGGCGGTGGCGCCGGGCACGCGGAAGCCCTTGCGGTCCCAGGGCTGCTGCGGCTGCGGGTTGGCGGCGATCCAGGACCGCGCCTGGCGCAGCAGGTCGGCCGCATCGGCGGCCAGGCCGTCCACCAGCTTCAGCACCAGCGCGCGGGCCGCCGCAAAGCTGGGGCCATCCACGATCAGCGGCATCGCGGCTTCCACCCCCAGCATGCGCACCAGGCGCACCACGCCGCCGGCGCCCGGCAGCAGGCCCAGCGTGGCCTCGGGCAGGCCCAGCGCGATCGACTTGTCGTCCAGCACAAAACGGGCGTGGCAGGCCAGGCACAGCTCAAACCCGCCGCCCAGCGCGGTGCCGTTGATGGCCGCCACCACCGGCACGGGCAGCTGCTCCAGACGGCGCAGCAAGGCCTTCATGCCCTGTGCCCGCTCGAACATCATGGCCGCGTCCTCGGGCTTGGCGGCCAGCAGGCTGTTCAGGTCGCCGCCGGCAAAAAACGTCTTCTTGCCGGAGGTGAGCACCACCCCACGCAGGGCCTCGCCCTGGGCCTCCAGGCGCTCCACGCTGGCCTGCAGCGCGGCGCGGAAGGCCGGGTTCATGGTGTTGGCGCCCTGGCCCGGCATGTCCATGGTCAGCGTGACGATGCCCTCATCGTCCAGCTCGTAACGGATCGCTTCGCTCACGTGCTTGTCCTTTGCCGCGCTCACAGGCGTTCGATGATGGTGGCCACGCCCATGCCGTCGGCGGCGCAGAGCACGACCATGCCGCGACGCAGGCCGCGGCGCTCCAGTTCGTCCAGCAGCGTGCCCACCAGCATGCAGCCGGTGGCGCCCAGCGGGTGGCCCAGCGCAATGGCACCGCCGTTGACGTTGACCTTGTCCAGCGGCAGGTCCAGCTCGCGCATGAAGCGCAGCACCACGCTGGCAAAGGCTTCGTTGACCTCGTACAAGTCGATGTCCTGCGGCTTGAGGCCGGCCTTGGCCAGCGCGATCTGCGCCGCCGGCGCCGGTGCGTCCAGCATGATCACCGGCTCGCTGCCGGTGGCGCCCACAGAGACGATGCGCGCCCGCGGCTTCAGGCCCAGCGCGCGGCCCTTGCTCTCCGAGCCGATCAGGATCAGCGCGGCACCGTCGACGATGCCCGAGGAGTTGCCCGGCGTGTGCACGTGCGTGATGCGGCCCACCTGCGGGTAGGCGGCCATGGCCATCTGGTTGAAGCCGGCCTCGCCCATCGCGGCGAACGAAGGCTTGAGCTGGCCCAGGCCTTCCATCGTGGTATCGGGCCGTATGGCTTCGTCCTGCGCCAGCACCGTGAGGCCGTTGAGGTCGGTCACCGGCAGCACGGAGCTGAACCAGCCCTCGGCGCGCGCCTTGGCGGCGCGCTGCTGCGACAGCAGGCCGTAGGCGTCCACGTCCTCGCGGCTGTGGCCGTCCAGCGTGGCCAGCAGGTCGGCGCTGACCCCCTGGGGCACGATGCGCAGGCGGAAGTTCAGCGCCGGGTTGTTGTCGCGCGCACTGGGTGCGGCGCCCATGGCCACGCGCGACATGGACTCCACGCCGCCGGCCACGACCAGGTCGCTCCAGCCGGCGCGCACCTTGGCCGCGGCCAGGTTGGTGGCTTCCAGGCCCGATCCGCAGTAGCGATTGAGCTGCACGCCGGGCACCCGCCAGTCCCAGCCGGCGGCCAGCGCCGCCACCTTGGCAATCACCGCACCTTGTTCGCCGTGCGGCTGCACGCAGCCGATGAGCGCATCCTCCACCTGCGAGGTGTCCAGGTCCAGCCGGCGCTGGAAGTCGCGCATCAGGCCGGCCAGCAGGTTCACCGGGTTCACCTCGTGCAGGCTGCCGTCGGCGCGGCCGCGGCCGCGTGGCGTGCGCACGGCGTCAAAGATCAAGGCCTCTGTCATGGGCGGGCTCTTTCCAGCGTGGGCCGGCGTCGGCGCCGAACCCGGGATTGTCAATTGGTTCAACCATCTTATCATCGGGGCCAGCCCAAGACCATCACCGGAGTCCGCATGAGCATCCCCGTCGCCGCGCGCAGCGTTTTCCAGCCCGATGTGCTGGCCGGCAAGGTGGCCGTGGTGGCCGGCGCCTCCGGCGGCATCAACCTGGGCATTGCGCGCCACCTGGCGCGCCATGGCGCCCGGGTGGCGATTCTCAGCCGCAGCGAGGAGCGCATCGGCGCCGCCGCACGCACGCTGACCGACGAGGGCCTGAGCGTGCTGGCACGTGCCGCCGACGTGCGAGACTACGATGCGGTGGCACAGGTCTTCCGCGACACCGTGGCCGCCTTCGGCGCCGTGGACGTGGTGGTCTCGGGCGCGGCCGGCAACTTCCACGCCCCGGCCGCCCACCTGTCATCCAATGGCTTCCGCACCGTGGTGGACATCGACCTGATCGGCAGTTTCCACGTGCTGCGCGCCTCGTTCGAACACCTGCGCCGGCCGGGCGCCTCGCTGATGTCCATCACCGCGCCGGGCGCCGTGTCGCCGCGCCCCTTCCAGGCCCATGCCAACGCGGCCAAGGCGGGCATCAACATGCTGACGCGTTCGCTGGCCCTGGAGTGGGGCCCGGCGGGTGTGCGCGTCAACGCGATCTCGCCGGGGCCCATCGCCGAGACGGAGGGCATGGCGCGGCTGGCGGCCACGCCCGAGCGCGAGCAGGCCATCAAACAGCGCCTGGCGCTGCGCGACTACGGCACGGTCAGCGATGTGGCCAACATGGCGCTGTTCCTGGCCAGCGACGCGGCACGCTACGTGACCGGCAGCATCCTGGACTGCGACGGCGGCATGGGCCTGGGCGACGCCAGCGCCGACGCCTTGTCGGCGCCGCCGGTGCGCCGCTGAGACCGCCCCTCTTTCCCCTCTTCCCCTCCTTCGTCACCCAGCCCGGCGCCGCCGCGCCCCCACACCACCCTCACAAGGCAGCAACGCATGGAGACACTGAAGTACGAACTGGTTGATGGCACAGGCTGGATACGCCTGACCCGGCCCGAGAAACGCAACCCGTTTGATTCCCAGCTGCGCAGCGAACTCAGCGACGTGCTGGCCCAGGTGCGAGAGGATCCCGCCGTGCGGGTGCTGGTGCTGGCCGGCAGCCCGGGCGCCTTCTGCGCCGGCGGCAACCTGCACCAGCTCAAGGAAAACGCCGGCGCCGGCCCCACCTACTGGCAGCAGCGACTGACCACGGGCTTGCGTGTGGTCAACGACCTGCTGCAGCTGACCAGGCCGCTGATCGCCGTGGTGGACGGGCCGGCCTTCGGCGCCGGGTTCTCCATCGCCCTCACGGCCGACATCGTGATCGCCTCGCCACAGGCGCGGTTTGCGATGTCCTACCTGAAACTGGGCCTGGTGCCCGACCTGGGACCGCTGTACCTGCTGCCGCGCATGGTGGGGCTGCAGCGCGCCAAGGAGATCATCCTGTCGACGCGGGAACTGGGTGCCGCCGAGGCCCATGCCCTGGGCCTGGTGATGGAGGTGCACGAAAGCGCGGCGCTGGAGGCGCGTGCCACGGCGCTGGCGCGCAGCCTGAGCCAGGCCGCTCCGGCGGCGCTGGCGCTGACCAAGTCCATGCTCAACCTCTCGCTGGACAGCGACCGCTCCACGCTGTTCGCGATGGAGACCGCCAGCCAGGCGGCAGCCTTCGGCGCGGATGAACCGCTGCAGGCCATAGAGGCCATGCTGGCTCGCCGGGCGCCGGCCTACACCGGCTTCCCCAAGATGGAGGGCGGCGCATGAGCAGCCTTGCCGGCAAGACCCTGTTCATCACCGGCGCCAGCCGCGGCATCGGCCTGGCCATTGCGCTGCGCGCGGCACGCGACGGTGCCAACATCGTGATCGCGGCCAAGACCAGCGACCCCCACCCCAAGCTGCCCGGCACCATACACACCGCCGCACAGGCGGTGCAGGAAGCCGGCGGCCAGGCCCTGCCGCTGGTGGTGGACATACGCCACGAAGACCAGGTGGCTGCGGCCGTGGAGCAGGCGGTGGCGCGTTTTGGCGGCATAGACATCGTGGTCAACAACGCCAGCGCCATCAGCAAGACCGGCACGCTGGCCACCGACCCCAAGCGCTGGGACCTGATGCACGGCATCAACGCGCGCGGCAGCTTCGTGGTCACACGCTGCTGCCTGCCGCACCTGCTGAAGGCGGCCAACCCGCACGTGCTGATGCTGTCGCCGCCGCTCAACATGGAGGAGCGCTGGTTTGCGCCCAACGTGGCCTACACCATGGCCAAGTACGGCATGAGCATGCTGGTGCTGGGCATGGCCGGCGAGTTCCGCGGCCAGGTGGCCTTCAATGCCCTGTGGCCACGCACCTGGATAGGCACGGCCGCGGTGCAGAACCTGCTGGGCGGCGACGACCGCATGCGCCGCACACGGCGCCCCGAGATCATGGGCGACGCGGCGCACGCCATCCTGACTCAACCGCTGTCCTTCAGCGGGCGGTTCTGCATCGATGAAACGGTGCTGCGCGGCGCCGGACAGACCGACTTTTCGCGCTACGCCGACTGCCCCGATGAAGAGCTGATGCCCGACAGCTTCATCTGAAGCCGGCAGGCCCCTGGGGTGCACAGGAGCCTGCCGGGTGCCGGGAGAACGCGGTGGCCACGTCAGTCCAGTTTGATGTTGGCCTCGCGCACCACCTTGCTCCAGGCATCGTTTTCCTGGTTGATGCGCGCGCCGAACTGCGCCGGCGTGGTGGGCGCCGTGGCAGCGCCGGACTGCTCGAACTTGGCCTTCACGTCAGGCATCTGCAGCACCTGCACGAAGGCTTCGTTCAGCCGCGTGACCACGTCGCGCGGCGTGGCGGCCGGTGCCACGATGCCGAACCACACCTCGGCCTGGAACCCCGGCACCTGCGCGGAAAGGGGCTGCGCGCCCGGCGCCAGCGGCGAAGGCTGCGACGAGGCCACGCCCAGCATGTTCAGCCGCCCTTCCTTGACGAACTGGTTCATCTGCGACGACGTGGTGGACAGCATCACCGTCACCTCGCCGCTGAGCAGCGCCTGCGTCACCGGCCCCTGCCCCTTGTAGGGGATGTGGGTCATGTCTATGCCGGCCTGCTTCATGAACAGCTCGGTGGCCAGGTGGCCGAAGGAAGCCGGGCCGGCGGTGCCGTAGTTCACGGCCTTGGGGTGGGCCTTGACGTGGGTCACCAGCTCCTGCACCGACTTCACCGGCAACGAGGGGTGGGTGACCAGCACCATGGGTTGCAGCGACACCATGGTCACCGGCGCAAAGTCCGCCGCGGTGAAGGCAGCATCCTTGCTGATGTGCGGCGAGATGGCCAGCGCGTTGTTGGGCATCAGCAGCGTGTAGCCGTCGGCCGGTGCACGCGCCACCAGCCGCGTGCCCAGCATGGCCGAGGCCCCGGGCCGGTTGTCGATGATGATGGTTTGGCCCAACAGCTTCTGCAGTGGCTCCTGCATCACGCGCGCCAGCGTGTCGGTGGTGCCGCCCGCGGGATACGGCACGACCAGCGTGATGGGCCTGTTCGGGTAGCCCTGGGCCAGCGCCAGCCCGGGGCAGGCCGTGGCGACAGCCAGCAACGACGCGGCCAGCAGGCTGCGGCGGCGCGACAGTGCACAAGGTTTCATGGTTTGTCTCCTGGGTGCGTGGACGTCTGTGCGTCCGTGGTGAAACGCGGGCGCCCGGTGGCCGGGCGCCGGTGCTGTGATGCTCTTGTTCGTTCTCCTGGCGTACCGGTTCTCGTCAGCGGTCACCGTCGGCAGGTGGGCCTTGGCGTGAGGTCAATGCGCGTCCTCCGCCACGCGCCCGCGCAGCACGCCGGCGCGGCTCAGTGTTTCCAGCTCTTCTTCCGTCACACCCAGGCGGCGCAGCACATCAGCGCCGTGTTCGCCCAGCTCGGGCACGTTGTTGCGCGCATGGGCCGGCGCATGGCGGAAGCGAAACGCGGGGTTGGTCACCTGGAAGGCGCCGGAGCCGTCGTTGATGGTCTGCAGCACACCACGCTCGGCCACTGGCGGGGCCTGCATGGCTTCTCGCACCGAGAAGTAGCGCGAACAAGGCACGCCGCCGGCGTTCATCGCGGCTTCGCAGTCGGCGGCGCTGCGCGGGCCGGCCCAGTCGTCCAGCAGGCCCATGAGTTCGCCCCAGTGGTGCTCGCGCGCCTGGATGGTGGCAAAGCGCGGGTCGCTGATCCACTCCGGGTGGCCGGTGGCGCGTGCCAGCGCCTCGAAGTTGTTCTGGCTCACCGGCGCGATGAGCAGGAAGCCGTCCTTGGCCCGCGTGGGCTGGTACAGCGGGCGCCGGCGCTCGGCGGGAAACTGCGCCTCCTGGCATTCGTAGACCAGCAGGCTCAGCATGGCGTCCATCAGCGACAAGTCCACCTGGTCGCCACGGCCCGTGCGTGCGGCGCGGAACAGGGCCGCCTGGATGGCGCCAAAGGCCAGCGAGCCGCCCAGCACATCGGCCACGAAGATGCCGTTTTTCAGCGGCCGCTCTATGCCGTCCTGGTAGCTGAGGTTGGCGATGTCGTAGCCGCTGCCGGCATGCAACACCGGCGCATAGGCGCTGCGCCCGGCCCAGGTGCCGGTCTGGCCGAAGCCGGAGATGGAGCAGTACACCAGCTTGGGGTTCAGCGCTGCCAGCGTGTCGTAGTCCAGGCCCAGGCGCTGCATGACCCCGGGGCGGTAGTTCTCCACCAGCACGTCGGCCGTGGCCACCAGGCGCTTGACCAGCGCAATCGCCTGGGGCTTCTTCAGGTCCAGCGCCAGGCTCTGCTTGCCCGCGTTCAGCTGCGCAAAGTAGGTGCTGCGCCCTTCACGGGTGGGCGGACGCGTGCGGATGTGGTCACCCTCGGGCGGTTCGATCTTGATGACCTCGGCCCCCAGGTCGGCCATCAGGCGCGTGGCATAGGGACCGGACATCATCGCGGTGAAGTCCAGCACCCGCACACCGTCGAGGATGCCGGGTTCACCGGGGCGCTCAGGAGAAGATGCGGTCATCGTGGGTCTCGTTGAAGCCCGTCGCCAGCTGCCCTGCCGGCGCGGCAAGAGGGGCTCATGTCAGGGTGGACTCCGACACCGACAGCCCGGCCAGGCGTGCGCCGCCCAGGGTGTCCAGGTAGGCCGCCGGGGCGCTGGCGCCGTGCACGTACTGCTGCAGGTACTGGGCCCAGCGTTCGTCCTTGGCGCTGGCCTTGACGTACTCGGCCAGGTGGGCTTCGTCGGCGCGGTACAGCGTGGGCGACGCCGTGGGGTGGGCGCCCCAGGGTGCTTCGACCACCGCGTCCACCATGGCGGCCGGCAGCTTGGTGAGGTGGTTGTTGCGGCGGACGGTGTCGGCCGAGACGATGCGGTCCACCGACACGATGACACGCCGCGAGGCCTGCGCCAGCATGGCGTCAAAAAACGGTGGCCCCATGTACTGGACATTGCCGTACTCGTCGGCCTGCTGGGCGTGCAACAGGCACACGTCGGGCCGCACCGCGGCAGCGGCCAGCATCTTGCGTTCGCCCGGCACCTGTGGCAGCGGCTTGTAGAACTCCGGCGCGTGTTTGGGCAGGTCGGTGCCCAGGTCGGGGATGGGCATCCACGGCAGGTCACAGATGGCGGCACGCAGACCACCGGCGATGCCCGGGCCGTCCATGTCGTAGACCTTCAGCGTGCCCGCCTCCGCCTGGCGGCGGAAGTGCGGCGCCAGGCCGAACTGCTCGAAGCTGATGAACACGCAGGCGGTGCTGCGTGCGCAGCCGGCGCCTATCAGCATGTCCGGCGCGATGGAGCCGGGCACGGGGATCAGGTCCAGGTCCTTGGCGCCGCGCCGTATCAGCGCCCGCACCAGCGCCATGGGCTGGGCGTAGAAGATCCAGCCGCCGAGGCCGACCTTGGCGCCGTCCGGGATGTCGGCAACGGCCGCTTCGAGGGTGGTGAGTTTGCTGTGGCTCATGGGGTCACTCTCAGGCCGGGCGCTCAGGGAAACTTGCGCTGCAGCGTGCGGCGCACGTCCACGCGGCTGCGCAGCAGCGCCAGTTCGTGGTCGGTAGGCAACTGGGTGGTGGGGGGCGTGCCCTGCACCACCAGGTCGAAGGCGGTGGCGTCGCGCACCTGCTCCAGCGTCACGCCCGGGTGCAGCGACTGCACGCGCATGGCCTTGCTGCCCGGCTCGAAGTCAAACACCCCCAGCGGCGAGATCACCAGCTTGGGCCCGCCGGGCGGTAGGCCGGCCTGTTCACGCGAGTTGCCGCCCTCCAGGTGGCCGGGGCCGCAGATGAAGTCCACCCGCGGGCGGAAGGCGCTGCGGTCGTGGCGCGTCAGCACCACGTAGAAACGTTTGGCCAGGCCGCACAGCGCGCTGATGCCCACGGTGCCGGGGCCGCGCACCTTGGGCTTGGCCTGGTCGCCCACCACCACGGTGTTGATGTTGCCGAAGCGGTCTACCTGCAGCGCCGAGAGGATGGCGAAGTCGAAGAAGTGGATCTTCCAGTCGATGAAATCGATCATGTTGGGCAGGTCCATCCAGGCCTCGGCCGACTCGATGTTCTCGAAGTCGGCCGTGGACAGCAGGTGGTCTCGCGTGGGGTTGACCATGCCGCCCGGCCCGGAGATCCACCACAGGCGCGGCGCCTGCATCAACCGCGCCAGGTTGCAGGCAGCGAGCTGGATGTCCGAATTGGTGCCGATGATGACCTTTTCGCCATCGGCCATGTCGCGGGCCAGCAGCACCGCCAGGGTTTCCCCCAGCGCCGGCCGCTCGGATGCAGTCATTGCTCAGTCCTTTTTGGTTCAACCATTGCTCGAATGCTAGCAGCGCTGGGGCAGCTGTCAACCGGCGGCAATCCGAGGCCAGCGCGTGCGACAGACGCGGCAGCACACCGGCGTGGCCCGGTGTGACGCCGTCACAGCGGCTCAGGGCTTGGCGTTGTTGCGCGGCGCCCGCTGGCGCCGTCGCCGGCCACGCCCGCAGACTGGCTGGTCGGCGTACAGGCGGGCCTTCAGCCCGCCCGTGGGGTCACCCGTCAGGCTGCCGTGCGACGCCGCGGGGCGGCGCGCGTCTTGCGCGGCGCTGCTGCTGGGGCGGCCGCTGGCACCGCCTCCAGCAACTTGGCGCCAGCAGCCTGGCCGGCCGCGTCGGCCGCCTCGGCGCGTGACAGGTAGGCGCGCTCCAGGCGCTTCAGACTGCTTTCCATCTCGGCCACGGCGGCGTCCACGTTGCCCTCTTCCATGTGCTTCAGGAAGCGCCGGCGCGAAGGCAGCGTGTACGGGTTGTACTGGTCGCCTATCGTGCGGATGAAGTGCAGAAGCACCGTCAGCAGCCCGTCCATCAGCACCACCATGATGGGGTTGCCGGTCATGCGCGTCAGGATGCGGTGGAAGTCCAGGTGGCGCTCCACGCGGCGGTCAAAGTCGCCAGCGGCTGCCGCGGCTTCGGCTTCGTCGATGTTGCGATGCAGTGCCGCCAGGTCTTCTTCGGTGGCCCGCTGGCAGGCCTCGCGCACGATGACCGACTCGACCCAGATGCGCGCCTGCGTGAGCTTGGCCGGGTCTATGGCGCCTACGTGGTACAGATCCAGCAGGCCGTTGACCACAGCCTCCCCGCTGCGTTCGCTGATGAAGGCGCCGCCGGCGGCGCCCTTCTGCAGGCGTATCAGCCCGGCATGTTCCAGCGACCGCAGGGCCTCGCGCAGCGTGTTGCGCGAAACACCGAACTGCTCCGACAAGGCGCGCTCCGAAGGCAGGCGGCTGCCCACCTTCAGCCGCCCAGCGGCCAGCTCAGCGCGGATCTGCGCCGCAATCTCCTCGAAGGCACGCGCCGAACGTATAGCGCGAAAACCCGCCGACGACGGCAGCGCGGCGGCAGCGGCCGGAGCGGGCGCGGCTGGCGCCTGCAGAGTGACCGGGGGCACGGGCGTCTTCTTCATCGTGTGCGGGGTTGGGCAGTGAGCGGACGATGATAAGGAAGGGGCGGCGGCTCTCGCGATGTATAATGGTTCTACCAACATCCGCCGCCTTCCCCATCGCCCATGACCGTGCCCGCCCTGCCCACCGACGAAGACCGCGAACTGCTGCGTGACGCGGTGCGCGGCTACCTGGGCCAGCACTGGCCCACGGACCAGGCGGTGGCCGCGGCCACCGACCCGGCCCGCCTGCGCAGCCTGTGGCAAGGCCTGGCCGCGCAGGGGCTGACAGCGCTGGGCGCGGACCGCAGCGAAGGGGGCCTGCAGGAGCTGCTGGTGGTGATGGAGGAGCTGGGCCGCGCCGCCTGCCCGGCACCGCTGCTGGCCGCCGGCCTGTTGAACCTGGTCGCCTCGAACGGTGCCCCCGCCACCACCGGTACTGGCGCCGCTCTGCAGGCGCAGCGTGAGGGCCGCGCCTGCATCGTGCTGGCGCTCGGCGACGCCGAAGGCGACCCGGCCGCGGGCCGGGTGAGGGTCGAAGGTGACCACGTCAGCGGCGAACTGGGGTTTGTGGAAGCTGTAGACGCCGCCACCCACCTGGCGCTGCTGCTACCTGCCGAAGGCGGCCACGCGTTGGCGTTGCTGGACCTGGCCAGCGCGCCGGTCGGCAGCGTGTCCTGGCACGCCACGCCGGCCCTGGGTGGCGCCGGCCTGTTCCGCGTGCAACTGGCCAATGCGCCGGTGCAACGGCTGCCCACCCCGCTGGCCGCAGCCGACCTGGGGGCCTGGATGCGCGCCGCCGCCCGGCTGGGCCACGTGGCGCGCGCCATGGGCGCGGCGCAGCGGGCCTTCGACCTGGCGGTGGCCTACGCGCGTGAGCGCCGGCAGTTCGGCCAGGCCATCGGCAGCTTCCAGGCTATACAGCACAAGCTGGCCGACATCCACATCACACTGCTGGGCGTGCAGTTGACGGCGCGCCACGCCGCCCAGCAATACGACCGGGGAGCCGAAGCCTGGCCGCTGTTCGGCGCTGCCGCAGCGGCGCTGGCCGGCGAGTCGCTGCGCCAAGCCTCGCTGCAGACACAACACGCGTTCGGCGCCATAGGCTACAGCGAGGAACACGAGGCGCCGCGCCACTTCAAGCGTGTGCACCTGGATGTGCTGCGCCATGGCGGCGCCCGCGCCGCCCACGAAGAACTGGCCGCCTACTACCTGGACAGCCCAGGCCGCACCCTACCGCCCAGCGACCTGGGCGCCGCGGGCAATGCCTTCCGCGCCGAGGTGCAGGCCTGGCTGGCGCAGCACTGGAGCGGCGAGCGCCAGGCGACGCATGAGCAGTTGTCATTCAAGGAGCGTGAGTACAGCCGCGACTTTGCGCTCGCACTGGGCCGCACCGGCTGGATAGGCCTGGGCTGGCCGCGCGAGTTTGGTGGCCAGGGCCGCGGCGCCTTCGAGCAGCTGGCGTTCATCGAAGCCCTGGAGCGTGCCGACGCGCCGCGGGCCGGTGCCCCGGTACAGGCCGCCATGCTGCAGGTGCACGGCACACCGCAGCAGCAGGCGCGCCTGCTGCCGGAGATTCTGCGCGGCGAAGCCATCTACGGCATGGGCTATAGCGAACCCGATGCCGGCTCCGACCTGGCGGCGCTGCGCACACGCGCCGAACGTGTGCACGACGAACAAGGCGAAGGCTGGCTGATCAACGGCCAGAAGATCTGGACCACCACCTACTGGGGCGAGTACATGCTGCTGGCCGCGCGCACCGACCCCGACGCGCGGCCCCGGCACGCCGGCATCAGCATGTTCATCGTGCCGATGAACACCCCGGGCATCACGGTGCGCACCTCGGAGACCCTGTACGGCGGCAGCTTCGCCAACGTGTTCTACGACAACGTGCGCCTGCCGCTGGATGCGCTGGTAGGCCGGGAGAACCAGGGCTGGAAGGTGTTGACCGGTGCGCTCGCCACGGAGCGCGGCTTCATAGGCGGCGGCATCGTGATGAAGGTGGCACGCAGCTTCGAGCTGCTGTGTACCCATCTACAGACTGCCGAGGTACAGGGCCGCCCGCTGGCACAGGACCCGCTGGTGCGCCAGCGTGTGGGCGCGCTGGCGGCGCAGATCGAGGCCGGGCGCCAGATGATGCTGTACTGCGCGGCGCGGGTCAGCGGCGGCGAGACACCGCCCCATGATGCGGCGGCCAGCAAGGTGTACTCCGGCGAGCTGATGGAGCGTTTTGGCGAGACCGCGCTGGACCTGCTGGGCCTGCAGGGCCTGCTGATGGAAGGCAGCCCTGGCGCGGTGCTCAAGGGCCGCATCGAGCAGCAGCTGCGGCATTCGCTGATGTGGGTCATCAGCATAGGCACCAACGAGATACAGCGCAGCCTGATTGCGCAACGCGGGCTGGACCTGCCGCGTTAGGGACGGTTCACACGAGCCGCCGCCGGGCCGGCCGGTGCCAGCCCGCCTTCAGACCACGATGGGGGTCATCGCGCCGTCCACCGTCAACACCGCGCCGCTGACGTAGGCCGCCGCCGGCGAGGCCAGGAACAGCACCACACGCGCAATGTCCTCGGGCTGGGCGATGCGGCCCAGCGGCATGCCGCGGCGCAGCTGTTCTTCCAGCGCCTGCACGGGCTCGCCGGTCAGGCGCGCCCGCGCCTGCAGGCCCTCCTGCATGCGACCGGTGGCCACCAGGCCGGGGTTGACGACGTTCACACGCACACCCTGGGGCCCGTAGGCGTTGGCCAGGCCCACGCTGGCCAGCATCAGCGCTGCATTGGCCGCACCGCCCGGCAGGTGGGTGGGGCCGGCCAGCTTGCCGCCCATGCCCACCACGTTGACGATGCTGCCGCCGCCACGTGCCGCCATGCGCGTGATGGCGGCCTGCACCGCGTGCACGGTGGTGAAGTACTTGGCGTCCATGGCCGCATGCCAGTGCGCGGCCTGCAGCTCGGCCGGCGGGGTGCGTTGCGCTGCACCGGCGCTGCACACCAGCAGCTGCAACGGGCCCAGGGCGTCTTCGACCTGCTGCACCAGGCGTTCAGCTTCTTCAGCCGCACGCAGGTCCGCCGTAAAGGCGTGCACCACGTGCCCCTGCTGCGCCAGCATGCGCCTCGCGTCGTCCAGATGCGCCTGGGTGCGCGAGGCAATCGCCACCCGCGCGCCCTCGGCCGCCAGCGCGCTTGCGCACGCCAAGCCTATCCCCTTGCTGCCGCCCGTGACCAGCGCCACCGCGCCTTGCAAGCCCAGGTCCATCTTCAACTCCGGCAATGTGGCCTCAAAGCGCGAGGCGCGCGGCTCAGAGCTTCTGCACCAGTTCCGGCACGGCAGTGAACAAGTCAGCCTCCAGCCCGTAGTCGGCCACGCTGAAGATGGGCGCCTCCGGGTCCTTGTTGATGGCCACGATGACCTTGCTGTCCTTCATGCCGGCCAGATGCTGGATGGCGCCGCTGATGCCCGCTGCGATGTACAGCTGCGGCGCCACGATCTTGCCCGTCTGCCCCACCTGCCAGTCATTGGGGGCGTAACCCGCATCCACCGCGGCGCGGCTGGCGCCCAGCGCGGCGCCCAGCTTGTCGGCCAGTGGCGTGAGCACTTCGTTGAATTTCTCGCTGCTGCCCAGCGCGCGGCCACCGCTGACGATGATCTTGGCCGCGGTCAGCTCGGGCCGGTCCAACTTGGCGATCTCGGCACCCACGAAGCTGGAGCTGCCACTGTCGGCCACGGCGCTGATGCTGTCTACCGCGGCGCTGCCGCCCGTGGCCGCTGCGGCATCAAAGCCGGTGGTGCGCACGGTGATGACTTTGGTGGCATCCGTGCTCTGCACGGTGGCGATGGCGTTGCCTGCGTAGATGGGCCGCTCGAAGGTGTCGGGGCTGATGACGCGGCTGGTGTCGCTGATCTGCGCCACGTCCAGCAGTGCGGCCACGCGCGGGGCGGTGTTCTTGCCGCTGGCGGTGGCCGGGAACAGGATGTGGCCGTAGTCCTTGGCCAGGGCCAACACCTGCGCGGCGAGGTTTTCGGCCAGGCCGTGGGCCAGGCTGTCGCCATCGGCGTGCAGCACCTTGGCGACGCCAGCCACTTGCGCGGCGGCCTGGGCGGCGGCGGCGGCGTTGTGGCCGGCCACCAGCACGTGCACCTGCGGGTCGCAGGCCAGCGCGGCGGTGACGGTGTTGAGGGTGGCGCCCTTCAGGGTGGCGTTGTCGTGTTCGGCGATGACGAGGGCTGGCATCAGCGGTCTCCGG
>JBBCJV010000015.1:0-480305 GCA_037190565.1 Burkholderiaceae bacterium
CTCAGGCCCCAGGGCTAGGCCCGAGAGAGGCAGCGTGCCTGTGGCACGCAACGAACGAGCAACAACGCCCTGGAGCCTGCCAGACGGCGGCCCTTCGGGTGATCTCAGCAAACGGCCGTCAGCCGCGTTGCACGGCTTGCCCAGGCAGCCAGCCTGGGCTGCGCCGCGCGCCTTGCTGGCGGCCGTTTGCTGAGTCACGCGAGCCCTCCCATAGCGTTGACAGGCCCTAGACTCCGGCCATGAACCGGCCCCGCTCCACGCATGACAGATCGCCCGGCAGCCTGCCCGGCGCCCTGCCCGTGACGGCAGCGCTGGACGCCAGCGAGGCGCTGGGCGCCCTGCTGGTCAGGGTGCAGGAATCGCGGCGGCGTTTTGACACCGCCGTGGCCCCGCTGCTGCTGCCGCCGCTGCGCGCCACGGTGCGGCCCGGCCCGCTGGACGACCAGGCCTGGCTGCTGCTGGCCGAACACCCGGCCGCCGCGGCCAAGCTGCGGCAGCTGCTGCCGCAACTGCGCAACGCGCTGGAAGCGGCGGGTTGGCGGGAACCGGCGATCAAGGTCAAGGTACAGCCGCGCGGTTGAGGGGCGGTACGCCGCAGGCGGCGCGCCGGGAAGAAAACAAAGAGACAGCGCCGCCATGGACGCTGGTGCCGGCTGTCCGAATCGAACGGACGACCTTCCGCTTACAAGGCGGGTGCTCTACCAGCTGAGCTAAGCCGGCCCGAAGGCTGCGAATTCTAGGGGTGCTGCACCCGCTACGGCCAGTTACGTGCAGCGCGTTCTTCACGCCACTTTCGCCCGACCCTTCCGGCCGCCCGCCTACTTGACCCGTTTGAGCGCGGGGCGGCCCGGCGACGGCGGCACCGGCTCCGGTGGCTCGCCATCGGCGGCGGCCGGTGCTTGCGGCGGAACAGGTGCCAGCGGCAGGTCGTCCACGTCGGTGCGGGCCAGGCGCAGCGAAGGTTTGGTGGCCTCCACCTCCGGCCGCGCACCGGCAGCGCCGGCGGCCGGCGTGGGCATGGGGAAGGCCATGCCCTGCCCGTTTTCGCGGGCGTAAATGGCCACCACGTGGTCCACCGGCACGACGATCTCGCGCGAGACGCCGCCGAAGCGGGCCTTGAACTCGATGAACTCGTTGCCCAGCTGCAGGCTGGACGTGGCCTCGAAGCCCACGTTGAGCACGATCTCGTTGTTCTTCACGTACTCCAGCGGCACCTGCACGCTGGTGTCCACGTGCACCGCGATGTAGGGCGTGAAGCCGTTGTCGGTGCACCAGTCGTGCAGCGCGCGCAGCAGGTAGGGCCGCGTGGAACTGCCCTGGTTGTCGGCAGAACCGGTCGCCATCAGCCGCGGCCCCCGAGGCAGCCCAGGCGCGCCGCGGGCGCGCTGACGGTGTTCGGGGGCAGGCCCATTTACTTCCTCATCACCTTTTCGGAAGGCGTCAGCGCCTCGATGTAGGCCGGGCGCGAGAAGATGCGCTCGGCGTACTTCAGCAGCGGCACCGCGTTCTTGCTGAGGTCTATGCCGTAGTAGTCCAGGCGCCACAGCAGCGGCGCGATGGCGACGTCCAGCATGCTGAAGTCGTCGCCCAGCATGTACTTGTTCTTCAGGAAGATGGGCGCCAGCTGCGTCAGGCGGTCGCGGATCTGCTCGCGGGCCTTCTCCAACTGCTTCTCGTTGGCCTTGACGCCACGGCCTTCCAGCAGGTTGACGTTGCTGAACAACTCCTTTTCGAAGTTGAACAGGAACAGCCGCACCCGCGCACGCGCCACCGGGTCACCCGGCATCAACTGCGGGTGCGGGAAGCGCTCGTCGATGTACTCGTTGATGATGTGGCTCTCGTACAGGATGAGGTCGCGCTCCACCAGGATGGGCACCTCGTTGTACGGGTTCATCAGCGCGATGTCTTCGGGTTTGGCGAAGATATCGACGTCGCGGATCTCGAAATCCATGCCCTTCTCGAACAGCACGAAGCGGCAACGGTGCGAATAAGGGCAGGTGGTGCCGGAGTACAGGACCATCATGGCTGGCATAGCCTCCCGTCGAACAGAATTTCAGGGCCGGCGACGCGCTGCGCCGACGGCCCAAAGACAAAACGCAGTGGGCACGCTGCCGGCCACTGCGCTGATGACCCGGCCGTCGTCCAGCCGGGCCGCTTGTTTACTTGACGTCCTTCCAGAACGCCGCGTTCAGGCGCCACGTGATGACGGTGAAGATCCCCAGGAACAACAGCACCCACACGCCCAGACGCACACGGCTGGTCTGCATGGGCTCGGCCATCCACTGCAGGAAGGCGACCAGGTCGGCCACGGCCAGGTTGTACTCGGCGGGCGTCATGCTGCCGGCGGTGATGGTCTGGAAACCCTTGAATACCTGCACGGTGCCGCCGGCGTTGTGCGGGTCGGGCTCGTCGACGTAGATGGCGCGCTGCTGGCCCTGCAACTCCCACAGCGGGAACGGCATGCCGATGTTGGGGTAGGCGGCGTTGTTCCAGCCGCTGGGCTTGGTGTCGTCGCGGTAGTAGCTGCGCAGCAGCGTGTACAGGTAGTCGGCACCGGTGCCCATGCCCGCGGCGGAGCGCGAACGCGCCACCAGCGTTAGGTCGGGCGGCACGCCGCCGAACCATTGTTTGGCTTCCTGCGGGTCCAGCGACACGCGCATGGTCTCGCCGACCTTGGCGCCGGTGAAGATCAGGTTGTCGCGGATCTGTTCGTCGGTCAGGCCGATGTCGCCCAGCCGGTTCCAGCGCATGAAGGCCGCGGCGTGGCAGTTCAGACAGTAGTTGGCGAACAGCTTGGCGCCGTGCTGCAGCGCGGCCAGGTCGGTGACCCGTTCCTTGGGGAACTTGTCCCAGGGAATGCCGTCACCGGCGGCGTGCGCCGGTGCAGCCAGGCCCAGCACGGCAGCGATCGTGAGGAGTAGCTTCTTCATGTTGGCGATCAGTGCGGCGAGGGTCAGTGCGGGTGGAAGTTCACACGCTCGGGCACCGGCTTGAACTCGCCGATGCGGCTCCACCAGGGCATCAGCAGGAAGAAGCCGAAGTAGAACAGCGTGCCCACTTGCGAGATCAGCGTACCGACGTCGGAAGGCGGCTTCACACCCAGGTAACCCAGCACCAGGAAGTTGATGATGAAGATGCCGTACAGCCACTTGTTCCAGTCGGGCCGGTAGCGGATGCTCTTGACCGGGCTGCGGTCCACCCAGGGAAGTATGAACAGGATCATCACCGCCAGGCCCATCACCACCACGCCCCAGAACTTGGCGTCGAACACCTTCAGCAGGAAGCCCGCCACCACCGCCGCCACCAGCGGCGCATACTTCCACGGGCCGCGGAAGCCGCCGAACAGCGTGGCCAGCACGCCGGCGGCGCCAATCAGCACCACCAGCACCGTGACCATGGGGTCGGTCACCGCGCGCAGCATGCTGTAGTAGGGCGTGAAGTACCACACCGGGGCGATGTGCGCCGGGGTCTTCAGCGGGTCGGCCGGGATGAAGTTGTTGTACTCCAGGAAGTAGCCGCCCATCTCCGGCGCGAAAAACACCACCGCGCTGAAGAAGATCAGGAACACCGCCACGACCATGATGTCGTGCACCGTGTAGTACGGGTGGAAGGGGATGCCGTCCAGCGGGATGCCGGTCTTGGGGTCCTTCTTGGCCTTGATCTCGACACCGTCGGGGTTGTTGCTGCCCACATCGTGCAGCGCCAGCAGGTGGGCCACGACCAGACCGATCAGCACCAGCGGCACCGCAATCACGTGGAAGGCGAAGAAGCGGTTGAGCGTGGCGTCGCCCACGACGTAGTCGCCGCGGATCAGGATGGACAGGTCCTCGCCGATGAACGGGATGGCGGCGAACAGGTTGATGATGACCTGGGCGCCCCAGTAGCTCATCTGGCCCCAGGGCAGCAGGTAGCCCATGAAGGCCTCGGCCATCAGGCACAGGAAGATGGCACAGCCGAAGATCCACACCAGCTCGCGCGGCTTGCGGTAGCTGCCGTAGATCATGCCGCGCCACATGTGCAGGTAGACCACGACGAAAAACGCGCTGGCGCCGGTGGAGTGCATGTAGCGCACCAGCCAGCCCCAGGGCACGTCGCGCATGATGTACTCCACCGACGCGAAGGCCAGCGCCGCATCCGGCTTGTAGTGCATCACCAGGAAGATGCCGGTGACGATCTGGATCACCAGCACCAGCAGCGCCAGGCTGCCGAAGACGTACCAGAAGTTGAAGTTCTTCGGAGCGTAGTACTCCGACATGTGCTTCTTGTACTCGTGGAACGCGGTCGGGAACCGGTTCTCCAGCCACACGGTCGCCTGCTGCAGCGCCGTCGCCCCGGCGGGCGCTTCCTTGAATTCAGCCATGCGTATTGCCTTGTTGGTGCCTTCTTGGTGCCTTCGTCTGTGCTCGATCGGTTTGCGCGAACAACAGGCCTCAGGCCTGCTTGTCGTCGCCGATCAGCAGGCGCGTGTCGGACAGGTACATGTGCGGCGGCACTTCCAGGTTGTCCGGCGCCGGCTTGTTCTTGAACACGCGGCCGGCAATGTCGAAGGTGGAACCGTGGCAGGGGCACAGGAAGCCGCCCGGCCAGTCCGAGGGCAGCGAAGGCTGCGCACCCGGCACGAACTTGTCCACCGGCGAGCAGCCCAGGTGCGAGCAGATGCCCACGCCCACGAAGTACTCGGGCTTGATGGACCGGTGGTGGTTCTTCGCGTACTCGGGCGTCGGGTACTGCGTGCGGTTGGACTCCGGGTCGGCTAGCTGGTCGGTCAGGCCGTCCAGCGAAGCCAGTTGTTCGGCCGTGCGGCGCACGATCCACACCGGCTTGCCGCGCCACTCGACGGTGAGCTTTTCACCGGGCTGCAGGTTGCCTATGTCCACCTCCACCGGCGCGCCGGCAGCGCGTGCACGTTCGGAAGGTGCGAAGGTGGAGACAAAGGGCACCGCCGTCGCCACGCCGCCAATGGCGCCAGCGCCGCAGGTGATGGCGATCCAGGTGCGCCTGTCCTTGTCGATGCCCGGGGCCGGGGCGACGTCGCTCATGCGGGTCCTTCTGGAGAAGTTTCGAGGCTGAAATGGGTTCGGATCAACCCGGAATTCTAGCCGACTCGTCAAGGGGTCTCTGCGGGCCACCCAGCGCGGCAGCGCTGCCCGGCCCAGGCCGGCGCGGCTGCGCCGCCGCCATCGGGCTGGTTTCGGCCCGCCCTGCCTCGCGCCAGTTGACGCTGAACCCGGGCATCACTACTGTGGGCACCGCGAGGGAGCCCGCGGCAAACGGCGGGCCGCCGCATCAACCCGGACTGCTCGGAGGAGCCATGAGTTTTACGTCGGAGTTCAAGGAGTTTGCGCTCAAGGGCAACGTGATGGACCTGGCCGTGGGCGTCATCATCGGCGGCGCCTTCGGCAAGATCGTCGACTCGGTGGTCAGCGACCTGATCATGCCCATCGTCAGCAAGTTCGTCGGCGGGCTGGACTTCTCGTCCTACTACATCCCGCTGGCCGGCCAGGACACCGGCCTGGCGCTGGCCGAAGCCAAGAAGCTGGGCGCCGTGTTCGCCTACGGCAACTTCATCACCATCGCGCTGAACTTCGCCATCCTGGCGTTCATCATCTTCTTGATGATCAAGCAGATCAACCGCCTCAAGCGCGAGGCGCCGCCCGCCGTGCCGGCACCGCCCGCACCCACGCCGGAAGACGTGGTGCTGCTGCGCGAGATCCGCGACGCGCTGACCCGACGGTAGGCAGTCTGCCGCCGGCCGGCCCGGGCCGGCGCTTACGCCCTGTCACAGACGGCGGCTTGGCCGCTGCGCCGACCCCGGCTTCGCCCGGAAGTAGACGCCGCGACCCGGTCGCTTCCGGCGACCTGCGCCGCGGGCGTGGCGCATACTTGCCGTCTAGTCTCGTGCCCATGAAGCCCAACCCCATCCATCGCCTGCCCGCGCCGCTGGAGGCGGCCGTCCAGCGCCTGAAGATGGTGGCCCGCGAGGCGGCCGAACGCACGATAGAAAGCCTGGGCCTGGCCGCGCTGGCGTCCACCAACGCCTTCCAGCGCGACGGCCTGCTGGGCGCGCAGTTCGAGCTCAACCGCAAGTCGGCGGTGTTCGTGCTGACCTTCAACGACGCCTTCGACGAGCGCATCGTGCGCGAGATCGGCCAGCGCAGCGCCGCCGGCGGCACCGCTGCAGCACCGCCGCCGGCCGGGCCGTCGAACTGGGACGCGCTCAGCCTGGTCGAGGACCACGAGGTCGAGGTGCAGATCTCGGCCGAACGTTTCGGCCTGGAGATCGCGCACGACTGCGAATGGGAGCTGCGCGAGCTGGAAGCCTACGTGGGCTCGCTGCTGGGCCAGGCCGGGGCCTCCGCCACCGCCGGCACCGACAAGGAACGCAACCCGCTGCGCCCCGAGGTGGTGGGCCACGCCATGATCCGCGGCATCGAGGCGGTGTCCGAGCGTGCCGAGGTGCGCAAGGTGCTGTCGGCCGAACTCAGCCGTTCGCTGGGCGGCTTGCTGCGTGCGGCCTATGCCGACATCGTGGGCGAGTTGCGCGGCGCCGGCGTGCAGCCCCTGGGCCTGACGGTGCGCGGGCGGTCTCCCCGAGGCCCAGGCGGCGCGGGCGGCGCCGGTGGCGACAGCCACTACCGCAGCAGCTACGACACCGCAGCGCGCAGCCTGGACGAAGAGCGGCTGCACAGCGGCCGCGGCGCACCGCCACAGCACAGCCAGCACGGCGGCACCGGCTACGCCAGCGGCTACGACAGCCGCTACGGCCGCAGCCGCAGCGGCAGCGGCGCCGGTTTCGGCCCCTCCGGCGGCTCGGGCTTCGGGCCGTCCACCCGCGCCGGGGGCGCCGGCTACGGCCGCGGTGGCACGCCCATAGGCCGCGTGGACCCGCAGCTGATGTCGCTGATACGCCGGCTGCACGTCAATGCCGCGCCCGACGACGGCGCCAGCGACTTCGGCGACGCCGGCTTCGGCGCGCCGCTGCCCAACCTGATACACGCCCACCGCGACGAACTGCGGCAGGCCTCCACCGGCTCGCTCGATCACATGGTGATCGACGTCATAGGCTTCCTGTTCGACCAGATCCTGGCCGACCCCAAGGTGCCGCCGCAGATGGCGCGGCTGCTGGCGCGGCTGCAGCTGCCGGTGCTGCGCGCCGCCTTGGGCGACCCCAGCTTCTTCTCGTCGCGCCGCCACCCGGTGCGCCGCTTCGTCAACCGCATCGCCTCGCTGGGTGCGGCCTTCGAAGACTTCGGCGAGGACGAGGCGCGCGGCTTCCTGGCCAAGGTGCGCGAGCTGGTGCTGGAGGTCGTGGACGGCGACTTCGACCACATCGAGACCTACGAAGCCAAGCTGGCCGCGCTGGAAACCTTCGTCGCCGAGCAGGCGGCACGCGCCATGCAGTCCGCCGGCGACCCGGCGGCGCTGCTGTCCGAGAAGGAAGACCAGGCCCGGCTGCGTGCGCTGTACGCTGAACGCCTGGCCGGCGAGCTGAAGGACGTGGCGGCACCGGGCTTCCTGCGCGACTTCATCAGCCGCGTGTGGAGCCAGGTGCTGCTGCGCGCGGCCGAACGCGGCGGCGACGAAGGCGAGCTGGCCCAGCGCATGCGGCGTGCCGGCCGCGAACTGTTCCTGAGCGTGCAGCCCAAGGCCACGCCGGCGCACCGCAAGGCCTTCCTGGCCGAGCTGCCCAAGCTGATGCAGGACTTGACGGCCGGCATGGACCTCATCGCCTGGCCCGAAGCCAAGCGGCGCGCCTTCTTCGGCAAGCTGATGCCGGCCCACGCCGAGGCGCTGAAGACCCTGGGCGGCCGCCAGCTGGACATCAACCTGGAGGCCAAGCGCGTCGAAGGCGCGCTGCAGCGCCCCATGCCTTCGCGCGACGAGCTGCGCGCGTTGCCGCCCACCGCGCTGCCGGTGCTGACCGAGGAAGTCGACCTGCCGGTCTTCAGCGCTGCGGAAGCCGCGCGCGTGGGCCTGGTGGACGAAGCGGCGGTGGACTGGAGCCAGCCGGCCCCGCCCGCGCCGGAGCCCGTGGCCGCCCCGGCCGAAGCGCCGGCTGCCGCCGGGACGGCCCCCGCCGGCCTGCCCGGCCTGCCGGCCACCGCCGAGCCGCCGGAGCCCTCCAGCGGCCCGGCGCTGGCCGACAACGTGGAAATCGGCTTTGCCTACCAGATGGAGCTGGAGGGCCAGTGGCAGAAGGTGCGGCTGGCCCACGTCAGCCCCGGGCGCAGCTTCTTCATCTTCACGCATGGCAGCCGCCACAAGCAGACGGTGTCGCTGACCCGGCGCATGCTGCTCAAGCTGGCCGAGACCGGGCGCCTGCGTGCCTTCGAAACCGCCTACCTGATAGACCGCGCCACCGAGCGGGCGCGCAAGCAGCTGTCTTCGCTGTCCCCGGCCACCGGCGCCGCCGGGGCCTGAGAACCGCAGCCTGCCGAGAGGGCTTCAGCCCGCCAGCCGGCGCGCCATGCGCAGCGCCGCGATCAGGCTGGCCGGGTCGGCCCGGCCCTGGCCGGCGATGTCGAAGGCGGTGCCGTGGTCCGGGCTGGTGCGCACAAACGGCAGGCCCAGCGTCACGTTCACGCCCTCTTCCACGCCCAGGTACTTCACCGGGATCAGGCCGTGGTCGTGCAGCATGGCCACCACCAGGTCGAACTCGCCGCGCCGTGCACGCATGAACACCGTGTCCGGCGGGTAGGGGCCTTGCGCGTCCACGCCCGCGGCCCGCGCCGCGGCGATGGCCGGGGCGATGATGCGCTGCTCTTCGTCGCCGAACAGGCCGCCCTCGCCGGCATGCGGGTTCAGACCGGCCACGGCGATGCGCGGCGGGCCGTCTTGCCAGGCGCGGGCCGCCTGGGCGGCGATGTGCAGGGTTTGCAGCACCGCCTCGGTGGTGATCGCCTCCAGCGCGCGGCGCACTGACAAGTGAATGGTCACCAGCACCACGCGCAGCTCGGGGTTGGCCAGCATCATGCGCACCGGCGGCGGGGCCTGGCCTGGTGCTGCCGCCAGCGCCTGCAGCAGCTCGGTGTGCCCGGGCCAGGGCAAGCCGGCGGCGGCCAGCGCCTCCTTGTGCAGCGGGGCGGTCACGATGGCGCGCCCGGCGCCCCGGCCCACCAGCGCCACGGCGTGTTCCACGCACCGCGCCGCCGCGGCGCCGCAGGCGGCATGCACCTGGCCCTGCGGCAGCGCCGCCAGGCCGGCCGGCAAGCCCGGTGGCTGCCACACCGGTAGGCAGCCCGGCGGCACAGCCGCCAGCGCGGACGCCTCCCCGTCCAGCACCACCACCCTGGGCGCGCCGGCCCGCCGCAGCACCTGCGGATCACCGACAACCAAGGCATCGGCCAGCTCACCGCGCGAGAAGGCCCCGACGATGATCTCCGGCCCTATGCCGGCGGCATCGCCCATGGTCACCAGCAGCGGCAGCAGGACAGGCAAGGGCATGGGCAATCTCGGGTTCGATCCGGCCGGTTCAGGCCGGGTTGTCTATCTCTATGAAGCGGTGTTCCAGACCTCGCTGCGCCGCCACGAATGCCGCCACGGCCGGCGCGCCGTAGCGCTCGGTCGCGTGGTGGCCGCAAGCCAGAAAGGCCACGCCGGTCTCGCGCGCCAGATGGGCCTGCGGCTCGGACACCTCGCCGGTGACAAAGGCGTCGGCCCCGGCGGCGATGGCGGCTTCGAAGTAGCCTTGCGCCCCGCCGGTGCACCAGGCCACACGCCGCAGCGCTCGCCCGTCACCGGGCAGCAGCAGCACCTCGCGGCCCAGCGCCTCGCGAGCGGCGGCGGCCAGGGCCTGAGCATCGCGCGCGGCCGGCGCGGCCTGGCCCAGGAAGCCCAGGTCCTGCTCGCCAAAGCGGGTGTCGGCCTTCAGGCCCAGGCGGGCGCCGAACTGCGCGTTGTTGCCCAGGCTCTCGTGCGCGTCCAGCGGCAGGTGGTAGGCGAACAGGCTCACCTCGGCCCGCATCAAGCGGCGCACCCGCTCGGCCAGCCAGCCGGTCAGGCGGCCGTCCTGGCCGCGCCAGAACAGGCCGTGGTGCACCAGCAGCGCGTCGGCGCCATCGGCAATGGCCGCGTCTATGAAGGCCAGGCTGGCGGTGACGCCGGACACCAGCCGCCGCACCTCGCGACGGCCCTCAACCTGCAGGCCGTTGGGACCATAATCGCGGAACGCTTCCGGCCGCAGCAACTCTTTGAAGGCGCCGTCCAGCGCGTCTCGGTCGTTCATGCCGGTGATCGTAACCAAGCGCCCCCACCCCGCACGGCACAGGCCGTACGAACCTTGCGGCCCCCGCCGCGACCCGCTCTAAGAACCGCCGTCATGTGGCGCAACGCCTGGCTTCTGTTTGCCCAAACCGTCACCGTGCTGGTGGCGCTGCTGTTTGTCGTGGCCACGCTCAAGCCCGACTGGCTGCCCGGCGGGCGCCGCGGCGTGCTGCCCACGCCCACGGTGTACCAGGTGGCGGCTTCGCCCGAAGCCGCGGCCTCGGTGGCCGCCGGCAGCTACGCGCCGGCCGCCCGCCGTGCGGCGCCGGCGGTGGTCAGCATCACCGCCACGCGCATGGCGCGCCGCCACCCGTTGGCCGACGATCCGCGCTTTCGCTTCTTCTTCCCTGAAGGCGCGGCGCAGCAGCGCCAGCTGGGCCTGGGCTCGGGCGTCATCGTCTCGCCCGAGGGCTACCTGCTGACCAACCACCACGTCATAGAAAACGCGATAGACATCGAGGTGCAGCTCAACGACGGCCGCGCCACGCGCGCCCGCCTGGTGGGCAGCGACCCCGACACCGACATCGCGGTGCTGCACATCGACATGGACAACCTGCCCGTGGTGGCACTGGCCGACGTGCGCGCGCTGCAGGTGGGCGACGCGGTGCTGGCCATAGGCAACCCGTTCAACGTGGGGCAGACGGTCACCGCCGGCATCGTCAGCGCGCTGGACCGCAGCCAGGCCGGCGCCTCGCGCTACCAGAACTTCATACAGACCGACGCCGCCATCAACCCCGGCAACTCCGGCGGCGCGCTGGTGGACGCCCAGGGCCACCTGGTGGGCATCAACACCGCCATCTTCTCGCGCAGCGGCGGCAACGTGGGCATAGGCTTTGCCGTGCCGGTGGACATTGCGCACGACGTGATGCAGCAGCTGGTGTCCAACGGCGTGGTGCGCCGCGGCTGGATAGGCGTGGAGCCGCGCGACCTGTCGGCCGAGCTGGCCGAGAACCTGTCGCTGCCGGTGCAAAGCGGCGCCCTCATCACCGGCGTGCTGGCCAGCGGCCCGGCCGCCGCCGCCGGCCTGCGCCCGGGCGACGTGGTCACGCGCGTGGGCGAACGCACGGTGGAAAACGCCGGCGACCTGTTCGGCGCGGTCGCCGCCCAGCCGCCGGGCGGCACGGTGGCGGTAACGGTGCAGCGCGGCAGCCAGCAGGTGGAGCTGAACGTGCGGGTGGGCGAACGCTCGCGGGCCTTGGCGGCGGAGCAGCGCTGAGGCAGCGGTGGCCGCCGTACCGGGCGCACACGCGCGGTACCTGCTGACGCGGCTACAACACCCGCGCCAACCGTTCCAGGATCACCACCGCGAAGAAGCCCAGCCCGGCCACCACCGTCCACTTGACGATGACGATGCCGCGCCGGCGCCACACCGCCTGGCCGGTAGCGATGTAGGTGGCGAAGCACACCAGGCCTGCCACCAGCAGCAGACCGAAGACAAGGCGAAAGATCAGCATGGCGCGAGCTTAAGCGCTCGTCACCACGCCGGCACCGGCTCGGCGAAGCCGCGCGGTGCATCGGCCTTGTGCGGGAAGGTCACCACCTCCCAGGCCGCGGTGTCCTGCAGCAGCGCGCGCAGCAGCTTGTTGTTCAGCGCGTGCCCGCTCTTGTAGGCGGTGTAGGCCGCCAGCAGCGGCTTGCCGGCGATGTGCAGGTCGCCTATGGCGTCGAGTATCTTGTGCTTGACGAACTCGTCGTCGTAGCGCAGCCCGCCGGCGTTGAGCACCCGCTTCTCGTCCACGACGATGACGTTGTCCATGCTGCCGCCCAGGCCCAGGCCGCGCGAGCGCATCATGTCCACGTCCTTGCTGAAGCCGAAGGTGCGCGCCCGCGCGATGTCGCGCCGGTACTCGCCGCTGCCGAAGTCGAACTCCACACGCTGGCCGGTGGCGTCCACCGCCGGGTGGTGGAACTCGATCTCGAAGCTGAGCTTGTAGCCGTGGTACGGCTCCAGGCGCGCCCACTTCAGCGAGGCGCCCTCGCCTTCGCGCACCTCCACGGGCTTCTTCACACGCAGGAAGCGGCGCGGCGCATCCTGCTCCACGATGCCGGCGCTTTGCAGCAGGTAAACGAAGCTGGCGGCCGAGCCGTCCAGTATGGGCACTTCCTCGCCACCGATTTCTATCAGCAGGTTGTCCAGCCCCAGGCCGGCGCAGGCACTCATCAGGTGCTCGATGGTCTGCACCTTGGGTGCGCCCGGGTCGCCGCCGGGGCTGATGGTGCTGGCCATGCGCGTGTCGCTGACGGCAAAGGTGTCCACCGGGATGTCCACCGGCGCCGCCAGGTCGGTGCGGCGAAACACGATGCCGTGGTCCGGCGCGGCCGGGTGCAGCGTCAGCTCCACCTTGCGCCCGCTGTGCACGCCCACGCCTACCGAGCGGGTGAGGGAGCGCAGCGTGCGTTGGCGGATCATGCCGGCGATTGTCTGCCAAGGCCGCGGGCCACGACGGTGACGGGGAAAAGCGCAGCGGCTTCAGAATGGGCCTTCATCGCCAGCCCCTGCCCCAACCGACATGCCCACCTGGACCGACAACTTCCCCGTCACCCGCAAGTGGCCGCCGCAACACCCCGAGCGCCTGCAGCTGTATTCGCTGCCCACGCCCAACGGCGTGAAGGTGTCCATCCTGCTGGAGGAAACCGGCCTGCCCTACGAGGCCCACCGCGTGGCCTTCGACAGCAACGACCAGTTGTCGCCGGAGTTCCTGTCGCTGAACCCGAACAACAAGATCCCCGCCATCGTGGACCCCGACGGGCCGGGCGGTCAGCCGCTGGCGCTGTTCGAGTCCGGCGCCATCTTGCTGTACCTGGCGGAAAAGACCGGCCGGTTCCTGCCGCGCGACACGACGGCGCGCTGGCACACGGTGCAGTGGCTGATGTTCCAGATGGGTGGCGTAGGCCCCATGTTCGGCCAGCTGGGCTTCTTCCACCGCTTTGCCGGCCGCGACTACGAAGACAAACGCCCCCGCGACCGCTATGTGGGTGAATCTCGCCGGCTGCTGGGCGTGATCGAGCAGCGGCTGCAGGCTACGGCCTGGATCGCCGGCAACGACTACACGGTGGCCGACATCGCCGTCTTCCCGTGGATCAACAACCTGCTCAAGGGCTACGCCGCCGGCGAGCTGGTGGGCTTTGCCGACTTCCCGCGCACGGCGCAGGCGCTGGAAGCCTTTCTGGCGCGGCCGGCGGTGCAACGCGGGCTGCTGGTGCCGGGCAAACCCGGCTGACCGGGCCCGCGCGCGAACAATCGCGCAAGCCGGCGCGCGGCGCCAAAACCCGGCGCCGCGGCCGCCGACAGCCCGACGCGCGCTTGTCCTACGGCCAGGCCCCGCGCCGGCCTACCGGCGGCGCGGGCGGCGTGTGGAATAACCAAGGTCTTGTTCAACCAAGCCCGACCACAACGCCATGCTCAAGTGGGCCATCATCTTCGGCATCATCGCCTTGATTGCCGGTCTGCTCGGTTTCCGAGGCGTGAGCGCTGGCGCTGCCGGCATCGCGAAGCTGCTGTTTTTCCTCTTCGTCGCGATCGCCCTGGTCTTCATTGTTCTTGCCGTGCTCGGCATAGGCGCGGTGGCTTGACGCTGCGCACCCTCACCGGAGACTCCCCATGCCCTACCGCATTCGCCATCACTTCATCGCCCTGGCCGCCGTGGCCCTGCTCGCGGGCCACGCCCACGCCATGACCGGCGACGAGGTCAAGGCCGAGAAGAACCGCATAGAGCAAGAGTACAAGGCCGCCAAGGCCCGCTGCGACACCCTGGCCGGCAACGCCAAGGACGTGTGCAAGAAGGAAGCCGAAGGCCAGGAAGAAGTGGCCGAGGCCGAACTGGAGGTGCGCCGCAACGACACGCCCCGCAACCAGATGAAGCTGAGCGAAGCGCGTGCCGACGCCACCTACGAGGTGGCCAAGGAACGGTGCGACGACCTCAGCGGCAACGCCAAGGACGTGTGCCAGAAGGATGCCAAGGCCGCGCACGCCACCGCCGTGCAGGAAGCCAAGGCACGCTTCGGCAAGAGCTGAGCGCCACCACACGGGCGTCACCGCGCCACACCCCCAAGGCGGGCCTGCGGGCCCGCCTTGTCTTGGCCCGCTCAGCGGAACTGGTCCAGCACCCGCTCCAGCGTCATCGTGAACGGCGTCTGCAGCGCCGGCAGCGTGAACAGCAGGCCCAGGAGGCCCACGCTCAGCGTGATGGGGAAGCCGATGGCGAAGATGTTGATCTGCGGTGCCACCCGCGAGATGGCGCCCAGCACCAGGTTGACGAACAGCAGCATGGTGACCAGCGGCAGCGCGATCCACAGCCCTATCGAGAAGATTTGCGAGGCCCAGCGGTGCGGCTGCATCTCGCGCAGAAAGGCAAATGGCTCGGGCGCCACCGGGAAGGCGGTGAAGCTCTGCACCAGCGCCACGATGACGATCAGGTGGCCGCCCATCACGATGAACAGCCAGGCCACCATGATGCCGAAGAAGCGGCTGCTGGCCGTGGCGGCGCTGGCCGACACGGGGTCGAAGAACCCGGCGAAGTTCAAGCCCATCTGCAGGCCCACCACCTCGCCGGCGAACTCCACCGCGGCAAACACCACGCGCACCGCAAAACCCAGCGACAGGCCTATCAGCACCTGCTGCAGCACCAGCAGCACGGTCACCGGCGAACCCAGTGGCGCCGCGGCGATCTCCGGCGCCAGCGCCGGCAGCGTGGGCTGCGCCGCCAGCGCCAGAAAGGCCGCCAGGGCGATGCGCACACGCGCCGGCACCGTGCGTGTGCCCAGCACCGGCAACGCGGTGAACAGCGCCAGCGCCCGCAGAAAGGGCCACAGCAGCGGCGTGACCCAGGCGGTGAACTGCGCTTCGTTGAAGGTGATCATCGCGCTCGCGCCACTGCGCCGTGGGCCACGTGGGCAGCGGCGGGCCTCAACCCACCGCGCTGGGCAGGGCCTGCAGCGTGCTGCGCAGAAACTCCACCAGCGTGGTCAGCATCCACGGCCCGGCCACGCCCAGCACCACCACGGCGCCCACGATCTTGGGCACGAAGGACAAGGTGGCTTCGTTGAGCTGCGTCGCCGCCTGGAACACCGCCACCACCAGGCCGATGACCAGCACCACGCCCAGCACCGGCGCGGCCACCATCAACAGGATGCCCAGGCCATGCTGGCCGGCGGCGAGGACTTGTTGTGCGTCCATGGCGAGGCTTGCGTCAGGTGGCGAACGAGGCCGCCAGCGAACCGATGAGCAGGTTCCAGCCGTCGGCCAGCACAAACAGCATCAGCTTGAACGGCAGCGCCACCAGCACCGGGCTCAACATCATCATGCCCAGGCTCATCAGCACGCTGGCCACGATCATGTCGATGATCAAAAACGGGATGAAGATCATGAAGCCGATCTGGAACGCGCTCTTGAGTTCGCTGGTCACGAAGGCCGGCACCAGCACCGTCATGGGCACGTCTTCGGCCTGCACCTGCTCGTCCAGCCGCGCCAGGCGGGTGAACAGCTGCATGTCGCTTTGGCGGGTCTGCTTGAGCATGAACTCGCGCAGCGGCTGCGCACCGGTCTGCAAGGCCTGTTCGGCGCCCATGGTGCCGGCGCTGTAGGGCGCCCAGGCCTGTTCGTAGATGCGGTCGAAGGTGGGCGCCATCACGAAGAACGTGAGGAACAGGCTCATGCCTATCACCACCTGGTTGGGCGGTGCCTGCTGCGTGCCCAGCGCCTGGCGCAGCAGCGACAAGACGATGACGATGCGGGTGAAGGCCGTCATCAGCAGCAGCACCGCCGGCAGGAAGGACAGCGCGCTGAAGAACAGCAGCGTCTGTATGGGCACCGAGTAGCTGGTGCCGCCCGGCCCCTGGCCTATCACCAGCGGCAGCGTGCCACCGGTACCGCCGCTGCCGGCTTGTTGTGCCCAGGCGCCGCCCGCGGCCAGCAGCAGCACCGCCGCCAGCCCGGCGGCGCGCGGCATGTGTTCAACGCGCATGGGGGTCCTGCCCGCGCTGGCGCAGGCGCCCCAGCAGTTGTGCAAACGCGGCCGCCGGCGGGGGCGGCGGCGCAGAAATGGTTTCTTCGGCCTGCGGCGCCATGGTGTGCAAGGTGTTGATGCCTTGCGGCGTGACACCCAGCACCAGCCACAGCCGTTCTTCGCCCTGGCCCACCTCCACCGTCACCAGGCGCTGCGAGGTGGACAGCGGCAGCACCGCCACCGCGCGCGGCGCGCCGGTGGCGCTGCGGCCGGCCAGCGGCGTGCGCTTGAGCAGCCACAGCACCAGCGGGATCGCGGCGACCACCGCCACGAACCACATCAGCGAGACCCAGGTGCCGGGCATGGTCGAAGACATCACAGCCGCCGCTCAGACCCTGCTCAGGCGGCGCATGCGCTCGCTGGGCGTGACGATGTCGGTCAGGCGAATGCCGAACTTGTCATTCACCACCACCACCTCGCCCTGGGCGATGAGGTAGCCGTTGACCAGCACGTCCATGGGCTCGCCGGCCAGCGTTTCCAGCTCCACCACCGAGCCCTGGGCCAGTTGCAGGATGTGCTTGATGGGGATGCGCGTGCGACCCAGTTCCACGGTCAGCTGGACCGGGATGTCCAGGATCATGTTCAGGTCGTTGCCGGCGCCGCCGCCCACCGTGGGCGTGAAGTTCGTGAACGAGGCCGGCGCCACGGTTTCGGCCGGGCTGACCTCGCTGGCCACCTCGGCGTTGCCTTCCTGCGCACCGGCCAGGGCGGCAGCCCACTCGGCGGCCATGCGGTCTTCTTCGCTCAGGTTCGAGCCGGCGCCATCGGCCTGGGGTTCAGCGGACATGGTTGTTTGCTCCGATCCAGCCGTCGTGGTCGCTGGTGATGAGGCGGTCGATCTTGATCGCGTAGCGGTTGTTGGAGGTGCCGTAGTGGCAGTCGAGCACGGGCACGCCGTCGACCTTGGCCTGGATCATCGGGTCCAGGTCCAGCTCTATGAAGTCGCCGGGCTTGAAGCTCAGCAGTTGCTCCACCGTGGCCGGCGCCTGGGCCAGCTCGGCCACCAGCTCCACCTCGGCGGCCTGGATCTGGTGCTTCAGCAGGTTCACCCAGCGCCGGTCGGGCTCGCCGGCATCGCCCTGGATGGTGCTGTACAGCACGTCGCGTATGGGCTCCAGCGTGCTGTACGGGATGCAGAAGTGCACCGAGCCGGTGGTCTCGCCTATCTCCAACGTGAAGTTGGTCGCCACCACGATCTCGCTGGGCGTGGCGATGTTGGCGAACTGGGGCTGCATCTCCGAACGCTGGTACTCCAGGTCCAGCGGGTACACACCCACCCAGGCCTTCTTGTACTCGGTGAGTATGGTCTCCACCAGGCGGTTGATCACGCGCAGCTCGGTGGGGCTGAAGTCGCGCCCTTCGATGCGCGTGTGGAACTTGCCGACGCCGCCGAACAGCGCGTCTATCACCGCGAACACCAGGCTGGGGTCGCACACCACCAGCCCGCTGCCGCGCAGCGGCTTGACGCTGACGATGTTGAGGTTGGTCGGCACCACGATCTCACGCAGGAAGGCGCTGAACTTCTGCACCTTGATGCCGCCTATGGCCACCTCGGGGCTCTTGCGTATGAAGTTGAAGAGGCCGATGCGGATGTTGCGCGCAAACCGCTCGTTGATGACCTCCATCGTCGGCATGCGGCCGCGGACGATGCGTTCCTGGCTGGCCAGGTCGTACTCGCGCAGCGCGCCGGTGGGGGCCTCGGCCTGCTCCAGCTTCTGGCTCTCGCCGGTGATGCCCTGCAACAGGGCATCGACTTCGTCTTGCGACAGGATCTGCTGGTTCACAGCGTCACTGGATGATGAAGTTGGAGAAATGCACGCCGCGTACCGGCTGCTCCACCGCGCCGCGCCGCACCGCCGTGCTGCCCTCTTCCGGCATGTCTATGCCCAGGGCCAGCGCCGTTTCGCGCTTCACACGCTCGGCCAGCTGCGACTTGCCCTCGCGGCCCAGCAGCTCGGCCGCGCTGCGGTCGGCGATGGCCATCAGGATGTTGTTGCGTATCGCCGGCATGAACTGCTTGATGCGTTCGCCGTCCTTGGCGTTGTCCACTTCCAGCGTGATGCCGATCTGCGCATAACGCTCGGCGTCGCGGTCGGCCAGATTCACCGTGAACATCTCCAGCGGCACGAACACCGGCACCGCCTTGGGGTCGCGGCGTTGCGAGGCCTGGGCGGCCGGCGCATCGTCGGCCAGCTCGTCATCGTCGTGCTGGGCAGCCTTGCCCTTCATCAGCATCAGCAACGCACCGGCGCCGACGAGCAGCACCACCAGCGCGATGGCGACGATGAGAATCAGCTTTTTCTTGCCCCCGGAGGGTGCCGGGTTTGCCTCGACGGCCGTGGCGGTAGACATGGACGCTCCTGGGGTGCGCGCGAGCCGCAACTCGACGCTTCGCGGCCATTATTGAGACCGCCCCCGGGGGCAGATGCAGTGAAAAGGGCGGCAAAACGCCCTCTCAAAACCGCCGCCCTTCTACAAGGCGCTGCGGCCGGGCCGCGTCAGGCCACCAGGTCCACCACCCCGCGGCGCTGCACCGCGGCCGGGGCCGCCGGCTCGACGGTGAGCGCCGGGGCGGCGCGGCCATCACCACGCTTGTCACCGCGGTTGTCGCCGGCGCTGTCGTCACGGCCCTGGCCGGCGCCAGGCTGCGGCTGATCGAACACCCCGCCGCCGGCCAGCGTGAGGCCCGCCTCGCGCAGCTGCGCCGCCAGCACCGGCATGGCCTGCTCCAGCGCGCTGCGCGTGAGCGGCTGCTCGGCACTGAGCAGCACCTGGGCGGACAGGCCGTCCAGGCGTATCTGCACCGCCACCGGCCCCATCTCGGCCGGGTTCAGGTGCAGGCGGGCGTGCTGCACCCCGTCGCGCACAAAAGTGGCCACGGTGGCACCCAGGTGGCTGGCAAAGCCCGGTTGGCCCGGTCCGCTGTCCAGCCTGGCTTCGCCGCCCCGCGGCAGGCCGGCCGGCGTGGGCAGGTTGTCCACCAGCGGCGGCCCCAGTGCGCCCGGCGGGGCGATGACGTCGGGCAGGTTCTGCGGCGGCAGCGCCGCCAGCGGCGGCGCCGGCACCAAGGGCAACTGCGGCGCCTGCGGGCCACCTGGCGCCCACGGCGTCTGCGGCTGGTTGGACAGCTCCGGCGCCAGCTTGCCCGGCGCCGTCTGCAGGCCGCCGCCCGGCAGCGTGGGCCCGCCGGGCCCCGGGCGCCCGGGCAGGCGCGAACGCGGTGCATCGGCCACCGGCAGGTGGCGGTCGTCGGGCAGTGCCTTCGCCGCCTTGCTGTCGTTGGTGCCCCCCGCGCGGCGCAGCACACCGGCGCCTTCGGCAGGCAGGCCCTTGGCCACGCCGGCAGCGGGCGGTGCCGCCGCCAACAAGCCGCTGAACCAGGCCGCGTCGGCGGTGGCTTCGTCGCCTTCGGCGGCCTTGTCGGCATCGCCGCCGGCACGCTCGGCGGCCGCGGCTTCGGCGGCCTGTGCGTCGGCCTTGGCCTGGGCCTGCGCGCCGGCGGTCTTGTGCGGCGGGGCTGAACGGTCCGGCGACGGCTGCGGGCCGGTCTCGGAGGCCGCGTCCTGCGGGCCTCGCCGGGCCTCGCTGCCGGTACCGGCGCTTTGCAACATCTGCGCAAAGGCGCCGGGGTGGCCGCTTTCGGCCGTGCCCGACGCGGTGGACAACGGGCTGGTCGTGGGGGGCGCGCCGGTGGGCTGCACGGACGGGGTCATGGTCGCTCTCCGTCAGGGGCGGGGAATGGGCGAAAGGGAAGCCGGCGTATCAATACGTCGCCGGCTGGGCGTCGCTGTGCCACAGGCGGGCCAGCGGCCCGCCGTCGCGGCGCTGGCGCAGCGCCGCTTCGTCGCTGCGGCGTTGTTCGGCCCGGGCCGCGCCACGCTGCACCTCGGCTTCGCGGCGCTCCATGAGCTTCTTCACCGAGGCCACGCGCGTTTCCTGCGCCAGCAGGGCGCGCCGCAATTCCTCCACACGCAGCGCCGTGGTCTGGTGCTGGCCTTGCAACTGGCCCAGGGCCTGGTCCAGGCGCTGCAGAAAGTCGCGGTGGCAGCGCAGCAGCGCCATGGGCGCGGCGCGGCCGTCCAGGCCGGGGCCGCGGGCCAGGTACTCGCCGCGGTAGGCCTGCAGCTGCTCGCATTGCGCCGTCAGCTGCTGCAAGGCCTGCTCGGCCTGCTGCAGCGCGCTGCGGGCAGCATCGCGCTGGCTCTCGGCATGTTCCAGCAGCACCTGCAGCGACTGCGACATAAGGTTTCCTCGTTCAAGCCTGTTGCATCAGATGGCAGAGCTGGCCGCGGGCCGCGTCCAGCGCCGAACGTTCGTGCATGTCCTGCTGCAGCAGCTCCAGCATGGCCGGCTGCAGGCGCACGGCGGTGTCCAGCTCGGTGTCGTGGCCGGGCTGGTAGGCACCCAGTTGGATCAGGTCGCGCGCCTTGTTCACGCGCGACAGCAACTGGCGCATGCGGCGCGCCGCCAGTTGCTGCTCGCGCGGGGCCACCGAGGTCATCACGCGCGAAACGCTGCGCTCCACGTCGATGGCCGGGAAGTGGCCGCCCTCGGCCAGGTCGCGCGACAGCACGATGTGGCCGTCCAGGATGCCGCGTGCCGCGTCGGCGATGGGGTCCTGCGGGTCGTCGCCCTCCGTCAGCACGGTGTAGAAGGCGGTGATGGAGCCCTGGCCACCGGGGCCGTTGCCGCTGCGTTCCACCAGCTGCGGCAGCTTGGCAAACACGCTGGGCGGGTAGCCCTTGGTGGCCGGCGGTTCGCCTATGGCCAGCGCGATCTCGCGCTGCGCCATGGCGTAGCGCGTCAGGCTGTCCATCAGCAGCAGCACGTGCTGACCGCGGTCGCGGAAGTGTTCGGCGATGGCGGTGGCGTAGCCCGCGCCCTGCAGCCGCACCAGCGGCGGGGCGTCGGCCGGGGCGGCCACCACCACGCTGCGTGCACGGCCCTCGTCGCCCAGGATGTCCTCGATGAACTCCTTGACTTCGCGGCCGCGCTCGCCGATGAGGCCGACCACGATGACGTCGGCCTGGGTGTAGCGCGCCATCATGCCCAGCAACACGCTCTTGCCCACGCCGGTGCCGGCGAACAGGCCCAGGCGCTGGCCGCGGCCCACGGTGAGCAGCGCGTTGATGGCACGCACGCCGGTGTCCAGCGGGGTGCGTATGGGGTCGCGGTCCATGGCGTTGATAGGCCGGCGCACCATGGGTTCGGCTTGCGCCTGCACGATAGGCCCCAGGCGGTCCAGCGGCTGGCCGTGGCTGTCCACCACGCGGCCCAGCAGGCCGTCGCCCATGGGCAGGTGCAGGCCGCGGTCTTCGCTGCGGCGCCAGGGGTGGTTCTCATGGCCCCAGCGCGGCGGTTGCTGCGGCGCCGGGCGCGGCACCACGCGGGCGCCGCTGGCCAGGCCGTGCAGTTCGCCGGTGGGCATCAGGAAGGCGCGGTCGCCGTTGAAGCCCACCACTTCCGCCAGCACCGGCTGCTGGCCTTCGCTCATCACCTCGCACACCGAACCCACCGGCACGCGTATGCCGGCGGCTTCCAGCACCAGGCCGGTGACGCGCAGCAGCGTGCCGGTGCTTTCCAGTGGCTGCGGCAGATCGGCGTAGTCCTGCAGGTCCGACAGCCAGCGCTGCCAGCGCTGGCCGCGCTGGTCCAGCCGCTGTTGCAGGGTGGTCAAACCGTGTCCTCCAAGCCGACCTTGCCGTCATCGTCTTCCCGCAGCGGCAGCGTGCTGCCCAGCGCGGCGGCGGCCTGCGCCCAGCGGGTGGCGATGCGTGCGTCTATGCTGCCCACGTCGCTGGCCACAAGCACCCCGCCGCGCTGCAGCGCGGGGTTGGCCTGCAGGCGGGCGCCGCGAGCGGCCAGTGCCTCATCCGCCCCCTCGGCCACCAGCGGCAGGTCTTGCGGGTGCACCTGCACCACGATCTGGCGCGCGCTCAGCATCACGGCGCCCACGGCCTCGGCGGCCACGTGCGCCACCAGCTCGGGGCGCTGCTCCAGCTCGCAGCGCAGCACCTGGCGCGCCAGCCGCACGGCGGTGTCGGCCACCGACTGTGCCAGCTGCGCGTCCAGCGCACCCAGCTGGCGGTCGAAGGCCTCCAGCAGCGTGCCTACCTGCGCGGTGGCCTGCTGCGCAAAACTCTGTTTGAAACTCTCCAACGCCACCAGGCCGTCGCGGTAGCCGTCCTGGTAGCCGGCCTGGCGCGCGGCGTCCACACGCTGCTGCCATTCCTGCGCCGTGGGCTCGGGCGGCGGCGCCGGCGCGGCGGCAGCGGCGGCCGCACCCATGCCGCCAAAGGCCCCGGGCTGCCAGCTCTCGACCTCGCCCAGTTCTTCGCGCGGAATGAAACGTGCGTACGGCGAAGCGCCCTTGGCATCGCTGCGCCGGCCCGCGGGCGGCGGCACGTTGCGAAACAGGGGCCGGCCGCGCTCAGACGAACTGCTCATCACCGCCCCCGGCCAGCACGATCTGGCCTTCGTCCACCAGGCGGCGGACGATCTTCAGCATTTCCTTCTGCTCGGCTTCCACCTCGGACAGTCGAACCGGGCCGCGCGATTCCAGGTCTTCGCGCAGCGACTCGGCGGCGCGGCTGGACATGTTGCGGAACACCTTGTCGCGCAGCGCCGGCGAGGCGCCCTTGAGCGCGATGACCAGGCTTTCGCTCTGCACTTCCTTCATCAGCGCCTGTATGCCCTTGTCGTCCACGTTCTCCAGGTCGTCGAAGGTGAACATGTTGTCCATGATCTTCTGCGCCAGGTCGTTGTCGGCCTCGCGCACGAAGTCCAGCACCGAGGTCTCCACGCTGCTGCCCAGCAGGTTCAGGATCTCGGCGGCCGACTTCGGCCCGCCCAGGTTGCTCTTCTTGCTGCGGTCGCCGCCGGCCAGCACCTTGCTCATCACCTCGTTGAGGTCGCGCAGTGCGGTGGGCTGTATGCCGTCCAGCGTGGCGATGCGCACCATCACCTCGTTGCGCTGGCGCTCGGGGAACATCTTCAGGATGTCGGCGGCCTGGTCGGCCTCCAGGTGCACCATGATGGCGGCGACGATCTGCGGGTGTTCGTTGCGCAGCAGCTCGGCCACCGAGGCCGGGTCCATCCACTTCAGGCTTTCTATGCCGGTGATGTCGCTGCCCTGCAGGATGCGGTCTATCAGCAGGTTGGCCTTGTCGTCGCCCAGCGCCTTGCGCAGCACGCTCTTCACATACTCGTTGCTGTCGGCCACCAGCATGCTTTCGCTGGCCGCCAGCTGCTCGAACTGCGTCATCACCGAGTCCACGCGCTCGCGCGAGACGGCCTTCATGCGGGCGATGGTTTCGCCCAGGCGCTGCACTTCCTTGGGCGCCAGGTGGCGGAACACCTCGGCGGCGTCCTCCTCGCCCAGCGACATCAGCAGGATGGCGGCGTTTTCCAGACCTTGTTCGTCGACGGCGGCCGGCATGGAGGCAGGTTCCTAGGTGCGTCGGTGCGGCGGGCGCTCAGCCGGCCTCGCCGTTGACCCAGCCGCGCACGATGTGCGCAACGGCCGCGGGGTTCTGGCGCGCCAGGGCGCGGGCGGCGGCGATGCGCTCGTTCTCTGCCGGGGCGGCCAGCGCCGGTACCGCGGCCGAAGCACCGGGGCCACCGGCGTCGTCGTCCACCACCGCGCTGAGCTGCTGGCCCGGGGCCGGCAGCGCCGGCGGCTGCGGCGCCACGGCCTTCAGCGCCGGGCGGATCATTCCGAACACCGCGACCAAGCCCAGCAGCGCCAGCGCGGCCGGCGCGGCGGCGCTGCGCAGCAAGTCCACCAGCCAGGGCTGCTGCCACAGCGGCGTCTCGGCCTCGGGCGGCGCCACTTCCACGCGGAACGGCACGTTCACCACCTTGACCATGTCGCCGCGCTTTTCGTCGAAACCTATGCCTTGCTGCACCAGCGCCGTGAGCTGCTCCAGCTCGCGGTCGGACAGCGGCGTGCTGGCACTGCGGCCGCGCGCGTCGGTGGCCACACGGTGGTTGACCACCACCGCCGCCGACAGGCGGCGCACGTTGCCGACCGCGCTCTTGGTGACGGTGACGGTCTTGTCCACCTCGAAGCGCGTGGCGGCCTCGCGGCGGGTGGAGGCGCCGGCCGCACCGCCGCCGGCGGCAGCCAGTGCCTGCGCCGGGCCCACCACCGGCGCGGTGGCCGGTACCGGCGGCTGGTTGGACAGCGCGCCGGGCACACCGCCGGCCGTGGCGGCGGGCTGCACGGACTCTTCGCTGCGCTGCTCGCGTATGGCCGGTGTGGCGTCAGCGCCCTGGTTGGGGCGGTAGGCCTCGGCGGTCTGCATGACCTGGTCGAAGTCGATGTCGGCGCTGATGCTGGCGCGCACGTTGTCGCGGCCCACCACCGGCTCCAGCAGCGCCAGCACGCGCTTGAGGTGCGAGGCCTCGACCTCGCGGCGGAACAGCAGCTGCTGCGAATCGAGGCCGGCGGCAGACTCGTCCTCGCCGCTGCCCGACAGCAGCGCGCCGGTGCTGTCCACCACGCTGACGGCCTTGGTGGTCAGCTCGGGCACGCTGCCGGCCACCACACGCACGATGCCGGCGACCTGGCCGCGGTCCATGGTGGCGCCCGGGTGCAGCGTGAGCACCACCGAGGCGCTGGGCTTTTGCTGTTCGCGGAAGAAGCCGTTGACCTGCGGCAGCGCCAGGTGCACACGCGCCGAGCGCACCGACTGCAGCGACTCGATGGTGGTGCGCAGCTCGCCTTCGATGGCGCGCTGCATCTTCATGCGTTCCTGGCCCTGGGTCTGGCCGAACTGGTTCTTGTCCAGCAGCTCGTAGCCGGTGGTGCCGGCGCTGCCGGCGGGCAGGCCCTGGGCCGCCAGCTTCATGCGCAGCTCGTGCACACGCGCCGCCGGCACGAGGATGGTGCCGCCGCCTTCGGTGAAGCGGTAGGGCACGCCCATTTGCGCCAGCTTCTCGACGACCTGGCCGCCGTCGCGGTCCGGCAGGTTGGGGAACAGCACGCGCCAGTCGGCGTTGCGTGCGTTCGTGAACAACATCACGACCGCCGCCAGCAGCGCTGCCAGGCCCAGCAGCGCCCACATCTGCGTCTTGGCCGGCAGCCCCTGCCAGCGAGCGGCCAGCCCGGGTGCCGGCGCAGGCACGAGCGGTGTGGGGGCGGCGATGGCGTTGTCCATGGGGTGCGGCGGTGGGCGAAGACGGGCAGCGGAACTTCCGGTGTTGGGCGGCATTGTTCGCTGCGGCCCCATCTGCGGATGGCGCGAGAAGCCCAGCAAACCGGCGCCTGATCCGGCCTTGCCGGCCGGCCCGGCCGCCTACAGTGAAGCTCCCGCCCCTGGCCAAACCAGGCCCTGGGCGGCCCGCCGCGACCCCCACGCCATGAACGACCTCAGGCTCAAGCCCTTCGACTTCCAGGCCGCCGTCGCCCGCGCCGGCCTGCGGCCGGACGGCTTGCCACGCACGGAAGGCACGGCCGCGGCCGGCGGCAACTTCCGCACGGCCATGGCCGACGCGCTCAAGCAGGTCAGCCGCTCGCAGCTGGACGCCCAGCACCTGCAGCGCGAGGTGTCGCTGGAGAACCCGAACGTGAGCCTGGAAGAGACCATCATCGCGATGGAAAAGTCCAAGCTGGGCTTCCAGGCCGTGGTGCAGGTGCGCAACCGGCTGGTGTCGGCCTACACCGAGATCATGAACATGCAGGTGTAGCCTGCAGGTTCATGAGGCTCGGTTGGCTTTCGTTTACGAGATCATGAACACGCAGGTGTAGCCTGCAGGTTCATGAAGCTCGGTTGGCTTTCGTTTGCGAGATCATGAACACGCAGGTGTAGCCTGCGGGTTCATGAGGCGGGTCACTCCCCGGCCACGACCACCCGCTTGGTGCGGCTCCCCGCCCCGGCCTTGATCGTCACCGCGGACCGGGGCACCCCGAAGTGCTTCGCCACCAGCGTGATCAACTCCGCATTGGCCTTGCCGTCGATCGGCGGCGACTTGAGGGTGGCGGCGTAGCTGCCGTCCTCCAGCGGTTGCAGCGCACTGGCGCGGGCATTGGGCTTGACCTTGATCTGCAGCAGGGCCACGGCAGACAAGCGCTTGGCCGCTCAGGCCCCCACCGTGGTGCGGCGAAGCATCTCGGCCAGGTGCTCGCCGGCGGTGATGGGCGCGTAGCGCGGCGGCTCGCTGGCAGCGACACAAGGCGCCAGCGGGGCGATCACGGCGTCGGCGTCCAGGTCGAAGAAGTAGGCGATGGACCAGCGGTCGCGGCCCGAGACGCGGTTGACCACGCGGTGCGGCGTGGAGCGCCAGCGGTCGTTGGTCCAGCGCTGCATCATGTCGCCGATGTTGACGACCAGGCTGCCGGGCAGCGGCGTGAGGTCCAGCCAGCGGCCGTCCAGGTGCTGCACCTGCAGGCCGCCGGCGTCGTCCTGCGCCAGCAGCGTGAGCGCACCCCAGTCGGTGTGCGCACCGCAGCCCAGTTGCCCCCCTTGCCCGGCCAGGGCGGTGGCCGCCGCCACGGCCTGCGGCGGGTAGTGCAGCAGCCGGGTGGTGCAGGTGGGGTGGCGCATGAAGGCGTCGAAGTGGCCGGCGGGCAGGCCCAGCGCCAGCTCGAACAAGCCCATCAACCGGCGCGCCAGCTGGTCGGCCTGCGCGGCGTAGGCCTGCACCGCGGCGCGGAAGCCGGGCACCAGCGCCTCGTCGGGCCACTGGTTGGGGCCCAGGGCTTCCACGCCGAGGTAGAAGCTTTCCTTCAGGTCCGGCAGCGCCGCCGGGTCCAGGGCCTGCCAGCCTACGGGGTCGAAACCGCGTTGCAGCACGCCGCCGGGCTGGTCGGCCGGCGCCACCCAGCCTGCGCGCTGGGCCCAGCCATCGATGTGCCAGCGGCGCTTGTGCTCCTCGGCGAGCGCAAAGAAGCGGTGAGAGGCCTCGAAGGCCGCATCCAGCACCGGCGCCGGCAGGCCGTGTCGTGTGACGGCGAAAAAGCCGTGCGTGCGCAGCGCCTGGTCCAGGGCCTGCGCGACATCGGCCGGCGCAGCGTCCAGGGCGACCAGCGGCACCGACATGCTCAGCTTCCCGCGGCGGCTTCCAGGGCCTGGGCCAGGTCGGCGACCAGGTCATCCACATGCTCCAGCCCCACCGACAGGCGCAGCAGGTCGGCCGGCACCGGCGTGCCGGCGCCCTCCACGCTGGCGCGGTGTTCGATCAGGCTTTCGGTGCCGCCCAGCGAGGTGGCGCGTTTCCACAGGCGCACCTGCGCCGCGGTGGCGATGGCCAAGGCCTCGCCGTCCCGCGCACCCGACGCCTGCAAGCGCAGCGACAACATGCCGCCGAAGCCACCGCGCATCTGCGCTGCGGCCACCGCATGGCCGGGGTGGCTGGGCAGCCCGGGGTACAACACCTCGCGCACCCGTGGGTGGGCGGCGAAGTGTTCGGCAAGGCGCTGCGCCGAGGCGCTGGCAGCCTGCACCCGCACGTGCAGCGTGCGCATGCCGCGCAGCAGCAGCCAGGCCTCGAACGAGCCCAAGGTGCCGCCCAGCTGGGCACGCACCGTGCGCAGTCGCTGCCAGAAAGGCCCGTCCTCGCGCGTGACCAGTGCGCCGGCCACCAGGTCGGAGTGGCCGCCCAGGTACTTGGTCGCGGCGTGCATCACCAGGTCGGCACCCAGCGCCAGCGGCTGCGTGAGCACCGGCGTGGCCACCGTGGAGTCCACCGCCAGCAGCGCGCCGGCCTCGTGCGCCAGCGCGGCCGTGGCGGCGATGTCGGTCACGGTCCACAAGGGGTTGGCCGGCGTTTCCACCCACACCAGCTTCGTGCGCCCCGGGCGCAGCGCGGCACGCACGGCGGCGGGGTCGGCCATGTCCACCAGCTCCACCTGCAGGCCCCAGTGCGCGGCAAAGCCCATCAGCCAGTTGCGCAGCGACCAGTACATCACGCGCGGCGCCAGCACGTGGTCGCCCGGCGCCAGGGCCTGGAACACCGCGGTGGCCGCCGCCATGCCGCTGGCGAACAGCAGGGCCTGCGAACCGCCCTCCAGCGCCGCCAGCACCGCCTCGGGCTGGTCGAAGGCCGGGTTGTCGGCGCGTGCGTACACCCGCCCGCTGCGGTAGCCGTTGTCGGGGTCGCGCTCGAAGGTGCTGGACAGGTGCAGCGGCGGGCTGATGGCGCGCGTGCGTTCGTCCACCCAGCCCATAGCCTGGGCGGCGATGGTCTGCGGGTGCAGGGGCTTGTCGGTGGGTTTGTGCATGGCGGCCATGCTAGCCGCCTGCGGCTGCCGGCGGGTACCTAGCGCTGAAAGGCGCCCGGTGTCCAGCTCTGGCGCGGGCCTTCCAGCGGCACCACGCGCGCGGGCCAGTCGAACTCGCCCTTGGGCGAGAGGTCGTGGCCGCCAATGCTGCGCGGGTCTATGCCGGCGCCACGCCACATCGAATCCGGCGGCAGCTCGAAGGCGTAGGTGTCCACGTCGCGCAGCTGGCGGCGCGAGACACGCCGGTTGCCGTCAAAACGCCCCGGCGCGGCCCAGTTGAAAGGCCCTATGCCCACCACCAGGTTGTTGACGGCCACCACCTGCGGCGGCGGTGTCATCTGGTCGCTGAACACGCGCAGAAACCAGGCCGGCGTCCAGCCGTAGTTGATCAACGTGTTGTGGGCCAGGCGCAGTTCGTTGTGCTCCCAGCCGCCGCCTTGCGAGCCGTAGGCGATGAGCACCGGGTTCTGCGTGTCGCTGCCCTGGGCGATGACGTTGCCCAGCAGCGTGGCCACGCCGCCCGCGGCCAGGTCGACCTCGTACGAGGCGCCGCCGCGCAGGCCATCGTGTATGAAGTTGTACTCCAGCAGTGTGCGGCGCGCCCGCGCCTTGATCAGGTGGCCCTCGAAGCCCTGCTGGAAGCGGCTGCCGCGCACTGTGAGGCTGTCTATGCGGCCCACGTTGAGCAAGTGGTGCAGGCCGCCCACCACACGCGGTGCCTGGCCGAACTCGCAGGACTCGATCAGCAACTCGGCGCGCTCGTCGTTCAGCGCCAGCAGGCCGTACTCGTTGTCGTAGAGCGCGCAGCCGCGCACCGCCAGCTTGCCGCCTTCAAGACGCAGGCCGGCGGCTTCGCCGTCTTCGCCCCTGGCGCCGGAGAAACGCAGGTTCTCGAGCGTGACCTCACCGCCGCGCACCGTCAGCAAGGCCTTGGCGCCGGCAGGCAGGCGGCCGTTCGCTCGCCGTATCACCGGCCGTTCGCCCACGCCGCGCAGCGTGAGCCGGCGGTTGTCCAGCACCAGCGGCCCTTCGGTGTAGTCGCCCGGCAGCAGGTCGATCAGGTCGCCGTCCCGTGCCTGCTGCAAGGCCGCCGCCAGCGACAAGGGCGCCCCTTCGGGGCTGGCCACCAGCGCGGCGGCCGGCACGCCTGGCGCCGGCGCAGGCGCGACCGCAGCGGCGGCGGTCGCGGCCCACAAGGGGCCGGCGCACAGCGGAGCCGCCCCCCAGGCACCAGCGGCCCAGGCCAAGCGCCGCAGCGCCTGACGGCGCGCCTGTGTCTGCTGTTCTTGCCGGCTCATCGCGGTGTTGTCTCGACTTGGCTGTAACACGAAGTATCCACGCCCGGCGCCTCGGCTGCCTACAGGCGAACACCCTCGATCATGGGACAGCCGGCTACAGCGGCCACTCGATGCGCCACTCGCGCCAGCGCATCAGCACCGAGCGCTGACCTATGCGCTCGACCACCAGCCCGGGCGCCGCGGCCTCGCCCTCGCGCACCAGCTGGCCGTTGGCGATGATGAAGCGCGACGCCGGGCTGTCGGACCACACCGAGCCGCCTATGGTCAGCGCGGGCAAGGCGCTGCGCACGGCCGGCGGCAGCGCCGCCAGCCGGGTGGGGGGCGGCTCGGCGGCGGTCGAGGCAGGTACCGGCGCAGGGTCTGCGGCGGGGGCAGGCGCGGCAGCCGGCGGCGGCGCCGGCTCGGCAACAGAGGCCGCCGGCGCAGGCCCGGGGGCTGCTTGAGGCGCTGGCGCCCGCACGGCAGACGGGGTGGGGGCCGGGGCCGACACCACCAGTGGCAAGGGTGGCGGCGCCGGTGCAGCGACCGGGGCCTGTTCGGGCCGGGAAGCCGCGGCCACAGCCGGCGTTGCGGCCGGGCGCAGCGCCCACGCCACCAGTGCCGCCGCCGCGACGGCAGCCACCGCCGCCCAGGGCCACCAGGCCGGCAGGCCGCCGCGGGCACCGGCTGCGGGCTGGGCCGACGACCACGCCGCGGGGGCGTCCAGCCCGGGCACCCGACCGCGCTCGCGTTCGGCCTGCGAGCGGCGCAAGGCGTCAAGAATGTACGACATGGTTCAAGACCCCGTGCCCAGCGACGGCTCGGCGACACCGGCCAACTGGTTGACACGCATCAGCGTGCGCGGGCCGGCCACCCCGTCGGCGGGCAGGCCCTGCGCGATCTGGAAGGCCAGCACCTGGGAGCGCAAGCCACCGCCTTCGGGCGTGCCGGCGGCCGCCAGCTGCTGCTGCAGCCAGTCGCGCGCCTGGGGCGTGGCCAGCGTGCCGCCGCTCCAACCGTCGGGCGTGCGCCAGAAGGTGGCGAAGTCGCCGCGCCACAGCCGGGCCAGCACCGGCAGCGCCAGGCGCACGTGCTGGGCGCCGGCCTGCAAGGTGGCGCTGTCGGCGTCCAGCGCCAGCAGCACCGCGTGCACGGCCGGGCCGCGGCCTTCGCGCAGCGTGACGATGCCGGGCCGCGCCAGTTGCTGCACCAGCGGCAACCCACCGCTGCTGTTGCGGAAGCAGGCCAGCGCTGCCTGCTGCGCCGCCACGCAGGGGTCGCCCTCGCCTATGGCAACGTTCCAGCGCAGCGCCAGTTCGCGCCAGGCGCGGCCGGCATCGCCGTGGGCCGCGGCCAGCAGCGCCGCCGGGTCGGTGCTGACCGGCTCGCGCGGCCCCACGGCCGGGGCCGCGCTGGCGGATGCGTCCACCGCTGCCTGGGCCGGCGCCGGGGCCGGGGCAGGCGTTGCCGGCGCCTGCAACTGCGTTGGCGGTGGCGCCCAGGGCCGCTGCATCAATGCCCAGGCCAGGCCACCGCCCAGCAACAGCGCCAGCGCGGCCACGCCCAGCAGCGGCGCGGCGCGGTGCGGCCACCAGGCCAGGGCCGCCGGGCGGCCGAAGACCTCGGCCGCGGCACGCCGCACCGTGGCCGCGTCCACGCCACCGCGCCCTTGGGCATAGGCGCCCAGCAAGGCGCGGTCGGCCAGCAGGTTGATGCGCCGCGGCACGCCGCCGGTCAGGCTGTGCATCTGGCGCAGCGCGCCGGCCGTGAACGGCCCTTCGCCGCGGCCGCCGGCCACGGCCAGCCGATGACGGACGTAGGCCGCCGTTTCCTCGGCCGACAAGGCGCCCAGGTGGTAGCGCGCGATGACACGCTGGTTGAGCTGCTCCAGCTCGGGGCGGGCCAGCATCTGCCGCAGCTCGGGCTGGCCGATCAGCACAATCTGCAGCAGCTTGCGCTCGGCGGTTTCCAGGTTGGTCAGCAGCCGCAGCTGTTCCAGCACGCCGGCCGAAAGGTTCTGCGCCTCGTCGATCACCAGCACCGCCTGCTCGCCCTGGGCGTGCAGGGACAGCAGGAAGTCGTTCAGCGCATCCACATGCGCCTTGACACTGCCGGCCTCTGCGGGTGCTTCGATGCCGAACTCGCGCAGCACCGTCTGCAGCAGCTCCGGCACGGTCAGCTGCGGGTTGAAGACGTAGGCCACACGGCAGGCCGGCGGCACCTGCTCGAGAAAGGCGCGGCACACCGTGGTCTTGCCGGCGCCGATTTCGCCGGACAGCAGCACAAAGCCGCCCCCACCGCCCACGCCGTACAGCAGATGCGCCAGCGCCTCGCGGTGGCGCTCGCTCATGAACAGGAAGCGCGGGTCGGGCGCGATGGAAAACGGCCCGGCTTCCAGGCCGAAGTGACGCGCGTACATGGGCGACAGGATAACGACTGCGACTGCGGCCCCGGCCGACCCGCCCGTTCAGGCCACGGCGGCGCCGCCGGGCGCCGGGCCGGCGGCCGCGCCGTCGTTGCGGTCCGGCTCACCCAGCAAGGCACGCAGCGTGTTGACCAGGCTGCGCGGCTGCACCGGCTTGGCCAGCCAGGCGTCGTAAGGCGGGGCCTCGCCTTCGCCCTCGCTCTCGCCGGCAGGCGGCGGCTCGGCGCCGGAACAGACCACGATGGCGGTGCGCTGGGCCGCGGCGGCCTCGTGCACACGCAGCGCGGCGGCCAGCCACAGGCCGTCGCGGCCGGGCAGGTTCAGGTCGGTCAGCAGCAAGCGCACGGGGCCCAGCCGCCAGCGCGCCAGCGCCTGCTCGGCGCTGCTGGCTTCGGCCACCTCGTGGCCCTGCGCCCTCACCAACTGGGCCATCAGCAGGCGGCTGACCTCGTCGTCGTCGCACAGCAGCACCACGCCGTCGCGGCGCACCGGCCGCTCGCCCTGCTGCGGCGTCTGCAACGGCACCTGCACGGTGATGGTGGTGCCTGCCCCGCTCTCGCTGACCAGGCCGATCTCGCCGCCCATGAGGTGCACCAGGCGGCGGCAGATGGACAAGCCCAGGCCGGTGCTGCGCGAGCCGCCTTCGTCGCCTATGGCGGCAAAGGGCTCGAAGACCTGGCGCTGCTGTTCAGCGCTCATGCCGGCGCCGGTGTCCACGACCTCGAAGCACAGCGCGCGCCGGCCGTCGGGCAGCAGGCCGGCGGCGGCGTTGAAGCGCACTCCGCCGCGCGCGGTGTACTTCACGGCGTTGGACAACAGGTTGACCAGCACCTGGCGCAGGCGCAGCGGGTCGCCGTGCACGGTGCCGGGCAGCGCCGGGTCGCGCCGGTACTGCCAGGTCAGGCGCTTGGCCGCCGCCTCGCCGCGGTAGGCCTCGGCCAGGGTGTCCAGCAGCTCGCCCAGGTCGTACTCGCGCGGGCGCAACTGCAGGCGGCCCACGTCCAGCCGGGCGGTGTCCAGCACGTCGTCCAGCAGCTGTGTCAGCGTGCGCGCTGCGTCGGCGGCCACGGCCAGCGGGCGGCGCGAGGCTTCCGGCAGCGACGGCGCGTCTATGGCCTGCAGCGCCAGTGCCAGCGTGTGCGTGGGCGCCCTCAACTCGTGGCTGGCCGAGGCCAGCATCAGGTGACGCGACTCGGCCTCGCGCGCCAGCCGCCGTTGCAGGGCATGGGCATGGCTGGCATCGACTGCGTAGCCGGTCCAGGCCAGCGCGCCCTTGGGCGTGCGGCTGCGCAGCGCCTCGGCGCGCAGCCACATCTCGCGGCCGTCCGGGTGGCGGTAAGGCCCTTCATAGACAAAACGCTCGCCGCTGGCCTGGGCATGTGCCTGCGCCTGCTGCGCCGCCTGCAGCTGCGCGGCGGACAGGCCCGGCGCCAGCAGCTCCAGCAGCGTGGCACGAGGCCGCGGCCCCACGCCCAGGAAGCCGCGCAGCCCGGCCGAGAAGAAGCTGTGCGCGATGCCGCCCTGTTCGTTCATCGTGTAGCGGAAGGCCACGCCGGGCATGGTGCGGCCTATGTCGGCCAGTTGCTCGTCGGCCACGCGGCGGCGAGCCACTTCGCGCGACAGCCGCCGCATCCACCACACGCTGGCCACCAGCAGCGCCAGCAGCGCCAGGCCCGCCACCACCAGCGTGGGCATCCAGCGCAGCCAAGGGAACGGCGGCTGCAGGTCCACCGCCACCCAGCGCCGCACCATGCGCTCGCGCTCCGCCGCGGGGATGTCGGCCAGCGCACGGTTGATCAGCGGCAGCAGCGCATTGGAGTGCGCCGCGGTGGCAAAGTGAAAACGCGCCGGCAGCTCGCGCACCTCGCCCAGCGAGCGCAGGCGGTCGGCGGTGTCGCTGTTGATGCGCAGGTTGGCAAACAGCTTGACCTCCACCGCGGCATCGGCCTCGCCGCGCGCCACCATGTCCATGGCCTCGTTGCCGTCGCGCGGGTCCAGCACGGTGATGTCCGGGTGGTGGCGCGCCAGGTGCTCGCGCAGCGGGTGCGCCGTGGCCAGCGCCAGGCGCTGCCCACGCAGGCTGGCCAGGTCCCAGTACAGCGTGCCGTCGTTGCGCCCGACCAGCATGTAGGGCATCTCGAAGTAAGGCGTCGAGTAGCCGAACTCGCGCGCGCGCGCCTCGGTGCGCGAGAGGAAGGGGATCACGTCGATGCGGTCGTCGCGCAGCCCCTGCATCATCGCGGCGACCGAATCGAACGGCACCAGCTCCACGCCCACGCCCAGGCGGCGCGCCACCTGCTCGACGTAGTCGGCCGCGATGCCGGCGTGGTTGCCCTGGCTGTCGATCTCGTTGAGCAAGGCCAGCCCGCGCACCGCGCCCACGCGCCACACCGAGCGGTCGATCAGCGCGCGCGACTCGCCGGGCGTCAGCGCCAGCGGCGAGGGCAGCTGCACACCGGCCGGCAGCGAGGCGGCGATGTCGGCCGCGCCGGGCAGCACGGTGGAGGTAGAGCGCCAGCTGGTGATGCCCTTGTTCAGGATGGCCACCAGCGGCGCCCAGTCCTTGCGCACACCGAAGTGGTAGTGGCCCACGCCGGCAGAGACGATCTCCTGCACCTCCACACCCGGCACCATCTCGCTGGAGGCCAGCTCCAGGGCCTCCAGCAGGCTGCCCACGTACAGGTCGGCGCGGCGCTCGGCCACGGCCCGCAGCGCCTGCACCGTGGAGTCCACTGGCACGATGCCCGCGGTGGGCCAGCGCCGGCGCACCAGGTCGTTGCTGTAGTACTCGCGCTCCAGCGCGATCTGGGCGGCTTCGGGCGCCACCGGCTGCTCGCCGCTGCGGCCTATCACCGCCATGGGCACACTGACCGTGCCCAGCGTGAAGGACAGGTACCGCAAGCGCTCGGCGGTGACCGACAGCGTGAGCACCATGTCGGCCCGCCCCTCGCGCACCGAGCGCAGCACGCTGGGCCAGTCGTCGTGCACCTGGGGCACCAGGCGCAGGCCCAGGGTGCGTGCCAGCATGGCCAGCATCTCGGCCTGCAGGCCGCTGATCTCGCCGTCGGCGCCTACACGTTCGTAGGGCGGCGCACCCACCTTCTGCAGGGCGACACGAACCTCGGGCAGCGCGGCGAGAAAGGCGCGTTCGTCCTCTGCCAGAACACCGGCGCTCAGCGCGACCGGCGGCGGGCCATCCGGTACCCGAAAGCGGTACTCGATGGCCTGAGCTGCACCGGCCAGCAGGCAGCAAGCCATGCACAGCCAGACCCGCAGTGTGTGCGGCAGCAAACCGTAAACCCCCCTATGGCGCCACATCGGCGCACCCATGGCGGGCAGAGTCTAGCGGACACCCTGGCGTGGTGCAGGCCGGCACCGGCCAAACGGCGGCGCGAACCCCTCCACAGCGTTAACAGGCTCTCACTCAGCTGCGCCAGATGCGGGGCACCACCGGCGACAGGCCCCAGGCCCGCTGCCGCCAAGCCCCCCGCACCTTAGCCATCAAAGCCATGGCCGGCTCGGTGCGCGGCGCCAGCAGCCGCAGCACCACCAGGTCGTCGCGCGGGCAGGTGACGCCGGCCCAGGCGGCCAGCGGCGAAGCGTCGACGAGTGCCCGCGCGTCTTCCGTCAGGGCCTGCAGCAGCGGCGGTGCTGCGTCGCCCGCGGTGGCGAACCAGGCGCAACCCAGCACCGGCTGCCCGCCCAGGCCCAGCGGCGATCGCAGCAGCCGCTGGTCGGCCCCGGCGATGCGCCCTCGCTCCAGCCAGCGCCCGGGCCATTGCAGGCACTGCTCGAACACGCCGGCATCGAAGGCGGCGCCGGCCGCCGGCAGGCCCAGCGCCAGCAGGTCCCAGCCCAGCAGCGAGGCGCCGGGCTGCAGCTCGAAGCTCACCTGGTTGAGCGCATCGCAGCCGGCGTAGGCGATGGTCTCCAGCGGCAGCCACTCCAGGCGCGCGCCGGCCGCCAGGCGCAGCCTCACCTGCTGCGCCGCATGCAGACCTTCGCTGCGGTAGAAGCGCGTGGCACCCGGGGTGGTCAGCAGCGCATGGGCGCCGGCGTCCACTTGCACGTCCACCTCCAGGCGGTCGCCGCCGACCACGCCGCCGGGCGGGTGCAGCAGCACGTGGTGGCAGATGCCCGGGCCTTCGGGGTACAGCGGCTGCAGCACGCGCAGCGGCCCCTGGTGCCGGTCGTGGGCGCGGGTGGCATCGCCGTCGCGGCGGTAGTGCAGCTGCAGCGAGCCCAGCCAGCCGCCGGGCGCAGGGGCCGGGACAGCCCCCGGCGGCGCGGCCTCAGCCACGTTGCCAGAAGTCGCGGTGCAGGGCAGCGATCTCGTCGGCCAGCGCCGGCACGGGCCCGACCACCTGCACCGCCTTCTGGCCGCGGGCAAACACCTCGCGGCAAGGCAGGTCCAGCGTGGGGTTCTCCGGGTGGTCGCCGGTCAGCGCCAGCAGCTCGCGTTCGGCCAGGCCGTAGACCAGGCGGCCTATGTGCGCCCAGTACTGCGTGCCGGCGCACATGGCGCAGGGCTCCACGGTGGTGACCAGCGTGCAGCGCCACAGCGTGGCCGCGTCATAGCGCTGCGCCGCCTCGCGCGCCAGCACCGCCTCGGCGTGGTTGACGGCGTCCACGTTGCCCTGGGCCATCAGCACGGTCTCGTCATCCGGCCCCACCAGCACCGCGCCGAAAGGGTGGTGGCCTTGCGCCAGCGCCGCGCGCGCCACGTCGTTGGCGCGGCGCAGGTGGCGCTGGACCTGCTCGGGCGTCATCGCCTCATGCGGCTTGCGAGCCGCGGTGCGCCCAGCCGGTGGTGCGCTTTTCTATCCAGCTGAACAGCTCGTACATGGCCATGGCCATGGCGCCTATGGTGACCAGCCCGGCAAAAGCCAGCGACATGCGCTGCTGGCTGCCGGCCGTCTGCATCAGGTAGCCGATGCCGCTGTCGCCGGCGGTCATCTCGGCCAGCACGGTGCCCACGAAGGCCAGCGTGATGGCCACCTTCAGGCTGGCGTAGAAGTAGGGCATGGAGCGCGGCAGGCCCACCTTGATGAGCACGTCCCAGCGCTTGGCGCCCAGCACGCGCAGCACGTCTTCCAGCTCGGGCTCCAGCGTGGCCAGGCCGGTGGCGATGTTCACGGTGATGGGGAAGAAGCTGATCAGGAACGCCGTCAGCACGCCCGGCCCCACGCCTATGCCGAACCACACCACCAGGATGGGCACCACCGCGGCCTTGGGCACGGCGTTGAAGGCCACCATCAACGGGTACAGCGCTGTGTAGGCCAGGCGCGAGCTGCCGATCAGAAAGCCCAGCAGCACACCCACCACGATGGACAGGGCAAAACCCAGCATCGTCACCCAGAAGGTTTTCCAGGCGGCGTCCAGCAGCGGGCCGCCGAACTGCACGAACTGCTGGCCGATCTGCCAGGGGCTGGGGAAGATGAACTCCGGGATGCTGAAGCCGGCGACGATGAGCTGCCACAGCAGCAGCACCGCCGCCAGCACGATGAGCGGGCTCCAGCGTTCGACGTTCTTGGTGATCTTCATGCGCGGTCCTGGTGCTTCATTGCGGCAACACCGGGGCCGCCGGCCGGCGCATGGCGCCGATGTGGCCGCGCAGCTCGTGCACGATGTCGGTGAACTGCGGCGTGTAGGTCACTTCCAGGTCGCGCGGGCGCGGCAGGTCGATGTCGCGCTTGACGACGAAGCGGCCCGGGCTGCGGCTCATGCAGTACACGGTGTCGGCCAGGAACACGCTCTCGCGCAGGTCGTGCGTGACCAGGATGACGTTGAACTTCTGCGCCGCGTGCAGGTCGCGCAGCGCGCACCACAGCTCCTCGCGCGTGAAGGCGTCCAGCGCGCCGAAGGGCTCGTCCAGCAGCAGCATCTTGGGCTCGTGCACCAGCGCGCGGCAGATGCTGGCGCGCTGCTGCATGCCGCCTGAGAGCTGCCACGGGAACTTGTCCTCGTAGCCGCCCAGGCCCACGCTTTGCAGCAACTCGCGCGCCTTGGCCTCGAACTCCTTCTTCTTCGCCTTGTACTGGCTGCGGTAGGGCTCCACGATCTCCAGCGGCAGCATCACGTTCTGCACCGTGGTGCGCCAGGGCAGCAGGCTGGGCGCCTGGAAGGCCATGCCGGTGATCTTCAGCGGCCCGGTCACTTCCCGGCCGTCGATGATCACCGTGCCGCGGCTGGGCCGGCGCAGGCCGGTGGCCAGCTTCATGAAGGTGCTCTTGCCACAGCCGGAAGGCCCCACGATGGCGATGAACTCGCCCTCGTTCACCTTCAGGCTGATGTCCTCCACGGCGAACTGCTGCTGGGCCAGCAGTTCGTCGTTGTAAGCCAGCCAGACCTTGTCGAACTCGACGAAGTGTTGCGACATGCCGCGCCCGCCTGCGCCTTACTTCTTGGCCGGCAGGATGTTCAGCTCGGCCTTGGGCGGCAGCAGCGCATCGGTCCACACCGCGTTCGGGTCCACACGGGTCTTGGTGCCGAAGGCGTCGCTCACCTGCGAGGCCATCAGCGCCAGGCGACCGGGGTTGACGACGCCGAAGCCCTCGGCGCGCGCGTCGGGGCTGGCCACCACCGCATCGATGGCCATGCGCAGACGGCGCTTCTCCAGGTCCACGTTGATGATGCCGTCGCGGGCACGCACGTAGTCGATGGCCGGGTCGGGGTTGGCCATCACCTCCTTGGCGCCCTTGGCAAAGGCGCTCAGGAAGGCGGTCACCGCCTGCGGGTTCTCGCGGATCATCTTGGGCGTGGCGATGATGACGTTGCCGTACAGCTTCACGCCGTGGTCGGCGTAAGGCAGCACCACGATGTCCTCGGCCTTCACGCCGCGCGCTTCCAGGTTCAGTATGGAGGTGAAGGAAAAGCCGGTGATGGCCTCGATGTCGCCGCGCACCAGCATGGTTTCGCGCAGCGGCGGGTCCATGCTGGTCCAGGCCACGTTGTTGATGCCGTTGGCCTTGGCGAAGATGGGGAAGGCCTTGCGCCCGGCGTCAAAGCCCGGCGCACCCAGCTTCTTGCCTTCCAGGTCGGCCGGCTTGCTGATGCCGTTTTTCTTGAGCGTCAGCACCGCCGCCGGCGTGTTGTTGTAGACCATCATCACCGCCACCGGCTTGTTGGGCGCGTCGGGGTTGTTGGCGTGGAACTCCATCAGCGCCGCCAGGTCGGCAAAACCCATGTCGTAGGTGCCGCTGGCCACGCGCGTGACGGTGCCGCCTGAGCCGTTGCCGGCGTCAATGGTCACGTCCAGGCCGGCGGCCTTGTAGTAACCCTTGGCGGCGCTGGCCAGGAACAGCGCGGCCGGGCCTTCAAAGCGCCAGTCCAGCTGGAACTTGATGGGCGTCTGCGCCAAAGCCAGCGTGGGCGCGGCCACCAGGGCGGCGGCGGCCAGCACGGTGCGGCGCTTGATGGAGGCGAAAAATGGGGTCATGCGGGGGCTCCGGGTTGGGCAGGTTCGGTGTGCCAGGCCGCCCTGGGCGGCATTGCCCGGGCATTCTGCAAGTTCCGTGCGCGGCGCACGACCCGGGCTTGCACCAGCGGGAGGCGCTGCGCCGTGTTTTGGGGCTAGGCCTGGTGCACGCCGCGGCTGAGCAGGTCCAGCAGGGTGCGCGCCACCACCCGCGTGGCGCCCTGCAGGTCGGACAGCTGCAGGTGTTCGTCGGCCCGCTTGGCATTGCTTTCCAGCACGGTGCGCGGCCCGGCGCCGTAGATCACCGCCGGGATGCCCTGGGCGCCGTACAGCCGCACATCGGTGTACAGCGGGGTGCCGCTTTCTTCCAGCGCGTGGCCGAACACCGCCTCGCCATGGCGTTGCAGCGCCTGCACCAGGGCGCGGTTGCCCGGCAGGGGTTTCAGCGACTGCGCCAGCAGCAGGCGGCGCACTTCCAGCCGCACGCCGGGGCTGGCGGCCACGGCCTGTTCGATCAGCGTGCGCACCTCGACTTCCACCGCGGCGGCGTCTTCTTCCGGGATCATGCGGCGGTCCAGCTTCAGCACCACCTTGCCGGGCACCACGTTGGTGTTGCTGCCGCCTTCGATGCGGCCCACGTTCAGGTAGGGGTGGGTGATGCCGGCCACCTGCGATCGCCGTTCGCGCAACACGCCGTTGTAGGCGTACAGCGCGGTGAGCAGCCGGTTGGCGGCCTGCAGCGCGTCTATGCCGGTCTCGGGGTAGGCCGCATGCGAGGCCAGGCCGTGCAGCGTCACCTCCAGCTGCAGGCAGCCGTTGTGCGCCGTCACCACCTGATGGCTGAAGCCGGCAGCCATCAGCAGGCTGGGCTGCGTCAAGCCCTGGGCCAGCAACCAGCCTGGGCCCAGCTCGCCGCCGAACTCTTCGTCGTAGGTGAAGTGCAGCTCCACGCCGCCGGTGAGCGCCATGTCGGCAGGCAGGCCCAGTGATTCCAGGGCCCGCAGCGCGAAGGTGTAGGTCGCGAAGTCGCTCTTGCTGACCGCGGCGGCGCGGCCGTAGATGGCCCCGTCGACGACTTCGCCGCCGTAGGGCGGGCGCGTCCAGCCCTCACCCGGCGGCACCACGTCGCCGTGGGCGTTGAGCGCAATCACCGGGCCGCCCTCGCCGAAACGCCGCCGCACGATGAGGTTGGTGATGGACACCATGCCCTGCGCCTGCACCGCCGCGGCCGGCACGGCATGGCGCTCGACCGCGTAGCCCAGCGCGGTCAGCAACTGGGCGGTCTTCTCGGCATGCGGGGCGTTGTCGCCCGGCGGCGTGTCGGTGGGCACCTGCACCAGGGCCTGCAGAAAACGCAGCTGCTCTTCAAAGTGATCGGCCACCCACTCGTCCAGCCTCTGGTACAGGCTCTCGTACAGCCCCTGGTCCTGCACTGCGCTCACGACAAGCCCTCCCGGCCCAAACCTTCCACCAGATTCGCGAAAGCCTCCACGCACAGCTGCGCGTCTTCCACCGTGATGGTCTCCAGCGGGTTGTGGCTGATGCCGCCGTTGCCGCCGCGCACAAACAGCATGGCCTGCGGCATCAGCTCGTGCAGCTTCATGGCGTCGTGCCCGGCACCGCTGGGCAGGTGGTGCACCGGCAGGCCCAGCTGCTGCACCGCCGCGGCCCAGCGGGCCTGCCAGGCCGGGTGGCAGGGCGCGGCCGCGGCACGCATGCTGAGTTCCAGGCGATGGCCCACGCCCCGTTCGTCGGCGATGCGCTGCAGCTCGGCCAGCACATCGGCAGCCAGCGCGTCGCGCGCTGCATCGGTGGTGGCGCGCAGGTCCAGGCTGAAACGGCAGCGGCCCGGCACCACGTTGATGGAACCCGAAGGCACCTCCAGGATGCCCACGGTGCCCACCACGTCGGCCACCGCCGCGGCGCGCTTTTCCACATACAAGGCCAGCTCGGCCACGGCGCAGGCGGCGTCGCGGCGACTGCCCATGGGCGTGGTGCCGGCGTGGCTGGCCAGGCCCACCACCTCGCCGGTGTAGCGCAGGCCGCCGTTGATGCTGGTGACCACGCCCAGCGGCAGGTCCAGTGCGTCCAGCACCGGGCCTTGTTCTATGTGCACCTCGACAAAACCCAGGTAGCGCGCCGGGTCGCGCTTCAGCGCGGCGATGGCCTCCAGCGTGGCCGGCAGGCCGGCGGCAAGCATGGCGTCACGCAGGCTGATGCCGTCGGCGTCGGCCTGCGCCAGCCAGGCGGGGTCGAACTGGCCCACCAGCGCGCCGGAGCCCAGGAAGGTGGCCTTGTAGCGCTGGCCTTCTTCTTCGGCAAAACCCACCACCTCGATGCCGAGGGGCAGGCGCCGCCCGGCGCGGTGCAGACCGCGCACCACCGCCATGGGCACCAGGATTCCCAGGCGGCCGTCGTACTTGCCGCCGTTGCGCACGGTGTCGTAGTGGCTGCCGGTCAGCAGGCGCGGCGCCGAGGGGTCGGCACCGTGGTACACGCCCACCACGTTGCCCACGGCGTCTACGCCCACCTCGTCGAAGCCGCTGTCGCGCATCCACTGCGCCAGCTGGGCGGCGCAGGCGCGGTGGGCTTCGGTGAGGTAGGTCACCGTCAGTTCGCCCCATTCGGCATATCCCGGGTCGCTGTGGGTGGCCAGCGCCTCGGCCCAGTCCCAGACCAGCTCGCCGTCGGCAGCGGCGCGGCCGCAGCGCTCGCCCAGGCGTATCTGCGCGATGCGGTGCACGTTGCGCAGGCACTCGGCGAACTCCACCTCCGGGTGCCCCGCCAGGCGGCGTTCGAAGGTGGCGATGATCTGCTGGCGCGTGAGCCCGGTGCCGCGCGGGCCGCGAACGGCCAGGATGAAAGGCCAGCCGAAGCGGGTGTTGTAGTCGGCGTTGAGCTGCTGCAGGCGGGCAAACTCCTGCGGCGTGCAGTGCGTCAGCCCGGACACCGTCTGTTCGCCGGTGCTCTCGGCGGTGAGCGTCTGGGCCACCATGGCCTTGCCGGCCAGCTCGGGGTGGGCACGCAGCAAGGCCAGTTGCTGCTCGCGCGGCGCCTGGCGCACGGCCTGCACCAGCGCACGCTCCAGCGCCGCCAGCGTGGGCCAGCCGGCGGCGGGCCGCGCCGCGTGCGCCGCCTGCGCCACCCAGGGCGAGTGTTCGTAGATGCCTTCCATCAGCGCGACAAACTCGTCGCGCCCGGCGGTGTTGGCGGGTGCAAGCGTGCTCAAGGCCATGGTGGGGTCACCGGTGCTCATTCCCATACAAAGGCGGTGGCGGCATCAAAAGGGTGCCAGGCCTGCCAGTGGCGGGCGATGTCTATGCGGCGTGTGATCCACACCCCGTCGCGCGCCTGCACATGGTCCAGAAAACGCTGCAGGGCGCGCAGACGCCCTGGCCGGCCCAGCAAGCGGCAATGCATGCCTATGCTCATCATGGACGGGCCGCCCTGGCCTTCGGCCGGGTCGCGGCTGCCTTCGGCGTAGTGCACGTCGAAGGCATCCTTCAGGTACTGGAAGAACTCGTCGCCGTGGCTGTAGCCCTGCGGCAGTGCAAAGCGCATGTCGTTGTTGTCCAGGGTGTAGGGCAGCACCAGGTGCGGCCCCAGGCTGCCGTCGCTCCGTTTCACCTGCAGCCAGAACGGCAGGTCGTCGCCGTAGTAGTCGCTGTCGTAGGCAAAGCCGCCGTGCTCGGCCAGCAGGCGGCGGGTGTTGGGGCTGTCGCGGCCGGTGTACCAGCCCAGGCCGTGCACATGGCCGTCTTCGCCCGGCGCCCGACCCGTGAGCCGGGCGATGGCCTGCATGGCCTGAAGCAGGTGTTCGCGCTCGGTGGCTTCGTCCATGTTCTGGTAGTGGATCCAGCGCCAGCCGTGACAGGCGATCTCGTGCCCGCCTTCCACAAAGGCCGCCGTCACCTCGGGGCAGCGCTGAAGCGCCATGCCCACGCCGAACACCGTGAGCGGCAGGCTGCGGCGTTCGAACTCGCGCAGCAACCGCCACACGCCCACCCGCGAGCCGTACTCGTAGACGCTCTCCATGCTGAGGTGCCGCGCCGGGTAGGCCGCCGGGTTGAACATCTCCGACAGGAACTGCTCGCTGCCGGCGTCGCCGTGCAGCACGCTGTTTTCGCCGCCTTCCTCGTAATTCAGCACAAACTGCAGCGCCACCCTGGCCCCGCCGGGCCACTGCGGGTTCGGCGGGCAGCGGCCGTAGCCGCGCAGGTCACGCGGGTAACGGCTGGAATCACGGTGCTGGGAAGGAAGCGAAGGGTTCATCGCGGCGGCCCGACTTATGCTTGAGTGTATTCACTGCCACCGCCACACCGCAGCCCATGGGCAAGCTCAGCACCCACGTCCTGGACACCGCACACGGTCGGCCGGCCGCCGGCATGGCCGTCACGCTGCAGCGTGTGGCAGCCGACGGCAGCGCCACCACCGTCAAACAAGTGCAGCTCAACCACGATGGCCGCGCCGACGGCCCGCTGCTGCAGGGTGAGGAGATGGCCGTGGGCCGCTGGCGGCTGCTGTTCGAGACGGCGCCCTACTTCCGCGGCCTGGGCGTCGCGCTGCCCGAGCCGCCTTTCGTGGACACGGTGCAGCTGGACTTCGGCATCGCCGACGCGGCCGGGCACTACCACGTGCCGCTGCTGGTCAGCCCCTGGAGCTGGTCCACGTACCGCGGAAGCTGAGCACCATGGATCTGACTTACCTCCTGGACTGGACCAACCTGCTGCTGCGCTGGGCGCATGTCATCGTGGCCATCGCCTGGATAGGCTCGTCGTTCTACTTCGTGTTCCTGGACAACAGCCTCACAAAGCCCGAAGACCCCGAGCTGCAGGCGCGCGGCGTGGACGGCGAGCTCTGGGCCGTGCACGGCGGCGGTTTCTACCACCCGCAGAAGTACCTGGTGGCGCCCAGGCACCTGCCCAAGCACCTGCACTGGTTCTTCTGGGAGAGCTACAGCACCTGGCTCACCGGCTTTGCACTCTTGACGGTGCTGTACCTGTTCAACGCCGAAACCTTCCTGATAGACCGCAACGTGTTCGACTGGTCGCCCGCCGCGGCCATCGCCAGCGCGCTGGGTTTTCTGGTGGTGTTCTGGGTGTTCTACGACCTGATTTGCCGCTTCTTCGGCGAAAAGGACGGCCGCGTGGGCGGCGACCTCACGGTGGGCGTGCTGGTGTCGCTGTTCGTGGTGGCGGCCTCGTGGCTGGCCTGCCAGCTGTTTGCCGGCCGCGCCGCCTTTGTGCTGGTAGGCGCCATGCTGGCCACGGCCATGAGCGCCAACGTCTTCTTCTGGATCATCCCGGGGCAGCGCAAGGTGATCGCGCAAATGCAGGCCGGCCAGGCGGTGGACCCCATACACGGCCAGCGCGGCAAGCAGCGCAGCGTGCACAACACCTACTTCACGCTGCCGGTGCTGATCGCCATGCTGTCCAACCACTACGGCTGGCTGTACCAGGGGCCGTGGAACTGGGCCGTGCTGGTGGTGCTGATGCTGGCCGGCGCCCTGATACGCCACAGTTTCGTCGCGCGCCACAAGGCGCTGGTGCAGGGCAAGGCGGTGCCCTGGGGTTACGCGGTGGCCGGCACGCTGCTCATCGTGGGGCTGGCGGTCGCCATGAAGCCGGCTCCCCGGGCCGCGCAGCCTGCCGGCATGCCGCCGCCCAGCTACGCCCAGGTGCGTGCCGTGGTGGACCAGCGCTGTGCGATGTGCCACAACGAAACCCTGGCGCAGAAGCACGTGGCGCTGCACACGCCGGCGCTGCTGAAGCAGCATGCCCAGGCGGTGTACCAGCAGACCGTGGTGCTCAAGCTCATGCCGCTGAGCAACGCCACGCAGATGACCGACGACGAGCGCGACCTGCTGCGCCGCTGGTACCAGGCCGGGGCGCCGGTGGACTGAACCCCGCGCCGCCACGCGCTTCGCTTACGCTGTTTACGCGCCTTCCCTCTTTCGAGCGAAGGCAGGCGCGGCCTTCCGTGGCACATTCGCGGCACTTTTCTTTCGCCGCAGGTTTTCAGTGCCAAGCAACGCCCTGGCCCCTGCAGCCGATACCGGCTTCACGCTGGACGACCGCCTGCTGCAACAACGCAAAGCCGCTGCCGAGCGGCGCTTCGCCACGGTGCAAGTGCCGCTGCTGCGCGCGGCCGGCTTTGTGGTGCTGTGTGCGCTGACCGCGGTGCACGAATGGCGCCACGGCGGCAGCCTGGCCTCGCCGCCGCTGCTGGCCTTGTGGGCGCTGAACCTGGCCTACGCTGCCGCTGCCTGGCTGGCGCTGCGCAGCACCCACGGCAGGCTGCAGCGCCCCGACCCGGTGCTGCTGCTGCTGCATGCCGACCTGCTGATCTGGTTGGTCAACCTGCAGTACCTGGAGCAGGCCCAGGGCCAGCTGTTCTTCGCCTACCTGATGCTGGTGCGCGTGGTGGACCAGGTGGGCTACGGCTTTCGGCGTGCGCTGTACTTTGCACACGTGGTGGTGGCGGCCTACCTGGGCTACGCCGTCTGGGCCTGGTGGGGCGACCCCTCGCCCGCGGCCTGGGGCGACCGCCTGGGCGTGGCGCTGGTGCTGTACATGCTGGGCCTGTACGTGGCCGCCACCGGCCTGGTCACCGAGCGGCTGCGCCGGCGCACACGCCAGGCGGTGCACGCGGCGCGTGCGTTGGTGGCCGACCTCGAACAGCAGAACCTGGCGCTGCAACGCCAGGCGCAGGAGCTGGAGCAGGCCCGTGCCCAGGCCGAGCAGGCCAGCGTGGCCAAGTCGCAGTTCCTGGCGGTGGCCAGCCACGAGATACGCACGCCCATGAACGGCGTGCTGGGCGCCGCCGAGCTGCTGGCCGGCACGCCGCTGAGCCCCGAACAACGCCGCTACGTGCAGCTGGCACACGGTTCGGCCAGCGCCCTGCTGGCCCTGATAGACGACGTGCTGGACTTGTCGCGCCTGGAGTCCGGCACGCTGGAGCTGCGGCCGTCGGCGGTGGACCTGCCGGCCCTGGTGGACGAGGTGGTGGCGCTGATGGAGGTCATGGCCCGCGACAAGCCGGTGACCCTGCACGCCCAGCTGGACGCGAAGCTGCCGCAACACATCGTGGCCGACCCGGTGCGCCTGCGGCAGCTGATGGTGAACCTGCTGCACAACGCCGTGAAGTTCACCGACCGCGGCGCGGTGTACCTGCATGTGGAGGCTTGCCATCGCGGGGGCCGCGGCGGTGAAGGCGGCAACAACGGCCAGCCCGCGCTGCGCATCACCGTGCACGACACCGGCATAGGCATCTCGCCGCGGCAGCTGGCCACCATCTTCGAGACCTTCACCCAGGGCGACGGCTCCAGCACCCGCCGCCACGGCGGCGTGGGCCTGGGGCTGGCCATCGTGCGCCAGGTCAGCGCCGCGATGGGCGGCCAGGTGACGGTGGAAAGCGTGCAGGGCCGCGGCTCGCAGTTCCGCGTCGAGCTGCCGTTGCACACCGCGCCCCTGGCGCCGCCGCCGGCACCCGAGCCCGCCGAGGCCCAGGCTTCGGCACAGGGCCAGGCCATACGCGTGCTGGTGGCCGACGACGACCCGGTGAACCAGCTCATCGTCAGCGGGCTGCTGCAACGCCTGGGTTGTCGCGTGGACACCGTGGCCGACGGCCAGGCCGCCTGCCAGGCCGCCACCGGCCTGCAGCACGACATCCTGTTTCTGGACTGCCACATGCCGGTGATGGACGGCTGGGAAGCCGCGCGCCGCATACGCGCCGAGGAGCAGCAGTCCGGCCGTCGGCGGCTGGCCATCGTGGCGCTGACGGCCGACACCCTGGCCCGCGACCGCGAGCGCTGCCTGGCGGCCGGCATGGACGACTTCTTGAGCAAGCCGGTCAGCGGCATGCAGCTGGCGGCGGCGATAGAACGCTGGCTGGGCCGGGCCACGCAGAGCCCGGCCACCCAGTGGTAGGCGGCTGCGGCGAAACCCTGAGCTGAATCGGGGCCTGCGCCAACCGGCTTGCCGCAGAATGCCTGCTTCGGGCAGCACGCCAAGACACCGAAGCAGGAGACCCATGAACGGCCAGATGATGCAGCAGCCGCTGCTGATCTCTTCCCTCATCGTGCACGCCGAGCGCCACCATGGCGAACGCGAAATCGTCTCGCGGCGTGTCGAAGGCGACATACACCGCAGCACCTACCGCGAAGTCGCGGCGCGCTCGCGGCGCCTGGCCAAGGCGCTGGCCGCCCTGGGCGTGGGGCCCGGCGACCGCGTGGCCACGCTGGCCTGGAACAGCTACCGCCACATGGAGCTGTACTACGCCGTCTCCGGCAGCGGCGCCATCCTGCACACGCTGAACCCGCGCCTGCACCCCGAGCAACTGGCCTACATCGTGGGCCATGCCGAAGACAGTGTGCTGTTCTTTGACCTGACCTTCCTGCCACTGGTGGCCGCCGTGGCCTCCAAGCTGGGCTCGGTGCGCCACTTCGTGGCCATGACGGACCGCGCCCACCTGCCGGCCGACGCCGCCGACAAGATCCCCGGCCTGCTGGTCTATGAAGACCTGGTCGAAGCCCAGGACGACCGCTTCACCTGGCCGGTGTTCGACGAAAACACCGCCAGCTCGCTGTGCTACACCAGCGGCACCACCGGCAACCCCAAGGGCGTGCTGTACAGCCACCGCAGCACGCTGCTGCACAGCTTTGCCGCCGCCCTGCCCGACGCGCTGAACTGTGGTGCCGCCGACACCATCCTGCCGGTGGTGCCCATGTTCCACGTCAACGCCTGGGGGCTGCCCTACATAGGCTGCATGGTCGGCGCCAAGCTGGTGTTCCCCGGTCCGGGCCTGGACGGCAAGAGCCTGTACGAGCTGTTCGAGGCCGAGGGCGTCACGCTGTCTGCCGGCGTGCCCACCGTGTGGCAAGGCCTGCTGGCGCACGTGGACGCGCACCAGCTGAAGTTCAGCACCATGAAGCGCACCATCATCGGCGGCTCGGCCTGCCCGCCGGCCATGCTGCGCGCCTTTGGCGACAAGTACGGCGTGCACGTGCTGCACGCCTGGGGCATGACCGAGATGAGCCCGCTGGGCACCGTGTGCTCCTTCAAGGCCCAGCATGCCGCGCTGTCGGCCGACGACCGCTACGCGGTGATGGCCAAGCAGGGCCGCGCCATCTACGGCGTGGACATGCGCGTGGTGGACACCGACGGCCGCGAGCTGCCCTTCGGCAGCGACGCCAGCGGCGACCTGCACGTGCGCGGGCCCTGGGTGCTGTCCACCTACTTCAAGGGCGATGGCGGCGACCCGCTGGTGGACGGCTGGTTCCCCACCGGCGACGTGGCCAGGATCGATGGCGACGGCTACATGCAGATCACCGACCGCAGCAAGGACGTCATCAAGAGCGGCGGCGAGTGGATAGGCTCCATAGACCTGGAGAACATCGCCATGGCCCACCCGGCCGTGGCCATGGCCGCCTGCATCGCCGCCCACCACCCCAAGTGGGACGAGCGACCGCTGCTGGTAGTGATGAAAAAGCCCGGCGCCGAGCTGACGCGCGAAGAGCTGCTGGCCTTCTACGAAGGCAAGATCGCCAAGTGGTGGACGCCCGACGACGTGGTGTTCGTCGACGCCATTCCGCTGGGCGCCACCGGCAAGATGCAGAAGAACAAGCTGCGCGAGCAGTTCAAGGACCACGTGCTGCCGACGGCCTGATCGCCATCTCGCAGCTGCCGCGTTGCAGCTGCCGGCCCTGCAGCGCGGCCCAGGGGCCGCTGGCCTGCGTCAGCACCAGCACGCCCTCGCCGCTCACGGCTTCGCCCGGCCGCGGCTGCCAGCGCGCCGCCACTTGCACCGCGCCGGCGCCTTGCAGTTGCAGCTGGGCGCCGTGCAGGCGGCCCGTCAGCGCCAGGCGCTGGTCGCCCTGGGCCAGGCTGCCTTGCACCGCCTGGTACTGCTGCGTCAGGTCCAGCGCCACGCCGTCGCCGCACCAGCGGCCTTGCAGGCGTGCCGGCACCACCCACAAGTGCAGGTGGCTGAGCTTCTCGCGGCCCACCGGCTTGTCCGGCGCGTCCACCACCCGCGTCACATCCGGCACCCAGTCGCCCAGGTCCCAGTCGTGCGAGACGATGCGCGTGCCCGGTGCCAGCGCCAGCAGGCGCGGCTTCAACTGCAGGTTCACCGCCGGCAGCAGGTACATGGTGATGACGCTGGCCTGCGCCAGGTCGGTCTTGAACAAGTCCTGCTGCTCAAAGCGCGCGCGGGCGGCCACCCCCGCTGCGGCAGCGGCAGCGCGGCTGCGCTGCACCAGCTCGGGCACGATCTCCACGCCCAGGCCCTGCGCGCCAAAACGCAAGGCCGCCTGTATGACGATGCGGCCATCGCCGGAACCCAGGTCTATCAAGCGGTCGCCGGCCTGCACCTCCGCCAGTTGCAGCATGGCCAGCGTGACGGCGTCGGGCGTGACGACAAAGGGCACCTCCTCGGCGTAGGGGGCGACGAACGGCGGCGTCATGCCCAGGTCGGTGACAGGCGCCGGGCGCTTGGGCGTGCAGGCGGCGCCCAGCACGCCCGTGGCCAGGGCCAGGGCGAAGGCGACAATGCGTTGGGTCGGCGTGGGCATGCCGCAAGTATCCCCTGGCCACGCCCTCGCCTTCAGCCGGCCCCACCTCAACAGGACGCTGCCATGCCGCGCTTTGCCGCCAACCTCTCCACGCTGTTCACCGCCCACCCCATGCTGGACCGCTTTGCGCGGGCGGCGCGCGCCGGCTTCCGTGCCGTGGAGATGCAGTTCCCGTACGACTGGCCGGCCGAAGCCTTGCGCGAGCAGCTGCAAGCGCAAGGCCTGCAGATGGTGTTGCACAACCTGCCGCCCGGCGACTTTGCCGCCGGCGACCGCGGCCTGGCCTGCGACCCGGCCCGCGTGGCGGAGTTTCGCGCCGGTGTGCCGCAGGCCATCGCCTACGCCAAGACCCTGGGCGTGCCGCGGCTGAACTGCCTGTCCGGCAAGGCACCGGCCGGCGTGGACGAGGCCACGCTGCGCCGCACCTTCGTCGAGAACCTGCGCTTTGCCGCCGCCGCGCTGGCCGACGCCGGCCTGGTGCTGCTGACCGAGCCCATCAACCGTTTCGACATGCCCGGCTTCTACCTGCACAGCACCGCGCAGGCGGTGGCGCTGCTGGACGAGGTGGGCGCCCCCAACGCCTTCGTGCAGTACGACCTGTACCACGCCCAGCGCACGCACGGCGAGCTGATGGGCACGCTCAAGCGCTGGCTGCCGCGCATAGGCCATGTGCAGATCGCCGACAACCCCGGCCGCCACGAGCCGGGCAGCGGCGAGATCCACTGGCCCTTTGTGCTGCCGCAGCTGGACGCCATTGGCTACGACGGCTGGGTGGGCTGCGAGTACATGCCGGCCGACAACGGCCCCGAGGGCACCGAGGCCGGGCTGGGCTGGCTGCGGGCTCTGGGCCGCGGCGACGGGCTTTGAAGCCGCCGTACCGGCGGCTTCAAAGCTGAGGCGGTGCCACCACCTCCACCTTGATGCGGTCCGGGTCTTCGCAGTACAGCGCGTAGTAGCCCGGCCCGCCGGCGTAGGGGTAGCGGTCGTCGTACAGCAGCGTAAAGCCGGCGCCACGCGCCCAGGCGGCAATCTCGTCCACCTGCGCGCGCGAGCGCCCGTGGAAGGCCAGGTGGTTCAAGCCCACGCGCTGGCGGTGGTAGCCGGCCGCCAGGTGCTGCGCCGGGGCCGGCAGAAAACACAGGTAGGTCTCGCCTTCGCCGCGCACGTAGTTGATGCCGCCCGCCCAGCGGTCTTCCTCGTAGCCCAGGTGCTGCATGAACGGCGTCCAGAACACCGCCGAGCGCTCCAGGTCGCTGACGTAGATTTCCACGTGATGCAGCATCAGGGCTCCATCAGCACCCGTTGCTGAGCAGAAGCCGGGCCGGTGACGGCAGACAGCCTGCCGTCCATGTCGAACAACAGGTCCACAGCCTGGTCGTCGGGCAGCGTGAGGTAGCGCCACACCGAATCCGCCGGCTCCGGCGTCAGGCTGCGCGGCGGGTGGCCCAGCGCCATCAGCACCTGCTCGCGTGTCATGCCCGGCAACACCTTGCCGGCCTGCACGGCCAGGCGCACGTCACGCGGCCAGGTGGCCAGCCGTTCGCGCGGATCCTGATCCACCACGACTTGCTGCAGCCAGGCCGTCGTGTCGGCCGGGCGCTTGGCCTGGTCGTCGCGCAGGCCCAGCTCCTGGCCGCCTACGACGCCGTAGGCGTAGTAGTGGCGCTTGATGGTAGTGATGCGCACCGGCTCGCCGGCCGGCACCAGCGCACCGCCCAGCACGTTGTCGCTGGATATCCAGCCTTTGTAGTCGCGCAGGTTGCAGCAGGTGTAGCCGCTGATGGGTGCCTGCAACGGGGTTGCACAGCCCGCCAGCAAGGCCGGCAGCAGCACGGCCGCAGCCCAGCGGCTCATAGGTCGACCTCGCCGCCGAAGCGCTTGATCAGGTTGGCGATGTACTTGTCGACCAGCTTCTCGAACTCGCCCTGCACCACGGGCCCGACCACCATCTTCATCAAGGCCGGCAGCGCCACTTCCACCTGGCCCTGGATCTTGAGCGCCAGTTCGGTGTGTGTCTTCTTGTCCACCACCTTCCAGCTGCCGCCCACCTGCGCGTTGCCCACGCCCTTGACCGGCGTCCACACCACCGTGCCCTTCTTGGCGTCGGCCACGTACTTGGACGCATACACCGTCTGCAGGTTGACCTGCGCGGTGCCCACCTTCTGCATCTCCCAGCGGTACACGCCGCCGCCCATGTCCACCAGCTGCTCCACCTTGGGAAAGTGGCTCACCGAGGCGGGCACGTCCGACAGCAGCGCAAAAACTTCCTTGGCGGGCGCCTTGACGCCGAACTGGTACTCGAGGTCTATGTCGACGCTGATGGCCATGCCATGCTCTCCTTGAAGGGGTTGTCAGTGTTCAGCCTCGCCGGGCCAGGGCAGCATGGCCGCCAGCCAGACCAGCTTGTCGAACTCGGGCGCAAAACGGTCGATGATCTGCTGCGGGTCGGGCACCAGCGCGCGGTCGGTGATCAGGCCGAACTGCACGCCGCCGGCATAGGTGAGTATGGAAACGCCCACGCCAATGTCGCCCGAGGCCGGCACCCAGAACATGGTCTGGCGCAGCGTGGCGCCGCAAAAGCTCAGCGGCTGCGCCGGGCCGGGCACGTTGGTCATCACCGCGGTGGTCTTCTTGGCGAACATGCCGGTCAGCAGGTCTTGCACCGGCTTGATGAACAGGCCGCTGAGCGCCAGCACGCCAAAGGCCAGCAGCGGCTGGTAGCTGCCCTTGAGCTCGGCCATGCGGGCGCGCACCGCAAACACGCGCTCCACCGGGTTGGCTATGCCTATGGGCAGCACCAGCGGCGCCAGGCCGAAGCGGTTGCCCAGCTGCCAGGCCTTGTCCAGCGGGCGCAGGTTCACCGGCACCATGGCGCGTATCTGCCGGCCGGCCGGGTCGGCACCGCGGGCCTGGACGTACTCGCCTATGGCGCCGGCGGCGCAGGCCAGCAGCAGGTCGTTGACGGTGCAGCCCAGGCCCTTGCACACCGCCTTCACGTCGGCCAGCGGCAGCGGCTCGCTCCAGGCCACCACCTTGTGCCCGCTGGGCTTGCCCTTCAGCGGCGTGGGCGAGTCGTCGGCCATCAGCGCCATGGCCGCCACGTCCGTGAGCACCTGCACGCCGGTGCGTGCCATGTCCACCGAGCCCAGCAGCGGCTGCTGGGGGTTGGCCAGCATGTCCATGGACTTGGCGACCCCGCTGCCGTACATGCCCAGGGCCTTGACCGTGAGGTCGGTCAGCGGCTTGACCACCGCGTCGGCCAGCCAGTCGCTCTCGTCGCCCGCGCTGCCGTCGCGGCCTTCGGCTTCGGCGGCGCCGCGGCGGCGGCGCTTGGGCGGGTCGGTGCCGCCGTCGGTGATGGACAGCATCACCGAGATCAGCGCGATGCCGTCGGCAATGCAGTGGTGTATGCGCGCGATGATGGCGCTGCCGCCTTCGTAGCGCTCCACCACGTGCAGCTGCCACAGCGGCCGCGCCGGGTCCAGCGGCGTGGTGGCCAGCTCGCCGCACAGGCGCTGCAAGGCCTGGCGTTGGCTTTCGCCGCGGCGTGGCTTCAGCACCGCCGGCACCACGTGCCGCTGGATGTCGAAGCTGTCGTCGGCCACCCACAGGGCGCCCAGCGGGTCGGGCACCACCTTCTGGCGGAAGCGGTCGTACTGCAGCAGCTTGTCGGCCACGCGCTCGCGCACCGCCGCCAGGCCCAGCGCCGGCTCCAGCAGCCAGACGCCCACGATCATCATCAGGTTGGTGTCGTTGTCCATGCGCAGCCACGCGGTGTCGACACGCGACATGCGTTCTGCGGCGGCGGTCATGGGGTTTCTCCTGGCATAGGGGGCCGCTGCGCCAGCGGCAGCCGGCACGATGCTGGGTAAGATCAACGGCGTCAATACCGGATCAACACGCACGGAGACCCACCATGTCCAAGCTTCAGGCCAGCTTCGAGAAGGCCGTCGCGGAGAGCAAGCAGCTGCCGGAGAAGCCGGACAACATGACGCTGCTGAAGATCTACTCGCTGTACAAGCAGGCCACCGAGGGCGACGTGCAGGGCAAGCGCCCGGGCTTCACCGACATGGTGGGCCGCGCCAAGTACGACGCCTGGGCGGCGGTGCAGGGCAAGGACAAGAACGAGGCCATGCAGGAGTACATCGACCTCATCGAGTCGCTGAAGTAAGCCCACCCCCGTAGCGGCTTCGCCGCTCCCCCTCCAGGAGGCACCGCCAGTGGACCGGCGAAGCCGGCTCCACGGCGGTGGCTGGGCTGCGCAGCGGCCTCGAGAGGTCGCTGCTCAGTTCGCCGCCAGCGCGCGTTCTATGGCCGCGGTGAGCGTGCGGCTGTCGGGCGCGGTGCGCGAGCCGTAGTGGGCGATGGGCCGCCCGTCGCGCCCCACCAGGTACTTGTTGAAGTTCCAGCCCGGCGACTCGCCGGTGCTGCGCGCCAGCTCGGCAAACAGCGGGTGCGCGTCACGGCCGCGCACGGCCGTGGTGGTGAACATGGGGAACTTCACGCCGTAGGTGTTGAAGCACAGGTCGGCGATCTTTTCGCGGTCGCTGTCTTCCTGCTTGAAGTCGTTGGACGGGAAGCCCAGCACCACCAGGCCGCGCGCCGCGTACCTGGCGTTCAAGGCCTCCAGACCTTCGTACTGCTTGGTGAAGCCGCAGTAGCTGGCGGTGTTGACCACCAGCAGCACCTTGCCGGCGTACTGGCACAACGGCTGCGGCTGTTCGTCCTGCAGCCGCGGCAGCACATGCTGCAGCAGCGCCGGGCAGGCCGGTGCGGTGTCGGGCGCGGCCGCCGAGGTGATGCGGCGCGGTTCGGGCGCCTGCTGGGCCTGGGCCTGCGCGTGGGCTGACAGCGCCACGGCCATGGCGGCGGCCGCGATGGTCGGGAGGAGATTCAAAGACGGGTGTCGCATGCTCAGGTCGCTCCGGTCTTGCCCCCCCGCCCACTGGTCTTGGCCGCCGCCTTGTCGGTGGTCTTGCCGGCGGTCTTGGCAGCGGTCTTGCCGCCGGCCGCCTGGGCCTTGCCCAGCAGCTCGTCCAGGTTCTTCTGTATCTCGGCCTCTATGGTCTTGCTGAAGGCCCCCAGCAGCAGGCCCAGCTTGGCGTCCAGGTCGAAGTGGTCGGCCGCCACCACCAGGCGGCCGTTGACGCCGCTGCGGCGGAACTCGACGGTGTCGCTGGTCTTGCCCTCGACCACGGTGCATTCCATGTCGAACTTGGCCTCGGCCTGCTCGGCCCATTGCCAGGCGACCTTGCGCGCCTTGGCCAGGCCCAGTTGGTGCGGGCGGTGGATGCGGATGTCGGGCACGGTACGCCTCTTGTCAAAAAGCTGGATGAAGTGGGGAGATGGTTGATGCGCTCAGGGCGCCGCCTGCAGTTTGGCGCGGCGCTGCTCGCGCGGCAAGCCGGCGATCTGCCGCACCTGCTCGTAGAAGCGTTCGAAGTCGCCACCGGCGGCGTCGAACACCCGCTCGAAACCGGGCACCAGGTCGTTGTAGGCGCCCAGCACGCCCAGCGAGGCGTTGTTGACGTCCGCAAACCAGCGGTCGTAGCCGGCGTCGCCACCCCAGCGCGTGGCCTTCAGGTGGGCGTGTTCGGCACGCAGGGCCGCCAGCAACGTGGCCTTGCGCTCGCGCTTGGTGTCGTCGGGCAGCGCGGTGGCGTACAGCGCTGCCAGCGTGTCGCGGTAACGCTGGGTCAGCTCGCGGAAGTCTTCCCGGCGCTGCAACAGGCTGGCGTGGTCGTCGCGCGCCTGCTGCGTGGCGTGGCGCAGCAGCCAGCGCGCACCGCCTATGCGCTCCACCGCGGTGGCGAAGGATTCGTTGAAGGTGGTGTCGTCGTCCACGTACACCACCTGGTGCGCCAGTTCGTGGAAGATCAGCCGCGCCAGCTCGCCCTCGGGCCAGCGGATGAAGGTGTTGAGCAGCGGGTCACCGCCCAGCCAGTCGGTGCGGCCCAGCGTGGAATACGCCGGCACGCCGTAGACGCTGACCTCGTAGCCCTCTGCCCGCAAGGCCGCAGCCATCTCGTCGGCGGCTTCCTTGCGAAAGTAGCCGCGGTAGCCGATGCAGCCGGTGAAGGCAAAACACCAGGTCTTGAGTTGCAGCGACAGCTCCGGCGCCGCCACCACGTTCCACACCACGGCGTTGCGGCCCAGGTCGGCATAACGCCGGTAGCTGCGGTTGTCGGGCAGCTTCAGCTCGCTGACGGCAAAGTCGCGCATGCGCTGGCTGAGTTCCAGGCGCTCGCGCAGCCCCGGGGCGGTGCTGTCGTCTTCCAGCCAGTCGGCCACCGGCCGCGAACGTTGCAGCAGGTCCAGGTGGCCATTGGCAGCCTGCGCGTAGTAACCCAGCGTGCTGCAGCCACTGCCCAGGCACACCGCGGCCACGGCCAGCAGCGCGGTGCCCAGCAGGCCGCCCCCTGCCACTACCGCCACCCCGGCCCAGGAACGCCAGCGCATGGGCGTTTCACGCCGCAGCGGCGGCGACGGCCTGGCCGCTGGCCGCATCCTCGACCGTCGCGTCGCCGGCCACGGCCTCGACCTGCACCAGGCAGTCGTAGAAGGTGGGCGCGCGGCCTATGTCCGTCAGGCCCTGGTGCGTCAGCTCGTTGACGTTGGTGCCGCCCAGCCCCAGCTTGCGCCACCAGATGCCCAGGCCGTTGACCACGCCGGGCCGGGCACGCACGCCCACCGCGGCCTTGCACAGGTAGGCGCCGCGGTCGTTGAACACCCGCACGGTGGCGCCGCTGTGTATGCCGCGCGCCGCGGCGTCTTGCGGGTGCAGCTCCAGCAGCGGCTCGCGCTCGGCGGCGCGCAGGCTGGGCACGTTGACAAAACTGCTGTTCAGGAAGTGGCGCGCCGGCGGCGAGATCATCTGCAAGGGGTAGCGCGCCGCCAGTGTCGGCGTGCGCTCGGCGCATTCGTGGTTGGGCACGTGGTCGGGCACGCCCAGGCCCGGCGCGTCGACCACGGCGCGGCCGTCGGCGGTGGCAAAGCCGCCTTCGGCAAACGGCGCCTCGGGCACGCTCAGCCGCGCCCAGCCGCGCGCTTGCAGCGCCGGCACATCCACCTGCGCCGGGTCGAAGGCGCCCAGGGCCAGGGTTTCGTCGCTGTCGGCAAAACAGGCTTCGCTGAAGCCCATGCGCGCCGCCAGGCGGCGAAAGATCTCGGCGTTGGACAAGGCCTGGCCCAGCGGCGCCACCGCCGGCCGGTTCAGCAACGCCCAGGTGTGGCCGTAGGCGGTGTGGGCGTCCCAGTGCTCCAGCTGCGTGGTGGCGGGCAGCACGTAGTCGGCGAAATCGGCGGTGTCGGTGCGGAAGTGCTCCAGCACCACGGTGAACAAGTCCTCGCGCGCAAAACCGGCGGCCACGCGACCACTGTGCGGCGCCACGGCCACCGGGTTGCTGTTGTAGACGACCAGCGCCTCTACGCGAGGCCCGAAGGTGGCCGAGGCCTCGCGCAGCAGGTCGTCGCCTATGGTGCTCATGTTGATGGTGCGCGGCCGGCCGTTGCCATGGCGCACAGCCATCAGGTCCGGCCGCTGCAGCCAGGCGTCGCGCCGCGCACCGCGGAACCAGCCGCTGGACGACAGCAGCAGCCCCCCGGCCCGGTGGCGCCAGGCGCCGACGAGACAAGGCAGCAGCGCAATCAAGCGCGCCGCGCTGCCGCCGCCGTGCACCCGCTGCATGCCGTAGTTCAGGCGTATGGCGGCGGGCTGGGTCGTGCCGTACAGCCGCGCCAGCTCCACGATCTGCGCTTCTTCCAGGCCGCAGACCTGCCCCGCGCGGGCCGGCGGCCATTGCAGTGCCCGTTCGCGCAGCGCCGGCCAGCCGCTCACGTGCTGCGCCAGGTAGTCGTGGTCCAGCCGGTCGTGCACGACGAGTTCGTGCATCAAACCCAGCGCCAACGCGCCGTCAGTGCCCGGGCGCAGGGCCAGGTGCAGGTGGCACTTGTCGGCGCTTTCGGTGCGCCGCGGGTCTATGGCCACCAGCGTGGCGCCGGCGCGTTTGGCCTGCTGCGCCAGGTTCCAGAAGTGCACGCTGGAGGTGATGGGGTTGCTGCCCCAGATCAGTATCAGCCGGCTCTCGGCAAAGTGCTGCACATGCATGCCCACTTTCGCGCCGTAGGTGGCCACCAGCGCGTCGCCGCCGGCGCTGGCGCAGATGGTGCGGTCCAGCAGGCTGGCGCCCAGGCGGTGGAAAAAACGCGCCGCCATGCCTTCGCCCTGCACCAGGCCCATGGTGCCGGCGTAGCTGTAGGGCAGCACCGCCTGCGGGTCGCGGTCTGCGACGGCCGCGAGCCGCGCGGCGATGTCGTCAAGCGCTTCGTCCCAGCCAACCGGTTCAAACCGCCCTTCGCCCTTGCGGCCCACACGCCGGAGCGGCGTCAGCACACGCTCGGGGTGGTAGGTGCGCTCGGCGTAGCGGCTGACCTTGGTGCACAAGGCGCCGCCGGTGGGCGGGTGCTCGGGGTCGCCGGAGACCTTGACGACACGGCCGGCCTGCACGGTGATGTGCAGCGCACAGGTGTCCGGGCAGTCGTGCGGGCAGGCGCCCTGCACGGTGTGCGTGTCGGGCGAGGCTGCGGCGGGCATGGGATGGATGGTGCCACAGGCGGGGTGGTTTCTTCGAGCGCGTGTGCTGTGGTGCGGAAACCGCAGCGCGAGGCGGTCGTAGTGCAGGCCCGGCTGCGCGCCGCCCGATGTCGGTGCTCGCCGGGCCTGCACTACACCCGCCTTGGCACCATGGGTTGTGCGGGTCCGAACACCACCGCCCTGTGCTCGGCGAGCAGGGGGTAGGCCGGCCGAGCACCGATATCGGGCGGCGCGCAGGCCGGCCTACCCCTGATTGCCGCGCCGCAGTGGCCCCCGTTGGGGTTGAAGCGGCCAAACGCCCGCCACCGCCGAGGTCCCCGCCAAACGACTAATATGGCCCTTCCGACAGCCACTGCGAAGCACGCCTCGGCCCCGCAGCCGAAGGCGCACCCCACCGCCATGAACCTGCTCGAACCCATACTCGCCGACGCGGCGCAGATCCAGAAGATCCGACGCGACATCCACGCCCACCCGGAGCTTTGCTTCGAGGAAGTTCGCACCGCCGACGTGATCGCCCAGGCGCTCACCGACTGGGGCATTCCCGTTCACCGCGGCCTGGGCAAGACCGGGGTCATAGGCATCGTCAAGAACGGCACGTCCTCACGCGCCGTGGGCCTGCGCGCCGACATCGACGCGCTGCCCATGACCGAGCACAACACCTTTGCCCACGCCAGCAAACACCCGGGCAAGATGCACGCCTGCGGCCACGACGGTCACACCGCCATGCTGCTGGCGGCGGCCAAGCACCTGGCCAAGAACCGCAACTTCGACGGCACCGTGTACCTGGTGTTCCAGCCGGCCGAAGAAGGCGGCGGCGGCGCGCGCGAGATGATCAAGGACGGCATCTTCGAGCAGTTCCCCATGGAGGCCATCTTCGGCGCCCACAACTGGCCCGGCATGTCGGTGGGCACCATAGGCGTCAACCCCGGCGCGATGCTCGCTTCCAGCAACGAGTTCCGCGTCACCATCACCGGCAAGGGCAGCCACGCGGCGCTGCCGCACCTGGGCGTGGACCCGGTGCCCATCGCCTGCCAGATGGTCATGGCCTGGCAGACCATCATCACGCGCAACCGGCGGCCCATAGACCCGGGCGTGATCAGCGCCACCATGATCCACACCGGCGAAGCCATCAACGTGGTACCCGACTCGGCCGAGATACGCGGCACCGTGCGCACCTTCAGCATCGAGACGCTGGACCTGATAGAGCGCCGCATGAAGGAAGTGGCCGACGGCATCTGCGCCGCCCATGGCGCCACCTGCAACTTCGAGTTCAAGCGCAACTACCCGCCCACGGTGAACCACGCAGCCGAAACCGCGTTTGTGCAGGACGTGCTGGGGGGCGTGGTGGGCAAGGACCGCGTGGTGCCCTTCGAGCCCACCATGGGCGCGGAAGATTTCAGCTTCTTCCTGCAGGCCAAGCCGGGCTGTTACTTCGCCATAGGCAACGGCGACGGCAGCCACCGCGACGGCGGCCATGGCCTGGGGCCTTGCATGCTGCACAACCCCAGCTACGACTTCAACGACGAGCTGATCCCGCTGGGCGCCACCTGCTGGGTGCGCCTGGCCGAAGAGTGGCTCAAACGCCCCGCGCCCCAACGCTGAGCCGCTTCGTGGACAGCCCCGGTTTCTTCGCGCAGAGCTACGCCCAGGCGCGCGAAAAGTTTCTGCGCGCGGCCGGCGCCGCCGGGCTGGCGGTGCAGTCGCACCCTCACCCGCTGCCCGGCCGCGACGGCGAGACCCTGGCACTGGACGTGGCCCGCTTCGGCCCGCCGGACGCCACCGCGCTGCTGCTGGTGAGCAGCGGCTGCCATGGCGTGGAAGGCTATTGCGGCTCCGGCGTGCAGGGCGCCTTGCTGGCCGACCCGGGCTTCCACGAGGCCTCGCGGGAAGCCGGCGTGGCGGTGCTTTACCTGCACGCGCTCAACCCCTACGGCTTTTCGTGGTGGCGCCGCGTCACGCACGAAAACGTGGACCTGAACCGCAACTGGCACAACTTCAGCCGGCCGCTGCCCGCCAACCCCGGCTACGACGCGCTGGCCGAGGTGCTGCTGCCGCCCACCTGGCCGCCTGCGCCCGACAACGAAGCACGCATCGCCGCCTATGTGCAGCAGCACGGCCCGCGGGCGCTGCAGGCCGCCGTCAGCGCCGGCCAGTACCAGCACCCGCAAGGCCTGTTCTACGGCGGGCAGGCGCCCACCTGGAGCCACCGCACATTACGCGAAGTGCTGCGCGAACACGGCACACGTTGCGCGCGCCTGGGCTGGATAGACCTGCACACCGGCCTGGGGCCGGCCGGCCATGGCGAGCGCATCTTCGCCTGCCGCGACGACGCACAGGCCCTGGCGCGCGCGCAGGCCTGGTGGGGGCCGACCGTGACCTCCATCTACGACGGTTCTTCCAGCTCGGCGCTGCTGTCGGGGCTGATGTGGAACGTGGCCTACGAAGAGTGTGCGCAGGCCCAGTACACCGGCATTGCGCTGGAGTACGGCACGCTGCCGCTGGACCAGATGACGCAGGCGCTGCGTGCCGAGCAATGGCTGCACCTGCACCCCGAGGCGCCGCCGGAACAGCACGCCCAGATCAAGCGCCAGATGCGCGACGCCTTCTACGTCGACACCGACGAGTGGAAGGCCCGCATCGTGGAGCAGGGCCTGCAAGCCGCGGCCCAGGCGGTGCAAGGCCTGCGCGGCGACTGACCAACTCGGCTACTTGAACCCCAGTGCGCGCGGCAGCCACACCGACAGCGCCGGGAACATCGTCAGCAGCACCAGCACCACGCCGTGCGCCAGCAAGAACGGCGGCAGGCGGCGCACCAGCGCCATCATGCGCACGTCGATGGTCACCGAGGCCACGAACAGCAGACCGCCCACGGGCGGCGTGATCATGCCCAGCGTGAGGTTGAAGATCACCACGATGGCGAAGTGCAGCGGGTCTATGCCCAGCGCCGCGGCAATGGGCGCCAGGATGGGCACCAGGATCATCACGCCCGGCAGCGGCTCCAGGAAGATGCCGAACAGCAGCAGCAGCACGTTCACCGCCAGCAGGAAGGCCAGCGGCGACAAGTCCCAGCTCACCAGCGTTTCGGCCAGCTGCTGGGGGATGCCTTCTATGGTCAGCACCCAGGCAAAGGCCGCCGAGGCCCCCACGATGAGCAGCACCGCCGAGGTCAGCAGCGCAGCGCGCGCCAGGATGCCGGGCATGGCGCGCCACTGCAGCGTGCGGTAGATCCACTTGCCGCACACCAGCGCGTAGAACACGGCAAACACCGAGGCCTCGGTGGGCGTGAACACACCGAAGCGTATGCCGGCCAGGATGAACACGATGAGCGCCAGCGCCGGCAGCGCATGCCAGGTGTTCTTCAGCATCTGCCGCCAGGGTGTGCGCTCGCCGCCGGCGCCCAGGCCGGCACGCCGGCACACCCACCAGTTGGTGGCGGCCATGGCCAGGGCGATCAAGGCCCCCGGCACGAAGCCGGCCATGAACAGCGCGCCCACCGAGACGTTGTCGTCCTGCAGCGCGTAGATGATCATGATGATGGACGGCGGGATGATGGGCCCCACGATGGCCGTGCTGGCCGTCAGCGCCGCCGCGTAGTCGCGCGGGTAGCCGGCCTTGTCCATCATGCGCGACATCATCGCGCCCGGCCCGGCCACGTCAGCCATGGCCGAGCCGGAGATGCCCGAAAACAGCGTCAGCGACAGCACGTTGGCATAGCCCAGGCCGCCGCGCAGGTGGCTGACGAACTGCGCCGCAAAACGCAGCAGCACCACGGTGAGCGCGCCGCCGGTCATCAGCTCGGCGGCGAGTATGAAGAACGGCACCGCCATCAGTGGGAAGCTGTCCAGCCCGGTGAACATCTCCTTGAACACCACCAGCAGCGGGTAGTCGCTGCCGAAGAACACCGCGATGGCCGCGGCCATGGCCAGCGCAAAGGCGATGGGCACGCCTATGGCCAGCAGCAGCAGCGCGGCGGCGAACAGCGTCAGTGCCATGGCGGCAACCCGCGGCGGGCCCGGTTTACGGAGGTCACAGCGTGGCGGCGGCTTCGGCGCCTATCTCGGGCGAGGCCGCAAAGCGCCTTTCCACCACGTAGCGGCGCACCACCAGCAGCAGGTGCACGATGAGCAGCGCAAAACCCAACGGCAGCGCCAGGTAGATCCACGCAAACGAGATGCCGGTGGCCGCGGTGGTCTGGAAGCGCGTGAAGTGCGCGTACACCGCGCCCTGCCACACCATGGCGGAGAAGAAGACCAGCAGCGCGGCCACGATCAAGCCGCGCAGCCACTGCCCGGCGCGGGTGGGCAGCACGTCGTGCAGGCTCTCTATGGCGATGTGCCCGCCGAAGCGCAGCACCAGCCCGGCGCCCAGAAAGGTGAGCCAGATCATCAGGTGGCGCGCCACCTCTTCGGCCCAGTACAGCGACTCGTTGGTCAGGTAGCGCAGCGCGACGTTGGTGAAGACGATGGCGGCCATCGCCGCCAGCAGCCCCATCAACAGCCAGCGGTTGACGGCGACAAAACCTTCTTCCAACCGGTCGGCCCAGGCCGGAGCCCGGGCCGCCGCTGCACCCCTGTCAACGGGCATTGGCGATGCTGTCGATCAGCGCCTTGCCGTAGCGGCTTTCGTACTGCTTGTAGGCCGGCGCCAGCGCCCGCTGGAAGGCCGACTTGTCGCCCAGTTCCACCACCTCCATGCCGGCGGCACGCACATCGGCCACGGCCTTGCGCTCCACCTCGTCCACAAAGCCGCGCATGGCCACCACACCGGCCTTGGCGCCGTCGGTCAAGGCCTTCTTGCCGGCAGCGTCCAGGCTGTTCCAAAGCTTGGTGGACACCAGCAACGCAGCCGGCGAGTACACGTGGCCGGTCAGCGTGAGGTGCTTTTGCACCTCGGGCAGCTTGGCCGACACGATGACCGACAGCGGGTTCTCCTGCCCGTCTATGGTGCCCTGCTGCAGCGCGCCTATCACCTCCGGCCAGGCCATGGGCGTGGGCGCGGCGCCTAGCGCGCGGAAGGCGGTGATGTGCACCGGGTTCTCCATGGTGCGGATCTTCAGGCCCTTGAGGTCGTCGGGCGTCTTCACCGCGCGCTTGCTGTTGGTCAGGTGGCGAAAGCCTTGTTCACCCCAGGCCAGCGCCACCAGGTTGCGGGCGCTGAACTTGGCCAGCAGCTCCTGGCCCACCGGGCCATCCAGCACGCTGCGCGCATGCGTCAGGTCGCGGAACAGGAAGGGGATGTCGGCCACGCCCACTTCGGGCACGAAGTTGCTCAGCGTGCCGCTGGAGACGATCACGGCTTCCAGCGTGCCCAGCTGCACGCTCTCCACCATCTCGCGCTCGCCGCCCAGCGCGCTGGCCGGGAACTGCTTGAACTTCAGCTTGCCGGCCGAGGCCTTTTCGGTGGTTTCAGCCCAGGCCGCAGCACCGGCACCGTAGTGCGAGGTGGGGGCCAGCGCGTAGCCGATCTTGACTTCGGTCTGGGCCAGCGCCGGCAGCGCCGCCCAGGCCAGGCACACGGTGGCCGCAGCCGCCGCCAGACGTTGGTGCAGTGACATGTGTTGTCTCCTTGTGTGAGTAGGTCTGGCCGCAGCCCGCAGCACCGGCGGCGCCGCGGGCTGTCATGCGCGCCGATTATGGCCAGCCGCCGCAGGCACGTCGCCAGGCTTGTGCTCGAGGCTGGGCCACAGCCTACCCGGCGATGTGCTGACTCTCGGTCAGGCCGTCGCCGGCGTCACCGCAGGCCGCTCGCCCGGCAGGGCCAGCACCACCGCGGCGGTGCACAGCGCAATGCCGGCCAGCAGCAGCAGTAAGGTGTCGAAGCCCACGCTCTTGACCACCGGGCCCAGCAGCCACACGGCCAGCGAGCTGAAGCCCAGCGACAGCGCCAGGCGCATGCCGGCAACGCGCGAGCGCATGGAGTCGTCCACGTAGCGGGCGATCATGGCGTCGGTGAACGGGATGGCGCCGAAGATGAACACCATGGTGGCCATCAGCGCAAAGAACAGCCACCAGCCCTGGGCCTGCGAGGCCGCCAGCAGCACCGGCACCTGCAGCAGCGCCACGCCCAGGTACAGGGGCTTGAGTGCCACACGGTCTATCAGCCGCCCCACCACCACCTGCGCCAGCGAAGCCACGGCGTAGACCACGCCCAGCAGCAAGCCCAGCACCGCCGGGTCGTGCAGCACGCCGCGGAAGCGTTCGGTCATCAACTGCGCATTGCCGTTGGTCGTCAGGTTGAACAGGATGCCGGTGGTGGCCGAGGCCAGCGTCATCACTGCCAGCACACGCGCCACCTGCGCGCGCGTGAGGTTCAGGCTCACGTTGCGCTTGCGGCGCGCCGGCGGTTCGGCCTCGTGCGGCACCATGCGCATGAACAGCCAGCCCAGGGCGATGCACACCAGGCCCGGCACGGCAAAGGCGGCGCGCCAGCCCAGCCACTTCACCAGCAGCCCGGTCACCACCGCCGCCACCGCAATGCCCAGGTTGCCGGACAGGCCGTTGAGGCCTATGACCGCGCCCGGCCGCGCCGCGCCCTGCAGCAGCATGGGGATGCCCACCGGGTGGTAGATGGCGGCGAAGCTGCCCAGCAGCGTCAGCGCCGCCGCCAGCGACCACGGCCCCTGGGCCGCTGCCGCCAGCAGCGAGGCGGCGCCTATGCCGAAGAAGAACACCAGCATCATCGCGCGCCGGCCCCACAGGTCGCCCAGCCGGCCGGCCGGCAGCGAGCCCAGGCCGAACATCACGAAAGCGCCCACGCCGAAGGGCATCAGGTCTTCCCAGCCCGCCAGGCCGAAGTCCAGCGCGATCGCCCCCACCGCCGTGGCAAAGATCAGCAGGAACATGTGGTCCACGGCATGGGCCACGTTGAGCAGGACGACGGTGGTACGGCTGTGCATGCCACCCAGTGTGCCCCAAGCGCCATGACCCGCAGGCCGTCTCAGGCGCTGCGGGTACCCGCCACCGGCGCAAGGCAGCCGGCGTGGAAAGAAAAAGGGCGCCCGAAGGCGCCCTCTCTTGCCAAGACGCGCCAGGCGCGCGTCTCGGAACCCCTGGTCCGCTCAGCCGCGACGGCGGCGGCGTGCCATGCCACCGATGGCGGCCAGGCCCAGCGCCATCAGCGCGTAGGTGCTGGGCTCGGGGATGGGCGCCGTGACCGAACGGCCGACGATGGACTCGATCCACTCGATGTGGCTGAAGGTCGCCACCGAACCCATCAGGTCGCCGTAGCTGCTGCTGTTGCCGGCGGCGTAGTCGCAGGTCGGGGAGGTGATGCGGCCACCGCAGAAGTTCCAACCCCAGGAATGCACACCGGTCAGCACCCAGGCACCGATGTTGGCGTCCCAGACGAAGTCGCCGCCACCCGAGTCGCCACCGGCGATCAGCGCTTCACCGGCACCCAGGGCCAGGCCGCTGGAGAAGGTGTCCACGCCGCGGATCTCGGCCATGCGGCCCAGCGTGTTGTACTGGCCAGGGTTGGGCACCATGGAGCCGGTGACGGTGGTCCACGCGTCGAAGTCCGACACGTAGGTCACGCCGTAGGTGGGCTCGGTGTAGGTGCCGGCGCCCCAGGCACCGAAGATCACGCTGCTTTCACCGTCGATGACGTTGTAGCCGTAGTGGCCGTAGGCCGAGTCGTTCCAGCCGGGGCTGGAGGCGCCGTAGCCGGTGCCGGTGGTGCCGTAGCCGGTGATCAGGATCTCGCGACCCACGTCATTGGTGTCGCTGAGGTAGTAGGTGTTCAGGTTGGTCACCGGGGCGTTCAGGCGCACCACCGCGATGTCCGAGCCGTCGTCCAGCACCCAGTTCCAGCCCGGGTGGATGTGGTACTCCACCGCGGTGCGCGTTTCCAGCGCCACGTTGTTGTACAGGCCGAAGCGGATGGTCATGCTGCTGACGCCGTCGGCGCAGTGCGCGGCGGTCAGGATGTACTCACCACCGGGCAGCAGCGAGCCGCTGCAGGCGTACGAGCCGCCACCTTGCACGAACGACAGGCGCGCGGTGCCGTTGAAGGCGTTCTCGACGCCATTGAACGAGGCCGTCGGGTTCAGGCGCCAGTTCGACACCGGCGACGTGTTGGACGTCGTCGGGTTGCGATCCAGGGCTTCGTCCCACGGGGCGACCGTCATGTACCGCCCATCCACTTGCGCCATCGCCGTACCAGCGACCAGCGACGCAGCCAGCGCCACCGGCGCCACAAGCCATTGCTTCTTCATCTTCAAGTTACCTCCAGAAGGTTGTTGCTGCAGCCCGGACACCCGCGACGCACCATGACGCCGCCAAGCAGCCTGCCCTGCCCGGTCGCTGCGGCCCAGCGAGCCACAGCGTCGTGACGGAGGACACGCAAACCGTGGGCCGATCCTATAGACCACCCCTAAGCTGATGACAGGCGCTGGACCCCCTGAACAAGGGGAGGGTTCGCCCCGATACGGCCTGCGGCCTCCCCAGTTCAGGGCAGGCCGACAAACAAATAGGCATTGGTCGCACCACCAGCGGACGTGCCCACGCCCACGAACACCGGGCCCACCGGTGTTTCGCCGCCCAGGTACACCGCCAGGCCCCCCAGCCAGCCGTCGCGCCGCTGCAGGGTGTAGGGGCGGCCGACGCGCCCGGCCTCCAGCGCCACGCCGGCCCGCATGTCGCCGCGCAGGCCCAGCGGCAGGCGGCCGATGATGCGTTCGGTGCGCAGCTGGGCGTAGGCCACCTGGTCGCCTATCAACTGGCCGGCGGCATACCCGCTGAGGTTCAGGAAGCCCCCCAGCCGGGCCGCGTCATGAAACGGCAGCTCGCCGCGTGTGGACCCCACCCAGCTGCTGCGCCCGGCCACCACCCAGTCGCCCAGCACCAGCGAGCCGCGTGCGTCCACCGTCAAGCGCCCGTAGCCGCTGCGCTCCGAGTCGTACAACGCAGCACGCAGGCCCCAGCCGCGGCGGCGCGAGAACAGGCCGTCGTTGCTGTCCAGGTCCAGCACCAGCAGCCAGCCGCCGCTGCTGCGCTCGGGCAGCAGCGACAGCACGTCCAGGCCGGTTTCCAAACTGTTGGTGACCTTGGTTTCGCGCCAGCCCAGGCGCAGCTGCCCCAGCAAGGGCAGGTTGATGCCGCCGGTCAGCTCCAGCCGCGAGCGGGCGCTGCGGTACTCGGCGATGCGCTGCTCGCCGAACCAGTAGTCATTGCGCTCGCGCCGGTAGTCGGCCTGCAGGTCGACAAACAGGCGCTGCGAGGGCAGCACCGGCTGGTACCACTCGAAGCCCAGGCCGGAGACGTTGCCCAGCTCGGCCACCGCCAGCAGCTCGCCGCCATAGGGGTTCATCCAGGTGCGGTGGTAACCGGCGCGCAGCTGGTAGCTGGAGCCCTGGCGCAGGTTGCTTTCCAGGTGCAGCCCCAGGCGCAGGTAGTCCGGCCCCCAGGACTTCTCCACCGGCCGCACGCGCAGCACGTTGCGGTTGTGCTCGCGCACCAGCGAGTAGTCCACGTACTCGTACCAGCCGTCGCCGAAGGCGCGCAGCAGGTCGCGGTTGAGCTGTGCGCTGTCCAGCGGCGCGCTGGTCTTCTGCTCCAGCCAGCGCTGCACCAGGCCGGCCTGCACCCGGTGCAGGCCCTGCACCTCGATGGCGTCCACCCGCGGCACGTCGCGCTGGCGGGCGGCCACGCTGCGCTGCCAGTGCGCGTAGGCGGCGGGCGGCAGCGACAAGGCCGCCAGCCGCTGCGCCACGGCCTCGGCCGCGGCACGCCCGCGGTCGGCGGCGTCTTCGTGCAGGGAGAAATCGGCCGCGGAGATGCCCTGCAGGTCGGGCTGGATCAGGATGTCGCCGGTGCCCAGCGAGGCCAGCGAGGCCAGCACGTTCTGCTCGGTCAGCAGGCCGATCATCTGGGCCGTGACGGTGAGCAGGCCGCTGACCTGCTCGGGCTTGAGCAGCGGCGAGCCCACGTTGACGGCGATCACCACCTCGGCACCGCAGCGCTCGCGCACCTCGCGCACCGGCAGGTTGTCCACCAGCCCGCCGTCCACCAGGCGGCGGCCCTGGTACTCCAGCGGCGCCATCAGCGTGGGTACCGACATGCTGGCGCGCATGGCCAGCGTGAGGCTGCCTTCGCGCAGCACCACGCGCTCGCCGGTGCCTATGTCGGTGGCGATCATGGACACCGGCAGCGGCAACTGCTGCAGCTCGCGCTCGCCGGTGTCGGCGCCCACCAGGTGGTTGAAGAACAGCTTGATCTTCTGCCCGGTCACCAGCCCCGGCGCGCCCACGGTGGTGCCGTCGCGCACGCCGATCTCGGTGCCCGGCAGGAAACGCTGCGCCAGACGCCGGCCGCGAAAGCTCTGCTCGCCGTAGTCCGGGCTGTCTATGAACATGTCGCGCCAGTCGGCCTTGCCCAGCTCGCGCCGCATGTCGTCCGGGCCCAGCCCGGCGGCCCAGGCGCCGGCCACCAGCGCGCCCATGCTGGTGCCGGCGACACAGTCCACCGGCACGCGCAACTGCTCCAGCACCTCCAGCACGCCTATGTGCGCCGCGCCGCGGGCACCGCCGCCGCCCAGCACCAGGCCGACGCGGGGGCGCGCCCCCGGCGCATGGCCCGGGGCCTGCGCCGCGGCCTGGGTCTGGGCTGGGGCGGACGCGGCCGGCGCAGGTTGGGCCACGGCAGGCGCTGCGGCCCAGGCCGCCAGGGCCACCGCCCCGGCGCCGCCGGCCGCCCGCCGGCACACCCTCAGAACCCTCAGGAGTCGCGCTTGCATGGGGCGCATTGTTGCCGCAGCCCCGCCGCGCCGGGGTGTTCAGCCGCCGCCGGTCCAGCGGCCTCCCAGCGCGCGCAGCAGCGCAACGCGGTTGTTCTGCTCGGTCTGGCGCAGGCTCACCAGTTGCTGGCGGCTGGCCGCCAGCTGGCGCTGGGCGTCCAACAGCTCCAACTGGCTGGCCGAACCCAGGCGGTAGCTCTGTTCGGCCAAGGCCAGCGTGCGCTCGGCCGCCGCCACCTGCGCCTGCTGCGCCGCCAGGCGCTCGGCCAGGCTGTCGCGCACGGCCAGCGCATCGGCCACCTCGCGGAAGGCCGTCTGCAGCGCTGCTTCGTACTGGGCCAGCGCCTGCTGGCGCGTGGCCTCGCTGGCTTCGGCCTGGGCGCGCCGCTGGCCGGCGTCGAACAAGGGCAGGTCCAGGCGCGGCACCAGGCTCCAGAAGCCGCTGCCGCTGCTGAACAAGCCGTCCAGATCGGGGCTGCGCGTGCCGGCGCTGGCCGTCAGCGTCAGCCGGGGGAAACGTGCGGCCCGCGCCGCGCCCACGTCGTAGGCTGCGGCCTGCAAGGCCTGCTCGGCGGCGCGCAAGTCGGGGCGTTGCAGCAACACCTCGGCCGGCAGCCCGCCCGGCAGGTCGGGCAGTGCGGTCACCAGCTCTTGCTGCGCTTGCGGCAGCAGCGCCGGCGGCAGGCTGCGGCCGGCCAGCAACTCCAGCGCCAGCAGCGCCTGCGTGACCGCCACCACGCTGGCAGCCGCTTCGCCGCGCGCCGCCTCGAAGGCCGTTTGCGCCCGCGCCAGTTGCAGGCCCGAAGCCGCGCCCAGCGCGTGCTGTCGCTCCACCAGCGCCAGCGTGCGCCGCTGGCTCTCGCGCAGCTCTTCGGTCAACTGCTGGCGCTGGCGCGCCGCGGCCAGTTGCAGCCAGGCGTTGGCCGTTTCCGCCGCCAGGGCCAGGCGCGCCGCCTGCTGGGTTTCCTGCTGCGACAGGTAGCGCGCCAGCGCGGCCCCTTGCAGGCTGGCCAGGCGGCCGAAGAAGTCCAGCTCCCAGGCGGTGATGCCCAGGCTCACCGAGTAACTGCTGCTGGTGCTGCCGCCGCTGCGCTGGCGCGTGGCCGAGGCACTGCCGTCCACCGGCGGCAGCAGCGCGGATTCGCTGACGCTGTACAGCGCGCGCACCCGCTCCACCGCCGCGGCGCTGGCGCGCAGGCTGCGGTTGTTCTCCAGCGCGATGCCCACCACCTGGCGCAGGCGCTCGTCGGCAAAGAAGCCATCCCACTCGTGCGCTGCAGGCAGCAGGGCCGGGTCGGTTTCAACGCTGTCGGATGCCACGCGGAACTGATCGCGCAGCCCCGCCTGCGGAGCTTCCGCCGGCGGCACCAGGCTGCCGCAACCCGCCAGCAGCAGCGCCGCTGCCCATGCCGTCCAACCAGCGGCCCGGCCGTGCAAAGAAGTGGTCTTCATGGCGTGGCCTGCGCGGCGCCGGCCGCCTCCAGCCTGTCCCGGCGCGACCATAGCCGCCGCACCCACAGGTAGAACAAGGGTACGAAGAAGATGCCCAGCACGGTGGCGCTGATCATGCCGCCCAGTACGCCAAAGCCTATGGCGCGCTGCGAGCCCGAACCGGCGCCGGTGGCCAGGGCCAGCGGCAGCACGCCCATGCCGAAGGCCAGCGAGGTCATCAAGATGGGCCGCAGGCGCTGGCGGCAGGCCTTGAGCGTGGCCTCCAGCAAGCCCATGCCCTGGGCCGACAGCGTCTGCGCAAACTCCACGATGAGGATGGCGTTCTTGGCCGACAAGCCCACCGTGGTGAGCAGGCCCACCTGGAAGAACACGTCGTTGTTCTGCCCGCCCAGGTGGCTGGCCACCAGCGCGCCGAAGATGCCCAGCGGTACCACCAGCATCACGCTGAACGGCACCGACCAGCTCTCGTACAGCGCCGCCAGGCACAGGAAGATGAAGAGGATGGAGACGGCATACAGCAGCGGCGCCTGCGCGCCCGACAAGCGCTCCTGGTAGCTGCGGCCCGACCATTCGTAGCCTATGCCCGGCGGCATCTCGGCCAGCAGCTGCTCCATGGCGCGCATGGCGGCGCCGGAGCTGGCGCCGGGCGCGATGTCGGCCTGTATCTCGTAGGCCGGGCTGCCGTTGTAGCGCACCAGCTGGCGCGGCCCGTTGATCCAGCGGCTCTCGGCAAAGGCCGCAAACGACACCATCTGCCCGCTGCTGTTGCGCACGTACCAGTGGCGCAGCGCGTCTTCCGTGGCGCGGAAGGCCCCCTCGCCCTGCAGCAGCACCCGCTTGACGCGGCCGCGGTCTATGAAGTCGTTGACGTAGCTGCCGCCCAGCGCGATGGACATGGTCTCGTTGACCATGGCCGTGCTCACGCCCAGCGTGCCGGCCTTGTGGTCGTCGATGACGATGGACAGCTGCGGCGTCTCGGTCAGGCTGTTGGTGCGCGGGCGGCGCAGTTCCTCGCGCTGCGAGGCGGCGTCTATCAACTGGTCGCGTGCCGCCGCCAGGGCCTGCGGGCCCAGGCCGGCCAGGTCTTGCAGAAACAGCTGTATGCCGGCGCTGCCGCCCAGGCCCCGCACGGTGGGCGGGCGCATGATGAACACGTTGGCATCGCGCACACGGCGGCCCAGCTCGCGGCTGAAACGCTCGGCCAGGGCGGCGGCGCCTTCGTGTTCGGCGCGGCGCTCGGACCAGTCGGTCAGCCGTATGAAACCCTGGCCCGAGCCCTGGTCGCCGCCGGCGCCGCGCACCAGGTTGTAGAAGGCCACCTCGGGTTGCTCCGCCAGGTAGGCCTCCACACTTTGCATCACCGCTTCCAGTCGCTCGGTGGTGGCGCCGGGCGCCATGCGCACCTGGATCTGCAGGCCGCCCTGGTCCTCGTCGGGCAGGAAGGAGGTGGGCAGGCTCTGGTACAGCGCCGCCACGCCGGCGATCAGGAGGCCGAACACCGCCACGCTGCGCACCGTGCGCCGCGAAGCCCAGCCCACCCGCGCCACGTAGCGCTCGGTGAAACGCTCGAAGTGGCGGTTGAAGCCGCCGAAGAAGCGGTCCAGCAGCGGGCCCAGCGGCCCACCGTGCGGTGGATGTTCGCCCTTCTTCACCGGCTTCAGGATGGTGGCGCACAGCGCCGGCGACAGGCTCATGGCCACCAGCACCGACAACACCATGGCCGTGACCACGGTGATGCTGAACTGGCGGTAGATCACGCCGGTGGAGCCGCCGAAAAACGCCATGGGGATGAACACCGCCGACAGCACCACGGCAATGCCCACCAGCGCGCCGGTGATCTCCTGCATGCTGCGCCGCGTGGCTTCGCGCGGAGGCAGGCCTTCCTCGCGCATCAGGCGCTCGACGTTTTCCACCACCACGATGGCGTCGTCCACCAACAGGCCTATGGCCAGCACCAGGCCGAACATGGTCAGCGTGTTGATGGAGTAGCCGGCCACCGCCAGCACGCCCATGGTGCCCAGCAGCACCACCGGCACCGCCACCGCCGGGATCAGCGTGGCGCGCAGGTTCTGCATGAACAGGTACATGATGATGATGACCAGCGCCACCGCCTCCAGCAGCGTCTTCACCACCCCTTCTATCGACACACGCACAAACGGCGTGGTGTCCCAGGTGACGGTGGCCTCCATGCCCGGCGGGAAGAAGGGCTGCAGTTCTGCCAGCTTGGCCTTGACCAGGTCGGCCGCCACCAGCGCGTTGGCGCCGCTGGCCGGGAACACGGCCATGCCGGCCGCGGTGCGGCCACGGTTGCGTATGTTGGTGGTGTAGCTGTCGCGGCCCAGCTCCACACGCGCCACGTCACCCAGGCGCAGCGCCGAGCCGTCGGGCTGCACACGCAGCACGATGTTGCGGAACTCCTCGGCCGTCTGCAGCTTGGCGCGCGCGGTGACGATGGCGGTGAGGCGCTGGCCTTCGGGTGCCGGCTGCGCGCCTATCTGCCCGGCCGAGACCTCGGTGTTCTGCGCCAGCAGCGCCGTGCGTATGTCGCCCGGCACCAGGTTGTAGCGCTGCAGGCGCGCCGGGTCTAGCCACACGCGCATGGCGTAGCCGGAGCCGAACACGCTGACATCGCCCACGCCGTCGACGCGGCTGATGATGTCCACCAGCGTGCTGGACAGGTAGTCGCCCAGGTCGGCCGAGCTGACGTTCGGGTCTTCGCTGGTCAGCGTGATGACCATCAGGAAGTCGGCACCGGCCTTGGTGACACGCACGCCCTGCGCCTGCACCGCCTGCGGCAGGCGCGAGACGATCTGCTGCACCTTGTTCTGCACCTGCATCTGCGCCACGTCGGGGTCGGTACCGGCGACGAAGCTGAGCTGCACGTTGGCACTGCCCGAGGCGTTGCTGGTGGACTCCATGGACAGCAGACCGTCTATGCCCTTGAGGCTTTGTTCGACGATCTGCGTGACCGAGTCTTCTATGGCCTGGGCCGAGGCGCCGGGGTAGCTGGTGCCTATGTTGATGCGGGTGGGCGCGATGTCGGGGTAGCGCTCCAGCGGCAGCGACAGCGTGGCGCCCAGGCCGGCCAGCATGATGACGATGGCGATCACCCACGCGAAGATGGGGCGGTCTATGAAAAACGAGGCCATGGCGCGTCGTGGTCGGGCCCGTCGGGGTCAGCGCGCCGCAGCGGTGCTGGCAGCGGCTTGGGCAGCTTGGGCGGCCGGGGCCGCTTCGGCCACCGCCACCGGCGTCACCACCTGCTGCGGCCTGGCCCTTTGCAGGCCTTCCACGATGAGCCGGTCGCCGGGCCGCAGGCCTTCGCTCACCAGCCAGCGGTTGCCCACCGCACGCCCCAGCACCAGGCGGCGCCGCTCCACCTTGTTGCCCTCGCCCACCACCAGCGCGGTGGCCTCGCCGTTGGCGGCGCGGGTCACGCCCTGCTGCGGCACCAGCACCACGCCGCGCTCCACCCCCGCCACCAGGCGCGCCGTGACCACCATGCCCGGCAGCAGCGTGCCCTGCGGGTTGGGCACCGTGGCGCGCAGCGTCACCGCCCCGGTGCCGCGGTCCACGGTGACGCCGCTGACCTGCAGCGCCGCCGGCTGCGGGTGGGTGGAGCCGTCTTCCAGCAGCAGCTGCACCGGCCGGCTGGACGCGGCACGCGGGCCGTTGCCTTCGCTGCCTTCAAGCTGGCGGCGCAGCTGCAACAGCTCGGTGCTGCTTTGCACGATGTCCACCAGCATGGGGTCGGTCTGCTGGATGGTGGTCAGCGCCGCGGTCTGGTTGGCCGTGACCAGCGCACCCGGGCTGACGGCCGAAACCTCGATGCGCCCGCTGATGGGCGCCACGATGCGGGCGCGGTCCAATTGCAGCTGGGCGGCGTTCAGCGCCGCGCGCGCCACGGCCACATCGGCCTGCGCCTGCTGCCAAGCCGCCGCGCTGTCGTCGGCCACCTCGCGGCTGATGGCGTCGGCACGCAGCAGCTCGGCGTTGCGCTCGGCGCGCGTGCGCGCCGCGGCCTGCTGCGCTTCGGCCTTCTGCAGCGCCGCGGCGCTGCGCGCGCGCTCCACCTCGAAGGCCGCCGGGTCGATCTGGTACAGCGGCTGGCCGGCGTTGACACGCGCGCCTTCGGTGAACAGGCGGCGCAGCACGATACCGCCCACCTGCGGCCTGATATCTGCCACCTGGCTGGCGGCCACGCGGCCGGGCAGCGCCAGCTCCAGCGGCGCATCGGCCGTGGCCACGATGACCACGCCCACCTCGGGCGGTGCAGGCGGTTGGCGCGGCGCAGGCGCTTCCTGGCAGGCCGCCAGGCCCAGGGCGGCGGCCAGCAACAGCCAGGAACCCGAAAAGCCGCCAGAAAGGCCGGAAGTGCCGGAGAAGCCCGCAGGGCCGAGCAGCGCCAAGCGCTGCCGGCCGCTGGCGGCGGCAGAAAGTTCAGCAGGGGTTTTCACGTCGGCGATGCTGCTCGCACAATGTGGAGAGAGCATGAAGAACCCGGGCTGCCCTCGGCCAACGCGGCGCCGGCTTGCCGACTGCCCGTGATCGTGCGCAAGATGCGCCCCCACCATGAAGCCCAGCCTCGCCACCCGCTTGTTCGCCGCCGTGCTGGTCACCGCGGTGGCCGTGGCGCTGGCCATGGGCATCTCGGCCCATGTCAACCTGAACCGCGACTTCCTGGGCTACCTCAACGAACAGGCCGTGAGCCGCCTGGAACTGGCGGTGCCCAGCGTGGCCGCCGGCTACCGCCAGCACGGCAGCTGGGACTTCCTGCGCCAGCGCCCCGAGCTGTGGTACCGGCTGCTGCGCCCCCCACCGGAGGACGAGCCGGCCGCCCAGGCCGCCCCGCGCCCGCCGGCCACGCACAGCGCGGCCGAGCTGGCCGGCGCCTCGCGCCGCTTCACGCTGCTGGACCAGAACCGCCAGCGCGTGCTGGGCTTCGGCGCGCCGGCCTCCAACGTCATAGAACGCCCCATCCTGGTCGACGGCCTGGCCGTGGGCTGGCTGGTGCTCACGCCTTTCGAGTCTGTCAGCTCCGGTGCCGAAAAGCGTTTTGCCGACGCGCAGACACGGGCCGGCTGGGCCGTGGGCCTGGCGGCGCTGCTGGCGGCGGCGGGGGTGGCCTTCTGGGTGTCGCGCCGGCTGCTGCGCCCGGTGCGGCGTGTGGCCGAGGCCACGCACCGCCTGGCCGCCGGCGACTACACGGCGCGTGTGCCCGAGCCCGGCACCGACGACGAGGTGGGCCAGCTGGCGCACGACTTCAACCAGCTTGCCCACACCCTGCAGCGCAACGAAGCCATGCGACGCGAGTTCATGGCCGACGTGTCGCACGAGTTGCGCACCCCGCTGTCGGTGCTGCACGGCGAGCTGGAGGCCTTGCAGGACGGCGTGCGCCGGCCCGACGCGCAGGCCCTGGCATCGCTGCAAGGCGAGGTGAACACGCTGCACAAGCTGGTGGACGACTTGTACGAGTTGTCGCTGGCCGACATAGGTGCCTTGAGCTACCGCAAGACCGAGCTGGACCTGCGCGAGGTGCTGGGCGACACCGCCGGCGCCTTCGGCGAACGCCTGCGCGCACGCGGCCTGAAGCTGGAACTGCAACTGCCCGGCGAGCCGCTGCGCGCCTTCGGCGACGAGCGGCGTCTGCGCCAGCTGTTTGCCAACCTGCTGGAAAACAGCTGCCGCTACACCGACGTGGGCGGCGCCTTGCGCATGCAGGCGCGGCGCGAGGGGCGCGATGCCCTGGTCGAGCTGCACGACAGCGCCCCCAGCGTGCAGCCCGAGCAGTTGCCGCGCCTGTTCGAGCGTTTCTTCCGCGCCGAACCCTCGCGCAACCGCGCCAGCGGCGGCGCCGGGCTGGGCCTGTCCATCTGCCAGCGCATCGTCGAGGCGCACGAGGGCCGCATCGAGGCCCGCCCCTCGCCGCTGGGCGGGCTGTGCCTGCGCGTGGAGCTGCCGGCCCTTGCCTGAGACCCTGCGTGCCTGACACCCGCCTGCCCGACCCCGGCCCCGTGCGCGTGCTGGTGGTGGAGGACGAGCCCAAGCTGGCCGCGCTGCTGGCCGACTACCTGCGCGCCGCCGCCCACGAGCCGGAGTGCGTGGGCGACGGCGAGGCCGCGCTGGCGGCCTGGCAGGCGCGCCGCCACGACCTGGTGCTGCTGGACCTGATGCTGCCGGGGCTGGACGGCCTGAGCCTGTGCCGCCGCCTGCGCGAACAAAGCGCGGTGCCCATCGTGATGCTCACCGCGCGTGCCGACGAAGCCGACCGCCTGGCCGGCCTGGAGCTGGGCGCCGACGACTACATCGCCAAGAACCCGTTCAGCCCGCGCGAGGTGGTGGCGCGGGTCAAGGCGGTGCTGCGCCGCAGCCGCAGCCTGCCCGCCGCGGTGCCGGCGCCGCCCCCGCCCGGTGCACCCCTGCACATAGACGCCGCCGGCTGGTGCGCCCGCTGGCAGGGCCACGAGCTGGAGCTCACGCCCAACGAGTTCCGCCTGCTGCGGGCCCTGGCCGCCCACCCGGGCCGGGTGTTCGAGCGCGCGCAGTTGCTCACGCACCTGCACGGCGACGGCCGCGAGATCACCGACCGCGCGGTGGACAGCCACGTGAAGAACCTGCGCCGCAAGCTGGAGCAGGCCGGTGCCGGCAGCGACCTGATACGCGCCGTCTACGGCGTGGGCTACCGCTACGACGGGTAAACAGTGCCGCCGGCTTCAGGGCCGGCAGCAGCGTTCACTGCACAAAACCTATGGGCGAGCGGCGCGGGTTGCCGCCCGGCAGGTCGGCCAGCTCTATGCAGCCGCGGCCGGCCAGGCGGGCGTTGCCGAAGGCCGTCATCCAGGCGCGGCGCATCTCGCGCGGTGCCAGCGCCGCCAGGCGCTCCAGCACCGCATCGCCGGGGGCTTCGTCAAAGCGCCGGCCCCAGTCGTGTTCGCCGCGCAGGCTGCGGTACAGGCGCAGCGCGATGGTGCGCGCGGCGTCGGCATCGGGCGCCTGCACCTCGAACACGTTCATGCGGTTGAGTATGGGCTCGGGAATGCAGCGCTCGTCGTTGGCCGTGGCCACCCAGATGAGCTGGCTGGCGTCTATGGCCACCTCGGCAAACTCGTCGGTGAAGCTGCCGGCGGTGTCGTGTTCCAGCAGGCTGTACAGCGCGCCCAGCGGGTCGTAGGCGTGTTCGGCGCGTGCCTTGTCGATCTCGTCCACCACCATCACCGGGTTGGCGTAGGCGCCGTCCACCAGGGTTTCGAAGACCTTGCCCGGGCGCGCGCCCTTCCACTGGCTGCTGGCGCCCGAGAGCACCCAGCCGGCGGTCAGGCTGCTCATGCTGATGAAGCCCAGGCCGGTGCCCAGCAGCCGCGCCACCTCGCGTGCAAAGTGCGTCTTGCCTATGCCCGGCGGGCCCAGCAGCAGCATGGGCGTGATCTCCAGCGCGTCGCGGCTGTCCTGGCACAGGGCCAGCTGGCGCTTCACGTCGTCCAGCACCTCGTTGAAGTTGGGCATCTCGTCGTACAGGTGCTCCATGGCCGGCAAGCCGCTGGGCTTGACCTGAAAACGCTCGGGGCCCTTTTCCAGCATGCGCTCGTAGGTGGCGCGCAGGCTTTCGTGTTCGCGCGGCGGCAGCTTGTCCAGCCGGCGTTCCACGTCACCCACGTGGAACAGGTTGCGCATCTGTGCAATCGGCAGCGTGCCCGCAGACACCGGCACCAGACCATGTTCACTGCTCATCCGGCACTCCTTCACGAAGACTCGGTGACAAGATCATTCAAGCAGAGACTGCCATAGGCGCAGCCCGGAAGAAAGCTCCCGCAGACACCGCATTTGCGGGCTGCACCGCCTGCGAAATGCCAGCAATTCACGGGCCAGCGCCACAGCTGCGCGTTGTTGGCAGTCGCAGCCCGCGGCTGCCAGCGCCAGGTCTCGCCCGAAGCCACAGGCTGCCAGCCACGGGCTCGCCGTTCGTCGGCGCTGGCGACCCCCTGTCCACCCGCGCCGCCCGGTCGTCGCAAGCCGCTGGCCGGCCCGGCGGGCCCTGCCTACAGTGCACCCATCGCCAGACCGAACCCACCCGCAGGACACACCATGAACACCGCCCGCACCCCCCGCTTCGCCTCCCTGACCCTGGCCGCGCTGCTGACGCTGACCACGCTGATGGCGATCGACATGCGCGCCACCGGCGACGCCGCGGCGCAGGCGCACTTCGCCCAGCAGGTGCAAACGGTGGCAGCAGCGCGCGCTTGAACACCCGGGGCGCTGCGGCCCGTCAGTAGCTGCGGCCCTTGCGGTACTGCGCGTGCGATCGCCGCGCAGCATGCGGGCCCAGCGCCGACAAGGCTGCCGCCGCATGCGCATGCGTGATCGCCAGCCCCAGCGCATCGGCCGCGTCCTTGCCTGGCTCGGCGCGCAGATGCAGCAGGCGGCACACCATGGCCTGCACCTGCGACTTGTTGGCCAGCCCGTGCCCCACCACCGCCTTCTTCATCTGCAAGGCCGTGTACTCCGCCACCGGCAGGCCGCCGGACACCAGCGCCGCCAGCGCGGCACCCCGCGCCTGCCCCAGCAGCAGCGTGCTCTGCGGGTTGACGTTGACAAACACGATCTCGGCCGAGGCGCAGTCCGGCGTGTAGCGCTGCATCACTTCGCGCACACCTTCGAAAATGATGCGCAGCCGCTGCGGCAAATCCCCTCGCGGCGCCTCGCTGGTGCTGACCACGCCGCTGGCCACGTAGGCCAGCCGCGCACCATCCACATCCACCACACCAAAGCCCGTGCGCTGCAGCCCGGGGTCTATGCCCAAGACCCTCATACCTGGAAGTACCAGCGCACCGAGTGAAAGAACACCGGCGCGGCAAAACACAGCGGCGCCACACGGTCCAGCAGGCCCACGGCGCCGGTGACGCTGGCGGTGTTGCCCCAGTAGCGCACGCCGGCGTCGCGCTTGAGCGCCCGCATCACCAGCTCACCCAAGGTACCGGCACCGCCGGCCACCAGGGCCATGGCCAGGGCCTGCAGCGGCTGGAAGGGGGTTACCCAGTACAGCAGCGTGCCGGTGAGCCCGGCCGCCGCCACGCCCAGCCACCAGGCGCGTGACGAAAACGAGCGGTCTATGCGCCGCGCCAGCGGCCGCCGCCGCAGCCAGCGGCTGGCGGCCTCCTGCGCCAGCTGCGCCGCCGCCGTCACCACCACCATGAAAAACACCAGGAAGGCGCCGCGGCCTTCGTGGCCGGGAAACTCCAGCAGCAGCAGCGCCGGCGCATGGCTGAGGCCGTAGACGCAGACCATGATGCCCCACTGGATCTTGGCGTTGCGCTCCAGAAAGCGCTGCGGGTCGCCGGCCAGCGCGCTGACCACCGGAATGGCCAGGAACACGTAGACCGGGATGAACACCGTCAGCAGGTTGAACCAGCGCCCGCCGGCGATGATGTACTGCAGCGGCAGCACCACGAAGAAGGCCAGGATCAGCGAGCGGTGGTCGCCGCGCCGGGTGTGCACCAGCGTGATGAACTCGCGCAGCGCCAGAAACGAGAACAGGCCGAAGGCCAGCGCCGCACCCACCGGCCCGGCGATCCAGGCCACCCAGAACACCACCGTGCCCAGCCACAGCGCGCGCAGGTCGCGCACCAGCAGCCGGCTGCGCTCGCTGCCCTCGGCCTCGCGCAGCACCAGCACCGTGACCACCGCCGTGGCCAGCAGCAAGGCACCGAACAGCACCACGAACAGCAGCGCCACCTGCTGGTCCACGCTGAGCTGACGCAGCGCGCTCATCCGGCTACCGGGCGCTGGGCCAGCACTGCTTCACGCGCACGCGCCAGGAAGGCGCGCTTGTCCTCGCCAGGCTGCAACTGCAAGGGCGCGCCGAAGGTCACCGTGCACAGCACCGGCACCGGCACCACCTCGCCCTTGGGCATCACGCGCTGCACGTTGTCTATCCAGGCCGGAATCAGCGGCACCTGCGGAAACTGCTCGGCCAGGTGGTACAGGCCGCTCTTGAAGGGCTGCGGTTCGCCCTTGGCGCTGCGCGTGCCTTCCGGAAAGATGACCAGCGAGTCGCCGTTTCTCAAGGCCTCCACCAGCGGCTCCAGCGGGTCCTGGTCCTCGCTGCGCTGGCGGTTGACGTAGACGGCGCGGAACACCTCGGTGGTGAGCCACTCGCGCAGGCGGCTGGAAGTCCAGTAGTCGCGCGCGGCGATGGGCCGGGTGCTGGCGCGCAACTCGCGCGGCAGCGCGGCCCAGATCAGCACCCAGTCCAAGTGGCTCTGGTGGTTGGCGAAGTAGATGCGCTGCTCGGCCTTGGGCGGACAGCCCTTCCAATGCCCTTGCGCGCCGGTGATCAGCCGGGCCACAAAGGCCAGCACCACCCCGGTGAGGTCGGCACGGGTCATGCCGGTGATGCTACGCGCCGGCGGCTGTCAGGCCACTTCTTCAAGGGCTTGGGTCAATGACGGAAGTGCCGCGTGCCGGTGAACACCATGGCCACGCCGCGTTCGTCGGCCGCTGCGATGACCTCGTCGTCGCGCACAGAACCGCCGGGCTGTATGACGCAGCGTGCGCCCTCATCTATCACCACGTCCAGCCCGTCGCGGAACGGGAAGAAGGCATCGCTGGCCACCGCCGAGCCCTGCAGCGACAGCCCGGCATGGCCGGCCTTGATGCGGGCGATGCGCGCGCTGTCTATGCGGCTCATCTGGCCGGCGCCCACGCCCAGCGTCATGCCGCCGGCACAGAAGACGATGGCATTGCTCTTGACGAACTTGGCCACCTTCCAGGCGAACAGCAGGTCGTCCAGCTGCGCCTCGGTGGGCGCCAGCTTCGTCACCACACGCAGCTCGCTGCGCGCCACGTTCTTGGCGTCCGGCGTCTGCAGCAGCATGCCGCCGCCTATGCGCTTGAAGTCCACCGCGTTGACGGCCTCGCCGGCGGGCACTTCCAGCAGGCGCAGGTTCTGCTTGCCGGCCAGCACGGCACGCGCCTCGGGCGTGACGGCGGGTGCGATCAGCACCTCCACGAACTGCTTGTTCTCGCCTATGCGCAGCGCGGTGGCCTCGTCCAGCGGCCGGTTCAGCGCCACGATGCCGCCAAAGGCCGAGGTGGGGTCGGTCTGCCAGGCCTTGGCGTAAGCCTCCACCGCACTGGCCGCCACCGCCACGCCGCAGGGGTTGGCGTGCTTGACGATCACGCAGGCCGGTGCGTCGAAGCTGCGCACACATTCCCAGGCGGCATCGGCGTCGGCGATGTTGTTGTAGCTCAGCGCCTTGCCCTGCAACTGCTGCCAGCCGGCCAGCAAGCCGGCGCCGGGCCGGCCCTCGCGGTAAAACGCCGCACCCTGGTGCGGGTTCTCGCCGTACCGCATGTCCTGCGTCTTGTGCAGTTGCAGCGTGTACACCTCGGGGAAGGCCTGGCGCGCCGGCACCGCCGCCACGTCACCCTCGGCGCCGGGCTGCAGGCCGCCCAGGTAGTTGGCGATCATGCCGTCGTAGGCGGCGGTGTGGGCGTACACCTTGCGCGCCAGCGCAAAGCGCGTGCTGCGCCGCACGCCGCCTTCTTGCAGCTCGGCCAGCACCTGGGCGTAGTCGGCCGGGTCTATCAGCACCGTCACATCGGCCCAGTTCTTGGCCGCGGCGCGCAGCATGGCCGGGCCGCCTATGTCGATGTTCTCTATCGCGTCTTCCAGCGTGCAGTCGGCGCGCGCCGTGGCCTGGGCAAACGGGTAGAGGTTGACCACCAGCAGGTCGATGGTGTTGATGCCGTGCTGCTGCAGCGCCGCCATGTGCGCCGGCAGGTCGCGCCGCGCCAGCAGGCCGCCGTGTATGCGCGGGTGCAGCGTCTTCACGCGGCCGTCCAGCATCTCCGGCGAACCGGTCACCTCGGCCACCTCGGTGACGGCCAGGCCGGCGTCGGCCAGCAGCCGCGCGGTGCCGCCGGTGGACAGCAGCCGCACGCCCTGCTCAGCCAGCGCACGCGCCAGCTCGACGATGCCGGTCTTGTCGGAAACGGAGATCAGCGCGCTGCGCAAGGCGGTGGTGTCGGCCATGTCGGAAACGAAGAGTCGAAAGAAGAAAACGGGCGGCGCTCAGGCCGCCTGCTGCTGCCAGTCGTCGTTGGCGGCGTCGCCGGCCGGGTCGCAGACGGGCAGGCGCTCGTGCTGCTGGGCCAGCGCATCGAAAAACTGCTGCACCGCGCGCAGTTGCGCGTCGCAGTCGTCCAGCGTGTTCATCACGCGGCGAAAGTCCTCGCCGCCCGGCAGCGCGGTCACGGCCCAGCCTATGTGCTTGCGTGCGCTGCGCACACCGCTGGCCGCGCCGTACAGGCTGTAGTGGTCCTGCAGGTGTTCGCTCAGCCACTGCCGCACGTCCTGCACCCGCGGCGGCGGCAGGTGCTGGCCGGTGGCCAGAAAGTGGTTGATCTCGGCAAAGATCCAGGGCCGGCCCATGGCGGCGCGGCCCACCATCAGCGCATCGGCGCCGGTGGCCTGCAGCACCGCTGCGGCCACTTCGGGGCTGGTGATGTCGCCGTTGGCCACCACCGGGATCTTCAACGCCGCCTTCACGGCCGCCACGGTGGCGTGTTCGGCCTGGCCGCCGTAACCCTGCTCGCGCGTGCGGCCATGCACAGTGACCATCGCAACGCCGGCGGCCTCGGCCGCGCGGGCAATGTGCAAGGCGTTGCGCTGCGTGGCACACCAGCCGCTGCGCATCTTCAGCGTCACCGGCACGCCGCGGGGCGCGCAGGCGGCCACCACGGCCTCGACGATGGCCAGCGCCAGCGGCTCGTCCTGCATCAGCGCCGAGCCGGCCCAGCGCGTGCACACCTTCTTGGCCGGGCAGCCCATGTTGATGTCTATGACGTCGGCGCCGCGGTCGATGTTGTAGCGCGCGGCATCGGCCATCTCGGCCGGGTCCACGCCGGCGATCTGCACCGCCACCGGGCCGGGCTCGCCGCTGTGGTCGGCACGGCGCGAGGTCTTCAGCGACTGCCACAGCTCACGCTTGCTGGTCACCATCTCGCTGACGGCGTAACCCGCGCCCAGGCGCCGGCACAGCATGCGGAAAGGCCGGTCGGTGACACCGGCCATGGGCGCCACGAACAGACGGTTGGGCAGTTCGATGGCACCCAGGCGCATGGTCAAAGAGCAGGTCGAAGGCGGTGGCCGGAACAGGAGGCGGGAGTATAGCCAGCGCCCCTTTCCAGGCGCCGCCCGCGCAAGCGCCCGGACGCCTGCGCGGCGCTGCAGATAATCGCCGCCACAACGCCCACACCATGGAAGCCTGGTCACAGCAACTGCTCGCCGCCTTGGCGCTGCCGGAAGTCGGGCTGACCACGGTGTTTGCCGTTTCGCTGCTGTCGGCCACGCTGCTGCCCATGGCCAGCGTGCCGGCGGTGTTTGGCCTGGTCAAGCTCAACCCCGAGCTGTTCTGGCCGGCCCTGCTGGTGGCCACGGCCGGCAACACGGCCGGCGGCGCCATCACCTACTGGATGGGCTATGGCGCCGAGCGCGCCTACGAGGCGCTGACCGACCGGCGCAGCCGCAGCGAGTTGCGCGCGCTGGACTGGCTGCGCCGCTGGGGCCCGCCGGGCTGCCTGCTGTCGTGGCTGCCGGTGGTGGGCGACCCGCTGTGCGCCGTGGCCGGCTGGCTGCGCCTGCCGTTCTGGCCCTGCCTGGGCTACATGGCGCTGGGCAAGTTCCTGCGCTACCTGTTCTACGTGGGCACGCTGGCCTGGGCGATGCCCGGGCCGCTGGCGCATTGAGGCCAGGGCCTCCCCGCGGCGCAACGGCGCGACAATGCCCGTTTCGCGCCCGAGCATTGCGACGATGAGCACCACCACCAGCGCCCCCACCAGCCCCACCACCGCCTACGACAACCTGGCCGGCACCTGGACGCGGCTGCACCACCTGGGCCACCTGCAGGCCATTGCCGGCTGGGACCAGGCCGCCAACATGCCGTCCAAGGGCAACGAGGCGCGCGCTTCGGCCATGGCCGAGCTGGGCACGCTGCTGCACCGCATGCGCACCGACCCTGCGCTGGGCGACCGCCTGCAGGCCGCCGAGCAGGAGCCGCTGTCCGACTGGCAACGCGCCAACCTGCGCGAGATGAGGCGCCAATGGCAGGCCGCCACGGCACTGCCGGATTCGCTGGTGGAGCGTTCCACGCTGGCCACCTCGCGCTGCGAACACGCCTGGCGCAGCCAGCGCCCGGCCAACGACTGGGCCGGTTTCGTCGAGAACTTCCGCGAGGTGCTGGCCACCGCGCGCGAAACCGCGGCGCTGCTGTCGGCACAGAACGGCTTGTCCAAGTACGACGCGCTGATGGACCAGTTCGAGCCCGGCATGCGCAGCGCGCAGGTGGACCGCGTGTTCGGCGAGGTGCGGCAGTGGCTGCCGGGGCTGATCCAGCAGGTCACCGAGCGCCAGGCGGCGCTGGCCCGCGAGAAGCCGCTGATCGAGGCGCAAGGCCCCTTCGCGCTGCCGGCACAGCGCGCGCTGTGCGAACGTGTGGTGCGGCTCCTGGGCTTTGACTTCGAAGCCGGGCGGCTGGACGTGTCCACCCACCCCTTCTGCGGCGGCGTGCCCGAAGACGTGCGCATGACCACGCGCTTTCGCGAGGAAGAGTTCCTGAGCAGCCTGATGGGCACGGTGCACGAAACCGGCCACGGCCGCTACGAGCAGAACCTGCCACGCGACTGGCTGGGCCAGCCGGTGTCCGACGCCCGCTCGGCGGCCCTGCACGAAAGCCAGAGCCTGAGCTTCGAGATGCAGCTGGGCTCGCACCCGGGCTTCGTGAAGCTGCTGGCGCCCATGGTGCGCGAAGCGTTCGGCGAGCAGCCCGCGTTCGAAACCGGCAACCTGCGCCGGCTGCTCAGCCGCGTGAAGCCGGGCTTCATACGCGTGGACGCCGACGAGGTGACCTACCCGGCGCACATCATCCTGCGCTACGAGATCGAGCGCCCGTTGATAGAAGGCGAGATCGAGGCCGAAGACATCCCGGCGCTGTGGGACGCCAAGATGAAGGAGCTGCTGGGCGTGGACACGCGCGGCAACTACAAGGACGGCCCGCTGCAGGACGTGCACTGGCCCGAGGCGCTGTTCGGCTACTTCCCCTGCTATTCGCTGGGGGCCATGTACGCGGCGCAGTGGTTCGCGGCCATGCGCCGCGCCATGCCCGACCTGGACGCGCGCATAGGCGCCGGCGACCTGTCACCGGTGTTCGACTGGCTGCGCGAGAACATCTGGACGCAGGCCAGCCGCTGGACGGCCGACGAGCTGGCGCAACGCGCCAGCGGCGAGGCGCTGAACCCGGCGCACTTCAAGGCGCACCTGGAGCAGCGCTACCTGCGGGACTGAAGTCTTCTGCGGGGTTCGGGCGGCGCCGGCAGTGCGCTGGTGCCGCTCGGGGACCGGTTCAGCGCGCGATGGGCTGCTCTGCGGCCGCGGCCATGAACTCGCTGTGGCTGATCTCGCGTATGACCACCGTGCGCTCGGGGTCGAAGTCGCCGCGCGCCATCACCGGCGGCGGGCGCCGGGCGGCCTGCAAGGCCTGCAGCAGCCGGTCCTGCAGGTCTTGCAGGGCGCGGTCGCCCTCGGGCATGGGCAGGCTGGCCAGCTGCGAGCTCATGCGGGCCAGCCACTGCGGCGGGATGCCGGCAATGGCCGCGGCGCCCCGCTCGCCCAGGGCGCGCTCCAGCGCCGCCAGATGCGGCAGCACGTCACGCGCGCCGCGCACGCGGTCCAGCAGCGCGGCCAGCGACTGCTGCATCAAACGCGCCTGCAGGCGGTCCTGGGGGGAGTCGGGATCGGGCAAGGCGGCGTGGCTCATCGCGGTGCACTCGAGGATGCCCCGGTTATCGGCGCTGCGCACGGCGCGCTTGAGCCGGCGGCGTGAAACGCGGCACGCCCGGGCGCTTCAGCGCAGGGCCAGCGTGCGCTCCAGGTCGCACAGCACCTCGTCCAGCCGCACCAGCACTTGGCGGGCTGGCGGCGCTGCCGCGGCGGCCGGCCGCGGCTGGCGCAGCAGCGTGCGCGCCGGGTCGTCCAGCACCGCGTGGTCCAGCGCCAGGCCGTGACTCGCCAGCACGCCGCCCAGCTGGCTGCGCCGCGAGCGCAGGTCGGCCCGGGTGTGGCGGTAGGCATGTTCGGCCAGCGAGCGGCGCTGCGCATAGCCGAACACGTTGGCCAGGAAGATCTCGGCGTCGCGCTGGTCGGGCTCCAGCAGCACGATGTCGGTGCCGGGGTGGCTGGCCTGGTAGCCGTGCAGGCCCAGCTCCAGCCGCGAGTGGATCAGCGAACGGAAGGTCTGCGACAAGACCACTGGCAGGCCGCCGTCCACCAGCCGCGGGATGCGGCCGCCGGCGCCCACACGTTGCGGCGCCTCGCCGGCTTCAAACGGCACCAGCGGGTTCAGGCACAGCAGCAGGTCCACGCCCTGGTCCAGCAGCACACGCGCGTGCAGCGTCTTCTTCAGCGCGCCGTCCACATACCAGCGGCCGTTGAGCGCCACCGGCGGAAACAGGCCCGGCAGCGCGGCGCTGGCCACCACGGCCTGTGAGATGGGCACATCGTCCCAGCCCGGAAGTCCGAAGGGCGCCGCCTCGCCGCTGTCCAGGTCGGTGGCCACCAGCACCAGCCGGCTGCCGCGGCGGCGGCGCAGTTCGCCAAAACTGTTGCTGCGGCCGGGCGCGCTGAACACCCGCTGCAGCGCCTGGCCCAGCGCGGCGTGGCTGAACAGGCCGGCCGGCAAGGCCCGCCCCACACGCTCCAGCGCCGGCAGCAGCGAACGCCGCTCGCCGGCGGCCGTGTGGGCCACCGCCGCCCCCGCCACCCAGGCCGCCTGCAGCAGCAGGCCCGGCAGCTGCGCCAGCCGGCGCGCGTACTCGCCCAGCGCCGGGCGTATGAACAACGACGGGCTGACGATGTCGCGCCGCGGGCCGGCGTTTTCTATGAACGAGGTCGCCAGCTGGCGCGGCGTCATCCCGTTGGCCAGCCCGGCGGCGACAAAGCTGCCGGCGGACACGCCCACGTAACCGTCCAGCGCGTTCAGGTCCAGCGCCGGCACCGCTTCTTGCAGCGCACACAGCGCGCCGATTTCCCACACCGCGCCCAGCGGCCCGCCGCCCGCCAGGGCCAGGCCTATGCGCGGGCGGGAACGTGGGCGACGGCCGGTGCGGCTCAAGCCGTCTTGCGCGCCGCGCGGCTGCGCTTGGCCGGTGCGCTGGTCTGGCCAGCGGTCTTGGCGGCGGCCTTGGCAGTGGCCTTCTTAGCCGCAGGCTTCTTCGCCGCCACCTGCTTGCCCGCGACGGGGGCCTTGGCCTTCGCGCCGCCGCCCAGGCGGGCCACGGCTGCGGCCAGCGCGTCCACGCGCGCGGTCAGGCCCTGCACGTCCTTGGCGGTGGGCACGCCCAGCTTGCCCAGGGCCTTGGCGGTGCGCTGCTCGAAGATGGCTTCCAGCTTGTCCCAGTTCTGGCCGGCCTTGCTGGTCACGGTGTCGGCCATCGCGCTCATGCGGCCGGTGACCTCGCTGATCTTGTCCTCGGCCATGCCCTGGGTCTTCTTCTGCAGGCTCATGCCTTCCTTGACCAGCGCCTCGAAGACCTTGCCGCCTTCGGCCTGCGCCTTGGCAAAGGCGCCCATGCCGGCCAGCCAGATCTGCTGTGCCGATTCCTTGACAGCGCCGGCCAGCTGGCTGTCCAGCATGCCCGCTGCGCCACCGGCGCTGCTGCTCTTGTCGTTGCCTGCGTTCTTGACGACCTTCTTGACCATGGGTGACCTCTTGCAAATCTTGAATGGAGCGGGATGGACCCGCCGCCCCAATATAGGGTTCCCCCGTGGAGCGCGCAGCCAAAATCTCTAGTGAGACGGCTCTATGCTGTGCCCTGACAAGACCCCCGAGGAGACGTGCATGCACTACTTCGTCACCGGCGCCACCGGTTTCATAGGCAAACGCCTGGTCAAGACCTTGCTGGCAAGGCGCGGCAGCACCGTGCACTTCCTGCTGCGCCCGGGCAGCGAAGGCAAGCTGGACGAGTTGCTGAAGTACTGGGGCGTGGGCAAGACACGGGCCATACCGGTGGCCGGCGACCTGACCGCCAAGAAGCTGGGCGTGGCCGCCGAGACGCTGAAGGCGCTGAAGGGGCGCATAGACGCCGTCTACCACCTGGCCGCGGTGTACGACCTGTCGGCCGACGAAGAGAGCCAGGTGCGCATCAACGTGGAAGGCACGCGCAACCTGGTGGAGTTTGCCAAGGCGGTGGACGCCGCCCACCTGCACCACGTCAGCAGCATCGCCGCGGCCGGCCTGTACGAAGGCGTGTTCCGCGAGGACATGTTCGACGAGGCGGAGAACCTGGAGCACCCTTACTTCCTGACCAAGCACGAGAGCGAAAAGATCGTGCGCAAGGAGAGCAAGGTGCCCTGGACGGTGTACCGCCCGGCGCTGGTGGTGGGCGACAGCGCCACCGGCGAGATGGACAAGATCGACGGGCCCTACTACTTCTTCAAGCTCATACAGCGCATGCGGCAGATCCTGCCGCCGTGGATGCCCTCGGTGGGCATCGAGGGCGGGCGCATCAACATCGTGCCGGTGGACTTTGTGGTGAAGTGCATAGACCACATCAGCCACGGCAAGGCCGACGTGAGCGGCCGGTGTTTCCACCTGGTGGACCCCAAGGGCTACCGCGTGGGCGACGTGCTGGACATCTTTGCCAAGGCGGCACACGCGCCCAAGATGAACCTGTTTGTCAACGCCGCGCTGCTGGGTTTTGTGCCGCGCAGCGTCAAGAAGGGGCTGATGGCGCTGGCGCCGGTGCGCCGCATACGCTACGCCGTGATGAAGGACCTGGGGCTGCCCGAGGACATCTTCACCTTCATCAACTTCCCCACCCGCTACGACCGCCGCGCGCTGGACGCGGCGCTGGCCGGCAGCGGCATCGAATGCCCCGACCTGCACGACTACGCCTGGGTGCTGTGGGACTACTGGGAGCGCCACCTCGACCCCGACCTGTTCATAGACCGCAGCCTGAAGGGCCGCGTGGGCGGCAAGGTGGTGCTGATCACCGGCGGCAGCTCGGGCATCGGGCTGGCCGCGGCCAAGAAGTTTGCCGAGGCCGGTGCCATCACCGTCATCTGCGCCCGCGGCGAGGACAAGCTGGCCGAAGCGGTGAAGGAAATCCGCGAAGCGGCCGGCAAGACCGCCCAGGTGCACAGCTACAGCGTGGACATCGCCGACGAGGCCGGCTGCCGCGAGTTCGTGGACACGCTGGAGCGCGAGTTCGGCGGCGTGGACTTCCTGATCAACAACGCCGGGCGCAGCATCCGCCGCGCGATAGAAGGCAGCTACGACCGCTTCCACGACTTCGAACGCACCATGCAGCTGAACTACTTCGGCTGCCTGCGCGTGACGCTGGGGCTGCTGCCCGGCATGGTGAAGAAGCGCGCCGGCCACGTGGTCAACATCAGCTCCATAGGCGTGCTGACCAATGCGCCGCGTTTCTCGGCCTACGTGGCCAGCAAGGCGGCGCTGGACGCCTGGACGCGCTGCGCCAGCAGCGAGTACGCCGACATGGGCGTGACCTTCACCACCATCAACATGCCGCTGGTGCGCACGCCCATGATCGCGCCGACCAAGATCTACAACAACGTGCCCACGCTGAGCCCCGAGGAAGCAGCCGACATGATCGCCCAGGCCTGCATACACAAGCCGGTGCGCATCGCCACCCGCCTGGGCATCACCGGCGAACTGCTGCACGCCGCGGCGCCGCGCATCGCGCAGATCGTGATGAACACCAGCTTCCGCATGTTCCCGGACAGCGACGCGGCCAAGGGCGATGGGGCCGGCAAGGGCAGCAAGCCGCAGCTCAGCGCCGAGGCGGTGGCGCTGCAGCAGATGATGCGGGGCATTCACTTCTGAGAACCTGCACCGCCGGGCCCGACGCCCGTGTGCGGGGCCTGGGCCCCCGGGCCTGGTGGTTCAGGCCCGGCTCAAGCGCAACACCAGCTTGCCGAAGTTTTCGCCCTTGAACAGCTTGTTCAGCGTGGCCGGGAAGTCGGCCACGCTGCCATCCACCACGTCCTCGCGGCTCTTCAGCCGGCCGTCTCGCAGGTGGCCGGCCAGCTCCGCCACCGCCTGCGGGTAGCGCTCGACGTAGTCGAAGACCACCATGCCTTCCATGCGCGCGCGGTTGACCAGCAGCGACATGTAGTTCTTGGGGCCGCTGAACCCCTGGGTGCTGTTGTACTGGCTGATGGCACCGCAGATGACCACGCGCGCCTTGCGGCGCAGCCGCGCCAGCACGGTGTCCAGGATGTCGCCGCCCACGTTGTCGAAGTAGATGTCCACGCCGTCGGGGCAGTGCTGCTTCAGGCCCTCGCGCACCGCGTCCCAGCGGCCGTCGGCGCCCTCGGGCGCTGCGGCCTTGTAGTCGATGCAGGCGTCGAAGCCCAGCTCGTTCACCACCCACGCACACTTGGCCGGCCCGCCGGCGATGCCCACCACGCGGCAGCCCTTGACCTTGCCCAGCTGCCCCACCGTCTGTCCCACCGCGCCGGCGGCGCCGGAAACCACCAGCGTGTTGCCCGGCAGGGGCTGGCCCACGTCCAGCAGGCCGAAGTAGGCGGTCATGCCGGGCATGCCCAGCACGTTGAGCCATTGCGCCGGTGTTCCCAGGCGCAGGTCAATCTTGTGCAGGCCACCGCGCCGCACTTGTTCGGCCGACACCGACCACACGGTCTGCACGCCGGGCGTGCCGGCCACATGGTCGCCCGCGGCAAAGCCGGGATGGTTGGAAGCGAGCACCACGCCCACACCGCCGGCGCGCATGACCTCGCCCAGCGCCACCGGCGGGATGTAGCTGCGCCCCTCGTTCATCCAGCCGCGCATGGCCGGGTCCAGGCTCAGCGCCTGCACCCGCACCAGCACACCGCCCTCGGGCGGGACGGCGGGCATCGGCTCCTGGGTGAACTGCCAGCACTCGGGGCCGGGCAGGCCGCTGGGGCGGGCGGCAAGTCGGACTTGGTGGTTGGTCAGGCCAGGCATGCAGAGGCTCCTTGGCAGCATCACTCAGGGCGATGCCACCGTCATGTTGGGCCGGCCATCCTCTCGCCGGTCGGGAGGCCAGGGCATTGTCGCCCGGACCTGAACTTCCCGCGCCTGTTCCTCGCGCCCAGGCCCATCGGCACACAGCCTGCGCCGGGTTCAGGGCGCGGCGTTGTGCGCGGTGCTCGCGGCCTGTTGCCTGGCGACCGACTCGTACTGCGCCACCTCCCACGCACTGGCCCCGGCGGCGCGCATGCGCTGGACTTCGCGCGCCAGCCGCTGCAAGCCTTCCTGGCGCTCTCCCAGCGCCATGCGCTGCCTGGCGAGCTGTGCCTGCACGCGCGCATCCCAGATGGGCGAAGGGTCGATGCGTGCCAGCTGGGCCACCTCCAAGCCCGCCAGCACCGCACCGGCCTGCGCGGCGCGGCCGAGATCCAGCAGCAGCCTGGCGCGATGAAAGTCGATCAGCTGCACTTGCGGGCTGCGTTCGCCGCCCTCGATGTTCTGGGCGAACCAGCGATGCGCCTGCTCCATCCCGGCCAGCGCCTGGGCCGGTTGGCCCAGATAGGAGTCAACAATCAGGGCCAGCAGCTGCAACATGCGGGTCTGCGGGTTGTCGGCGCCGACGATGTGTTGCTGGATGCCGGCGGCGTCTCCAAACGCCTGCCGGGCCTGCTGCAACTTGCCCTGGTCCTGCAAAACAAAGGCCAGCTCCTCGTGCACCTGGCCTACGGTGGCGTCGTCCGCACCCAGCCGCTGCACCAGCGTGGCCTGCGCGGTGCGCAGCGTCTTCTCGGCCTCCGGGAGCAACCCCCGGTGGGCCTGCAGGCGCGCCAGATTGATTTGTGCGCGCGCGAAAGTCACCTCGCCCACCGCCTCCGGCGTGTAAGGCGGGGACAGCGTTACAGACAGGTTCGCCTCCAGCGCGTCGTACCGCCCCGACCTGAACTGGATCTCTGCCAGGGCGCGCCGGAGCAGAAACTGCTCGCTGAGGTTGCCAGGGTACAGCCGGCCAGCAAGCGCCACACCCCGTTCAGCATGCCCCAGGGCTTGGTCGAACTCCATGCCATAGGCGTGAAAGACGATCTTGGCCCGAGCTGCCGCCAGTTCGATGCGCTCGTTCAGCAGGGACGGCGTGCGCTGCAGCTCGGCATCTGCAGCAGCGAGCAGGACCTTCGCATCCTCGGCCCGCGAAAGACCCAGAAGCGCGCGCGCCAGCGCATAGCGCGCAAACAAGCGCTCGGCCGCCACGGCGGGGCCTGGCGCTTCCGCTTCCAGCAAGTTCAGGCCCTGGCGGAACTCGCTCTCGGCCTGCCTGACCTGGCCCAGGCGCAGGTACAGCTCGCCCAGGCTCATGCGGACAGCCGCCTCGGCCTGTGCCTGGCCCTTGAAACGCTCGCCGGCGCGCGAAGACGCCACGTTCAGCACGTCCTCCGCGCGCATCGTCCTGCCGGAGCCCATGGTCGTGACGTCGGCCGCCATGATGACGTCCTGGTTGAGGAAGTCGTTGATGGCGCTGGCCCGCGCCGCCTCGGCCCGCGCGAGGTCGCCGGCTGCGGTGGCGGCACTCTGCAGCCACAGGCTGGTGGCCAGGCCCAACACCAGCGCAGACACCGACGCCACCAGCCAGGGCCTGCGGCCTCGCGCCCGTTCCAGCCGCATCGCCATCGACGCCGCGTCGGCCGCCAGCTGTTGTGTGCGGGCCTGTTCCTGGCGCCGCGGCGCCAGCCCGGCGATGCGGCCCACCAGCTCGCTGGCGCTGCCCAGGCGCTCCTCCGGCCGGCCCTCGGTAGCAGCAGCGATGTCCGCGCACAACAGGTCGTCGCCGACCTCACGCTGCCAACCGGTGGCCAGGGGCTGCCGCAGGTCGCCCACCAGCAGCTGAAACAGCGTCACGCCCAAGGCATAGACGTCGCTCTGCATGCTGGGGGCCTGGCCCTTCAGCAGTTCTGGCGCCAGATACAGAGGTGTACCGCCGCCGGGCGGTGCGTCCTCGGCCATCGTGGCCCCCATCGCCGTCAGGCGCAGCGCCTCCAACCGGGAAGGCTCCAGCAGCCGCCCGCTGCCGAAGTCCGTGAGCCGTACCTGCCAGGCGCCGGGGCCACCCGCCACCAGCACGTTCGCCGGCTTGATGTCCTTGTGCAGCACCCCCACGCTGTGCGCGGCAGCCACGGCGCGCGCCATCTGCAGGAACAGCGCCAGCCGCTCCGGCTGGGGCATGGCCGCCAGCCGGCCGTCCTGCTCGGCCCATTCGAGCAGGCTGCTGCCGCCGTACTCGCACTCCAGGAAGTACGGTGCCGAGCTCAGGTGCGCGTCCACCACATGGGCCAGGTCGTGGCGCTCGCCCAGTTCGTGTCGCAGCAGCCGGAACAGCGTGTACTCCCGCTTCAGCGCCGCCAGCCGGGCACCGTCCTCGGCAAACTTGAAGACACGCTGCTGCCCCAGCTTGGCATGGCGCGCCAGCCACACGTCCGAGCCCCCGCCCTCGCCAAGTGGGCGTTCCAGCACATAGGACTCGCGGCCGGGCACCGGCTGGCCGACCTCGAAGCGGTACGCGGTCGACAGTGCAGCCGCCGAGACCACCCGCTGCACCGGCCCCTGCATGCGGTAGCCCACGCGCGGCACCGTGACGATGTGCGCCGCCCCCGCCGGCCCCAGCACCGCGCGCAGCTTGCTCACCGCGTTGGCCAGCACATGGTCCACCGTGGGGCGCCCTTCCCACACCGCGTCCAGCAACTCTTCCTTGGTCACGACTTCGCCGACATGGCGCAACAGCTCGGCCAGCACCTCCAGCGGCCGCGGCTCCACCTCCACCGGCTCGCCATCCACGCGCAGCGGCGGCGTCGCAGCCGGGTCGTACTCCACGCCGGCAAAGCGCCAGGCCACGGAGGTCTTTTCACCCGGCTGCTCACTGTCACCTGGACGCACCACACCCTCCTCCCATCGTTTCTTGTCGCGTGATTGCTGTACGGCACCCCGACACCACATCGCTTCGGCACTTGAAGTGCCATCGCACCACGGAGTCGAAAGGCGGCAGCAGATTACCGGGATTTCACCCGGCGTTGGGCGCGCTGATCACGCCGTGAAGCAACCGTGAAGGCTTCGTGAGGACCCGCCGGCGGCCGCTCACCATCATGAAGAGAGTAGTCCAGCACAGCGGGCGGAGGCCCGCCCGGCCGGTCCGCGCTGGAACGCCGCCAAGGGAAGGAACGGTTCGCGATGTGGAGTTTCTGCAGGTCGCCATGGGCGTTGCGCATGACAAAGGCTTGCACCATGCTGGTGCTGGCCGGTGCCTTGAGTGGATGCGGCGGCGGTGACGATGCAAGCACCGAACCCGCGCCCCCGGCCGGTGAGGCGCCAACCATCACCCAGCCACCCGCGTCGCAAACCGTCGCCGCCGGCACCGACGTGCGCTTCGAAGTGCTGGCCACCGGCACCGCGCCGCTGAGCTACCGCTGGAAGCGCGAAGGCGTGCTGATAGAAGGTGCTGAGGAGGCTGTGCTGGACCTCCCGGCGGTCACCATGGAAGACGACGGCGCCAAGTTCACGGTCGAAGTCAGCAACGCCCACGGCTCGGCGACCAGCGAGGCCGCGACACTGACCGTGACGGCGCCGGCACCGCCGGCTGGCGGGGAGCCCGAACCGGAACCGGTCGCACCGAGCATCCTGGTGCATCCCGCATCCATCACCGTTGCGGCAGGTGCCAGCGCACGCTTCAGCGTCGCCGCCGAGGGTTCGGCGCCGCTGAGCTACCAGTGGTTGCGCGACGGCACGCCCATCCCGGGCGCCGTGACCGCCGTCTTCGAGATCGACGAGACAGCGCTGGACGACGATGGCGCCAAGTTCCGCGTGCGCGTCAGCAACGCCGTCGGCAGCCTGGACAGCAACATCGCGACCCTGAGCTTGGCGCCGGCGATGGTGCCGCCGGCAGCCCCGTACATCGTGCGCGGGCCGCAGCCCGTGACGGTGACCCTGGGTGCCCGCGCTCGGTTCACGGTCAACGCGGGCGGCACCGGGCCGCTCAGCTACCAGTGGTACCGCGAGGGCTACGAGATCCCAGGGGCCACGCAGGACGCGTACGAGCTGTCATCGACGGCTCCTACCGACAACGGCGCGCGCTTCTCGGTGCGCGTGAGCAACGCCCTGGGCACCGTGCTGAGTGACACGGCCCTGCTGACCGTCAACACGCCGGCTGGCACCTTGGGCCAACTGTTCCTGGGCGGACAGGCCGCCCTCGACGCGGGCACCGTCTACCAGCCCGACCGGCAAATCCTGCCCGTGCTGCCGACCAGCTACTTCTGCGTCGAAACCACGCCCAGAAGCTGCATGGTGCAAATGTTCCTGTCCTTCCTCGGACCGCTGCAAGGCACCCCACCCGCGACGTACATGACGGCGCTGTTCGTGACCCTGGTGACCCCGATGTACCCCGCCGATGAGCTGACCCGCAGCCCGGTCAGCACCGTTCTCATCACGCTGCGCATCGCCGCTGTCGCAGGCTATGGAGACTATGTGCTGGCCTGCGATGAACCGCGTGTTTGCGACAGCCTGTCCGCCTACGGCATCGAGATCGATCCCGTGCTGCGACGCATCAGTTTCTCGGGCACCGTGCTGACGGACTCTCAAGGCCGAACCTCCACCTTGACCGGCTCGCTGGCGTACTGATTTCAACCCGCTCCAAGGAGAACCCACAGTGAAGACCTCTGCATCCCTGCTCACCCTGCTGGCCACCGCCGTCGCGGCCGGATGTGCCAGCGGCCCGCAACTGCGCGGCGCCGTCGTGCCCATACAAGGAGGCGCACACCAGTCCGTGGTCACCGGCCCGGACAACACCACGGCGCTGCGCGCCTTCGACGACGACGCCAAGGCCACCTGCGGCACCCAGGGGGTGGTCAAGGCGCTGAACAAGCCCGGCAAGTACTCGGTGGTGTCTCAGAACACCGTCACCAAGGGCGCCGAGAAGATCGCCTCTTCGGACGACAAGAAGCTGGATGCCGGCATCTCGGTAGGCCTGCGCTACCTGGGCCTGGAGAGCAAGGACAAGGTGGAAGTCACCACCGTCTTCAAGTGCGAGTGAGCCGGAAAGACTGAGTCGCCCGGCGCCTCACGGCGGCGGGCGACAACTGGCAAAGACTCAAGGCGCCTTGCTGATGGACGTCACCGTGTAGGTGCCGTCTATGCGCTCGGCCGTGAAGCGCACCTTGTCGCCCACGGCCAGGTTGTCCAGGGCGCCGGTGTCGCGCACGCGAAACACCATGGTCATGGGCGGCATGTCCAGGTTGCGGATCTCGCCGTGCTTGATCGTGACCCGGCCGCCGGCCTTGTCCAGGCGCGTGACTTCGCCGCTGGCGGCCGGGGTCTGCGCCAGCGCGGGCGACAGCGCCAGCACGCCGGCAGCCAGGCCCAGCAGCGTTGCGCGCAGAAACTTTTGGCGGTTCATTCGTGTTCCCTCCTAGGGTGCACCAGCATGGTACGCATTCGTTTGCATTTCAGACCCGCCGCGGGCCTACAAGTTCCGCAGGCCGCCTCGGTGCGGCAGCCGCAGCTACCTACAATGACCGGCTGTCGCCACCTCTTGCCTGCGGCCTGCCATGACCCCTACGCACGACCACGATCTGCGCCACATCACGCCGCGCGACCAGGCCGAGATCCTGGCACAGGCGCTGCCTTACATCCGCAAGTTCCACGGCAAGACGCTGGTCATCAAGTACGGCGGCAATGCGATGACCGACCCGGCATTGCAACAGGATTTTGCCGAGGACGTGGTGCTGCTCAAGCTGGTGGGCATGAACCCCATCGTCGTGCACGGCGGCGGGCCGCAGATTGACGACGCGCTGGCCAAGATCGGCAAGAAGGGCACCTTCATACAAGGCATGCGCGTCACCGACGCCGAAACCATGGAAGTGGTGGAGTGGGTGCTGGGCGGCCAGGTGCAGCAGGACATCGTGGGCCTGATCAACGCCGCCGGCGGCAAGGCCGTGGGCCTGACCGGCTGGGACGGCGGCCTGATACGCGCTCGCAAGCTGAAGATGGCCGACAAGGACAACCCGGCGCTCGAGCACGACATCGGCCAGGTGGGCGAGATCACCGCCATAGACCCGGCGGTGGTGAAGGCGCTGCAGGACGACCAGTTCATTCCGGTCATCAGCCCCATAGGCTTTGGCGAAGGCAACGAAAGCTTCAACATCAACGCCGACCTGGTGGCGGCCAAGCTGGCCACCGTGCTGGGCGCCGAAAAGCTGGTGATGCTGACCAACATACGCGGCGTGCTCAACAAGGCCGGCGAGCTGATCACCGAACTCAGCGCCCGCCAGATCGACGAGCTGATTGAAGACGGCACCATCAGCGGCGGCATGATCCCCAAGATCGCCGGCGCCATAGACGCCGCCAAGAGCGGCGTCAACGCGGTGCACATCGTGGACGGGCGCGTGCCGCACGCCATGCTGCTGGAGATCCTCACCGACCAGGCCTACGGCACCATGATCCGGTCGCACTGATGGCCCGCGCCGCGGGCGCGGCCGGCCGCGTCTGGCTGTTCGACCTGGACGACACGCTGCACCACGCCGGCGTGGCCAGCCTGCCGCAGATCAATGCCGGCATGACGGCCTACATCGTGCAGCACCTGGGCCTGAGCCGCGAGGACGCCGACGCGCTGCGCCGGCGCTACTGGCAACGCTACGGCGCCACGCTCACGGGGCTGACGCGCCACCAGGGCGTGGACCCGCACCACTTCCTGCATCAAACCCACCTCTTGCCCGGGCTGGAAGCGCGCCTGCGCGGCCACCGTGGCGACCTGCAGGCGCTGGCGCAGCTGCCCGGCCGCAAGGTGCTGCTGACCAACGCGCCGGCGGCCTACACCGCGCGCGTGCTGGCGGTGCTGGGCATCGCGCGGTGGTTCGAACGTGTGTTCACGGTGGAAGACCTGCGCATGTTCGGCCGCTGGCGGCCCAAGCCCGACGCCCGCATGCTGCGCCATGTGGCGCGGCAGCTGGCGGTGCCGGCTTCGCGCTGTGTGCTGGTGGAAGACACCCCGGGCCACTTGAAGGCCGCACGCAGCGTAGGCATGGGCACGGTGTGGATGCAGCGCTGGCGCCGGCCGCCGCCTGAGCGTCGCCACATCGCCACGCGCGCTGACCGCCGCGTGCAGGCGCTGCGCGAACTGCTGCGCTGAACACGGGCCGCCCCACACCCCCGCAGCGCGGGTGTATGTCAGTGTTTACCTGCAACAGGGGCGCCATGCCCCCTGTGCCACAATGTTTTTTCGCCCCCTGCTACTGCCTGCCACAGCCGCTCCCGCCGCTCGATGTCTGCCCTGCCCGAAGACGCGCTCACGGCGACCGAACCCGCGCCCCCCGCCGCCACCCCCGCCCGCAAGCGCCCGCGCCCGGGCGAACGGCGTGTGCAGATCCTGCAGACGCTGGCGCGCATGCTGGAGCAACCCGGTGCCGAGCGCATCACCACCGCCGCGCTGGCCGCCAGGCTGGAGGTCAGCGAAGCGGCGCTGTACCGGCACTTCGCCAGCAAGGCGCAGATGTTCGAGGGGCTGATCGAGTTCATAGAAACCAGCGTGTTCACGCTGGTCAACCAGATCATCGAGCGCGAACCCTCAGGCGCCGTGCAGGCGCACAAGGTGGCCGGGGTGCTGCTGCAGTTCGGCGAGAAGAACCCGGGCATGGTGCGCGTGATGGTGGGCGACGCGCTGGTGTTCGAGCACGAACGCCTGAATGCGCGCATGAACCAGTTTTTCGACCGCCTGGAATCACAGTTGCGGCAAAGCCTGCGCGCCGCCGCCGAAGCGGCCGGCTCGGCCACACCCACCGTCGATGCCCAGGCCCTGGCCTCGGCGCTGGTGGCCTTGCTGCTGGGCCGCCTGCAGCGCTATGCGCGCTCGGGCTTTCGCCGCCCGCCCACCGAGCACCTGGAGCCCGCGCTGTCGCGTCTGGTGGCGTGAGCCCCGGCCCGCTGGCGGCGCCGGAGCTGGTCTTCGGCGGCGAACGCCTTTGCCTGCTGCCGCAGCGTGCCGCCTGGCTGCCCGAGCGCCGGCTGCTGCTGGTGGCCGACCTGCACCTGGGCAAGGCCCACAGCTTCCGCCGCCTCGGCGTGCCGGTGCCCGGCGGTACCACCGGCGAAACCCTGGCCCGGCTGGACGCCGCGCTGGCGGCCAGCGGTGCCGAGCACATCGTGTTCCTGGGCGACCTGCTGCATGCGGCGCGCGGTGTCTCGGCCGAAGTGGTGGCCGCCTTCCTGCGCTGGCGCGAAGCCCGGCCGGCGCTGCAGCTGACGCTGGTGCGCGGCAACCACGACCTGGCCGCCGGCGACCCCCCGCCGGCCTGGCGCGTGGCCCTGGCCGACGAACCGCTGCGCGCCGCGCCCGGCCTGTGGCTGGCCCACCACCCCGGCGAGCACGCAGGCGGCTGCACGCTGGCCGGCCACGTGCACCCGGCCGCGGTGCTGGGTGGCCGCGCGCACGACCGGCTGCGCCTGCCCTGCTTTCACTTCGGCGCGCGCGTGGGCGTGCTGCCCGCCTTCGGCGCCTTCACCGGCAGCCACGTGATGCGGCGCGAGCCGGGCGACCGCGTGTTCGTGGTCGCCGAAGACGGCGTGCACGCCCTGCCCTGAGCGGCGGCCAAACAGCGCGCCGCCGCCCATTCGTACACTTCCCGCATGGACTCTGCCGTTGACCTGAACACCCTGCTGGCGCGCGCCCACCGCCTGATGGACCGCCTGGAGGCGGTGCTGCCGCAGCCCCTGGCCGCCCCCGACTGGGCCGCCTCCATCGCCTTTCGCTACCGCCGCCGCACCGGCCCGGGCCATGGCGCCGGCGTGCTGGAGCCGGTGAAGCACGTGGCCGGCATACGCCTGGCCGACCTGCAGGAAGTGGAGCCGCAGAAAGACCGCCTGGTGCGCAACACCGCGCAGTTCGTGGCCGGCCGGCCGGCCAACAACGTGCTGCTCACCGGCGCCCGCGGTACCGGCAAGAGCAGCCTGATCAAGGCCGTGCTCAACCAGTTTGCGCCGCAAAGCCTGCGCCTCATCGAGGTGGACAAGGCCGACCTGGTGGACCTGCCGGACCTCATCGACCTGGTCGCGCCGCGGCCCGAACGGTTTGTGGTGTTCTGCGACGACCTCAGCTTCGACGAAGGCGAGCCCGGCTACAAGGCGCTGAAGAGCGTGCTGGACGGCAGCGTGGCGCAGGCCAGCGACAACCTGCTGATCTACGCCACCAGCAACCGCCGCCACCTGCTGCCCGAGTACATGAAGGAAAACCTCAGCTACCAGCACACCGAGGACGGCGAGGTGCACCCTGGCGAGGTGGTGGAGGAGAAGATCAGCCTGTCCGAGCGCTTCGGCCTGTGGATCAGCTTCTACCCCTTCAGCCAGGACGAGTACCTGGCCATCGCGGCGCAATGGCTGCGCCACTTCGGGCTGGACGAGGCCACCATCGCCGCCACGCGCCAGGAGGCGCTGGTGTGGGCGCTGGAACGCGGCTCGCGCTCCGGGCGTGTGGCCTACCAGTTTGCGCGCGACCGCGCCGGCCGCGATGCAGGCTGAAGCCGCCATGCCCGGCGATGCCGACCGCGCCGACGACCGCGCCAACGATGGCGCCGCCGATGACGCCACCGACACCCGCACCCCGGTGGACGTGGCCGTGGGCGTGCTGCTGCAAGGCCCGGGCCCCGATGCACCGTTCTTGCTGACCTCGCGCCCGGCCGGCAAGGTCTACGCCGGCTGGTGGGAGTTCCCCGGCGGCAAGTTCGAGCCCGGCGAGACGGTGCAGCAGGCCCTGGTGCGCGAGCTGCACGAAGAACTGGGCATCACCGTGGCCGAGGTGCGGCCCTGGCGCCAGGAGATCGTGGCCTACCCGCACGCCCGCGTGCGCCTGCACTTCTGCAAGGTGTGGCAGTGGCAGGGCGCGTTCGAGATGCGCGAAGCCCAGCACATGGCCTGGCAGACCCTGCCGGTGGCGGTGTCGCCGGTGCTGCCCGGCACGCTGCCGGTGCTGCGCTGGCTGGCCGAAGAACGCGGCTTTCTCGGCGCCACCGTCACCGAACCGGGCTAGACTGCCCGCATGCAAGACGCTGGCGCACCGGCCACCTCGCCGGCCACGGGCTCTGCCGCCAACGCGGCGGCCGCAGCCTGGCTGGACGCCGTGCGCTGGAACGCCGAAGGGCTGGTGCCCGCCATCGCGCAGGAGCAAACCAGCGGCGACGTGCTGATGCTGGCCTGGATGAACCGCGAGGCACTGGCCGAAACCGCCGCCAGCGGCCGCGCCGTGTACTGGAGCCGCTCGCGCAAGCGCCTGTGGCGCAAGGGCGAAGAATCGGGCCAGGTGCAGCAGGTGCACGAGATACGGCTGGACTGCGACGAAGACGTGGTGCTGCTGCGTGTCACGCAGCACGGGCACGAGCCTGGCGTGGCCTGCCACACCGGGCGCCACAGCTGCTTTTTCCGCCGCTGGGACGGCCAAGGCTGGCAGACCGTGGAGCCGGTGCTGGTCGACCCCGAGCGCCTGTACCGTTGAACCTCTACCGTTGAACTACCCGCAGAAGGCCCCACCCTGGTGAGCGACAACACGCTGGAACGCCTGGCCGACGTCATCGAATCGCGCCACCCCGCGCGCGGCGGCGACCCCGAGCGCAGTTACGTGGCACGCCTGTTTGCGCGCGGCCCCGACGCGGCGCTGAAGAAGGTGGGCGAGGAAGCCACCGAGGTGGTCATGGCCGCCAAGGACGGCGAGCCGGCGCGCGTGCTGGCCGAGGTGGCCGACCTGTGGTTCCACACGCTGGTGGTGCTGGCCGCGCACGGGCTGCGGCCGCGCGATGTGCTGGCCGAGCTGCAGCGGCGCGAGGGCCTGTCGGGCCTGGAAGAGTTTGCGCTGCGCAAGGCCAGCCAACGGGATGCCGAACCCAAGGAGGGATGAGATGAGCGAGTTTTTCCCCGCCCCCGCACAAAACGATCAGCAACTGGCCAGCCTGCGCACGCTGACGCTGGTGGTGTACGCGCTGTACGCCCTCAGCGCCTTCGTGGGGCTGACCGCGATCGTGGCCATCATCATCAACTACATCAAGCGCGACGACACCCGCGGCACCCTCTACGAAAGCCACTTCCGCTGGCAGATACGCACCTTCTGGTTCGGCCTGCTGTGGGCCTGCCTGGGCGCCGTGACGCTGCTGCTGGGCGTGGGCTTCCTCGTGCTGGCGGCCAACTCGGTGTGGCTGATCTACCGCGTGGTGCGCGGCTTCCTGAACTGGAACGACAGCAAGCCCATGCCCATCTGATCGGCACGACCCGCCCGCTGCAACATGACCCACGCCGACCCCTCCTGCCTCTTCTGCAAGCTCGTGGCCGGGCAGATCCCGTCGCGCAAAGTGCACGAGGACGACGAGCTGCTGGCCTTCCACGACATCAACCCCTGGGCGCCGGTGCACGTGCTCATCATCCCCAAGCAGCACATCGCCACGCTGTACGACGTGCAGCCGGCGCACGACGCGCTGCTGGGCCGCATGCTGGGCCTGGCGCCGCGCCTGATGCGGCAGCTGGGCGTGGACAACGGCTTTCGCACCCTGATCAACACCGGGCCGGACGGCATGCAGGAGGTTTACCACCTGCACATGCACGTGATGGGCGGCCCCAGACCCTGGGCGCGGGGCTGACATCCGCCGCCCGTAGAATCATCGATTCCCTTTGCAGGAGACCAGTTATGGGAACGTTCAGCATATGGCACTGGCTGATCGTGCTGCTCGTCGTCGTCGTCATCTTCGGCACCAAGAAGCTGCGCAACATCGGCTCCGATCTCGGTGGCGCGGTGAAAGGCTTCAAGGAAGGCATGAAGTCCGGCGGTGAGTCGCCCGACACCGAAACCGCCGCTGCGCCGGCACCGCAGGTCACGACCGCCCGCCGCGCCGAAGGCGAGACGGTGGACGTCGAGGCCAAGACCAAGAGCTGAAGCACCGCGGCACCCCTGTCCCGGGCTAGCCCCCGGCCTGCCCCGCGGCGGGCCGGTGCACCACCGGGGCGCCGCCGCGCCTTCGCACGCCCCCGATGATCGACCTCGGACTCGACAAGCTGGCCCTGATAGGCGCCGTGGCGCTGATCGTCATCGGCCCTGAGAAGCTGCCTCGCGTGGCCCGCACCGTGGGCCACCTGGTGGGCAAGGCGCAGCGCTACGTCTCCGACGTCAAGGCCGAGGTCAACCGCTCCATCGAGCTCGAAGAGCTCAAGAAGATGAAGACGCAGTTCGAGGACGCGGCGCGCGACGTCGAGAACACGGTGCGCGACGAGGTCAACCAGGCCAGCAGCGCGCTGCAGTCGGGCTGGAAGGACGCCACCGCCGGGCTGGAAAGCAGCGATGCCGGTCACAGCGCCTCGCTGAGCTACGACGCGGCCGGCCACGAGCCGCTGGCCACGCCGGCGCCCGAGTACCGGCACCCCAAGAAGAACTGGCGGCTCAAGCGCGGCGCCACGCCGCAGTGGTACAAGCAGCGCCAGGGCATACGCACCAAGGCCTTGTCGGGCGCCGCGCGGGTGGCACGTTTCCGCCCCGCCGGGATGCGGCCGGGCCGATGAGCGCCGCGCGGCCGCTCCGAAGGCGCTCGCTCCCCCTCGAGGGGACGGCGCGCAGCGCCCAGGGGGCCCGGTGAACAAGACGGAACCCAAGGACGAATTGGCGGGCACCGAGGCCCCGTTCGTTTCGCACCTGGTGGAGCTTCGCGACCGGCTGATCCGTTCGCTCATCGCCATCATCATCTTCTTCGGCCTGCTGTGCCTGTGGCCCGGCACCGGAGCCATGTACGACATCCTGGCGGCACCGCTGACGGCCAACCTGCCCGAGGGCACGCGGCTGATCGCCACCAACGTGTTCTCGCCCTTCCTGGTGCCGCTGAAGATCACCTTGATGGCGGGCTTCCTGTTCGCCCTGCCCTACGTGCTGTACCAGGTGTGGGCCTTCGTCGCGCCGGGGCTGTACACGCACGAAAAGCGCATGGTGGTGCCGCTGGTGGTGTCCAGCACGCTGCTGTTCTTCCTGGGGGTGGCGTTCTGCTACTTCATCGTCATCCCGGGGCTGACCAAGTTCATCGTCGCGATGTCGCCGGCCTCGGTCAACGCCGCGCCAGACATCGAGCAGTACTTCGGCACCGTGTTGACGCTGTTCCTGGTGTTCGGCATCTCGTTCGAGGTGCCGGTGGCGGTGGTGGTGCTGCTGCGCATAGGCGTCATCACCGTGGAGCAGCTGCGCAAGTGGCGCGGCTACTTCATCGTGGGCTCGTTCATCGTCGCCGCCGTGGTCACGCCACCGGACGTGATCTCGCAGCTGGCGCTGGCCATCCCCATGTGCATCCTCTACGAGATAGGCATCCTGGTCGGCCAGGCCTTCATCAAGAAGAAAAAGACCGAGCCCGAGGAAGAGGGCGCCGAAACGGCCGACGACAAGGCCGCCTGAGCCGGCCACCGGTCACCGGGGCCGTGGTAAGCGCCCAGCGCTAGGGCATCCCGCTGAAGCAGACCGGCGACGGCGTTGCCATCACGCTGGAACGGACCGACGGCCGCCAGGTGCAGGGCTTTGTTTGCGAACCCTGGGCCACCGTGGGTGCCGAAGACATCACCGCGCTGGGCGGCTGGCGGCGCTACATGGTCCAGCGGCGCTGAGCCGCCTCCGTTCCGGCTTCCTGCCGGCCCGCGCAGCTCAGCGCACCCAGGTGTTGAGCTGGATGATGGGCAGCAGCACCGCCAGCATGATGAGCAGCACCACCACCGCCATCACCACGATGAGCAGCGGCTCCAGCAGCGTGGCCGCGGCCATGGCTCGGCGCTGCACCTCGGCCGAGAGCTGGGCGGAAGCCCGCTGCAGCATGGCCGGCAGCTGGCCGGTCTGCTCGCCCAGCCGGGCAAACATGGCCAGCAGCGCCGGAAAGCGCTTCTTGCCGGCCAGCGCGGCGGCCAGCGGCGCGCCTTCGCGCACCTGCACCAGCGCGTCCAGCGCATCGGCGCGCATGGCGCGGTTGCCCAGGGTTTCCGCCGCCGCCTGCAAGGCTTTCAGTATGGGCACGCCGGCGGCCGCCAGCAGCGCCAGCGTGCCGCCGAAGCGCGCCGCGTTGTAGCCGCGCGCCAGGCGCCCCAGCACAGGCAGCCGCAGCGCCAGTGCATCGGTTCGCTCGCGGAACTTCTCGCCCCGGCGCGCCAGCACAAACAGCACCCAGGCCGCCACCAGCAGGCCGGCCAGTGCCCAGCCCCATTGGCGCACAAAGGCGCTCAGCGACAGCATCACCACCGTCAGCGTGGGCAGTGCCCGCTTGGTGGAGGTGAACGCGCCCGCCAACTGCGGCACCACCCAGGTCATCAGCACGATGACGATGAGTATGGCCACCACCGAGACGATGGCCGGGTAGGCCATGGCGCCGCGCACCTTGGAGCGCAAGGCCTGCTGCTGCTCCAGGTCGTCGGCCAGGCGCTCCAGCACGCCGCCCAGGGCGCCGCTGGCCTCGCCGGCGGCCACCACGGCGCGGTAGACCTCGTCGAACTCACGCGGCGCAGTGGCCAGCGCGCGCGCAAACGGGCTGCCGGCGTTGACCTCGCTCTTCAGGTGCGCCAGCAGCTCGCGCTGTCGCGGTGTCTCGGCCTCGTCGGCCAGGGCCGACAGCGCCCGCTCCAGCGGCAGCCCGGCGGCCACCAGCCCGGCCAGCTGGCGCGTCCACACCGTCAACCCGCTGTCGCTGAAGGCGCGCCGCGAGAAGCGGCCGAAGCGCACCTCGGCACCGGCTTCGGCCACTGCCACCGCCGTCACCGCCAGCGGCACCAGCTTGCGCAAGCGCAGTTGCGAACGCGCGGCCTTGGGGTTGTCGGCCTCCAGCAGGCCCCCCTGCGACTTGCCGTCGGCGTCCAGCGCCTCGTAGCGGTAGGCGGGCATGGGTCAGCCAGCGCAAGCCGGAAGGAAGACACTCGTCCGCCCCGGCGCCGGGCCGCCCCAAGCCGGGGCAGCCCCCTCGGGGGGTGGCGAAGGCGCGAAGCGACAAGCCTGGGGGCTCATTCCCGCGTCACCCGCAGAACCTCTTCCAGCGAGGTCACGCCTTCGTCCACCAGGCGCTGGCCGTCGTCGCGCATGGACCGCAGCCCCCCTGCGGTGGCGGCCTTGAACAAGGCCTGGTCCGAGGCCTGGTTGTGCACCAGCGCGCGCAGTTCGTCGTCGGCCACCATCAGCTCGTACACGCCGGTGCGCCCCTTGTAGCCGGTGTGGGCACAGTGGTCGCAACCCACCGGGTGCCAGCGGCCTTGGTCGTCACGGCGCTTGCACTGCGGGCACAGCTTGCGCACCAGGCGCTGCGCCAGCACGCCCAGCAGGCTGGACGACAGCAAAAAGGGCTCCACGCCCATGTCGATCAGGCGCGTGACGCTGCTCACCGCGTCGTTGGTGTGCACGGTGGCCAGCACCAGGTGGCCGGTGAGGCTGGCCTGGATGGCGATCTGCGCGGTCTCGAAGTCGCGTATCTCGCCGATCATGATCACGTCCGGGTCCTGGCGCAGGATGGCGCGCAGCGCCTTGGCAAACGTGAGCTCGATGCGCGGGTTGACCTGGGTCTGGCCTATGCCGGCCAGTTCGTACTCTACCGGGTCTTCCACCGTCAGCACATTGGTGGTGGCGGTGTCCACGCGCTGCAGGCTGGCGTACAGCGTGGTGGTCTTGCCGCTGCCGGTGGGGCCGGTGACCAGCACGATGCCGTGCGGCTGCTGTATCAGCCGCGAGAAGGCAGCGAGCACCTCGCCGCTCATGCCCAGGCCTTCCAGCGAGAACTTGCTTTCGGTCTTGTCCAGCAGGCGCAGCACCGCGCGTTCGCCGTGCGCCGAAGGCAGCGTGGACACCCGCACGTCGATGGCGCGCCCGCCTATGCGCAGGCTGATGCGCCCGTCCTGCGGCAGGCGCTTCTCGGCGATGTCCAGCTCGGCCATGATCTTCAGCCGGCTGATCAGCGCCGCGTGCAGCGCCTTGTTGGGCTGCACCACCTCGCGCAGCGTGCCGTCCACGCGGAAGCGCACCGCCGAGCTGCGTTCGTAGGGCTCGATGTGGATGTCGCTGGCGCCGTCCTTGGCGGCCTGCGTGAGCAGCGCATTGAGCATGCGGATGATGGGCGCGTCGTCGGCCGCCTCCAACAGGTCTTCCACCGCCGGCAGGTCCTGCATCATGCGGCTCAGGTCCACGCCGCTCTCGACTTCGCCGATCACCGCCGCGGCGCTGCTCTCGCCGCCGGCATAGGCCGCGGCGATGCGCTGCGTCAGCTCGGCGGCTTCGGCACGCTCGAAGGCCGCCACCTCGTACAGCCGCGTCACCTCGGCCAGTGCCGAGACCGGCGTGTTCTCGCCGGCCCACAGCAGCAGCTGGCGGCCATCGTCCTCCAGCAGCAGCGTGTGTGCCTTGGCGTAGGCGTAGGGCAGCGGGTGGCGTGCGGACACAGCGTTGCTCCGCCGCTCAGGGCGCGTAGGGCTGGCCGGGGGTGGGCGCCATGGGGTCGGCGCTGCGCGACGACGCGCCGCTGCCCCCGGGCGGCAGCACCGGCATGGCACCCGCCGGTGCCGGCGGCAGCACCGGCGAATCGTTGATGGGCAGCACCGCGCTGTGCGGCGGCTGCGCCGACTGCTGGCGTGCGCGGATCTGGTCGTAGCGGTCCAGCGAGAAACGGTGGGCCGACTCGCCGTCGCGCATCACGATGGGCCGCAGGAAGACCATCAGGTTGGTGCGCCGGCGTTCGCGGCTCTCGCTGCGGAACAGCGCGCCCAGCACCGGGATGTCGCCCAGCAGCGGCACCTTGGAGCGGTTGGTGATGAAGCGGTCTTCGATCAGCCCGCCCAGCACCAGGATGGCGCCGTCGTCCACCTCCACCGTGCCTTCTATGGACCGCTTGGAGGTGCTGGGCCCGGCGTTGCTGGTGCCCGCGGCGGTGGTGGCCAGCACGCTGCTCTGTTCCTGGAAGATGGTCATGCGCACGCTGCCGCCCTCGCCTATCTGCGGGCGTATGCGCAGCGTGATGCCCACGTCCTGGCGCTCTATGGTCTGGAAGGGGTTGACGGTGCTGCCGCCGGTGGCACCGGTGTTGGTGAACTGGCCGGTGATGAAGGGCACGTTCTCGCCGATGACGATCTTGGCCTCTTCGTTGTCCAGCGTGATCAGGTTGGGCGTGCTGACGATGTTGGTGTTGGCCTGCGTCTGCAAGGCGCGTGCAATGGCCGCCAGGCCGATGGCGTTGCCGAAGTTGCGCAGCAGGCCGATGTTCAGGCCCTCGCCTATGTTGATCTGGCCCTGCACCGCGCCGGCGTTGATGCCGATGATGTTGCCGCCGCCCGGCGGCGTGAAGTTGGTGCCGCCCACCAGGCCGTACTTGTCGCCGCTGTTGCCCAGCAGGCCCATCCACTGGAAGCCGAAGTCGGCGGCGTCGCCGCCGGCGACCTCCACGATCATAGTTTCGATGTAGACCTGCGCACGCCGCGTGTCCAGCTGGTCGATCAGCGCGCGCACCTGGCGGTACAGCGGTTCGGGCGCGGTGATGATCAGCGAGTTGGTCGCCGGGTCGGCCTGTATGAAGCCGCCGGTGGACGGCGCCGCCGCGGCGTTCAAGGCCGTGGTGGCGGGCGAGCTGGTCGCACCGCCGGCGCCGGCGGTGATGCCGCCGGTGGGCGTGGCGGCCGCGGTGCCGGTGAGGCCGCCGCCGGCACCGCCGCCGCTGCCGCCGGCCAGGGCGCCGAAGGCGGCCCGCACCACGGTGGCCAGGCGCACCGCATCGGCATGCTTCAGGTGCACCACCCACATGTTGCCGCCGGGGCCCACGCCCTGGGTGGGCCGGTCCAGCTGCTCGGCCGTGGCGCGCAGCGCCGCCAGGCGCGACGGGTTGGCGGCCCGCATGATCAGCGAGTTGCTGCGCGGGTCGGCGATCACGATGCTGGAGCCCGAGGCCGCCGCAGCCGCCGCTGCAGCGGGCCCGCCGGGCACCGGGCCGGCCGGCCCGCCCTCGGTGAGGCGCTGCACCAGCGGCGCGATGTCCGAGGCCACCGCATGGCGCAGCGGCATGATCTCGAGATCCGTACCCGAAGGCCGGTCCAGCGCCGCGATGATGCGCGCGATGCGCTGCAGGTTCTCGGCGTAGTCGGTGATGATCAGCGAGCTGCTGGACGGGCTGGCATTGATGGTGTTGTTGGCGCTGATCAGCGGGCGCAGCACGGCCACCAGCGTGTTCGGGTTCTCGTAGCGCAGCTGGAAGACCTGCGTGATGATCTGGTCGCCGCGCACCGCCACCTCGCCCACCGAGACCGTGCCGGTGTGCACCTTGGCATCGGCCTCGGGCACCACCTTCAGCAGGCCGTCGCTTTCCACCACCGCGAAGCCCAGGCCGCGCAGCGAACTCAGGTAGCTGCGCCAGGCGTCGTGGATGCTCTGCGGCTGCTCGCTGTAGACGGTGATATTGCCGCGCACCCGCGGGTCGACCAGGATGCTGCGTTCGATCATCGCGGCAAAGGCCCGCGTGACGGCTTCGATGTCGGCGTTGACAAAGTTCACCGTCACCGGCGCACGCGAGCGCGGCGCGATCTGCTGGGCCCAGGCTGGCGGCAATGCCAGCAACAGCGCCAACAGCGCCACGCCGGCGCGGTGCAGGCGGCGTTGAAGAGGTCCTCGTGCAGACATGGTCATCCGATCGTGATGATGGACCGCTCGCCCTGGCGGCGGCCGATGATGTTGAGCAGGTTGGACAGCACGGCCTCGTAACCCGGCGCGGCACGGGCGCTGCCCTGGAAGCGCAGCACCGGTCCGGCCAGGCTGCCCTGGCCATCCAGCACCAGCGCGCCGGCCAGGGTCTGCAGCCGCAGCGTGGCCGGGCCGTCGCCGGCCCCTTGCAGCTGCAGGCGGTAGTCGCCCAGCGGCTCCACCGTGGACACGCGCGAGCTCAGGCCCTGCAACGTGAGCTCGGCACGGCCGTCCAGCCGCCAGCGGCCGCGTGCCGATTCCAGCGTCAGCCCCGGTGTGCCCAGGATCAGCGTGCCCGACAAGTCCAGCGTGTTGAACGGCGTGCCCAGGCCCGACAACCAGGCCGCGGGCCAATGAGCCAGCGCGGCGGCCGGGGCCTGGCCGGCAGCGGGGGCCTGCGCGCCGGCGGCCGTCGCGGGCAGCTCCAGGCGCCATTGCCCCAGGCCCGGCACCACGCGCACACGCAGCGTGCCGTCTATGCAGCAGTCGTGCTGCAGCGCCAGCAGCAGCGCGGCGCCGTCCGGCCGCAGCGTCCAGCGCAGGCGGCCCGGCAGTTGGGCGGCGGCGCGGCTGCCCGGCCCGCCGGTGAGCACCGGCACCGCGCTGCCCGACCAGATGCTGCCGCTGGCGTCGGCCAGCAGCCGCCGCCCGTCGCGGGCGCGCGCCTGCGCACTGGCCAGCCAGGCCGCCGGCGGCCACACCAGCAGTGCCAGCAAGCTGCCCAACAGCACACCGGCCACGGCCCAGCGTTTCACGAGCCGCCTCCGATGGCCAGCACGATGGTGCCGCTGAGCCCGGTGCCGGCGCGCGACAGGCTGGCTTCCACCGGCCGGGCACGGGCGCCGCTGCGCGCCTCGGCCAGCCAGTCGCGCAGCGCCGTGGTGCCGGCGCCGTTGAGCGTCAGCACCGCGCGGTCGCCTTGCAGCGACAGGCGGCCCTGCGCGCCCAGCCGGGCGGTGGCTGCCTCCAGCGCGGCAGCGGCCTGGTCCGGCGCCACCGCGCTGGTCTGGCGCAGCGTGCCGGCTTCCTCGGCCAGCAACTGCATGGCCTGCCATTGGCGGTCCAGCTGCAGCATGTCCTGCTCGGCCCGCGCGATGGCGCGCCAGGCCGGCTGCACGGCCAGCGCCCACAAGAGGTACAGGCCCAGCACCGTGCCGCCTATCAGCAGCAGCCGGCGCTCGCGCGGGGCCTGAGCCTGCCACCAGCGAAACAAGGCCGGCTTCATGAGGCGCTCCTGAAGATGCTCAGCCGGCCATCGGCCCACTGGGCTTCGTAGCCCGCGCCGCGCAGGCGCTGGCGCATCTGCTCCACCTGCGCGGCGCCCAGGCCCGGCGCCGACAGCGTCAGGCGGCCCGCCTCGAAGCGCAGCGTCTGTGCCGGCGCCAGGCCCTCGGGCCAGGCCGAGGCGGCCGCACCCAGCAGCACCTCCAGGTCGCCGCCGCCGGCGCGGCCGGCCGCGGCACGCAAGCGCTCGGTTTCGCGCTGCATCTGCAAGGGCGCGTCCAGCACGGTGCGCACACTGGGGTGGGCCTGCTGCAGCAGGCCGGTCATCGCGGCACGTTGGTCCACCACGCGCTGGCGCTGTTGCCAGGCGTAGGCGTTGAGGCCCACCAGTTGCAGCGCCAGCAGCGCCACCAGGCCCCAGCGTGCCACCCGCCATTCGGGGCTGGTCAGCCGCTGCAGCACGCCGCGCGCCAGGCGCGTGGCGCGGCGCCGCGGCAGCAGGTCGAACTGGCGCAGGCCGGTGGCTTCGCGCGCGGCCTGCAAGCCACGCTCGGCCTCGCCCAGCAAGGCCACCGGCGCGCCCAGCCATTGCTCGGCAGCGGCAGCGGCCGCCGGCGTGGCCGTCCAGACCACGGGTTCGCCGCTGCCGGTGGCTTCCGCCGCCAGGCTGCGCGCCAGGCTGCCGTTCAAGGCCAGCACCACCGCACCGTCGGCGCTGGCCAGCGACAACCAGGTGGCCTCGGCACCGTCGCCGTCGGCAGCCACGTAGAAGTGGCCACGCGCTGCCGGTGCCGGCGCCGAGCCGGCAGCCGGCCCCGGCGGCAGCGGCTGGGCCATCGCCACCGCCTGCTCCACCGCAACGCCGGCGGCTTCCAGGGTGGCCAGCGCGTCGGCCAGCCAGCGCTTGTGGGTGACGGCCACCCAGCCCGTCGCGCCGGCCACCGCACCAGGGCCCAGCGCCAGGTGCAGCCCCTCGTCGTCGTCCAGCAGCGCGTCTTCCATCACGCCGGCCAGCGCAGCGCGCAGCCGCGCCGGCGGCGCCTTGGGCACGCTCACCCGGTGCCAGGCGACGCTGCCCTCGGGCAACACCAGCACGGTGCGGCCGGCGCGCGGCAGCAACTCGGCCGCCGCCTGCCCGGTTTGTGTGGGCTGCAGGCCATCGCTGCTGTACACGTAGGGCCAGCTGGCCGGCAGGCGCGGCACGGCCTCGCCCGCGCCACGCGCGCTCAGGCGTGGACGTGAAGGCAACAGGATCAACAGCAGCGACATCAGCACTCTTGCAGGCAGCCACGCGCCGGCCGGCGGCCGGGGCCAAACCGGCCTATTGTGCCGGCGCCTGGTGTGCTGCCGCGACACGGCAGCTTCACAAAAAACATGCGGTTCGGCATGGTGGCCTTCAGCGTGTGGGCAGCGTGAAGCTGCGGCGTTCGCGGCGCAGCACCACCACATCGTCGCGCGCACCGGCACGGCGCTGCAGCAGCGACACTTCTTCCAGCACCCGCTCTTCCAGGCGCAGGCGGCCGGCCACCTCGAAATGGTTGCTGGCCACGCCCACGCGCTGGGCCGCCGCCGTGGCGCCTTGCGGCAGTTCGGCCTGCAACTGCTGCAGCGTGGAAAACGGCTCCCGCTGGCGGCGTTGCAGCAGGCGCTCGGCGCTGCCCAGGTCCAGGCCGTCTATGGCCGCCACCAGCACCTCGCGCGGGGCGGTGTTGGCGTTCACCGGCGTGGGCACCGGCAGCAGGTCCACGTAGGGCGCCAGTTGGGCCAGCAGCTCGGGCTCGATGCCCATCCAGCGGAAGTCCGCCAGCCGCGAAGGGCTCAGCGGGGCCAGTTCGGGGCCGCCCTGGCCGGCGCCCATGGCCGCGACCAGGCCGTCGGCCAGGCGCTGCGCCACGCCCGGCTGCAGCCCCACCAGGCCGCAAAGGCGGTCCAGCGCCGCCAGTTGCACGGGCTGCACCTGGCCGCTGGCATCCACCAGGCCGCGCAGGTTGAAGCGCGACTGCGCATCGACGATGGCACCGGACAGGAAGGCCTCGGGGCCGTCGTCGCCCAGGCCGCCGGCTTCGGCAGCCAGGAAGGTGGACAGGCGCGCCTCGGCCAGCGGCGTGGCCCAGGGTTCGTCCAGAGAGTCCACCGAAGCGCCGCCCTGGCGGCGGTTGCGCAGATCTTCGCGCAGGATGAGCGTGGCCCAGTCCAGCGCGCCGAGCAGTATCCAGGCCGCCTGCACCCGCGCACGCTCCGCCGTTTCGATGTCTATGGCGCGCCGCTGCTGCCACACCATGCCCGCGGTGAGCGTGGCCACCACCGCCAGGATGATCATGGCCAGCAGCAGCGCACTGCCGCCTTGGCGCGCGGCCCGGCGCGGCCGCGAAGAGGTGCGGCGGTGGGTCATGCGCCGGAAGGCCCCAGCGCAACGTCGCGCGTGAGCGTGCCGCGCTCCAGGTGGATGAGCAGGCGCACGGCTTCGGGCAGCGCTTCGCGGCGCAGTTGCACGGCCTCCGGCGCACGCGGTAGCGGCGGGTTGCTCTGCGGCGCCGAGCCCGCGGCGGCAGGGCCTTGGGCGGCGTTGTCGCCGCCGGCTGCGGGCCCTGCTGCGCCGCTGTCGGTGTCGGGCTCTGCCGGCGCACCGGGCTGCAGCACCGGTGCCACGGGCACCAGGTCGCCGGTGGACTGGGCGTTGGTCCAGGCCCCGCCGCGGAAGAAGAAGATGCGGTAGTCGGAGGCGCCCTCCACCAGCCGCACATGGCCGGGCTCGTTGCCCAGGAACTGCTGGTTGCTCAACCACAGCTCCTGCAGCTCGGCAGCGCGCACCACGGCCGGGCTGGCCCAGCGCTGCCAGACGCCGCCGCGCAGCGACCAGGCCACCAGCGCCACGCCGTCCTCGACACGGCGCGTAAGCCGCAGGGTCTGGCCGTCGAAGCTCAGCGCCGGCACCACCGCGGTGTCGTGCACGGCCAGCAAGTCCTGCTCCCACTGCGTCAGCACCGTGCTCAGGCGCGCCGTGCGATCCAGCACCGCGCCGCTGCCGTCGCGCGCTCGGACGATGCCGTCCAGCCCCTGCCAGGACAGCGTGGCCAGGATGGCCATGGCGGCCAGCGCCACCAGCACTTCCACCAGCGTGTAGCCGCGGCAGCATGCCGGCACCGCCGTGCCCTGAACCCGGCGCGGCTTCATGGCCGCATCAACACCGTGGACACCGACACCAGCGGCCGCCCGTCTTCGTCGGCCACGCGGGCATCGACGCGGCGGAAGCTGGGGTTGGGCGTGGCCCGCGTCTGCAACTGGCCCACGTAGCGGCGGCCCAGTTGTTCGCAGCTGAAGTCGGCATCACCCACACCGGGAAAGGCACGCACCAGGCGCAGCGCGGTGAGCTGGTTGTCGGCGCACCACTGCGCGGCGGTGACTTCCTCCAGCCGCTGCGCGTTGTCCACCAGCACGCCGGCGGCACGCAGCCCGGCGCCCAGGGTGATGGACAGCAGCGCCAGCGCCACCAGCACCTCCAGCAGCGTGAAGCCGCCGGCGCGCCGGGCAGGCGCAGTGCCTGGCGCGGCCTCAGCGTGGCGCTTCGGTTTCATCGTCTTCGGCAACGGCAAAAGGCGCCAGGCCGTCGGTAGCCACCACCAGCCGGTGGTCTCCCAGGCGCAGCAGCACACGCTGCGGCGGCAGGATCGCGTCCGGCCCCAGCACCAGCGCCGGCCGCCCCAACACCTGCACCTCGGTGCGCGGGTCCAGCCACTGCGCCACGGGCTGGGCATTGGCCGGCAGGCCGACAAAGCGGAACACAGGCTGCCCCGTGTCGGCATCGTTGCGCGGCACGAAGATCACCGGCACGCCGGTCACGCGGGAGTCGGCGCGTGCCCGCTCCAGCAGCGCGATCAGGCGGGCGCCCTCTTCGTCCAGGCGGCCGGCATCGGCATCGCGCAGCGCCAGGCTCACGATGCCGGCAGCCAGCGCCACCAGCGCCACCACGATGAGCAGTTCCACCAGGGTGAAACCGCGTGCGGCGAGGCCGCCGGGGGGTGGGCCGGGGCGTCTACTGCCAGGAGCCGACGTCTGCATCCTTGCCCTCGCCGCCGGGCTGGCCGTCTGCGCCAAAGCTGAAGACGTCCACCTCGCCGCGCACGCCGGGGTTCAGGTACTGGTAAGGCTGGCCCCAGGGGTCGGCGGGCAACTTGTCCAGGTAGTTCTTCCAGTTCGGCGGCACCGGGTCCACCGTGGGCCGGCTGACCAGCGCCTGCAGGCCTTGTTCGCCCGTGGGAAAGCGGTGGTTGTCCAGCTTGTACAGCTTCAGCGCCTGCATCAGGTTGTTGACGTCGGTGCGCGCGGCGGTCACACGCGCGTCATCGGCGCGGTTGATGAGGTTGGGCACGATCAGCGCCCCCAGCACGCCGATGATGACCAGCACCACCATCAGCTCGATCAGTGTGAAGCCGCGGGCGGCGAAGCGGGGCACTCGAAGGCAAGGGCTCATGACGGTGTTCTCGACGACGGCGGTCGTCCTGGGCAGCGGGGGTTTGCAGGCCGCACCAGCGGCTGCATCCGCCAAGGGCTTAACAAGCCAAAGCAGACCCTGTAAATGATAATGGCCGCATGTCCGCACGCTGGGTAAGTTTGCTGGTCTGGGCCGCGGTGGCGGCCTCGGCCTTGTACTGGGGCCAGGCCTTGTGGGCCGGCCCGCCGCAGGCCGCACCGCAAGCCCGCCCGGCCGACCCGGCGCAGGCCCTGGGCGCCGACCTGACCCGCCTGCTGGGCAGCGACCCGGCGCCGCCACCGGCCGACGCCCCGGCCCCGGTGGCCGAGGCCGACCCGCGTTTCACGCTGGTGGGGGTGGCCAGCCCGCAGGCCGAAGCCGCCCGGCAGCGTGAAGGCGTGGCGCTGATCGCCATCGACGGCAACCCGCCCAAGGTCTACCGCGTGGGCGCGGTGGTCGACGGCGACAACATCCTGCAGGCGGTGGGCCAGCGCAGCGTGCTGATAGGCCCGCGGGGCGCACCCGCCAGCGCGGCGCTGGAATTGCCGCCGCCCAGCCCCGCGGCCACCGGCGTGCTGCCGGCCCACGTCAACACGCCCGCCGCCCAGCGCAGCACGCCGCCGGCCCGCCCCACCTACACGCCGCAGCCCGGGCTGCGGCAGTCGGTGGCGCCCCCCGGGGCGCCGCGCACCGAACCCGAAGAGCCTGCGCCAGACGAGCAGGACTCCCACGGCGGCTGAGGCCATCGTCAGAACGCCAGCGCCGCGCGTGCGCCGATGGCGTACGACCGCCCCGGCGCCGGTTCGTAGAAGCGCCGGTTGGCCTGGTTGACGATGACCGAGCCCACGTAGGCCTTGTCGGTGGCGTTGTCCATGCGCACAAAGGTTTCCAGCTGCCAGCTGGCCACACGCTTTTGCCAGCCGGCGCGCAGGTGGGCCACGCCGTAGCCGGGCGCCGCCGCGGTGTTTGCGTCGTCGGCCACCACGGCGCCGCTGGCCAGCCATTCCACGGCGGCCGAGAAGCCGCTGGCGGCATGCGTCCACGACAGCTCGGCAAACAGCAGGTTGCGCGGCACCCCCGGGATGCGCGAGCCGCTGAGGTCGTTGCCTGCGGCGTCCACCAGCGTTCGGTAGACCGGCCGGGTGTGGGTGTAGGCCACATAGGCGGCCACGCCGTTGTCAAAGGCCGCGTCGGCTGAAAGCTCCACGCCTTCGCGCCGTGTGCGCCCGGCGTTGCCGAAGCTGGTACGCCCGCCGCTGGAGCCGGCGGAGACGATGTCGTTGCGCGTGTCCGACTGGAACAGCGCCGCCTGCAGCTTGACCCGGGAAGCCACCGTGGTCCGCAGGCCCAGCTCGGCATGGCGGCTCAGGGCCGGCTGCAGGCCCAGGTTGAGCCCGGGCGTGCCGTCGGCCTTGTAGGCCAGCTCGGCGAAGGTCGGCGTCTCCAGGCCCTGGCCCACCGACCCGTACAGCCGGGTGTCCGCCGCCATGCGGTAGGTGAAGCCCAGCACGGGCACGGTGCGGCGGTAGGCGGCCGAGCCGCTGTCGTCGGGGTTCACCGGGGTGATGTGGCGGTCGGCCACCGAGAAGCGCACATCGCTGCGGCGCACGCCGCCGGCCAGCGTCAGCTGGTCGCTGACTTGCCAGTCGGCCAGCACAAACTGGTCGTTGCTGTGCACACGGTCTGTCTCGTCGCGGCGCAGCTCGCCGGCGACGCCGAAGTTGTTGACGCGGCCGGTGCGTATCTCCGACATGCGGTCGTGCGCCAGGCCCAGGGTCAGGCTCAGCGGTCGGCCGGCCAGCTCGGTGCGCGCGCGCCACTTCAACCCCACGCCGCCGAAGTCGCGGTCCAGGCCCACCACGCCGCCGGAGGACGTGGGGCCTTGCGCGGCCAGCGGTATGGACAGGTACTGCAGCACATCGCGCGTACCGCCGTAGCCCAGCAGCTCCACGCTGTGGCGCGCGCCCAGGGGCTGGTTGTAGACCAGGCCCAGCTGGCGGTGGTCGATGCTCTTGCGGGTGCCGTACTCCACCGAGCTGGTGCCCGGTTGCGTGGGGTCGTCGGCCACCTGCTCCTGCGTCAGGCCCTGCGGGTCCAGCGTGTCGGGCTGCCGCAGCCCGTTGACCAGCAGCGTGACGCGGGCGCCGTCGTCGCCGCGCCAGCTGAAGCGCAGGTTGGCGGTGTCGCGCGTGGCAGCGCTGTGGTCGCGGTAGCCGCCGGTGCTGAACCGCACCGCGTTGCCGGCGTACGCGAAGCCGCCGTCCGAGCCGCCGAAACGCACGCCGGCGCGCCAGGTGTCGTCGCTGCCTGCCAGCGCAATGCCCTGCACGTAGGACGCGCGCTGCTCGTCGCCGGTGAACACGTGCACCACGCCGCCGGAGGAGTTGCCGTACAAGGCGGCAAAAGGCCCGCGCAACACCTCCACGTGGCTGGCGCCGTCCAGATCGAACAACGCCGACTGGCCCTGCCCGTCGGGCATGTTCAGCGGGATGCCGTCCTGGATCAGGCGCACGCCGCGCACACCGAACGCAGCCCGTGCACCAAAGCCGCGCGACGAGACCTGCAGGTCCTGTGCGTAGTTGTGGCGGTTCTGTATGACCAGCCCCGGCACACGGCGCAGGGTTTCGGACAGGTTCACCGCACTTTGCTGGTGGCGCAGCGTCGCGCCGTCCACCACGTCTATGGACGCCGGCACCTCGAAGGCTCGCTCGTTCAGCGGCTCGCCGACCACCACCACCGTCTGTGCCGCGGTGCCCGTCTGTGCCACCGCCACGGTCGACATCGCCAGGCAGCTGGCCATGGCCAGGGCGGTCAGGGTCGGTGGCCGTTGCCGGCGGCCGGGCCGTGCGTTCATGGAGTTCATTCGGTCGGCTTCATTCAGTTGGCTTCGTAGTGCGCGATGTGGGCGAGCGCCAGGGTGTAGCCGCTGACGCCCATGGCCGTGTCGTTGCGGCCTGCGCGCAAGGTGCCGCTCACCCACACCGCCGTGGAGCTGTCGAATCCTTTCAACGGTGACGCGGACACCACATGCACGATCTGGTTGGCGGGTGGCGGCGGCGTATGTATGCAGGCCCCGAAGTAGGGCACCAGCAGGAACTCCCTGAGCCCTCTGGCGTCTGTCTCCAGCGGCACGATGAAACCAGGCATGCGTATGCGCTGGCCATCCATGGCCGCCACCGCAGGCGCCGTGTCGAGAATCTCGCGCAGCTCCTTCATCAGCTCCTGGGCCAGCGTATCCTCGTCACTCAGCGACGCCGCCCGCTTGGCGTCTATGCGCTCCTGCGGTTTCCAGTCCGCGGGCACCAGCTCCAGCCAGGTGATCTCGCGGTACGAGGCCGCCGCGTCGGGCGCGCGCAGGCTGCCCAGCCCTGTCCACACCGCTGCCGCGGCCAGCAAGGCGGCTGCGGCCAGCCCCAGTGACAACCACCGCTTCATGGCGGGCTACGGCGCGGTCCGGCTTGGCGCCTGGGTTCAGCCCAGCGAGGCATGCGTGATCTGGCCACGCTTGCCCGGCGAGTAGATGTCGTTGATGTTCCAGTGCCCGGCGGTGGGCACGGGCTCGTTCATCATGGCGACGTCGATGACACACGGCTGGTTGGAAACCACCGCCTTCTGCAGCAAGGCGCGGAACTCGTCGGCGCGTTTCACCTTGACGCCTTCGACGCCGAAGGCCCGCGCCACCGCGGCGAAGTCGGGCGAGTAGGGCTCACCGCCGGGGCGCTGGAAGACGGTGCCGAAGGTGGTGCCGTAGTGCGCCATCTCCAGCCCGGCGATGGTGCCGTAGGCGCCGTTGTTCATCACCACCCAGATCACGTTGACGCCCTGCTCCACGGCCGTGGCCAGCACCGCCGGGTTCTGGCCGAAGCCGCCGTCGCCGACCAGCGCGACCACCACGCGGTTGGGGCTGGCCAGCTTGGCACCTATGGCCGCCGGCGCGCCGAAGCCCATGGTGGCGTAGCCGCCCGGCGTGAGGATGCTGCCCGGCGTCAACACCGGGAACTGCTGGCCCACGCCGTTCTTGTTCCAGCCCACGTCGGTGGTGATGATGGCGTCGCGCGGCAGCACGGCGCGTATGTCGGCCAGTATGCGTTCGGGCCGCATGGGGTAGGCCTCGTTGGCCACGTGCGCGGCGTTGCCCTGCTCGAAGTCGCGGCGGTAGGCGGCGATCTCCTGGCGCAGTGTCTCGTTGCGCCGGCCCTGCGGGAACAACTCGGCGGCCACGCGGTTGATGACCTTCAGCGCCTGCTTCAGGTCGGTGACCACGCCGATCTCGGCCGGGTAGTTGCGGCCGATCTCGGCGTCGTCTATGTCTATGTGTATGAGCTTGCTCGGCGGGAAGCTGAAGGTGAACTCCGACTCCCAGGAGCTGCAGTCAGCCTCGGCGAAGCGCGTGCCCACGCCGAACACCCAGTCGGCGCCAAGGCACTTGCCGTTGACGAAGCTGGTGCCCCAGAAGCCGGTCATGCCCAGGGTCAGCGGGTGGTCGTCGGGCAGCGCGCCCTTGCCCATCAGGCTGTGCGCCACGGGGATGCCCATGCGGTCGGCGAACTCGCGCAGCTCCTCCGCTGCATCGGCCAGCAGCACGCCGCCGCCGGCGTAGACGACGGGGTTGCGCGCCTCGGCCAGGGTCTGCACGATGCGCTGCGCCGTCTCGTTGTCGATCGAAGGCTTGAGCAGCGCCGCGGTGTGCAGCGACAGCCGTTCGAAGGGCTCCACATCCACCTTCGCCGAGAAGATGTCCATGGGCACGGAGATCAGCACCGGGCCCGGCCGGCCGCTTTCGGCCAGTTGGAAGGCCTTGCCCAGGATCTCGGCAAAGCGGTCTGCACGCTCCACGCGCCACACCCGCTTGACGAAGGGGCGGTAGATCTCGGACTGCGCCGCATCCGCATGCAGGTTCACCTCCTGGTGCGGGTGCTTGCCGTAGTAGTGGCTGGGGATGTCGCCCGCGATGACCACCATGGGGATGGAGTCCAGCGCGGCATTGGCCACGCCGGTGGCGGCGTTGGTCAGGCCGGGGCCCAGGTGCGACAACAGCACCGCCGCCTGGCGCTTGACACGCGCATAACCGTCGGCGATGTGCGCCGCAATCTGCTCGTGGCGGGTGTTGATGAAGCGGATCTTGCTCTTGGCCAGTTCGGCCAGCACGGCAATGTTGGTGTGGCCGCACAGGCCGAAGACAAACTCGACGCCTCGCCGTTCGAGATGATCGACCAGCTGCTTGGCAACAACTTCCTGCATGGGGGGCTCCGGTGGGATGGTGTGGGTTCGAAGGGGTGTTTCAGGCGCCGGCCGGTCCGCCCTCGCGGCCGGGGGGCTGCGCAAGGTCGTGACGGGCCGGCCCGGTGTAGCGGTACGGGATGGCAGGCGGCATGGGACCCTTGATGCGGCCGCCCTGCTGCGTCTGCTCCCAGGCATGGGCCAGGATGCCCACCGAGCGCGAAAGGATGAAGATGCCGCGGCCCAGCGCCGGGGCAAAGCCCAGCTCGCAGAAGATCACCGCCGTGGCGGCGTCTATGTTCATGGGGATGGGCTTGCCTTTTCGCTCGGTGAGGACCTGCTCTATGGTGCGGGCGATCTCGCCGTAGCGGCCGGGCACCTCGCCGCGGGCCGCCGCATCGTCCACCAGCTGGAGCAGCGGTGCCGAACGCGGGTCCACGGGGTGGAAGCGGTGCCCGAAGCCCGGGATGATCTTGCCCCGTGCCTGGGCAAAGCGCTCCAGCTCCTGCTCCACCACCGGGCGCAATGCCGCACCCTGCACGCCGTGCTGCGCAATGGCCGTCATCAGCTCCATGCACTGCTCGCCGGCACCGCCGTGCACGTCGTCCAGCACGTTGATGGCCGAGGCCATGGCGCCGTTGATGGGCAGGCCGCAAGTCACCGCCATGCGCGAGATGGCGATGGACGGCGCATGCGGCCCGTGGTCAACAGCCGCCACCAGCGCCGCTTCCAGCAGCCGCGCCTGGGCCGGCGTGGGCAGCTCGCCGCGCAGCAGCAGCCACACCATGTCGGCAAAACCCACGCGGCCTATCAGCTGCTCCACCGGCAGGCCGCGCAGTGCGATCCTGCCCGGCTGGATGTCGATGAGGGAGGTGGACCACCACTGGCTGGCCCGCTCCACGAGCAAGGCCGGGTCGGTGGCAGCTGCGTTGTCTTGTCTTGTGCTCACACCGCCGCCTTCGCTTTCAGCTCGCGGATTTCCTCGGCTGTGTAGCCTATGTCCATCAGCACCTCGTCGGTGTGCTGGCCCAAGCGCGGCGGCGGGCCGCCGGCCTCGGGGTCGCCCTGGGACAGCTTGAAGCCGGCGCGCACCACCGCGACCGGCTGCTCGACGCCGTCAACCTGCGGGAAGTGCTGCAGCAGGCCGCGCGAGCGTATCTGCGGCGATTCCAGCGCCTGCGCCACGCTCACCACGCGGCCGGCGGGAATGTTCATGCGGGTCAGCTCAGGCTCCCACTCGGCGGCGGTTCGCTGCGCCAGCGCCGCCTCCAGCTCCACCGTCAGCGCGGCCCGGTGCCGCTTCCTGGCTTCGCGTGCGGAGAACCGCGGGTCGTGCGCCAGCTCGGGCCGGCCCAGCAGCCGCACCAGCGCCTCGAACTGCTCTTGCTTGTTGGCCGCGATGTTGAGCAGGCCTTCCCGCGTGCGGAAGGTGCCCGATGGTGCGGCGGTGACGTTGTCGTTGCCCTGCGGCGTCGGTTCCTGGCCGGCGATCAGGCAGTTGGACACCGCCCAGCCCATGGTCACCATGGCCGAGTCCAGCATGGAGACGTCGATGAACGCGCCTTCGCCGGTGCCGTGGCGCCGCACCAGCGCGCTGGTGATGGCGAAGGCCGCGGTGATGCCGCTGATGGTGTCGGCCACCGGGTAGCCCACGCGCAGCGGCGCAGACTGCGCATCACCGGTGATGCTCATCATGCCCGACAGCCCCTGGATGATCTGGTCGTAGGCCGGCGCATCGCGCAGCGGCCCTTCCTGGCCGAAGCCGGAGATCGCGCAGTAGATCAGGCTGGGGTTGCACTCGCGCAGGTCTTCGTACGAAACGCCCAGGCGCGCCATCACGCCGGGACGGAAGTTCTCCACCAGCACGTCGGCCGACTTCACCAGCCGGCGCAGCACCTGCCGCCCGGCCTCCAGCTTGAGGTTGACGGTGACCGACTTCTTGCCAGCGTTCTGGGCCAGGAAGGACGCGCCCATCAGGCGCTCGTTCAACGCCGGGTCGGCACCCAGCTGACGCGCCAGGTCGCCGCCGTCCGGGATCTCGACCTTGATCACCTCGGCCCCCAGCAAGGCCAGCTGGTAGGCACAGAACGGCCCCGCCAGCACGTTCGTGAGGTCCAGGACGCGCAGCCCCCCCAATGCTCTGCTCATGACGATTCCAGCGAACGGTTGGCGGCGCTCATCGGCGAATGAAGGGGTTGGGCACGTCCAGGTCCGAAGAGACCCAGACGCACTTGGTTTCGAGGTACTCCTTGATGGCCTCCACGCCCGACTCGCGCCCTATGCCGGATTCCTTGAAGCCGCCGAAGGGCGAGGTGAAGCTGGTGGCACGGTAGTTGTTGACCCACACGGTGCCGGCCCGCAGGCGCTCGGTCATGTGCATCGCGCGCTTGAGGTCGCGCGTCCACACCGCGGCGGCCAGGCCGAAGCGCGTGTCGTTGCCTATCTTCACGGCGTCGTCCTCGTCGTCGAAGGGGATCACCGCCAGCACCGGGCCGAAGACCTCCTCCTGCGCGATGCGCATGTCGTTGCGCACATCAACGAAGATGGTCGGTTCTATGAACTGCCCGGCACCCAGGTCCGGCCGGCTCTTGCCGCCCAGCACGCAGCGCGCACCTTCGCTGCGCGCGATCTCCAGATACGACAGGATCTTCTCGAACTGCGGCCGCGTGGCAATGGGCCCCACCTGCGTGGCGGCGTCCTTGGGGTCGCCCAGCCGCACGTCCTTCATGAAAGCCATCAACCGGGCCACGAAGTCGTCGTGTATGGAACGCTGCACCAGCAGCCGCGACCCGGCCTGGCACGACTGGCCCGAGGCCGCGAAGATGCCGGAAACCACGCCCTTGACCGCTTGGTCCAGGTCGGCGTCGTCGAAGACGATGTTGGGCGACTTGCCGCCCAGCTCCAGCGTCACGGTCTTGAAGTGCCGGGCCGCCATCTCGTAGATGCGGCGGCCCGATTCGGTGCCGCCGGTAAAGCCTATGTGCGCCACGTTGGGATGCGTCACCAGCGCTTCGCCCACCTCCGGGCCCAGGCCGGTGACCACGTTGACCACGCCGGGCGGGAAGCCGGCCTCGCCGAACAGGCGGGCCAGTTCCACCATGGAAGCGGAGCTGAACTCGGAAGGCTTGACCACCGCCGTGCAACCAGCCGCCAGCGCCGGGGCCAGCTTCCAGCTGGTCAAGGTCAGCGGCGAGTTCCAGGGCGTGATGATCGCTATCACGCCCTTGGCTTCGTAGCGGGTGTAGGCGAACACGCCGGCCTTGTCGCTGGGGATGACGGCGCTCTGCACCTTGTCCGCCAGGCCCGCGTAGTAGCGGAAGTAGTCGGCCATGTAGCGCACCTGCGCCACCACTTCGGAGGCCAGCTTGCCGTTGTCGCGCTGTTCTATGGCCGCCAGGTGCGGCGCGTTCGCCGCGATCAGGTCCGCCAGGCGCCACAGCAGCCGGCCGCGTTCGGACGCGCTCAGGCGCGGCCAGGCGCCGCTGCTGAAGGCGCGGTGGGCAGCGGCGACGGCAGCGGCAACGTCCTGGTCGTTCCCCCTGGCGATGTGCGCCCAGACCTGCCCGGTGAAGGGGTCCTCGGTGGGCAGGTAGGTGCCTGCCGACGGCGGCAGGGGCTGGCCATCGACGTAGTGGTCGTAGCGCGGGGTGTCGGTGGAGCTTGTCATTTCACGCGGCGGAAAGGTCGTTCAGCGCTGGGGTTGGCCAGAGTTTCATCAAACAGATCGTCGTTCTGTTTATTGTATGGCGTCGGTGCTGTCGGCGACAGCTCAGGCCATGGCGGGCACGGCATCCCCCACCGGCCGCAAGCTGCGGCGCACCCGGGGGCGCCGGCCCCAGGCATGCTGCTAAAGTCCCCCGCCACTGAACGGCTGTCACAGGGGAGTGGCACAGATGGTTGACGATGCAGGTGGTGTAGCAGCTGTCGAGCGCGCGCTTTCTATCCTGGACGCCCTGACCGACGAGAAGGTCAGCCTGGCGGAGCTTTCCAAGCGAACGGATCTGTACAAGAGCACGGTGCTGCGGCTGCTCAAGTCGCTGGAGCGTTTCGGCTACGTGCTGCGCACCGACGACGCCAGCTACCGCCTGGGCGCCAAGGTGCTGCACTTGGGCTCGACCTACCAGCGCTACTTCAGAACCTCGGAGATCGTGCCGCCGGTTCTGGTGCGCCTGGCCCAGGAGGTGCATGAAGGTGCCACCTTCTACATCGCCGAGGACGACATGCGCGTGGCGCTGCACCGCGTGGACGCGGCGCGCGCCGTGCGGGACTCCGTGCACGAAGGCGACCGGCTGCCGCTGACGGTGGGGGCGGCAGGTCATGTACTGCGCGCGTTTGCAGGCGCGCCCGGCGAACGCATGGACCAGATCCGCTCGGCCATGTACTGCGCGTCGTTCGGCGAACGCGACGCCGAAACCGCTGCGGTGGCCTGCCCGGTGCTGGGTGTACAACAGAAACTGGTCGGCGCGTTGAGCATCTCGGGCCCCCGGTACCGCATAGAAGCGCTGGGCACCGACCGCATCCTGCCTGCGTTGTTCAAACACGCCCAGAGCCTGAGCCACACCTTCGGCGGCAGGCTGGCACTGCCGCCGTCGGCCACCGACCGCGCCACCACGGCGCGCACAGCGGCAGACCCGCGCGCCGAGCCGGCACGCGCGGCCGCCCGGCCGAAAGCCGCCGCCAAGAAAGCGGCGCCGGCGGCCGCTTCCCGCAAAGCCTGAGCCCTGGGGGCGGCGCCCCGTTGCACCCGTTGCCGGTTGCCCCGGCAGCGCGGCCAGGGCCGCACGCCTGAACGCCAGGCCCCTGGCGGCACTGCCCGGCATCACAGCGCCACGGGCGCCGCGCCCATCCATTGCCGACAACGAGGTCGCCGAGGCATTCATGCCCGGCGGCCTGGGAACACGTTTCATGGGAACAGGTTTCATTCTGTTTGTCAGAACAGTGTTCCGAGTTTTCGCTTCAGCGGGCCCAGGGTCAATCAGGGGAACGACCTAGTGCGGCCTTCGCCCACGGCGCTGCGTCGGTCACGGCAGCCAAGGTTGGAACCCACGGCATTGCCGGCCTGGTTCACTGGGCCTGGTTCATCACCCACGCGCCACGGGCTGCGCGAACGCCGCCACCCGCAACGTCACCGGCCAGAACCGGCGGGCGACACGTCTCGGCGTGGAGTTCTTTCTGACAGAACTCTGGGGTCTTTCGCTTGTCGCCGATGATCGCGCGCACCGCGGCATCGGCCCGCCGTCTCACAAAGAGGCAGGCCAGCGCGTCTGGCGGGTCGTGAACCGACCTCGCACCCAGGGCTGAGCCCCGCGCCTACAAGCGCCTGGCGCACCACGCCCCCCATGGATGAGCGGGCCCCGCACTGGGGCTTTCCCTGGCGTCGGGCCATTGACCGGCGCCTTGGCAAATTTATACTCGTTTCGCTGGAAACAACCAAGTTCTTCTAGATAGAACTGTGGGTGGTTGTTCCAGGCGTCTCAACCCTTCTCCGCTCTCCTTGATACCGGCCTCACGAGGCTTCCACACCATTAGAAAGGCAAGACCATGAAGAGACAACAGACCACCGGCACCGGCTTGCAGCTCACCATTGCCGCGGGGCTGGTCGCCCTGGGCACCAGCGTGGCCGCACCGACGGCGCAGGCACAAAGCCTGGACAAGCTGGAGCCCAAGAGCTTCGACCCGGTCTACAACGTTTGCCGCGGCCCCAACCCGGAGTGCCTGGCGCAGAACAACGGCTGGGCCCCGCCGTCGACCGCATCGCGCTCACGCGTGCTGATCTACTCGCGCACGGCCGGCCCGCGCCACGCCAACCTGGGCACGGCCCTGGGCCCGGGCCTGAACCCGCCGCTGAACGCCAACAACGTGATGCAGGCCACCCTGATCGCCTGGCTGGCCGAAGAAGGCATCACCGCCGACTGGACCGAGACCCCGGGCAACTTCAGCCCGAACAACTACGGCGCGGTCATCCTGGCCAGCGGCAACCGCGACAACCTGTTCGACGCCACCCAGGTGTCGCCCACCACGCCCATGACCAACCTGCGCAACTACATGCGCCGGGGCGGCGGGGTGGTGGCCATCCACAACGCCTTCGGCGCCAACTACAACTGGCCGTACTACGAGGGCCTGCTGGGCAACGCCAACTTCTACAACCACGGCCCCAACCGCGCGGGCACGGTGCAGCTGATAGGCAACGACCCGTCGACCACCGGTGCCGGCGTGGCCGCGAGCTTCGAGTTCCAGGACGAGTGGTACCACCTGGAGCCGTTCCCGAAGAACGTCAAGTTCCTGGCCAAGGTGCAAACCAACACCGCCGGCGCCCCGCACCCCGGCCACGCCAAGTTCCACCCGGTGGCCTGGTGCCAGTACTACGACGGCGGTCGCGTGTGGGCCACCACCATGGGCCACAACGCCAACTCGTTCACCGGCACAGGCGCGGGTGCGGCTGACTTCAAGAAGATGCTCGTGGCCGGCATCAAGTCGGCGATGGGTCTCACGGACTTCTGCACCAAGTGATCACCGTGGCGCTCCCGGGCCTGCAGCGGGCCGGGAGCGTTGCGGCTCGCCACACCCAACGGAGAATCTCTGTGACATCAAGATCATTTGCATCGGGCCTGCTGCAGGCCGCCGTGCTGTCGCTGGCCGCGGCCAGCTTCAGTGCGGCGCAGGCGGCCACCTTCGTGGTGGACTTCGAAAACATCTACAGCTACGCCGAACGGGGCGACGACGGCAACGCGACGCTGAGCTTCGACCTCGGGCCGAACTCCTTCATCACCGGCTTCAGCTGGGATGTCAGCATCACGGCCTTCGACCCCAGCTGGCTGAGCGAGATCACGGTGGCGGTGACCAACAGCGCCGGCGCGGGCTTCTCGCTGCGCCCGGTGGACAGCGTCAATGCCTCCGGAACACAAAGCGCCAGCGGCAGCGCCGATCTGCTCAACAGCGGCTTGTCGTTCTACACACGTGCCGACGGGCGGATCAACTTCGAGTTCTACGAGTTCTATTCCGACTTCGCTGCCGCGGCAGACGGCCGCTGGAACTCGGGCCAGTTCAGCATCATCTACACGCCCATTCCCGAGCCGGCCACGCTGGCGCTGCTGGGCGCCGGCCTGCTGACCGTGGTGTCGCGCACACGTCGGCGCGAGGCCACGGCCAGCGCAGAACGCTGACCCGCTTCACCCGCCACCAGGCACTGCTGCCCACCAACGGGGTGCCCGCAGGCCGTTCACAGGCCCGCAGCAAGCGACAGGCGCCGCAAGGCGCCTGTCCTTGTTCAGGGCACCCATCCACCGTGCCGCAGGCGCGCGGGAGCCGACGCTGCCTGGGCAGAGACGACCCGAAACCCGCATGCCCCGCAAACCCCTGACGCCTTCTGCCGCAGACCGCAACGCCTCGCCGGGCGGGTCGGCCGCGGTGGACAAGGCACTGTCGCTGCTGCACTTGTTCGTGACCGCCCAGGGGCCGCTCAGCCTGACCGAGTGCGCCCTGCGCGCCACGCTGTACAAGAGCACCACGCTGCGCCTGCTGCTGTCGCTGGAACACGGCGAGCTGGTGGTGCGGCTGCCCGACGGCCGCTACGGCCTGGGGCCGGAGGTCGCGCGCCTGGCCGAGGCCTACCGGACGCAGTTTTCTCTCGAAGCAGCCGTGGTGCCCGTGCTGCGTGAGCTGGTGCAGCAGACCAGCGAGAGCGCGGCGTTCTACGTGCGCCACGAAGACCAGCGGCTGTGCCAGTTCAGGATCGACTCGCCACGCATCGTGCGCGACCACGCGCGCGTGGGTGACCTGATGCCCCTGGACCGTGGCGCGGCGGGCCGGGTGATGATGGCCTACGCCGGTGCCCAAGGCGAGCTCTACGACCGCATACGCGACGAGCACCACGCCGTGCTCAGCGGCGACCGGGTGGCCGACGTGGCGGGCATCGCAGCGCCGGTGTTCGACGTCACCGGCCAGCTGGCCGGTGCGCTGACGCTGACCATGCCCTCCCACCGCCTGAACCCCGCGCTGGTGCCCAACGTGGTGGCTGCGGCTTCTCGCCTCAGTGCGCGGTTGGGCGCTTCCCGCGAAGGCGCGTTGCCGGCCGGCGCAGCCCGCTGACGGGGCGGCTCACCGGCCGCCCGGCCGCGAAACCCGTCAGCCGGTGTAGCCGGCCAGCCGTGGAAGGTACAGCACCGCGTCCGGCAGGCAGGTGACCAGGGCCAGCGCAAAGATCAGCGCGCACAGGAAGGGCACCAGCTCGCGCACGATGGACAGCAGCGGGATGTCCGCGATCTTGGACATCATCAGCAACAGCAGACCATACGGTGGTGTCACCAGGCCGATCATGATGTTCATCACCGTGACCACGCCGAAGTGCACGGGGTCTATGCCCAGCGCCACGGCCGCCGGCAGCAACACCGGCAGGATGATGAGGATGATGGTGGTGGCTTCGAGAAAGCATCCGAGCGCCAGCAAGCCGACGTTGACCGCCAACAGGAAGACGATGGGTGACAGCTCGGCGGCGACCAGGGCGGCACCCACGGTGCGCGGGATGTTCTCCACCGTCACCACGTAGTTGAACGCCAGCGCACCGGCGATCAGCATGCCTATGGAGACCGACACACGCCCGCTGCGCAGCAGCGACTCGTACAGCCCGCGCAAGCTCATGCTGCGGTAGACCACGGTCGAGAGAAACAGCGCATAGGCTGCCGCCACCGCTGCCGCCTCGGTGGGCGTGGTGATGCCGCTGTACAGGCAGCCCAGCAAGATGACCGGCAGCATCAGCGCCGGGAAGGCATGCCAGGTGATGCCGGGAATCTCGCGCAGCGGCACCTTGGGCTCGACGGGGAAGTTGCGCCGCCGGGCCAGGTAGGCGATCAGCGCGATCAGCACGGCCCCCAGGATGAGCCCGGGCACCACGCCGGCAAGAAACAGGTAGCCCACCGACGCATCGGAGACCAGCGCGAACATCACCAGCGGGATGGACGGCGGCAGGATGGGCCCTATCACCGCCGAGGTAGCGCTCAGTGCGGCGGTGAAGCTGCGCGTGTAGCCGCCCTTGACGGCCATCAGGGTCTGCATCAGCCGGCCGGTGCCGGCCACGTCCGCCAGCGCCGAGCCCGACATGCTGGCGAAGATGATGCTCTGCACCACGTTGACCTGGGCCAGGCCGCCGCGAAAGCGCCCCACCAGCGCATTGCAAAAGCGCAGCAGCCTGTCCATGATGCTGCCGGAGTTCATGAACTCGGCCGCCAGGATGAACAGCGGAATGGCCAGCAGCAGGAAGCTGGTGAACATGCCGTTGAGGATCTGCTCCGCGGCCGTGCCGACATCCATGCCAGCGATCAGCAGGTACAGCACGGTGCCGGCGATCATCGAATGCCCAATGGGCATGCCCAGCACGCCGAAGGCGATGATCGCCACCACGCAGATCAGGAAGGGGTCGGACATCGTTATCTTTCGCCAGTCGGCGCGGCCATGCCGTCACCACCCTGGCCTTCGCGGAACAGGCGCCACAACGCCCAGGCCTGGCGCAGGATCACCGCCACCACGAAGATGACGAAGATCGAGTACAGGTGGTCCATGCGAATCTTCAGGTAGGAGCTGCTCTCCACCTTCATGAAGGCGACATAGCTCACCGTGCCGGGCAGCGCCAGCGAATACAGCGTGATCAGCGACACCGCAATCAGCCCGGTCAGCACACGCCGCACGCGCGGCGGCGATGCCGAGTAGATGAGGTCCAGCCGTATCTCCTCGTCCTCGCGCAGCACGAAGGCGGAACCCCACAGCACCAGCCACAGCCAGCTGACCACCGTCAGCTCGTTGGACCAGCCGGTGGGCAGATTGAAGAAGTAGCGGAAGACGATCTGCAGCACAAAGGCCGTGAACATCGTCGCCAGCAGCAGCGCCAGCACGCCCTCCGCGCCGCGCCGCATCCACACGCCCACCTGGCTCAAGCCCATCGTCCTTGCATCCCTCGTTATGCCGTGCGCGGGCCAGCGCGCTCAGGCCCGCCCGGCGGCCGCCGGCGGCAGCGCCTACCCGCCCATCGTCGCCAAAGCGGCGGGCCGCACCCGTGGGCACGTGCCGCCGCCTTGAACGCCCAGGTTACATGGCGTTGATCTTATCGAGCAGGCCCGCGGGCCAGTGCTTGGCTTCGTCGGACGCCAGGTACACCTTCTGCGCATAGGCGCGGAACGAAGGCAGGTCGGGCGTGTAGACCTGCAGACCCTGGCTCTTGAAGCCGTCGGCCAGCTCGGCTTCGCGCTTCTGGATCGCGGCCGTGTTCCAGGCCAGCGCCTTGTCCACCGCCGCCTGGAAGGCGTTCTGCTGGGCCGGCGACATGGACTGCCAGGTGCGCAGGTTGATGGTCAGCAGGTCGAAGGCCAGCAGATGCGAGGTCAGCACGATCTGCGACATCACCTCGTTGAACTTCATGGCCTGGATGTTGGGCAGCGGGTTGTCCTGCCCGTCCACCGTGCCGGTCTGCAGCGCGGTGTAGGTCTCGGCGTAGGCCACCGGCGTGGGGTTGGCACCCACGGAACGGCCCAGCAGCTGCCAGGCGTCGCCCGGCGGCATGCGCAGCTTGATGCCGGCCATGTCCGCCGGCGTGTTGATGCGCTTGTTGGGCTTCAGGCCCACGTGGCGCGTGCCAAAGAAGGTGGGGCCCAGGATCTTGACGCGCAACTGGTCCTCGGCCATCTTCTTCATCATCGCGCCGGAGTCGCTGGCGAAGAAGGCGCCCAGGTGGTTGGCGTCACGGAACAGGAAGGCCGAGGTCAGGATGGACCAGGCCGGCAGCTGCCGGGAGATGTCCTGCGGCGACACATTGGACAGCTCGAGGTTGTTGCGCTGCAACGCCACCAGCTCCGTGCCCTGCCGGAACAGCGTGCCGCCATAGTGCGGCTCGATGACAAAGTCCGACTCCACGTCCTTGGCCAGCATGCGGATCATGTCGGCGCGGATGTCGCGGTCGTTGAACACCGCGGCAAAACGCAGGGTCGGCTTGGCCTGCGCCCAGGCCGGGGTCCATGAGGATGCGGCAACGGCCGCGCCAGCGGCCAGTGCCATGCGGCGGTTCAAGCTGAATTCCATGATGCCTCGCTTTATGGATTTGGTGACAAAAAAGTGGCCCGGGCCGGGTGCCGTGCCACTGTACGGAACGCTGTACCAATAAATGTAGCAGACGCGCCGCCCATGGACATCAGGCGCAGCCCTGAGTTCCGCCCGGCTCGGCCGCGCGGCCGCCGCCGGCCCCCAGGGCCTCAGCCGTCTTGCGCGTTGGCGGCCAGCAGCACCGTGGCGTTCGGCAGCCCGTAGCCGTCGTAGCCACGCCGGCGCTCGACGATCTCGAAGGCCAGCCCGCCGGCCACGCCCTCGGTGCAGGCGTGCAGGTAGTCGCCCTCCGCACTGCGGTCGAACAGCACGCCCCACTGGCGCAACAGGGCCATCAAGGGCGCGTCCAGCTCGAAGCGTGTCGCCAGGTCGTCGTGGTAGTTCGCCGGTACCGGCACGAAGGCGACCCCGGCGGCCTGCAGAGCCCGCACCGAGGCGAAGATGTCGTCACTGTGCAAGGCCACACGCTGCACGACCACGCCGCCCCCGGCGCCGACTTCGCGTGCCAGGCGCGTCTGCGAGCCTTGGGACACGCTGAGCAGAAGCCGCAGCGCACGCGCCGCATCGGCCGCGCCAAAACTGCGCACCAGGCCGAAGGGGTCGGCCAGTTTCAGGCTGTCGCCGGCTTCCAGGCCCAGCACGGCACGGCAGAACAGCACCCAGGTGTCCACCCGGTCGGGCGCCAGCCCCACGCCGATGTGGTCGATACGGCGCAGCGCAGCGGCCGTTGGCGGCGGCGCCGGCGCTTCCAACACGAAGTCACGCTCGAACAGCCCCTGCGCCTGCAGCTTGTGCTCCACAAACTGCAGCACCAGCCCGCCCGGGGCGATGACCGAGGGCAGCACCGCCTCGCCCGGGCCTACCGGCGGGTCGTAGCGCGCCGACTGCAAGGCGGTGGCCCGGTTGCGTGCCGACAGCGCATCCTCCACACCCAGGCCCAGTGCACTGACCGTGACGCCCTGCGACGCAGCCCGCACGGCGCCTTCGTTGACCAGGAGGTGGATGCCGGCCTGCCGGTACAGCGTCACCGGCTTGGAGCGGTGGCGGCCGGCCCGCTGGAACCCCATGCGCTGCAGCAAGGCACCCAGTTCGGCGGCCGACTGGGCGTCGGCCGCCAACTCCACGAAGCACCAGCCGGTGAACCGGGGCAGCGGCGGCGGCGCATACAGCGCGCGCCCGGCCACGGCCTGCTGCGCAGCCGTATCGTCCCGCTTGGCCAGCCGATCGCGTACCTGGCTTTCCAGCCACAACAACGAGCGCATGGCATCCACGGCCACGCGGCGGTTCGGCGTTTCGCGGAAGACATCGTTGAAGATCTCCAGCGACAACGGCCCGTCATAGCCCGCCCGCAGCACCTGCTCGAAGAAGCCCACCACGTCCAACTCGCCCTGGCCGGGAAAGTTGCGGTGGTGGCGTGCCCAGTCGATGACGTCCAGCCGCAGGCGCGGCGCGTCGGCCATCTGCAGAAAGAAGATGCGGTCGCCCGGCAGCTGGGCGATGCCGTCCACGCTGTCCTGCAACGACAAGGTGTGGAAACTGTCCAGCACCAGGCCCAGGTGCGGGTGCGCCGCCTGCTGCACGATGCCCCAGGCCTGCCGCCACAGCTTCACGTGGCGGCCCCAGGCCAGGGCTTCGTAGCCCACGCGCAGGTTGCGGCGCGCGGCGCGTTCGGCCAGCGTGTGCAGCTGCGCCGCGGCCCGCTCGGGTTCGGCCAGCGCCGCGGGCGAGACGTTGGAGCACACCAGCATCATGGGCGCGCCCATGCGCTGCATCAGGTCGAACTTGCGCTCGGCACGGTCCAGGCTGCGCAGGAACGCAGGCTCGGGCATGCCCTCGAAGTCGCGGAAGGGCTGGAACAACGCAATGCCCAGGCCCAGGTCGTCGCACAGGCTTCTGAGGTCTTCCGCGCTGCCGCGGTAGCTGGTGAAGTCGGGCTCGAACAACTCGACGGCGTCGAAGCGAGCGGCAGCCGCGGCCTCCAGCTTCTGGCGCAGCGTGCCGCTCAGCGAAACAGTGGCGATGGAGCGGCGCATGCGGCTCATGCCCCGCCGCGCGCGGCCAGCGTGGCCCGCAAGTGGCTCTCCATGCGGGCCTCGTCCGGCGCCAGACCGGTGAACAGCTGGAAGGCCTGCAGCGCCTGCCCCAGCGCCATGCCGCCGCCATCGACGACGCGGCAACCCAGGGCGCGCGCCGCGCGCAGCAGGGGGGTCTCCAGCGGCAGGTACACCACCTCGGACACCCACAGCGCGGGCCGCAGCCAGGCCACCGGCAGTGGCAGGCCCGGGGTCTTGTCCATGCCCACCGGCGTGGCGTGCACCAGGCCGCTGGCCTGCTTCAGCGCGGAAGGCAGGTCCGGCACCGCGTAGGCACGGCCGCCGCCGTAGCGCCGCTGGAGCTCGGCTGCCAGGCCCAGGGCGCGGGCGGGCTCCACGTCGTGCACACCGAACATTTCCACCCCCATGCGCAGTGCTGCATGCGCGATGGCCGAGCCGGCGCCGCCGGCGCCCAGCATCACCACGTGCGAGAGGTCGGCACCGGGCAGCGCGCGGTGCAGCCCCCGCGCCCAGCCGGCGCCGTCGGTGTTGTGGCCCACCCAGCGGTTGCCGCGGCGCACCACCGTGTTCACCGCGCCGATGGCGCGGGCCTCGTCATCAACCTCGTCCAGCAGCGGCACGATGGCCTGCTTGCAGGGGTAGGTGACGTTGAAGCCGTCGAAGCCTATGAGTTGCATGGCGTGCACCAGCCCCGGCAAGGCCTCGGCCCCCGCACCGTGGGGGCCCAGATCGATGAGCTGGTAGTGCAGGCGCAGGCCGTGATGGGCAGCCTCCACCTCGTGCATCGCGGGTGTGAGCGAACGTGCCATGCCGGCCCCCACCAGCCCGAGCAAGCTGCTTCTTCGTTCGGCGAGCGTGTTCATCCAGTTCCCAAATGGCAGGCAAAGGCAGGTCGCCAGGTGACCGGTGCAAGCGGGCTGCCGATTACAGCAGCGTTCGCCCGCAGGCGCATGCGCCATCGGTCAACCCCGCGGATGCGCGGCGTACAGGGTGATCGATACGTTGACGTGTGGAATTCGAGATTCTACAATTTGTAGAACAACGTTCTGTTAGACGGAACTTGCCTCAAACACCCAGCCGCCCAGCGCGGCCAAAGGGCGGGCCGGGCAGGCCGTCCGCGGTGCCCAGGGGCACCACGTTGACTACAACCAGGAGCACCGGCGGTTCTCTGCAACCGGCATCGGTGGCTCCACAACCAGGAGACGGCTCATGCACCAGTGAGCGCTGACGCCACCGCTGCTCGCCGCTGCGGGCTGCCTTTGCCGGCACATCGTCCGGACAACCCCTACCTCTTCTGAACGTGTCATGCCCCGGCCACCGGGGTGATGGAGACAAGCAATGAAACTGCAACGCATAGTGGCGGCGCTGGTCGGCGCCGGGGCGATGACCCTGCCCGCACTCACCATGGGCGATACCGCCGGCCTGAGCGACTGCTGCACGCCCACCGGCACCGACATGCCCACCCACGGCGGCAACCTGGGCAACCAGCGCTACTCGGCGCTGACGCAGATCAACAAGCAGAACATCAGCCAGTTGGGCCCGGTCTGGGCCACCGACGTGTCGGCCGCCGCACCGGCCACCAACCACACCGGCCAGCAGACCACGCCCATCGTGTCCGAAGGGGTCATCTACCTCGACACGCCCAACGGCTCGGTGATCGCCGTCGATGGCAAGACCGGGGTCACGAAGTGGAAGTGGACCCCCACCGACTTCAACCCCACCGGCACACGCCGCGGGGTTTCGGTGGGCGACGGCAAGGTCTACACGCTGGCGTCCGGCAACCGCGTGGTGGCGCTGAACAAGGACACCGGTGAACAGGTGTGGGCCGTGCAGCCGCGTGCCCCGGGCGACCTGGCGCTGGGCAACATCGCCAAGGTGGCCACCGTGTACCACGACGGCCTGGTCTACGTGGGCACCAACGACGGCAACCGCGGTGCGGCGTTTGCCGTGCGCTCCAGCGACGGCAGCCTGGTCTGGCACTTCTTCGGGGGCCCAAACCCCGGCGTCATCTTCACCGACGTGAACGGCAACTCCGTGGACGCCGGCGCCACCTGGGGGCCGCTGATGCCCAACGGCCAAAGCTGCTCCGTGACCGGCGGCGCGACGCCCTGGATCCACGGCTCGCTGGACCCGGCGCTGGGCCTGGCGTACTACACCTTCGGCAATGCGCGCAGCTGCCGCTCGTCGCAAGACGGCGAACTGCGCCCGGGCGACAACCTGTTCTCCAACTCGGTGGTGGCCGTCGACCTGAAGACCGGCGAATACAAGTGGCACTTCCAGTCCATACGCCAGGACGTCTGGGACATGGACAACGTGCACTCGCCGCTGCTGGCCGATGTGAGCATAGGCGGCAAGCAACGCAAGGCGCTGTACTACGGCAGCAAGTCGGGCCACCTGTTCGTGCTGGACCGCACCAACGGCCAGCCGCTGCTGCCGGTGGCGGACGTGCCCATGACGCAGGACTCGCGCCAGCAGCAGCCGGCCCGCCAGCCCTTCCCCAACCGCATGTTCCCGCACTGCCTGGTGTGGGAAGCCCTGGACAGCAACAACATCCCGGGCCACCCCTGGCGCGCGGTGCCCAACTACAACGGCTACCAGCCCGATGCCAACGGCCAGCTGGTCTACACCGAGCCCAACTACCTGGACCCGGACAAGCCCTTCGTGACCTATCCGCCCGAGTACGGCGGCAACCACCGCAAGGGCTGCATGTACGACACGCACTGGGACCTGCCCGTGCTGTCCACCACCAGCCAGAACGGCGGCCCGGACTGGTCCAGCTACTCCTTCAGCCACCGCACCGGGCTGATCTACGTGCCGTACGGCATCAACCCCGTGGCCCACTGGCGCGGTGCCGGCGGCAACGGGCAGCGCGCCCTGGGCCAGTACCAGACCGGCGGCGTGGTCGCGGTGGACGCCGCCACCAACCAGGTGAAGTGGGACAACAACCTGGGGCTGGACCTGGGCCACGGCCAGGGTCCGCTGTCCACCGCCACCGACCTGGTGTTCGTGGGCATGCCCGACGGCAACTTCCTGGCCCTGGACGCGGTCAGCGGCAAGGAGCTGTGGCGCTTCCAGACCGGCGCCAACATCAGCGCCGGGCCCATCACCTACACGATAGATGGTGAGCAGTACGTGGCCAGCTTCTCCGGCGGCACCGGCATCCCGTACGGCAACTCGGCTTCGCGCGGCAGCACGCTGTGGGCCTTCAAGCTGGGCGGCAGCTACCGCACGGCTTCGGGCAGCAGCGAGGCACCGACGCCGGCGCCCATCACCATACGGCGGCCGGTCAGCGGCTCGGCGGTGGAAGGCAGCACGGTGAGCAACACCGTCTACCTGGCCCGCAACAGCCGCACGGCCGACACGGCTGCAGCGCAGGACAACACCTCGGCCGGTGGCATGAGCCCCACGCACCTGCGTGTGCCGGTGGGCAGCACGGTGACCTTCCTGAACCCGGGCGCGAAGACCTTCCCGAACTTCCCGAACCAAAAGGAACACTGCGCCACGCAGTACTTCGAGGGCTTGTTCAACGCGCGCCTGCAGCCGGGCGAGTCGTACCAGCACACCTTCGACAAGGAAGGCGAGTACTTCTTCAACGACTGCACCGACCCGCGGCCCACCGGCAAGATCGAGGTCTACCACGAGCCGCAGGACGTCCCGGGCGCCCTGCAGTTCGTGCCCAGCACGCTGAACCTGCGGCCGGCCAACGGCGTGTTCACCAGTGTGCAAGGCCTGGTGACCGCCACGATGCGCGTGCCGGCAGGCTACACGCTGGAAGGCGATGTGAAGCTGCAGACGCCGCTGACCAGCACCTTGTTCCCCGCGGTGTCGGCCCAGGCCGCTGCCGACGGCCGCACGGTGCTGATCACCTTCGACAAGGCGCTGATCGACAACAACATCCCCGCCGGCAGCGCGGTGCCGTTGATCGTCACCGGCAACTTCCAGCACAAGGGCGCGCAAAAGCAGTTGCGCTCCAGCGCCCTGGTGCGGGTCGTGAAGTGAGGCGCTGAGCGCCGACAACCGGCCCCGGCCGTGCCTTGCCGCACGCCGGGGCCCTCACAAGACAACGGAGAGATCAAGTGAAGACAAGACACCTGATGGCCTGCCTGGCGTTGCTGGTCCTGAGCACCCGCGCCGCAGCCATTCCTTTTTTTGATGTGCGCATGGAGGTCACGGCCGTGGCCATCACGGCCGATGGCACGCCGGGCTTCGACACCCAGCTCAGCCTGAACGGCGACGAACCGGCCTTCGCCGACGCCGCCTCGCTGGGGGCCGTCGACATCGCCACCGCCGGCGCCATCGCCGCGCTGGGGCTGCTGAACACCTCGGCCGACGTGGCGGGCGTGGACTTCGCCAGTGCCGTGGCCACGGCGCAGTTCACCGGCTCGTTCATCAACGCCGGCGCTGTGAACCTGAGCGTGGACTTCTCGTCCGACAGCTTCGCCTCCGGCTCGGGCGACGCCGGTTCCTGGCTGTTCGTTTCGTTGGTCAGCGACGGCGAAACGCTGTTCGAGGACTACGTGCAGGGGCTGTGGCAGTTCTCATACACGCCGGTGCTGGGCACCACCAGCGTGCTGGGCCTCACGCTCAGCAGCGAAGTCAGCGCCGCCTTCCTGAGCCCCGGCGCAGGCAATGCGGGCAGCTACGGCATGGCCGTCATCACCGGCACCGTGCCCGAGGCCTCCAGCGCGGCGATGCTGGCGCTGGGCCTGGGCCTGGTCGGCTTCTGGCGCGCCCGCGTGCGTCGCCGCGCCGAAGCGGCCTGAGGCCATGCAGCCGGCGGGCGTTTGAACGACCGCCGGCACACAACGGGCGCAGGCACGCAAGAGGCCTGCGCCCCGCCTGCGCCACCCGGCATCGCGGGCCGGGCCCGCCGCGATGCAGCGCAGGCGCTGAACCATAATCGGCGCATGTCCGCACGCTGGGTGAGCCTGCTGGTGTGGGCCGCCGTGGCGGCCTCGGCGCTGTACTGGGGGCTGGCCTTGTTCGTCCAGCCGCTGCAGGCGCCGGCCGGCACGCGGTTGGCCGACCCGGCCGTGGCGCTGCGCGGCGACCTCACACGCCTGCTGGGCGCCGACGCACCGCCGCCCGCCGAAACCCCGCCACCCGCCCAGGCGGTCAACACCGACCCGCGCTTCACCCTGGTGGGCGTGGTCAGCCCGCGCTCTGAAACAGCAGCGCGCCGCGAGGGCGTGGCGCTGATCGCTACCGACGGCGAAGCGCCCCGCGCCTACCGTGTGGGTGCGGTGATAGACGGCGACCAGGTGCTGCAGGCCGTGAGCCAGCGTGGCGCACTGATAGGCCCGCGCAACGCGCCGCCCACGGTGTCGCTGGAACTGCCGCCGCCCGCCCCGGCCACGACCGGCACGCCCACGCCGGCCCCGGCGCCGCCCCCCGGCGCCAGGCCGCCGGTGCGGCCGCCGACGGCACGCGCCCAGGTGGTGAGGCCACTGCCCTCGCAAGTACCGACGCAGGTGCCGGCGCCCATGCCGGCGCCCGCGCCGGCCCACAGCGTCAGTGTCGACGACGCCGAGGACCAGGCCGGCCAGGACACGCCCATCCCGCAGCCGCCCATAGGCCTGCCGGGGGCGGAGACACGTTAGGGCCTGTCAACGCTATGGGCGGGCTCGCGTGACTCAGCAAACGGCCGCCGCAGTCTCTGCCCCGTCCTCGCTGCTGCAGCAGCTGGCGGCCGAGCTGCGGGCACACGCCCCGTTTGCGCAGATGGAGGCGGCCGATGTCGAGGCCTTTGTCGACGCAGCGCAGCAGACCTACTACGCGCCGGGCGAGATGATCGTGCAGCCGGCGGACGGGCCGGCGCCGCAGCTGCTGTTCATACGCCGCGGCTCGGTGTTCGGGCAGCGGGACGGTGCCAACGCCACCCAGGCGCATTACCAGGCTGGTGACCTGTTCCCGGCCGGCGCGGTGGCCGCCGCCAGCGCGGTGAGCCGCCGCTACGAAGCGGCCGAAGACTGCTTCTGCCTGGAAGTGCCGGCGCCGTTTGCACGCGAACTGGCCCGGCGCTCGACGCCGCTGGCCGAGCACCTGCGCCAGCGTGTGCTGCAGCTGCTGGAGTTGTCGCGTGCCCAGCTGCAGGCCGAACAAGGCGTGCAGGCGCTGGCCGAACACTCGCTGGAGTCGCCGCTGGCGCAGTGGCCGCGCAAGACCCCCGTGGCGGTGGCACCAGGCACGCCGCTGGCGCAGGCCCTGCGCCTGATGCACGAACAGCGCGTGGGCTCGGTGCTGGTGCTGGACGACCAGGGCCGCGCCGACGGCATCCTGACGCGGCACGACGTGCTGGAACGTGTGGCGCTGGCCGGCCCGCCGCCCGACACCCCCGTAGAGCGCGTGGCCACACAACCGGTGCTGAGCCTGGACGTGGAAGCCAGCGCGCAGGACGCCGCGCTGCTGATGGCCCGCCACGGCATACGCCACCTGCCGCTGACCGAAGGCGGCCGCGTGGTCAGCGTGGTCTCCGAGCGCGACCTGTTCGCGCTGCAGCGGCTGAGCCTGCGGCACGTGGGCGCGCAGATACGCAACGCCGACGACCAGCCCGCGCTGGTGGCCGCCGCGGCAGGCATACGCCGCCTGGCCGGCCACCTGCTGACACAAGGCCTGGCGGCGCGCGCGGTGACCGAAATGCTCAGCCACCTGAACGACCTGCTGACGGCGCGGCTGGTGACGCTCAAGGCCGCCGAGCACGGGCTGTCGCTGGCGCGCGCCGCCTGGCTGGCCTTCGGCTCCGAAGGGCGGTCCGAGCAAACCATCGCCACCGACCAGGACAACGGCCTGGTGCTGGCCGACGACGTGGACGACGCCGAGCGCGGCCGCTGGCTGGCCATGGCCCGCGAGGTCAACGAAGCGCTGGACGAGTGCGGCTACCCGCTGTGCCCGGGCAACATCATGGCCGGCAACCCGGCCTGCAACCTGCGACAGCGCGAGTGGCAGGCCTTGTTCTCACGCTGGATGGCCCAGGGCTCGCCGGAAGACCTGCTCCAGGCCAGCATCTTCTTCGACCTGCGGCCCTTGGCTGGCCAGGCGGCGCTGGCCACGCCGCTGCGGGACCGGGTGGTGCAGCAGGCTCCCGGCCAGACACGCTTTCTCAAGCTGCTGGCCGACAACGGCCTGCGCCTGCGCCCGGCGCTGAACTGGCGCGGTGCCGTGGACACCCAGCGCGAAGGCGCGCAGGCCTGGGTGGACCTCAAGCTGGGCGGCACCGCGGTGTTTGTGGACGGCGCGCGGCTGCTGTCGCTGGCCCACGGCGTGGCCGCCACCACCACGCGCGAGCGGCTGCTGGGCAGTGCCCAGCGCCGCGGCCTGCCGGGCGACGAGGCCCAGACCTGGGTGGACGCCTTCGAGTGGCTGCAGATGCTGCGCCTGCGCCGCCAGGTCGGCGGCGCCACGGCCCACCCCAACCGCGTGGACCTGCACAGCCTGTCGGGCATAGACGCGCGGCTGCTGAAGGAAGCGCTGCGTGCGGCGCGTTCGCTGCAGCAGCGCATAGAACTCGACTTCGCAGGATGAGTGGGTTGCGGAGCTGGCTGTCGCGCCTGCGCCGGCCGGCACCCGGCACGGGCCGCTGGGTGGTGATCGACGTGGAGACCACCGGGCTGGACCCTTCGCGCGACCGGCTGCTGGCCATTGCCGGCATCGCGCTGCAACGCGATGCGCAGCGCCTGGCCATCGTGCTGCACGACCGTTTCGAGGTGCTGGTGCACCACGACGCCGGGCCGCCGGACAAGCCCAACATCCTGGTGCACGGCATAGGCGTGGGCGCGCAGCGCACCGGTGCGCCGGCGCCCCAGGCGCTGCGCGCCTTCCAGGCCTGGGCCGGCGACGCGCCGCGCCTGGGCTTTCATGTGGGTTTCGACCGCGCCGTCATCGAGCGCGCCGAGAGGGATGCCGGCGTGGCGCTGGACCGCCCTGGCTCCTCTGTGCAGTGGGTGGACCTGGAGCCACTGGCCGCGCTGACCCAGCCGCAGGCCAAGGCCCGCACGTTGGACGAGTGGCTGCGCCACTTCGGCATCCCCTGCCTGCAAAGGCACCAGGCAGCGGCCGATGCGCTGGCCACGGCGGAACTGCTGCTGCGGCTGTGGCCGCGCCTGCGCGCCGAAGGGGCCGGCGACGGGCCTTCGCTGGCCCGGCTGGCGGCGGCGCGGCGCTGGCTGGGCTGAAGCCGCAGCCAGCGCGGGCTTCAGTACAACAAGGGCTTGCCGTCCAGCGGCATGGACTCGGAAGCCTGGGCCGCCGCCTCGGCCAGCGGCCCGGGCAGCGTGGGGCCGGGGTCTTCGCCGTCGGCCACTTCGGTCAGCAGCGCTGCGGCACTCTTCACCAGCGGCCAGGCCAGCGTGGCGCCGGTGCCGTCGGTGCTTTCCATGCCCAGCTCCAGCAGCGCCGAGGCACGAAACAGGTTCAGCGCCTGGTCCAGCCCCAGGTGGCCGTGGCTGCGGCAGAACACGCAGTAGTCGGTGACCGGCTGCGCGATGCGCGCCGCCAGCATCAGCGCGGCACAGGCCGGCAGCCCGTCCACCATCAGCAGGTGGCGCTTGCTGGCGGCCATCAGCATCACGCCCACCATCACCGCCAGCTCGAAGCCGCCGAAGGCGGCCAGCACCTCCACCGGCTCGCGCACGTCGCGGTGGCGGCCCTGCGCGCTTTGCAGCACCACCAGCAGGTGGGCCAGCTCGTCGGTGTCCATCTGCGGCCCGGAGATGATCAGGTCGCGCACCGGCGTATCGGCCAGGCGCGACAACACCAGCGCGGCGCTTTCGTGCGCGCCCACGCCCACGCCGGCCACGATGGTGACGTTGCCCTTGAGCTTGTCGCCGATCTCCATGCCGGCGCGCATGCCGGCATGCGCCTGCTCCAGGCTCATGGCCTGGGCCACGCGCGCATTGCGCGTGCCGTGGGCGATCTGGCGCATCAGCAGGCGCTCGTGCGGCGGCAGGTTCTCGGCCATGCCGCAGTCCACCACCGTCACTTCCAGTTGTTGCGCGCGTGCAAACACGGTCAGCGGCAGCTGGTTGGCCAGCAGCATGCGCACGGTGTCGTGGGTGGGGCGGCCGGCCAGCGCACCGGTGCCTTGTATGCCGTCCACGGCCAGGCCGTGGTCGCCGGCAAACACCAGCAGCTGCGGGTCGCGCAGGCGGGGCTTGAGCGTGTTCTGCATCAGTCCCAGGCGCACCGCCAGCGGCTCCAGCTCGCCCAGGCTGCCGCCGACCTCGTTGCGGCGCTGCAGCTTGTCGCGCAGCGCCTTTTCCAGCAGCGGGTTGGTGGTCGGCGCGACCAGCGAGCGGGTGGCAGGCATGGCCGCGCAGTGTAGCGACGCGACCGCCGCTGCGGCTGCGCCGCCCTCAGCGCAGGTTCAGCGCAGGTTCAGCACAGGAACAGGCTGTAGACCGGGTTGGCGGTTTCTTCCACCACCGGGTAGGCCAGGGTGCGCAAAAACTCGCTGAAGGCGGCCTCGTCGGCCGCCGGCACCTGCAGGCCCACCAGGATGCGGCCGTAGTCCGCCCCCTGGTTGCGGTAGTGGAACAGGCTGATGTTCCAGGTGGGGTGCATGGCCGCCAGGAAGCGCATCAAGGCACCCGGCCGCTCGGGAAACTGGAAGCGGAACAGCCGCTCCTGGCGCGCCAGCTCGCTGCGCCCGCCCACCATGTGGCGCACATGTTCCTTGGCCAGTTCGTCGTCGGTGAGGTCCAGCGTGGCAAAGCCCTGGCGCTCGAAGCCGCGGGCGATGCGCGCTGCCTCGTCGCGCTTGTTGATGGCCAGGCCCACGAACACGTGCGCCTGCTGTTCGTGGCTGATGCGGTAGTTGAACTCGGTCACCGCGCGCGGACCTATCAGTTCGCAGAAGCGCCGGAACGAGCCGCGCTCCTCGGGGATGGTGACCGCGAACAAGGCCTCGCGCTGCTCGCCGAACTCGGCCCGCTCGGCGACAAAGCGCAGGCGGTCGAAGTTCATGTTCGCGCCGCAGGTGATGGCCACGAAGTGCCCGCCCTTCACGCGGTGCGTCTGCACATACTGCTTGATGGCCGCCACCGGCAGCGCGCCGGCCGGCTCCAGCACGCTGCGCGTGTCCTGGAACACGTCCTTGATGGCGGCGCACACGGCGTCGGTGTCCACCACCACGTAGTCGTCCACCAGCGCGCGGGCGATGCGGAAGGTTTCCGCGCCCACCCGCTTGACGGCGGTGCCGTCGGAGAACAGGCCCACGTCGGGCAGCGTGATGCGTCGGCCGCTGCGCACCGAGCGCAGCATGGCGTCGGAATCGGCCGTCTGCACGCCGATGACGCGGATCTCCGGCCGCAGCGCCTTCAGGTACGCCGCCACGCCGGACACCAGGCCGCCGCCGCCTATGGCCACGAACACCGCGTCCAGCGGGCCCTGGTGCTGGCGCAGGATCTCCATGGCCACCGTGCCCTGGCCGGCGATCACGTCCGGGTCGTCGAAAGGGTGCACAAAAGTGAGCCCTTGCTCCTTTTGCAGACCCAGCGCGTGCTCGGCGGCGTCGCTGTAGCTGTCGCCGTGCAGCACCACCTCACCGCCCAGGTTGTGCACGGCGTCTATCTTCAGGCGCGGCGTGGTCACCGGCATCACCACCACGGCGCGGCAGCCCAGCTTGCGCGCCGCCAGCGCCACGCCCTGGGCGTGGTTGCCGGCGCTGGCGCAGATCACCCCACTGGCCAGGGCCTCGGGCGAGAGCTGCGCCATCTTGTTGTAGGCGCCACGCAGCTTGAAGCTGAACACCGGCTGCTGGTCTTCGCGCTTGAGCAGCACCTGGTTGCCCAGGCGGCGCGACAGCGAGCGCGCCGGCTCCAGCGGGGTTTCGCGCGCCACGTCGTAGACGCGTGCGGTCAGGATGCGCTGCAGGTAGGCAGCGGCGACGCGGCGCGCTGCAGGCGACAGGGGCCGCGCGGGCTCGGCGCCCGACGTGGTGACAGTGGCGGGCGCGGGGCGCGGACCTGCGGGCATGCTTGCGAGAACCTGTGCTGCTGCGGGGGAGGCCGCCGCCAGAAAGCGGGAGAAGGCGGGGCCGCGCATGATACGCGGCGGCCACCCGCCGGCAGGCCAACGGGCACCGGCGCCGGCCAGGCAAAAAAAAGCCCGGTACCCTAGGGCGCCGGGCTTAATCCACCGTTGATGGAGGTGGAGGAGACAAACGGTGGGTGGTGCGCCTCGCCAGGCCCGCAGCCTGCGTTGTTCACCACCCTTGGAAGGCAGTCTATCACCGCCATGCTGCGGTGCAATATCCTCGTTGCAGATTCACCGCGGCCGCTGGCCGCAAACGCGCACCACAACAAGGCGGCGTGCGCCGCCGATGAGCCAACACAAGGAAACCTGGCATGGAATGCACCATCGACTGGATGTCGGGCACCGGCATGGGGTTTGTTGCCGAAACCGGCAGCGGCCACCTGATCACCATGGACGGCGCACCGGACGGCGGCGGCCGCAACCTGGCGCCGCGGCCCATGGAGACCGTGCTGGCCGGCACCGGGGCCTGTGCCGCCTACGACGTGGTGCTGATTCTCAAGCGCGGCCGCCACGACGTGCGCGGCTGCCGCGTGAAGGTGCACGCCGAGCGGGCCCCCACCGATCCGAAGGTGTTCACGCGCATAGGCATGCACTTCATCGTCAGCGGCGTGGCGCTGCCCACGGCGGCCGTGGAACGTGCCATCGCGCTGTCGCACGAGCGTTACTGCTCGGCCAGCGCCATGCTGGGCAAGACCGCCGAGATAACAACCAGCTACGAAGTGGTGGCCACGACCCCATGAACCGGGGGGTTGCCCGGGGGCGCGGTGGCCGGGATCATGAACTGACGTGCCGTCTGCACCCGAACTCCGGAGGTTTTTCAATGCAACTCAAGACCGCGCTGGCCCAGGCCGCAGCCATTTCCACGCTGGCCCTGGCCGCGACCGCCGTCCAAGCAGAGACGCTGAATTTCGAACTGACCGGCCTGTACAGCGCCAGCTGGCAGCTTGACTCGGCTCCGGTGCCCGACCTGGTGGGCTCGTTCTCCTTCACGATGTGGGACGTGCCGGGCGACTTCCCCAGCGCCGTTGACGGCATGGTCGACCTGCAGTTCTGGGGCGCTGCTTCCGATGGCGGCCTGACCATCATCGATTTCTGGGGCGGTGGCGTGACGCTGGCGGACACCACCGGCGCGCAGCTGTTCGAAGGCAGCTTCTCGGCACCGACCTTCGCCATCGGCAGCTACAGCCTGCAAGACGTCGGCGGCAACCCGTACACCCTGACCATCTCGGCCATCCCCGAGCCCGCGGCCATCGGCCTGATGCTGGCCGGCCTGGGCGTCATCGGTGCGGTGGCACGCCGCCGCCGCGAACCGGCCACGGCCTGAGTCGCCTAGCCGGCGCCGGCTTCGGCCGGCGCAGCAAAGTCAAGGCGAGGCCCCGGCCTCGCCTTTTTCATGGTGCGCCGCCGTCTTGCGTCTGAGGAGACGCCCCGGTGCCGCCTCAGACGCGGTAGGCGGTGGTGGTCATCACCTTGGCCGCGCCCCGCATCAGCCAGCGCACCGGGGGGGGCAGTTCCACCCCACCGGCTGCCAGCGCCTCGTCGGCATGGCGGCGCTCGTCTTCCTTCATGGCCTGGACGATGGCACGCGAGCGGGTGTCGGCCGCCGGCAGGCGGTCCAGGTGCCCGGCCAGGTGCTGCTCCACCTGGCGCTCGGTTTCAACCACGAAGCCCAGGCTGACGCGGTCGCCCAGGCGGCCGGCCAGCAGGCCAATGCCGAAGGCACCCACATACCACAGGGGGTTCAACCAGCTGGGCCGATCACCCAGCTCGTGCAGGCGCTGCTGCGTCCAGGCCAGGTGGTCGGTCTCCTCACGCGCCGCGTGCTCCATGGCCTGGCGCAGCGAGCCGCTGCGCGCCGTCAGCGCCTGGGCCTGGTACAGCGCCTGCGCGCAGACCTCGCCCACATGGTTGACCCGCATCAGCGCCCCGGCCTCGGCCCGCTGCTGGGCGTCCAGCGGCGGGTCCAAGGCCTCATCCGGCGGCACCGCCGCGGCCGGGTTCGGGCGCGCCGCGTGCACGGCACCGGCCACGGTGCGCAAGGCGTTGTCCAGGCTGGTGAGCCATTGATCGGTGCGGTTCATGGCTGTGCACCATAGCGCATCTGCCATCGGCCACCCCCTGCAGCGCCGGCTTGTTGCGCGTTGTTGCCAGACAACATCTACCTGGGTTTTGCGGGCCAAATCTTGGCAAGCAGCCAACCGGTCTGGTGCAATACAGCCAGCTTCCGCTGAGGAGGTTGGCCTGATCAGCCCACTGCCTGCCCATCGCGGTCCAAGCGGGTGACCTTCCCTCGATCGGGACCTCTAGTTTCAACCTAGGAGATAGTTGCAATGAAAAAATCTCTGCTCGCCCTGGCTGCGCTGACGGCGTTCGCAGGTGCGGCTTCGGCCCAGTCGTCGGTGACCCTGTTCGGCGTGGTGGACCTGGCGGCGCGCAATGTGAAGGAAAGCTCCGGCTCGCTGAAGACCCTGAGCACCAACGGCATGGGCTCCAGCCGCATCGGCTTCCGTGGCGTTGAAGACCTGGGTGGCGGCCTGCGTGCAGGCTTCTGGATCGAAGGCGACTACTCTGCCGACACCGGCGGCGGCCCCGCTGGCGCTCCCGGCAACGCTGTGAACGCTCAGAACTGGCAGCGTCGTTCGACGGTCAGCCTGATGGGCGGTTTCGGTGAAATCCGCCTGGGTCGTGACTACACCCCGACCTTCTGGAACCACACCGTGTTCGATCCGTTCGGCACCAACGGCGTGGCCAGCTCGCTGAACATCTGGAACACCGTGGGCAACGCCTCCGGTACCACGGTGCGCGCCAACAACTCGGTGGGCTACTTCCTGCCCTCCGGCGCGGGCGGCCTGTACGGTCAGGTGATGGTGGCGGCTGGTGAAGGCGTGCTGTCGCCCACCACCACCGGCAACAAGTACGCAGGCTTCCGCCTGGGCTACGCTGCTGGCCCGGTGAACGTCGCGCTGGCCTACGGCAAGACCGACATCGACTTCGACAGCGGCGCTCCCGGCGGCGACTGGAAGACCTGGAACCTGGGCGCTTCGTGGAACCTGGGCTTCATGCGCCTGATGGGCTTCTACGTCACGGGTGACGGCTCCAACGGCCGTGAGAACAACCAGTACCTGGTCGGCGGTATCTTCCCGTTCGGCGCTAGCCAGCTGAAGTTCTCCTACAGCAAGGCCGACGCCAAGGGCGGCACGGCTGCGCAGAACGCTCAAGACGCGACGCAAATCGGCCTGGGCTACCTGTACTCGCTGTCCAAGCGCACCACGGTGTACACGCACTACTCGCGCGTCAGCAACAAGTCGGGCGCCAACTTCACCGCCTCCGGCAGCGGCCCCGCCGCCGCTCACGCCCTGGGCGCGAGCTCGACCGGCTACGAGTTCGGTATCAACCACTCGTTCTGATGCCCGCGGGCGCCATCCGGCGCCTGCTGCATCCGGTTTGAAAAAGGCCGCCATCAGGCGGCCTTTTTTTGTTCTCCCTGCACGCCTTTCATCGGGCCGCCGCCCCGGGTCTTCCCGTTTGTGGCGGGCACGGGAGTTGCGCATCATCGGTCGCCTTGTCAAACCGCACCGTCGCGGTGCGGTTTGATGTGTGCCGCCCGGTGGCGGACGCCCGACACGCCTTCATGCTCGCTTTCATACTGCGCCGCCTTGTCCAGGCCGTCATCGTGATGCTGACGGTGGCCTTCATCGCCTTCATGCTGTTCCAGTATGTGGGCGACCCGGTCACCAACATCCTGGGCCAGGACGCCACGCAGGAGCAGCGCGATCAGCTGCGCAGCGACCTGGGCCTGGACCAGCCCTTCCCGGTGCAGTTCGCGCGTTTTGTCGCCAACGCGGCGCAGGGCGAGTTCGGCCTGTCGCTGCGCCAGGGGCGCAAGGTGTCCACGCTGATCGCCGAGCGCTTCCCGGCCACGCTGGAACTGGCCATGGCGGCGGCGGTGCTGGCGCTGGTGGTGGGCGTGCCGCTGGGTGTGTACGCCGCGCTGCGCCGCGGGCGCTTCGGCTCGCAGGTGGTGATGACGGCGTCGCTGCTGGGCGTGTCGCTGCCCACCTTCCTGATCGGCATCCTGCTGATCCTGGTGTTTTCGGTGCAGCTGCGCTGGCTGCCCAGCTTCGGGCGCGGCGACACGGTGGCGCTGGGTTCCTGGACCACCGGGCTGTTGACCTGGGACGGCTGGCTGCACCTGGTGCTGCCGGCCATCACGCTGTGCGTCTTCCAGCTGGCGCTGATCATGCGCCTGGTGCGCGCCGAGATGCTGGAGGTGCTGCGCACCGACTACATCAAGTTTGCCCGCGCACGCGGCCTGCCCGACCGTGCCGTCTACTTCGGCCATGCCCTGAAGAACACGCTGGTGCCGGTGATCACCATCACCGGCCTGCAGCTGGGCAGCCTGATCGCCTTTGCCATCATCACCGAGACGGTGTTCCAGTGGCCCGGCATGGGCTTCCTGTTCATACAGGCGGTGCAGTTCGCCGACATCCCGGTGATGGCCGCCTACCTGTGCCTGATCGCGCTGATCTTCGTGGTCGTCAACCTGGTCGTCGACCTGCTGTACTTCGCCGTCGACCCGCGACTGCGCATAGAAAAGTCTGCCGCCCACTGAAGCCTGTATGAGCTCCTCCTCCGCCCCTTCCGTGGCACCCGGCCGGCTGGCCCGCATGCTGGACAGCGATGTCTGGCACAGCTTTCGTTCCTCGCCCACGGCCATGCTGGCGGCGCTGATCGCTGCGCTGTGCATCTTCGGCTCGGTGTTTGCGCCCTGGGTGACGCCGCACAACCCCTTCGACCTGGCCACGCTGAACCTGATGGACGCCCGGCTGCCGCCGGCGTGGATGGAAGAAGGCAGCCGCAACTACCTGCTGGGCACCGACGACCAGGGACGCGACATCCTCTCCGCGCTGTTCTACGGCGCGCGCATCTCGCTGCTGGTGGGCTTTGCCTCGGTGGTGCTGTCGGTGGTGTTCGGCGTGGCCATGGGCCTGCTGTCGGGCTTTGTCGGCGGCAAGGTGGACGCCTTCATCATGCGCGTGTGCGACGTGATGCTGAGCTTCCCCAGCATCCTGATCGCGCTGCTGATCGACGGCGTGGGCCGCGCGATGTTCCCGAATGCCCACGACACGCTGGCCTTCGGCGTGCTGATCATCGCCATCGCGCTGTCGGGCTGGGTGCAGTACGCGCGCACGGTGCGCGGCAGCACGCTGGTGGAGCGCAACAAGGAGTACGTGCAGGCGGCGCGCGTGATCGGCGTTTCGCCCTGGCGCATCATGTCCAAGCACGTGCTGCCCAATGTGATGGGGCCGGTGCTGGTGCTGGCCACCATCCAGGTGGCCGCGGCCATACTCACCGAAGCCACGCTGTCGTTCCTGGGCGTGGGCGTGCCGCCCACCAGCCCCAGCCTGGGCACGCTGATACGCATAGGCAACGACTTCCTGTTCAGCGGCGAGTGGTGGATCACCGTCTTCCCCGGTGTGATGCTGGTGCTGATCGCGCTGTCGGTGAACCTGCTGGGCGACTGGCTGCGCGACGCGCTCAACCCCCGACTGAGATGACCCACCCCCTACGCGCTTCGCGCGCCCCCTCAAGGGGGCACCGCCAGCGGCCCGGCAAAGCCGGTTCCGCGGCGGTCGCTGGGTTGCTGCGGTGCGCTGCACGATGCCAAGTGCTTGCGTGCTCGCCGAGACCACGATGACGACGGCACCCCTCCTGGAAGTCCGGCACCTGCGCGTGGAGTTCCCCACGCGCCGCGGCACGCTGCTGGCGCTGGACGACATCAGCTTCAACATCACACCCGGCGAGATCCTGGGCGTGGTGGGTGAATCCGGCGCCGGCAAAAGCCTCACCGGCGCCGCCATCATCGGGCTGCTGGAACCGCCAGGCCGCATCGCCGGCGGCGAGATACGCCTTGCCGGCCAGCGCATAGACAACCTGCCGCCCGAGCAGATGCGCCACATTCGCGGGCGGCGCATAGGCGCCATCTTCCAGGACCCGCTGACCTCGCTGAACCCGCTGTACACCATAGGCCGGCAGCTCACCGAGACCATACAGACCCACCTGCCGGTGAGCGCCGACGAAGCCCGTGCGCGCGCCATACGCCTGCTGCAGGAAACCGGCATCCCGGCGGCCGAGCAGCGCATAGACCAGTACCCGCACCAGTTCAGCGGCGGCATGCGCCAGCGGGTGGTGATTGCGCTGGCGCTGGCGGCCGAGCCCCAGCTCATCGTGGCCGACGAGCCCACCACCGCGCTGGACGTGTCCATACAGGCACAGATCATTTCGCTGCTCAAGCGCCTGTGCAAGGAGCACGGCGCCGCGGTGATGCTGGTCACGCACGACATGGGTGTGATCGCCGAAACCTGCGACCGCGTGGCCGTGCTGTACGCCGGGCGCGTGGCCGAGATCGGCCCGGTGGCCGATGTCATACACCGGCCCAGCCACCCCTACACACGCGGGCTGATGGGCTCCATCCCCGCCATGGACGAGGACCGCGAGCGCCTGCTGCAGATCGACGGCGCCATGCCGCGCCTGAACGCCATCCCGCCCGGCTGCGCCTTCAACCCGCGCTGCCCGCAGGCCTTTGACCGCTGCCGGCAGGAAAGGCCCGAGCTGATGCAAGCGCCCGCCACCCGCGCCGCCTGCTGGCTGGTCGAGGAGGCCCAGGCATGAGCACACTGGTCGAGGTACGCGACCTGGCCAAGACCTTCGACGTCTCGGCGCCCTGGCTCAACCGCGTGGTCGAACGCAAGCCGCGCCAGTTCGTGCATGCGGTGGACGGCGTGTCCTTCGACATCCAGCGCGGCCGCACGCTGGCGCTGGTGGGCGAAAGCGGCTGCGGCAAGAGCACCGTGGCGCGGCTGCTGGTGGGCTTGTACAACCCCACGCGCGGCAACGTGCTGTTCGACGGCCAGGCCACCGACAGCTCGCGCAACCCCGCCGAGCTGCGCCGCCTGCGCCGGCGCATGCAGATGATCTTCCAGGACCCGTATGCCAGCCTGAACCCGCGCTGGCAGGTGCTGGACATCGTGGGCGAGCCGCTGCTGGAGCATGCCCTGGTGACCGACCGCGCCGCGCTGCGCGAGCGGGTGGGCACGCTGCTGCAGTCGGTGGGCCTGGCGGCAGCGGACGCCGAGAAGTTCCCGCACCAGTTCAGCGGCGGGCAGCGCCAGCGCATCAGCATCGCACGTGCGCTGGCGACAAAGCCGGAGTTTCTGGTCTGCGACGAGCCGACCTCGGCGCTGGACGTGTCGGTGCAGGCGCAGGTGCTCAACATCATGAAGGACTTGCAGCGCCAGCAAGGCCTGACCTACCTGTTCATCTCGCACAACCTGGCGGTGGTGCGCCATGTGGCGGACGAGGTGGGTGTGATGTACCTGGGCCGGCTGGTGGAACTGGCGCCCAAGGCCGAGCTGTTCGCCAGCCCGCGTCACCCGTACACGCGCATGCTGCTGGACGCCATTCCCGACATCCACATGAGCGGCCGTTCGCGCACGCCGGTGCAGGGCGAGGTGCCCAACCCGTTGAACCCGCCCACCGGCTGTGCCTTCCATCCGCGATGCCCGCATGCCAACGCGCGCTGCAGCGCCGAGCGGCCGGCGCTGACCCGTTTCCACGGCATTCAAGTGGCCTGCCACGCGGTGCAGGAAGGGCGGCTTTAAGCCGCGATGTTCGGTAGCGGTGTTCGACCGCGGTGTTCGGTAGCGGTGTCCGGCCGCGTCGTCAGGTCGGGCCTCAGCCCGGCAGCAACCGTTCGCGCGCAAACAGGTCGGCCACCTCTTCGCGCTCGCGTACCAGGTGCACCTGTTCGCCGTCCAGCAGCAGCTCGGCGGCCCGCGGACGGGTGTTGTAGTTGCTGGCCATGGTCATGCCGTAGCCGCCGGCCGACAGCACCGCCAGCAGGTCGCCGGCCTGCAGCGCCAGCGCACGGTCGCGGCCCAGCCAGTCGCCGGACTCACACACCGGGCCCACCACGTCCCACAAGGGCGCCGGGCCCTCGCGCAGGCGGCAGGGCTCTATGCACATCCAGGCCCCGTACAGCGCCGGGCGCATCAGGTCGTTCATGGCCGCATCGACGATGCAGAAGTTCTTGGCCGCGCCGGCCTTGAGCTCCAGCACCTCGGTCAGCAGCACGCCGGCATTGCCCACCAGCGAACGCCCGGGCTCCAGCAGAACTTCGCGCTCGCCGCCGCCGCGTGCGTCCACACGCTCCAGCAGCCGGCGCACCAGTTCTTCCGCCGGCGGCGGCGCCTCGTCGGCATAGGTGATGCCCAGGCCACCGCCGAAGTCGATGTGTTCTATGGGGATGCCGGCGGCCTCCACCTCGGCCACCAGGTCCATGAGCCGGTCCACGGCGTCCAGGTAAGGCGCGATCTGGGTGATCTGCGAGCCTATGTGGCAGTCGATGCCCACCACGCGCAGGCCCGGCAGCGAAGCCGCACGCCGGTAGGCTGCCAGCGCCGCTTCGTGGGCGATGCCGAACTTGTTGGACTTCAGCCCGGTGGAGATGTAGGGGTGGGTGCCGGCGTCCACGTCCGGGTTCACGCGCAGGCTCACCGGCGCCACACGACCCAGCTCGCTGGCCACGGCGTCCAGGCGCTCCAGCTCGCCTTCGCTTTCCACATTGAAGCAGCGCACACCAGCCAGCAGCGCGCTGCGCATCTCGGCGCGGGTCTTGCCGACGCCGGAAAACACCACGCGCGACGGATCGCCGCCGGCGGCCAGCACCCGCGCCAGTTCACCGCCGGAGACGATGTCGAAGCCGCAGCCGGCGCGCGCAAAGGTTTGCAGCACCGCCAGGCTGGAGTTGGCCTTCATCGCGTAGCACACCAGGTGCTTGCGGCCTTGCAGCGCACGCTGGTAGCCGGCCAGCGCCGCCAGCATGGCTTGCCGCGAGTACACGTACAAGGGCGTGCCGTAGCGCCGACCCAGCTCGGCCAGGTCGTGGCCGTCCAGGGTCAGCCGTTCACCCTGGCGCGCCAGAAACGGGGCGCCGGGCAGCGCGGGCGCGGTGCTCATCGCGGGGCGCTCGCGACCGGCGCCGGCGCCGAGGCGGCTAAGGCCGGTGCCGCCGCCGATGCCGGCGCGGCAGGCAGCGTCAACGGCCCCTTCTGGCCACAGGCGGCCAGCGGCACCATCGCCACCAGCCCCAAGCCTGCGAGCACGGTGGTGGTAAACCGCCTCGCTACACTCGACCGCAACACCGTCTGCATGGCAAGGATTTTATGAGCACGGCCCCCGCCGCCCTGAGCGACGCCGACTACCACCACAAGACTGCCGCGCTGCTGGCGCAGGTGGAAGCCACCTGCGACCGCTGGCTGCAGGACGACCTGATCGACATAGACACACACCGCAGCGGCGGCCTGCTGGAGCTGAGCTTCCCCGACGGCAGCAAGATCATCCTGAACACACAGCCACCTCTGCACGAGCTGTGGCTGGCGGCGCGTGGAGGCGGTTTCCACTTCCGCTGGGACGGCCGGCAATGGGTGGACACGCGCAGCGGCGAGGAGTTTTTTGCACTGCTGTCGCGGCATGCGAGCGAGCATGCCGGCAAACCGCTGCGGTTCAGCTAGCCAACGACCCGACGCACGCACCGGCAGACCCAGCGACCGCCGCGGATCCGGCTTCGCCGGGCCGCCGGCGGTGCCCCCTTGAAGGGCGCGCGCGAAGCGCGTAGGGGGTGGTCCGTCAGCGTCGGAACAAGTCCAGGATGGTGCTGCGCTCTTCCACGCTGGGCGAGCGCGGCGCCTGGTCTTCCAGCCCCAGGCCGGCCACGCCGGCGCCGTGGGCGTACTCCTCGAACATCCAGTAAGGGCCTTCGCGCACCACGCCGGCCGGTGGCTGCATCTCCTGCACCGGCACCTCCTTCAAGGCGTGCTGCATGAACTCCATCCAGATGGGCAGCGCCAGCCCGCCGCCGGTTTCGCGGTCGCCCAGCTTCTTGGGGCTGTCGTGGCCTATCCACACCACGGCGGCCAGCGTGGGCTGGAAGCCCGCGAACCACACGTCCATGGAGTCGTTGGTGGTGCCGGTCTTGCCGTACAGGTCGGGCCGCCGGAGCGTGGCCTGCGCGCGCGCCGCGGTGCCGCTGCGCGTGACCTCCTGCAGCAGCGAAGACATCACGAAGGCATTGCGCGGCGACAGCGTGCGCAGGCTCTCGTCGGGCTGCACCGGCTTGGCCTGCATCAGCACGCGCCCGCGGTGGTCCGTCACGCGCTGGATGAGCTGCGGCGCCACCAGGTAGCCGCCGTTGGCAAACACGCCGTAGGCGGTGGCCATCTGCAGCGGCGTCACCGTGCCGGCGCCCAGCGCGATGGTCAGGTAGGGCGGGTGGCGCGCCGCCTCGAAGCCGAAGTTCTGCAGCCAGCGCTGCGAGAAGTCCACGCCGGTGGCCTGCAGCACGCGTATGGACACCATGTTCTTGGACTTGGCCAGCGCGGTCTGCAGCGGCATGGGGCCGTCGAACCGGCCGTCGTAGTTCTTGGGTTCCCAGGGCTGGCTGCCGGTCTCCGCGGCGCTGAAGAACAGCGGCGCGTCGTTGACCACGGTGGCCGGCGTGATGCCCATCTCCAGCGCGCCGGAGTAGATGAATGGCTTGAAGGCCGAGCCCGGCTGGCGCCAGGCCTGCGTGACACGGTTGAACTTGTTCTTGCCGAAGTCGAAGCCGCCCACCAGCGCCCGTATCCAGCCGGTGTTGGGGTCGATGGCGACAAAGGCGCCCTGGATCTGCGGAATCTGCGTCAGCGTCCAGCTGGTGCGGGTGCCGGTGCCCACCTGCATGGCCCGCACCACCGCGCCGGGCCTTATCGCGATCTTCTGCGGCGCCCGAGCCGACAGGCCCGAGGTCACCGGCCGCAGCCCGGTGCCGGTGACGGTGAAGGTGTCGCCGTTCTGCAGCATGGCCACCACCTTCTGCGGCGAGGCCTCCAGCACCACGGCCGAGCGCAGCTCGCCGTTGTCCGGGTGGTCGGCCAGGGCCTGGGCCACCTTGTCGTCCACCAGCTCCGGGTCGGCCGGCAGGTCCACGTAGGCTTCGGGGCCGCGGTAGAACTGGCGCAGTTCCAGCTCGATCAGGCCGCGGCGCAACGCACGCCAGGCCACCTGCTGGTCGGCGGCGTTCAGCGTCAGGTACACGTCCAGCCCGCGCGAGTAGGTGTCTTCGCCGTACTGGTTGTAGACCAGCTGGCGCGCCATCTCGGACACGAACTCGGCGTAGTCCGACCCCGGCACCGGCGTGCGATAGCGCAGCTCTTCCTTCAGCGCCGCCTCGTGCTGCTCCTCGGTGATGAAGCCGGTCTCGTACATGCGCTCGATGATGTAGCGCTGCCGCACCGTGGCGCGGCGCCGGTTGGTCAGGGGGTTGTAGGCCGACGGCGCCTTGGGCACGCCGGCCAGCATGGCCGCCTCGGCCACGCTGATGTCCCCCAGCTTCTTGCCGAAGTAGATCTCCGAGGCCGCGGCAAAACCGTGTGCGCGGTGCCCCAGGAAGATCTGGTTCATGTACAGCTCCAGGATCTGGTCCTTGGACAGCTGGCGCTCCAGCTCCAGCGCCAGCAGCGCTTCGTAGAGCTTGCGGGTGTAGGTCTTGGTGGTGGGCAGGTAGAAGTTGCGCGCCACCTGCATGGTGATGGTGCTGGCGCCTTCGCTGCGCGAGTCGCGCAGGTTGGCCAGCGCGGCGCGCAGCACGCCGCGGTAGTCCACGCCGCCGTGCTGGTAGAAGCGCGCGTCCTCGGCCGCCAGCACCGCGTCCTTCATGACCTGCGGCATCTCGGCGATGCGCATGAAGTTGCGCCGCTCTTCGCCGAACTCGCCGATCTGCTGGCCGTCGGCCGAAAAGATGCGCAGCGGCAGCTTGGGCCGGTAGTCGGCCAGGCTGGCGATGTCCGGCAGGTTGCGCGAGGCCACGGCCCAGCCCACCCCGGCCAGCAGCAGCATGGCCAGCACCACCGCCAGGCCGACCGCGGCCACCCAGCCGCCCACCCGCAGCACGGGCTGCGCCCAGGGGGGCAATGGCGGCAGGCGGCGGCGGGGCAAGGCGGGTTCGGGGGGCGCGGAGGCGGTCATAAAGAACCCGTCAGCCGGGCCGAAAGATTATAGGAAGGGCTTGGTGTGGCCCCCGAGGCACAAAGAGGTGCCGGCGCAGCGGGTGTGCGACGTGACGTTGTTCACGCCACCGCGAGGCAGGCATCAAAGCAACTGGCGGTGGTTATCGGGTTGTTTCAACTGCACCACCAGCGTGCCCCGAAGGCAACATACGCTCTGTCATCCCGCGCCATTTCTCTTTGGTGCACAAGGGTTTTATTGCTAGCATTGAAGTAACTTCTTAACAAGCTGGGGAGTCTGGGGCTGTTACGCCCCGCAACTCGCCCGGTTTTGCTGGAGCCGGCACCTTGGGTTTTCTGGACGCACTGTTGGGGCGCAAGCACCCAGCCATGATCGGGTTGGACATCAGTTCCTCCAGCGTCAAGCTGGTCGAGTTGGGCCAGACCGCCGGCGGCGACTACGTGCTGGAGCGTTTTGCCTCCGAGCCGTTTGAAAAAGGCTGGATCACCGACGGCCAGATCGAGAAGTTCGACGAGGTCGCCGCCGCCGTGCGCAAGGTGGTGCAGAAGAGCGGCACCAAGACCAAGCAGGTGGTGATGGCGATGCCGCAAAGCGCGGTCATCACCAAGAAGATCATGCTGCCCGCCGGCCTGCGCGAAGAAGAGATGGAGCTGCAGGTCGAGAGCGAGGCCAACCAGTACATCCCGTTCTCGCTGGACGAAGTCAGCCTGGACTTCTGCGTCATCGGCCCCAGCCCCACCTCGGCCGGCGACGTGGAAGTGATGCTGGCCGCCAGCCGCAAGGACCGCGTGCAAGACCGCCAGGGCCTGGCCGAAGCCGCCGGCCTGAAGCCCATGGTGCTGGACATTGAAAGCCACGCCTCGCGCCTGGCCATGAGCCGCGTGGTCGGCGCGCTGCCCAACGAAGGGCGCGACGCGCTGGTGGCGCTGTTCGAGATAGGCGCCGACACCACCAGCCTGAAGGTGCTGCGCGACGACGAACTGCTGTACGACCGCGACCAGGCCTTCGGTGGCAGCCAGCTCACGCAGCTGATCAGCCGCCAGTACGGCTTCAGCTTCGAGGAAGCCGAGGCCAAGAAGCTCAGCGGCGACCTGCCCGAGGACTACGAAAGCGCCATCCTGGCGCCGTTTGTGGACAGCCTCAGCCAGGAAATCGGCCGTGCACTGCAGTACTTCTTCACCAGCACGCCGCACCACAAGGTGCACTACGTGATGCTGGCCGGCGGCACCGCCACCCTGCCCGGGCTGAAGGAACGCGTGACCGACCTGACCGGTTTTGCCAGCAACGTGGTCAACCCGTTTGACCACATGCAGCTCGGCTCCAGCGTGCGCGAATCGCGCGTGCGCCGCGAGGCGCCTTCCTACCTGACGGCCTGCGGCCTGGCGATGCGGAGGTTCCTGCAGTGATCCTGATCAACCTGCTGCCGCACCGCGAGGCCAAGCGGGCGCAGCGCAAGCGGGCCTTCTTCGCCGGGCTGGGCGCCAGCGCCGTCATAGGCGTTGCCGCGGTCGGCTTGTGGTACTCGGTACTGCAGCAGATGACGGCGGCGCAAGAGTCGCGCAACCAGTTCCTGCGCACCGAGATCACGCGCCTGGACACGCAGATACGCGACATCGCCACGCTGCGCCAGGAAATCGAAGCGCTGAAGGCCCGTCAGAAGGCCGTGGAAGACCTGCAGACCGACCGCAACATGCCGGTGCACCTGCTGGACGAACTGGTCAAGCACACGCCCGAGGGCGTGTACCTGCGCACCATACGCCAGACCGGCCAGGTGGTGGCCGTGGTGGGCGTGGCGCAGACCAACGAGCGCGTGTCCGAACTGCTGCGCAACACCGCCTACAACTCGCAGTGGCTGGAGCGGCCCGAACTGGTGGAAATCAAGGCCGTGCAGGTGCAGACCGCCAACCGCGAGACGCGCCGCCTTTATGAGTTTTCCATGCGCGTGTCGCTGAAGCGGCCGCAGGCCGCCACCGCGGCAGCGCCGACCACGCCGGCAGCCCCCGCGGGCCGCCCGGTGGCAGCCGCAGCGGCCGCTGGGCAGACCAACCGGTAAGCGCCATGGCCAAGTCCTCGACCATCAACTTCGAGCTGAGCAGCCTGTTCGACCAGGCGGCTTCGCAGTTCCGCAACCTCAACACCAGCGAGCCCGGGCAGTGGCCGCCGCTGCCCAAGGCCGCGGCCTGGCTGGCGGCCATCGCCGCGGTGGTGGTGGCCGGCTGGTTTGCGCTGCTCAGCAGCACCACCGACGAGCTGGAGACCGCGCGTGCGCAGGAGCCGCAGCTCAAGAACACCTACCGCGACCGCCTGCGCCAGGCCGTCAACCTGGCCGAGCTGCGCAAGCAGAAGCTGCAGGTGGAAGAGTTCGTCAGCCAGCTCGAGAAGCAGCTGCCCGGCAAGGCCGAAATGGACGCGCTGCTGTCGGACATCAACCAGGCCGGCCTGGGCCGCGGCCTGCAGTTCGAGCTGTTCCGCCCGGGCCAGGTGCAGGTCAAGGACTACTACGCCGAACTGCCCATCGCGATACGCGTCAGCGGGCGTTACCACGACATAGGCAGCTTCGCCGCCGACGTGGCCAACCTCTCGCGCATCGTCACGCTGCAGAACCTGAGCATAGGGCCGCTGCAGGCTTCGCCCCAGGCGCGCGACACCGCCAGCACCACCGGCGTGCTCGCCATGGACGCCACCGCGTACACCTACCGTTATCTCGACGCCACCGAGATCGCCGAGCAGCGCGCCGCCCAGCAGCGTGCACAGCAACCGCAGCGCGGGGGCCGCCGATGAACCGCCTCCGCTCCCTTCCCCGCTTCCCGTGGGCCGTCGCCACGCTGGCCGCCGCCGCGCTGCTGGCCGGCTGCAGCGCCGAACACGACGAGCTGCAAGCCTGGATGGACCAGCAGCGCCGCGAGGTCAAGCCCAACGTGCCGCCGCTGCAGCCGCCGGGCCGTTTCGACCCGCAGCCTTACACCTCGGCACAAGCTGTCGAACCCTTCAGCACCCAGAAACTTTCTGTCGCTCTCAAGCAAGAGGCGCGGCAGCCGAATTCCTTGCTGGCGTCCGAGCTGAACCGGCGCAAGGAACCGCTGGAGGCCTACCCCTTGGACAGCATGAACATGGTCGGCAGTGTCGACAAGCAGGGCCAGCCCACCGCGCTGCTGCGGGTGGACAACCTGCTGTACCAGGTGCGCGTGGGCGACTACCTGGGCCAGAACTACGGGCGCATCACGCGCATCGCCGAAACCGAGATCACGCTGCGCGAGATCGTCCAGGACGCCGCCGGCGAATGGATAGAGCGCCCCGCGACGCTGCAACTTCAGGAGCGGGCGCGATGAGAACCACCGAGGAGAGCACCCCCATGTCGCACTGGCGCGCCGCCTTCGCCACCCTGGCCGCCGTTGCCGCGCTGGCCACCCCGCTGCTGGCCCAGGCCCAGAACGCGATCCGCTCCATCACCAGCTCTCAGCAGGCCGGCACCGAGGTCGTGCGTGTGGAACTCGCGCAACCGCTGGCCGCCGTGCCCAACGGGTTCTCGGTGCAGCAGCCGCCGCGCATCGCCATCGACCTGCCGGGCGTGACCAACGAGATCGGCCGCAACAACGTCGAGGTGAACCAGGGCAACCTGCGCTCGGTGAGCGTGGCCACGGCCGCTGAACGCACGCGCCTGGTGCTGAACCTTCGCCAGGCCTCGGGCTACCGTGCGCAACTCCAGGGCAACGCCCTGCTGCTGGTGCTGGACGTGGGCGACGGCCCGGTGGTGGCCGCCGCGCCCAGCGCGCCGGCCGCCGCGCCCTCCACCCACTTTGCGCCGGCGCAGAACGCACAACCGCAAGCGCTGCGCGACGTGGACTTCCGCCGCGGCACCGACGGCGCCGGCCGCATCATCGTGGGCCTGCCCAGCACCCAGGTGGGCGTGGACATACGCCAGCAAGGCCAGCAGCTGGTGGTCGAGTTCCTGCGCTCCTCGCTGCCGGAGCAGCTGCGCCGCCGCCTGGACGTGAGCGACTTCGGCACCCCGGTGCAGGTGGTGTCCACCTTCCAGAGCGGTGAACGCGTGCGCATGGTGGTGGAACCCACCGGCGCCTGGGAGCACAGCGCCTACCAGACCGACAACCAGTTTGTGCTGGAAGTGCGGCCGGTGAAGGAAGACCCGAACAAGCTGGTGCAAGGCCCCGGCTTCCAGGGCGAGAAGCTGAGCCTGAACTTCCAGAACATCGAAGTGCGCGCGCTGCTGCAGGTGATCGCCGACTTCACCAACTTCAACGTGGTGACCAGCGACACCGTCACCGGCACCGTGACGCTGCGCCTGCGCGACGTGCCCTGGGACCAGGCCCTGGACATCATCATGCAGAGCAAGGGCCTGGGCGTGCGCAAGAACGGCAACGTGCTGTGGATCGCCCCCAAGGACGAACTCTCGGCCAAGGAACAGGCCGACCTGGAAGCGCAGAAGAAGGTGGCCGAACTCGAGCCGCTGCGCACCCAGGCCTTCCAGCTGAACTACACCAAGTCCGAGGAAGTGGCGCGCGGCCTGCTGGGCCAGACGCTCAGCCAGGGCGGCGGCAGCGGCGGTTCATCGGACAACGCGCGCATCCTGTCGCCGCGCGGCACCGTCATCTTCGAAGGCCGCACCAACCAGCTGTTCATCAGCGACATCCCGAGCAAGCTGCAGGAGATCCAGGACCTGATCGCCAAGATCGACGTGCCGGTGCGCCAGGTGTTGATCGAGGCCCGCATCGTGGAGGCCGACGACACCTTCGGCCGCTCGCTGGGCGTGAAGTGGGGCGCGGCCGATCTGCGCGGCGTGCGCGGCGGCACGCCGGGCTGGAGCGTGGGCGGCAACAACCGCATACTGCCCGGCGCCAACTACAACGCCATAGGCGCGCAGACGCTGCAAGGCGCTGCGTACGACTACGCGCAGACGCCCTTCGTCAACCTGCCGGCCAACGTGGCCAACTTCGGCGGCGCCGATGCGGCCACCTTCGCGCTCAGCCTGTTCGGCGCCACCGCCAACCGCTTCCTGAACCTGGAGTTGTCGGCGCTGGAGGCCGAAGGCAAGGGCAAGATCGTCTCCAGCCCGCGGGTCATCACCGCCGACCAGGTCAAGGCGCTGATCGAGCAGGGCGAAGAACTGCCCTACCAGGCCGCCACCTCCAGCGGTGCCACGCAGATCCAGTTCCGCAAGGCCAACCTGAAGCTGGAAGTGACGCCGCAGATCACCCCCGAAGGCAACGTGATCCTGGACGTGGACGTCAACAAGGACAGCGTGGGTCGCCCCACCGTGGCCGGCTTTGCCATCGACACCAAGCATGTGCGCACGCAGGTGCTGGTGGAAAACGGCGGCACGGTGGTCATAGGCGGCATCTTCACGCAGCAGGAACGCGACACCGTCAACAAGGTGCCGCTGCTGGGTGACATCCCGGTGCTGGGCCACCTGTTCCGCAACCGGATACGCGAATCGAACAAGACCGAGTTGCTGGTGTTCATCACGCCCAAGATCGTCACCGACCGCACGGCCACGCGCTGATCCGCTCCACCCAGGCAAGCACCCCAGGCCCACGCCCCCACACCGCAAGGCCCGGCCACCGGCCGGGCTCCAGGAATGCAATCATGACGATGTTCAAGCGCTTGCTCTCGATGTTGGCCCTGCTGGCGCTGACCGCCTGCGGCGGCGGCGGTGGGGACAAGGGCACGTCGCCCTTCGGCCCCAATGACGGCGGCGGTGGCGGCGGCGGCTCCACGCCCACGGCGGCGGACCTGGTGATCGCGCTGAGCGCCAGCCACATGCCCAATGACGGCTCGCAGACCGTGTTGGCCACCGTCACCGCGCTGGACGGCAACCGCAACGCACTGGCCGGCGTGCCGGTCACGGTCAGCGTCAACCAGAACGCCATCGCCACCCCGTCGGGCAGCGAAACCAACGCATCCGGCGTGCTGACCGCCACCGTGGGCGTGGGCGCCGACAACAGCAACCGCGTCATCACGGTCACCGCCACCAGCGGCAGCCTGACGCGTACGGCAGAGATAGAAGTGCGCGACCCGCCGCCGGGCAGCGTGCCGCCGGCGGCGGCCGACCTCTCGCTGGCGCTGTCTTCTGCCACGCTGAACAACTCGGGCACCGAAACCGTCACGGCCACGGTCACCGCAGTCGACAGCAACCGCAACGCCATCGCCGGCATCCCGGTCACCTTGCGGGTGGACAACGGCGCCACCGTGCAGGTCAGCGGCAGTTCCACCAACACGGCAGGCACGGTCACCGGCACCATAGGCATAGGCGCTGACCGGACCAACCGCACGGTGCTCGTGTCCGCGACCAGCGGAAACCTGTCGCGCCAGGTGGCGCTGCGCATCGTGGGCACCCGCATCACCGCCACGGCGGTGCCGGCCGTGCTGGGCACGTCGGAACCTGGCAGGGTGCAGTACCGGGTGGTGGATGCCAACGACAACCCGCTGGGCAGCATCCCCATCAGCGTGGTCGGCCCGGGTGGGGTGACCACCAACGCCTCCACCGGCATCAACGGCGACTACGAGTACAACTACACCTCGCCCAACGCGGCCGGCAACCTGGACGTCCGCGCCTCGGCCGGCGGCATAGAGAACATCACGACGGTGGTGGTGCAGGCGGCTATCCCGCCGGTGCCGCCCAACTCGGTGCGCTCCTCCACTGTGCGCGTCACACCCAGCGTGGTGCCGGTGAACAGCGAGGGCGAGACGACCAACCGTGCCGAAGTGCGCGCCCTGTTCGTGGGCGACAACAATGCGCCGATACGCAATGTGCGCGTGCGCTTCGACCTGGCCGGCGACGCCAACTCGGTCGGCGGCAGCTTCAGCACCGGCAATACGCTGGTCTACAGCGACGCCAACGGCATTGCCCAGTCGGCCTACATCCCCGGCTCCCGCTTCAGCCCGACCGATGGCGTGACCATCCGCGCCTGCTGGGGCAACACCGACGCCGAGGCCAACGCCTGTACCAACCGGGCCACCACCACCTTGACGGTGATCTCCGATGCTCTGTCCGTCAGCATAGGCACGGACGAGCTGGTGGTGCTGAGCGACCTGGTTTACGTCAAGCGGTTTGTGGTGCAGGTCAACGACTCGTCCGGTCTGGCCAAGTCCGACGTGCAGATCAGCCCGCTGCTGGACCTGCCTTCTTACGACAAGGGCTTCTACACCTACGACGGCAGCCGCTGGGTGCAGACCCTGGCAACCGTCGGTTGCGAGAACGAGGACATCAACCGCAACGGCGTGCTTGAGGTCTACAACAACGGTGGCATCGAAGACGCCAACGGCAACGGCCAGCTCGACCCGCGCAAGGCCGACGTGGTGGTCTCCTTCGATGGCCCCAACCGCACCAACGCCGCCGGCCAGGTTTTCCTGCGCATCACCTATCCCCGCAACTACGGCTCGTGGGTCCAGTTCCGGCTGGACGTGGCCGCCGGTGGCGTGTCGGGCAGCGAAGGCCGGGCCAGCTTCGCCAGCACCCTGCCAGTGCCGTTTGCGGCGGTGCAGGCGCAGGCTTCGCCGGCCTTCGTCACCAGCCCCTACGGCGTGCAGGCCAGCGGCTTCACCACGGTCACCTCGCCCGAGGGCGTGAGCGCCTCGCTCTGCACCAACCCGAACTGACCCCGGCGCGCGCCATGCAACTGGCGCTCGTCGGCATGCCCGGCTGTGGCAAGTCCACGGTCGGGCGCCACCTGGCCCGCCAGCTGGCGCTGCAGTTCGTCGACAGCGATGCCGAGATCGAGCAGCGCATAGGCATGCCCATCAAGGACTTCTTCGCCCAGCAGGGCGAAGAAGTCTTTCGGGACGTCGAACAAGACGTCATAGACACGCTCAGTGCGCGCGACGGCCTGGTGCTGGCCACCGGCGGTGGCGCGGTGCTGCGCCCTTCCAACCGCGACGCGCTGCACTCGCGCATGCACGTTTTCTACCTGCGCAGTTCGCCCGAAGAACTGCACCGCCGCCTGCGCCACGACCGCCAGCGGCCGCTGCTGCAGGTGGCCGACCCACTGGGCCGGCTGCGCGAGCTGTACCGCGAACGCGACCCGCTGTACCGCCGCACCGCCCACTTTGTGGTCGAAACGCCGCGGCCTTCGGTGCCGGCGCTGCTGGGCATGGTGTTGATGCAGCTGGAACTGGCCGGTCTGGTGGACCCGGGCCAGGTGCCGGCTACCGTGGGCCGCCCACCGCAACACTGAAACCCGGGTCTCGCCGCGCCAGGCCGGCGACGCCGTCGCGCCGGGCATACTCGCCGCATGAGTGCCCTGCCTGTCGCCTCCCGGCCCCACGTTGCCGCCCAGTCCGTCACGGTCGCCACGCCGGGCCATGCCTACGACATCCTCATCGGCAGCGGCCTGCTGGCCGATGCCGCCGCCTGGGCCGGCCTGCCCGCCGCTGCACAGGCGGTGGTGGTCAGCAACCCCATGGTGCACGGCCTGCACGGCCCGGCGCTGATGCGGGCGCTGGCACCGCACTACCCCCAGCTCAGCACCGTGCTGCTGCCCGACGGCGAGCAGTACAAGACCGCGGCTTCTCTGGAGCTGATCTACGACCACCTGCTGGCCCGCGGCTGCGACCGCCGCACCGTGCTGGTGGCGCTGGGCGGTGGGGTGGTGGGCGACATCACCGGCTTTGCCGCCGCCACCTACATGCGCGGCGTGCCCTTCGTGCAGGTGCCCACCACGCTGCTGGCGCAGGTGGACTCTTCGGTGGGCGGCAAGACCGCCATCAACCACCCGCGCGGCAAGAACATGATCGGCGCCTTCCACCAACCGGTGCGGGTGGTGTGCGACCTGGACACGCTGGCCACGCTGCCTTCGCGCGAGCTGCGCGCGGGGCTGGCGGAGGTGATCAAGTACGGTCCCATCGCCGACACGGCGTTCCTGGACTGGCTGGACGACCAGCTGGAAGCGCTGCTGCAGGGCGACCCGGCCGCCCTGGCCCACGCGGTACAACGCAGCTGCGAGATCAAGGCCGCGGTGGTGGGCAGCGACGAGCGCGAAGCGGGCCTGCGCGCCATCCTGAACTTCGGCCACACCTTCGGCCACGCCATAGAAGCCGGCCTGGGCTACGGCCAGTGGCTGCACGGCGAGGCCGTGGCCTGCGGCATGGTGATGGGCGCCCGGCTGTCGGCCCGCCTGGGGCTGGTGGAGCCGGCCTATGCCCAGCGCCTGCGCGACCTGATCGCACGCGCCGGCCTGCCGGTGCAGGCACCGGCCCTGCCGCTGCCGCGCTGGTTTGAGCTGATGCGCCTGGACAAGAAGGCCCAGGGCGGCGAGATCCGTTTTGTGGTCCTCGAAGCCCCTGGCCGCGCCGCCGTGCGCCCGGCGCCGGACGAGCTGGTGACCGAGGTCGTGCGCGCCTGCAGCGCGGGATGAACCCCGGCCTGGCGCCCTGGGCCTGCGACCCCGCCCGCTCGCGCGGGCGGCTTGTTCCGCAGCCCCCCATGCCGCCGCGCAACGAGCACCAGCGCGACCGCGACCGCATCGTGCACAGCACCGCGTTCCGGCGGCTGGTCTACAAGACGCAGGTCTTCATCAACCACGAAGGCGACCTGTTCCGCACGCGGCTCACGCATTCGCTGGAGGTGGCGCAACTGGGCCGTTCGGTGGCCCGCGCGCTGCGGCTGAACGAAGACCTGGTCGAGGCCATCGCGCTGGCGCACGACCTGGGGCACACCCCCTTTGGCCACGCTGGGCAGGACGCGCTGCACGAGTGCATGCGCGAACACGGCGGCTTCGAGCACAACCTGCAAAGCCTGCGCGTGGTGGACAAGCTGGAGGTGCGCTACCCCGCGTTCGACGGCCTGAACCTGTGTTTTGAAACCCGCGAAGGCGTGCTCAAGCACTGCTCGCGGCGCAACGCCCAGCGCCTGGCCGCGGCCGAGCCGGGCGGGCCGGCACAACGTTTCCTGGATGGCAGCCAGCCGTCGCTGGAAGCGCAGGTGGTGAACCTGGCCGACGAGATGGCCTACCACGCGCACGACATCGACGACGGCGTGCGCTCGGGCCTGCTGTCCATGCCGCAGCTGGACGAGGTGCCGCTGTTCGTGCACTGGCGCGAGCAGGTGCTGGCCGAACACCCGCAGCTGGCGGCGCGGCCCGGCCGGCGGCTGCTGTTCGAGACCTTGCGCCGCATGTTGTCGGCACAGATCGCCGACCTGGTGCACAGCACCGCCGGGGCCGTGGCACAGCACGCGCCGGCCGACGCCGATGCGCTGCGCCAGCTGCCGGCGCTGGCGCGCTTCAGCGAGCCGCTGCGCAACCAGATCACGCAGATGAAGCGTTTTCTGTTCGCCGCGCTGTACCGCCACCCGCAGGTGACGCAGACCACGGCCCTGGGGCGCCAGGTCGTGGCCGAGCTGTTCGCCGCCTACACCGCCGTGCCGCGCGAGATGCCGGAGGACTTCGCCGACGCCGAAGACGCGCCCCGCGCGGTGGCCGACTACATCGCCGGCATGACCGACCGTTTTGCGCTGCGCGAACACCAGCGGCTCACGGGCCGGCGCCTGTTCGGCACGGGCTGAACCCATGGCCAGACTGCCCAGGGGGGTGCTGCCGGGCCACCCGCATCTGGTGGTGCAGCGGGCGCTGGCCGGCGTGGCGGCCTTTGCCGACCGCCAGGACCGCCAGGCCGCGCTGGACACGCTGCGCGAAGGCCTGGCCACCGAGCGCGTGCAACTGCACGCCTACGCGCTGACCACGGCCGAGCTGCGCCTGGTGCTGACGCCGCCCAGCGCACAAGCCCTGTCGCGGTTGATGCAGCACCTGGGCCGCCGCTACGTGGCCGGCTTCAACCGCCGCCACGGGCGCCAGGGCACGCTGTGGGACGGGCGCTTCGGCTGTGCCGTGCTGCAGGAAGGCGCCGCCTGCCTGGACGCCCTGCTGTGGGTGGACGCCGCCAGCGACGAAGCCGGCGCCACCAGCGCCGACCACCACCTGGGCCGCCAGCACAACCCGCTGCTGAGCGACCCGCCCAGCTGGTGGGCGCTGGGCAACACGCCGTTCGAGCGCGAGCTGGCCTACCGCCAGCGCCTGGCCGAGGGCCTGCCCGCGCAGCGGGCCCAGGCGCTGACGGCGGCCTTGCGCAGCGGCTGGGTGGTGGGCGACGAAGCCTTCGCCGCCCTGGCCAGCTCCACCACCGGCCGGCCGGCACGGCCCCGGCCGCGCGGCCGGCCACCACGTCGCCCGCCGGGGTCACCGACCGTTTAACGGCCCTATAACGCCTCCCTTCCACAGTCGCCGCGGGCCGCCCAACCAGGCCCGAAGGAGGCCGGGGATGGAGACGCTGATCTGGATAGGCCTGGCCTTTGGCGGCGGTGTCGCGCTGCGCAGCAGCGTGGTGCAGCATGGGCCCGGCGCGGCACCGGTCAACGCCTACCTGTTCCACCTGGCGCTGCCGGCCCTGGCCTTCCGCGAGCTGCAGCAGGCACAGTGGTCACTCACTTTGCTGTGGCTGCCGGTGCTGTGGCTGGGCTTGTTCGGCGTCAACGCCCTGGCCGCCACGGCGCTGGCGCGTCGCCTGGGCTGGAGCCGCGGCACCACCGGCGCCCTGGTGCTGACCACCGGCCTGGGCAGCGCCTCGTTCATAGGCCTGCCCATGGTCCAGGCCCTGCAGGGCGCCGAGGCCTTGCCTTACGGGGTGATGCATGCGCAGCTGGGTTCGGTGCCGGCGATCTGCGTGCTGGGCGCGCTGGCGGCCCGCGCCTTCGCCACCCCGGCCACGGCGCAGGGCTGCGGCATGCTGGACGCGCTGACCCGTTCCAGCCTGCCGCTGCTGGCCACCGCCGCCGGTGCCCTCGTGCCGCCGGCCGTGGTGCCGCACTGGATGGACCAGGGCCTGGCCATGCTCGCCACCACGCTGGGGCCGGTGGCCATGTTCGCGGCCGGCCTGCAACTGCGGCTGGAGGGCCTGACAAAACTGCTGCGCCCGCTGGGCACCGGGTTGCTGCTGAAGCTGCTGTTCGCGCCGGCCCTGCTGGGTGCGCTGGTGCTGCCCTGGGGGGCGCTGTCGCCGGTGGAGTTGCACACCACGGTGCTGCAACTGGCCACCCCGCCGGCGGCCCTGGCCGTGGCCTTTGCCAGCCGCCACCAGCTGGCGCCGCAGCTGGCGGCCCTGATGGTGGCCGTGGGCACCCCGGCCAGCCTGCTGACGCTGCCGCTGTGGAGCTGGGCCATGGCGCTGGGCGGCATCTCGGCCAGCTGAAAGGCCGGGATTTCTTCACCCCGATGTCATCCCCGATGTCAGCAGCCTGCCCATGAGCGCATCATCCCCGCCCATGCCCGAGGACGAGTCCGCCGTCCCCAGCCCCCCACCTTCCCCACTGCCGGTGCAGTTGCTGCTGCACGGGGCGCCGCGCCTGCGCGTGGGCACGCAAGAGCTGCCGCTGGACCGCAAGGCCGCAGGCGTCGTGACCTGGCTGGCGCTGCGCGGGCCGGCGCTGCGCGAGCGCCTGGCCGAGCTGCTGTGGCCCGAGGCCGGCGCCGAGGCGGCGCGCAACAGCCTGCGCCAGTTGCTGTTCCGCCTCAAGCGCATCGCCGGCACCGCCATCGTGGACGGCCAGGCCGAGCTGCGGCTGGCGCCCTTCGTGCAGCGGCCCGCGGGCACCGGCCAGCCCGTCGGCGAGCTGCTGGAAGGCTGCCGCTTCGACGACTGCCCGGCCTTTGCCGACTGGCTGGCCGGCGAACGCCAGGCCCAGCGCGAACACCGGCTGACGTGCCGCCTGGCCGCGATCGACGACGCCACCGCGGCCGGCGACACCGACGCCGCGCTGGCAGCGGCACGGGCGCTGGCGCAGGACGAACCGCAGGCCGAGGCCGCGCAGATGCGGCTGGTGCAGGTGCTGTACCTGCGCGGCGACCGCACGGCCGCCCTGCAGACCGCGGCCCAGGCGCAACAGCGGCTGCGTGAGGCCCTGGACGCCGAGCCGTCGGCGGCCTTCCTCGCATTGGTGGACACGGTGCGCAGCGCCGGCACCGAGCCGCCCAGGGCCGCCTCGTTGCCGGCCCCCATGCCGGCGGCGGTGCTGCGGCCGCCGCGGCTGGTGGGCCGCGACGCCGAACTGGCCGCGCTGGCCCAGGCGCGGCAGGAAGGTCGCGTGGGCCTGGTCCTGGGTGAGCCCGGCATGGGCAAGTCGCGCCTGCTGGCCGAGGCGGCAGCGCACACCCCCGGCGTGCTCAGCCTGAGCACCCGGCCGGGCGACGCCGGCATGCCCTATGCGGCCATGGCGCGCTGGCTGCGTACGCTGCTCGACCACCCCGCCGGCAGCGAGCTGCCGCTGCCGCAGGCGCTGCACCGCCTGCTGCCCGAGCGCGCCGAGGCCCACAGCGCCGACAGCGCCGGCCACCGCAACGCCCTGGTACCGGCGCTGGCCCAGGTGTTCGGCGCCGCAGCGGCAGCCGGCGTGCGCGGGCTCTGGGTAGACGACCTGCACTTCGCCGACCCCGCCAGCCTGGACGCCCTGCTCACCCTGCTGGACGAACCGGCGCTGGCAGGCTGGCACTGGTGCCTGGCCCGCCGGCCGGCCGAAGGCGGCGAGCCCCTGACGCGGCTGGTGGACGCCCTGCTGGACGCGGACCGCCTGCTGCCGCTGCGGCTGGAGCCGCTGGACGGGGCCGGTGTGCACGCACTGCTGTGCTCGCTGCAGCTGCCCGGGTTGCATGCCGATGCGCTGGCGCCCCGCCTGGCCCAGGCCACGGGCGGCAACCCCATGTTCGTACTGGAGACGCTGAAGGCCATGCTGGTGCGGCCCGACGGGCTGGCCGGCGAACAAGGCGCTGCGTTGCCGCGTTCGCGCAGCGTGGGCGCTCTGATCGCGCGCCGGCTGCAGCAGCTCAGCCCCGGCGCGCTGGCCCTGGCGCGCATGGCGGCGCTGGCCGGCCCCGACTTCAGTGCCGAGCTGGCGGTGCAGGTGCTGCAGCGCCCGCTGATGTCGCTGGCCGACGACTGGGCCGAGCTGGAAGCAGCGCAGGTGCTGCGCGAGCACGCCTTCGCCCACGACCTGATCTTCGAGGCCACGCTGGCCGGCATCCCCGCGCCCATACGCCGCCAGGGGCGCCGCGCCATCGCCGAGTTCCTGGCGTCGCGCCCGGCCGAGCCGCAGCGGCTGGCGGAACACTGGCTCGCCGCGGGCGAACCGGGTCGCGCAGCGCCGCTTTTCGAAGCCGCCGGCCGCCGCGCCGAGGCGGCGGCCCGCTACGCCGAGGCGCTCGAACTGTTCGAACGTTCTGCCGGCTGCCACGACGACGACGGCCACCCCGAGCGCGCCTTCGACACCCGGCTGGCCTTGGCCGACCTGCTGATGGAAGCCCGCCAGTACGCCAGCTCGCAGACCCTGGTGGACGAGCTGATGGCCGCCCCCGGGCCTGTGGACCAGCGGCTGCGGCTGGTCATCCAGCAGGTCAACCTCCACCTGAGACAGTCGCGGCCGCAGGAAGCCACTGATGCGGCCAGCATCGTGCTGGCGGACGAAGACCTGCTGGAGGACGCCACCCCCTTTCGCGTCGCGACACTGCGCTGGACGCTGGCCGTGGCGCTGATAGGGTGCAGCGACGACGTCGGCGCCTTGCACCAGCTGCAACTGGCGCACGCGGAACTGGCCGAGTGCAGCGACGCCTCGTGGCGTTGCTGGTACCACGGCCAGGTGGCCGTGGCCATGTCCGGCGGCGGCAGTGTCTCCGCGGCCCTCGCGGCCCAACAACAGTCCATCGCCGCGGCCCGGGTCGTGGGGCGTCGGCGCATGGTGGCCGGCTGCCTGCAGAACAGCGCCACGTTTGCATCCGTCGCGGGCCGCCTGGTGCAGGCCGTGGAACACCTGGACGAGGCGCTGCTGCTGATGTCCGACACCGGTGGCGACGACCACTTCAGCGCGTGGATGATGAACCAGCGTGCCCGCTTGCTGGTGCCGCTGGGCCGTTACGGTGAAGCCCTGGAGACGCTGCAAACGCTGACACAGCCGAACGCCCCGCTGAACCCTGAAGCACGCGCCGTCGGGCTGGCCGCGCTGGCCCAGTGCTGGGCCTTGCTGGGCCAACCGGCGCGCGCAGCGCCGCTGCTGCACGCGGCCGACGCGGCCTTGTCCGACAAGGTGCCCGGCATTGCGGCGCAGATGGCCAGCTACCGCTGCGAGGTGGCCTGGCTGGCCGGCGAGGACAGCCAGGCACTGGCAAAGGCGGCCGCGATGGCAGGCGCCAGCGCCACGTTTCTCGGTGAGCTGCAGCAGCTTCGCAGCCAGGGTGAAGCCGTGGAGGTCACCCCCCTGGCGGCACGGCGTGCGCGCTGGCAGGCCGCCGGCCTGGGCGGCACCGTGGTGGTGGCGGACGTGCTCATCGCCGCCGGCCTGCTGGCCCGCGGTGACGCGGCGGCGGCCGCAGCCAGCGCCGGCCAGGCCCTGAACGGCCTGCGCCAGTCCATGTTGGCCGGCATGTACCGGCCCTGGCTGCTGATGGAGATCGCCCGCTGCGCCGAGCCGGCCGACCCGGCACTGGCCCGCCGCGCACTGGACGATGGCATCACCTGGGTGCACAACGTCGCCCGCTTCCAGCTGCCGCCCGCCCTGCGCGCGGGCTTCTTGCAGCGCAACCGCATCAACGCCCAGTTGCTGGCCCGCACGCAGGGCTGAACAGGCACGCTCCCTGCTTGAAGCAGGGGCATGGTGCTGCACAGGGCCGCGTCGATGTGTCCCTATTTAACCAATCAGAGTTTGGCCCGCCTATTTAAAAGGGTCTGACCCTATTTAATTGACATTGCGAGACATGCTGCACTGCGATAGGCTCGCGAGCCCCCGTTCCCGCAGCCCCCGCCACACTCGGAGCGCGCCATGGCCCTGCCTTCCGCCCCTGCCTTGTCCGCCGCCAGCCTTGCCGAGCGTGACACCGCCGCCCAACAGGGCCTGTACGACCCGCGCCAGGAGCACGACGCCTGCGGCGTGGGCTTCATTGCCCACATCAAGGGCCAGCGCGCCCACAGCCTGGTGCAGCAGGGCCTGAAGATCCTGGAGAACCTGGACCACCGCGGCGCGGTGGGGGCCGACAAGCTGATGGGCGACGGCGCCGGCATCCTGATCCAGATCCCCGACGAGTGTTTCCGCGCCGAGATGGCGGCGCAGGGCGTGGCCCTGCCCCCGCCCGGCGAGTACGGCGTGGGCATGGTCTTCCTGCCCAAGGAACATGCCTCGCGCCTGGCCTGCGAAAACGAGCTGGAGCGCGCCATCAAGGCCGAGGGCCAGGTGCTGCTGGGCTGGCGCGACGTGCCGGTGGACGCCGACATGCCCATGAGCCCCACCGTGCGCGCCAAGGAGCCGGTGATACGCCAGGTGTTCATAGGCCGCGGCGCCGACGTGCTGGTGCCCGACGCGCTGGAGCGCAAGCTGTACGTCATTCGCAAGACGGCCAGCGCGCGCATACAAAAGCTGCGCCTGACACACAGCCGCGAGTACTACGTGCCCAGCATGAGCTGCCGCACCATCATCTACAAGGGCCTGCTGCTAGCCAACCAGGTGGGCCAGTACTTCCGCGACCTGCAGGACCCGCGCGTCACCACCGCGCTGGCGCTGGTGCACCAGCGCTTTTCCACCAACACCGTCCCCGAGTGGCCGCTGGCGCACCCCTACCGCATGGTGGCGCACAACGGCGAGATCAACACCGTCAAGGGCAACTTCAACTGGATGCGCGCCCGCGAAGGCGTGATGAAGAGCCCGGTGCTGGGCGACGACCTGAAGAAGCTCTACCCCATCACCTTTGAAGGCCAGAGCGACACCGCCACCTTCGACAACGCGCTGGAGCTGCTCACCATGAGCGGCTACCCGCTGGCGCATGCGGCCATGATGATGATCCCGGAGGCCTGGGAGAACCACGAGCTGATGGACGAGCGCCGCCGTGCGTTCTACGAGTACCACGCGGCGATGATGGAACCCTGGGACGGCCCGGCCGCCGTGGTGTTCACCGACGGCAAGCAGATAGGCGCCACGCTGGACCGCAACGGCCTGCGCCCGGCGCGCTACGTGGTCACCGACGACGACCTGGTGGTGATGGCCAGCGAATCCGGCGTGCTGCCGGTGCCTGAGAGCAGCATCGTGCGCAAGTGGCGGCTGCAGCCGGGCAAGATGTTCCTCATCGACCTGGAGCAGGGCCGCATCGTCGACGACGAGGAACTGAAGAACCAGTTCGCCAACGCACGCCCCTACCGGCAGTGGATAGAGAACGTGCGCATACGCCTGGACGCCATAGAGGCCGAAGGCGAGCCGCCCAGCTTTGAAGAAAGCCTGCTGGACCGCCAGCAGGCCTTTGGCTACACGCAGGAAGACCTGAAGTTCCTGCTGGCGCCCATGGCCGCCAACGGCGAAGAAGGCATAGGCAGCATGGGCAACGACAGCCCGCTGGCCGTGCTGTCGGACAAGAACAAGCCGCTGTACAGCTACTTCAAGCAGCTCTTCGCCCAGGTCACGAACCCGCCGATCGACCCGATCCGCGAGGCCATCGTGATGAGCCTGAACTGCTTCATAGGCCCCAAGCCCAACCTGCTGGACATCAACGCCGTCAACCCGCCCATACGGCTGGAAGTGACGCAGCCCATCCTGGACTTCGACGACATGGCGCGCCTGCGCGCCATCGAACAGCGCACCGGCGGCAAGTTCCGCACGCACGAGCTGAACATCACCTACCCGCTGGCCTGGGGCGCCGAAGGCATAGAAGCCAAGCTGGCCAGCCTGTGCGCCGAGGCGGTGGACGCACTGAACAGCGGCAACAACATCCTCATCATCACCGACCGGCACACCAACCGCCACCAGGTGGCCATACCGGCGCTGCTGGCGCTGTCGGCGATACACCACCACCTGGTGCGCGAGGGCCTGCGCACCACCGCCGGCCTGGTGGTGGAAACCGGCAGCGCACGCGAGGTACACCACTTCGCGGTGCTGGCCGGTTACGGCGCCGAGGCCGTGCACCCCTACCTGGCGATGGAAACGCTGGTGTCGCTGCACCAGGAACTGCCGGGCCAGCTGTCGGCCGAGAAGGCCGTCTACAACTACGTCAAGGCCATAGGCAAGGGCCTGTCCAAGATCATGTCCAAGATGGGCGTGAGCACCTACATGAGCTACTGCGGTGCCCAGCTCTTCGAGGCCATAGGCCTGCAGAAGAACTTCGTGCAGAAGTACTTCCGCGGCACCGCCAGCCAGGTGGGCGGCATAGGCATCTTCGAGGTGGCCGAGGAAAAGCTGCGCATGCACGCCGCGGCCTTCGGCAACGACCCGGTGCTGGCCGGCATGCTGGACGCCGGCGGCGAGTACGCCTGGCGCACCCGCGGCGAAGAGCACATGTGGACGCCCGACGCCATCGCCAAGCTGCAGCACAGCGCGCGCGCCGGCCGTTTCGAGACCTACAAGGAATACGCGCAGATCATCAACGACCAGAGCAAGCGCCACATGACGCTGCGCGGCCTGTTCGAGTTCAAGGTGGACCCGGGCAAGGCCATACCGGTGGAGGAGGTCGAGCCCGCCAGCGAGATCGTCAAGCGTTTCGCCACCGGCGCCATGTCCATGGGATCCATCAGCACCGAGGCACATGCCACGCTGGCGGTGGCCATGAACCGCATAGGCGGCAAGAGCAACACCGGCGAAGGCGGCGAAGACCCGGCGCGCTACCGCAACGAGCTGAAGGGCATCCCCATCAGTGCCGACACCACGCTGCGCGCGCTGCTGGGCGAAGGCGTGGTGGAAGCCGACGTGCCGGTGAAGGCCGGCGACAGCCTGCGCAGCAAGATCAAGCAGGTGGCCAGCGGCCGCTTCGGCGTGACCACCGAGTACCTGGTCAGCGCCGACCAGATACAGATCAAGATGGCCCAGGGCGCCAAGCCCGGCGAAGGCGGCCAGTTGCCCGGCGGCAAGGTCAGCGACTACATCGGCATGCTGCGCTACAGCGTGCCCGGCGTGGGCCTGATCAGCCCGCCGCCGCACCACGACATCTACTCCATCGAAGACCTGGCGCAGCTCATCCACGACCTGAAGAACGCCAACCCGCGCGCTTCGGTCAGCGTGAAGCTGGTGTCGGAGGTGGGCGTGGGCACCATCGCCGCCGGCGTGGCCAAGTGCAAGGCCGACCACGTGGTCATTGCCGGGCACGACGGCGGCACCGGCGCTTCGCCGTGGTCCAGCATCAAACACGCCGGCACGCCTTGGGAACTGGGCCTGGCCGAGACGCAGCAGACCCTGGTGCTGAACCGCCTGCGCAGCCGAATACGCGTGCAGGCCGACGGCCAGATGAAGACCGGGCGCGACGTGGTCATAGGCGCGCTGCTGGGCGCCGACGAGTTCGGCTTCGCCACCGCGCCGCTGGTGGCCGAAGGCTGCATCATGATGCGCAAGTGCCACCTCAACACCTGCCCGGTGGGTGTGGCCACGCAAGACCCGGTGCTGCGCAAGAAGTTTTCCGGCAAGCCGGAGCATGTCGTCAACTTCTTCTTCTTCGTCGCCGAGGAAGCGCGCCAGATCATGGCGCAGCTGGGCCTGCGGACCTTCGACGAACTGATAGGCCGCGCCGACCTGCTGGACACCCGAAAGGGCATAGAACACTGGAAGGCCAAGGGCCTGGACTTCGCCCGCGTCTTCCACCTGCCGGACGTGCCGGCCGAGGTGGCACGCCTGCACGTGGAGTCGCAAGACCACGGCCTGGAGCGCGCGCTGGACGTGAAGCTGATACAGAAGTGCCAGCCCGCCCTCACCGCCGGCGAGAAGGTGCAGTTCATGCAGGAGGTGCGCAACGTCAACCGCTCGGTGGGCGCCATGCTCTCGGGCGAGCTGGTGCGCCACCGCCCCGAGGGCCTGCCGGATCACACCATCTTCATGCAGATGGAAGGCACCGGCGGCCAGAGCTTTGCCGCCTTCCTGGCCAAGGGGATCACGCAGTACCTGATCGGTGACGCCAACGACTACACCGGCAAGGGCCTCTCGGGCGGGCGTGTGGTGGTGCGGCCTTCCATAGACTTCCGCGGCGACGCCACCAAGAACATCATCATCGGCAACACCGCGCTGTACGGCGCCACCAGCGGCGAAGCGTTCTTCCGCGGCGTGGCGGGCGAACGTTTTGCGGTGCGCCTGTCGGGCGCCACCGCGGTGGTGGAAGGCACCGGCGACCACGGCTGCGAGTACATGACCGGCGGCACCGTGGCCGTGCTGGGCCGCACCGGCCGCAACTTCGCCGCCGGCATGAGCGGTGGCGTGGCCTACGTGTTTGACGAGGACGGCCACTTCGCCGCCCGCTGCAACACCAGCATGGTGGCGCTGGAGAAGGTAGCGCCTCGGGCGCAGCAGGCCGGCAGCGCGCAGGCCTGGCACCGCGAGCAGGCCGACGAGACCACGCTCAAGCGCCTGATCGAGGACCACCACCGCTGGACGGGCTCGCTGCGCGCCCGCGAGATCCTGGACAACTGGGCCGCCTCGCGCGAGAAGTTCGTCAAGGTGTTCCCGCACGAGTACAAGCGTGCACTGGCCGAACGCGCTGCCCGCGCCGCCGAGGCCGAAGCCGCCGCAGCCACCGGCAAGGCGCAGGCATCGTCTGCCGCCGCGGTCGCCAAGTAAGGAGCAGCCCCATGGGCAAGGTCACCGGTTTCCTGGAGTACGAGCGCCTGGACGAGGGCTACGAGCCCGTGCAGCTGCGGCTGAAGAACTGGAAAGAGTTCGTCATCGGCCTGAGCGCCGAGCAGTCCCGGCTGCAGGGCGCGCGCTGCATGGACTGCGGCACGCCGTTTTGCAACAGCGGCTGCCCGGTCAACAACATCATCCCGGACTTCAACGACCTCGTGTACCGCGGCCGCCCGGAGGACTGGAAGAACGCCATCGCGGTGCTGCACAGCACCAACAACTTTCCGGAGTTCACCGGCCGCGTCTGCCCGGCGCCCTGCGAGGCCGCCTGCACGCTGAACGTCAACGACGACGCGGTAGGCATCAAGAGCATAGAGCACGCCATCATCGACCGCGCCTGGGCCGAAGGCTGGGTGCTGCCGCAGCCCGCGGCGGTCAAGACCGGCAAGAAGGTGGCCGTGGTGGGCAGCGGCCCGGCGGGCCTGGCCGCCGCGCAGCAGCTGGCGCGCGCCGGGCACGACGTGACGGTGTTCGAGAAGAACAGCCGCCTGGGCGGCCTGCTGCGTTACGGCATCCCGGACTTCAAGATGGAAAAGAGCCACATCGACCGCCGCATCGAGCAGATGCAGGCCGAAGGCGTGGTCTTCCGCACCGGCGTGCTGGTGGGCGCCATGCCCACGGAAGGCGCCGGCGCCAAGGTCACCAACGACGCCAAGGAAGTGGTCAGCGCCGAACAGTTGCAGGCCGATTTCGACGCCGTGCTGCTGACCGGCGGCAGCGAAACCAGCCGCGACCTGCCGGTACCCGGGCGTGACCTGGACGGCGTGCACTTTGCGATGGAGTTCCTGCCGCAGCAGAACAAGGTGGTGGCCGGCGACAAGCTCAAGAAGCAGCTGCGTGCCGACGGTAAACACGTCATCGTCATAGGCGGCGGCGACACCGGCAGCGACTGCGTGGGCACCAGCAACCGCCACGGCGCGGCCAGCGTCACGCAGTTTGAACTGATGCCCATGCCGCCGGAAGAAGAAGACCGGCCGCTGACCTGGCCCTACTGGCCCTACAAGCTGCGCACCAGCTCCAGCCACGAAGAAGGCTGCGAGCGCACGTTTGCCATCGCCACCAAGGAGTTCCTGGGCAGCAAGGGCAAGCTCACGGGTCTGAAGACGGTGCAGGTGGAATGGGCCGGCGGCAAGATGCGCGAGGTGCCTGGCACCGAGAAGGACTGGAAGGCCGACCTGGTGTTGCTGGCCATGGGCTTCACCGCGCCGGTGGCCACCGTGCTGGACGCCTTTGGCGTGGAGCGCGACAACCGCGGCAATGCACGCGCCGGCACCGACGATGGCAGCGGCTACCGTACCGGCGTGGACAAGGTGTTTGCAGCCGGCGACATGCGCCGTGGCCAGAGCCTGGTGGTGTGGGCCTTGCGCGAAGGCCGCCAGGCCGCACGCGAGGTGGACCGCTTCCTGAGCGGCTCGACCTCTCTGCCGCGCTGAGACCACCCCGGCCGAAACCGCCCCGGGATGGGGAGTTTTTCGGCAACGCGCAACACCGGCGCCGCCAGCCGCACGGTCCGGGTGCAAGGCAGCACACGGGCTGCAGGCAAGTGACCGCAGCAATACGGGTAAACCCATGAAATCGCGGCATCCGACACCGTGGATGAGGGGTTGCCGCGGCCTGTAACAAGTTTGAGCATCCGGGCCACGGGGGAGAGAAGTTGCCTGTGCCGGGTGGTGCTTGGTACAGGGGCTCCCGCGGTTCTCCTGGTCTTTTAGGCAGCCTCTGCCTTGGGTAACTTGTACGACGGCATCTTCCTGACGATTGCGGCCCCGCGGCAGCAAGTTCTGGGAGGGCGGCGACGGTCGTACCGGCCGACCCAGGTCACGCTGACATGTTCGATAGCTTGGACCCCATAACTCTGGAGTAAACCCATGCAAGTGCAGTCCCTGATCGGCCCCGTGCTGGCACGAACCTTCGGTTCGCTGCCCTCGGTCGCAGCCGTTTCCGCTGTCGCCGCCATCGTGGGCTTCGCCGCCCCGGCACACGCCGAACTGATCTACAGCGGCCCCGTCAGCATCACCATCCCCAACAACATCGACGGCATCTACCTGAACGTCGTCACGGGCGTCAGCGGCGTCAGTGGTGGTGCCGTGCCTGGTTGGGACATCAACCCCTACAGCGCCGCCGCCGGCATGTTCAACCTGTGGGGCCCGACCACCACCACCTGGCTGAGCCCCAGCGGTGTCATCGGCGGCCCGTACCCGCTGGCCACCGGCGCCGAAGTCGGCAGCTCGGGCCTGTACTTCCGTCCGGGCGGCGGCACCAACATCGCGCCGCAGCTCACGCTGAACGCGCCGAACTACTTCGGCTTCCGCTTCACGAACGAAGCCACCGGTGGCGCCACCAACTACGGCTGGCTGGAAGTGACCTTCGGCGCTTCGGCCGCCGACCGTGCCATCACCGGCTGGGCCTATGACAACGCTGGCGGCGCCGTGTTCGCCGGCGTGGTGCCCGAGCCCAGCACCGTGGCCCTGTGGCTGGCCGGCCTGGCCGGTGTCGCCGGCTTTGCCGCGCGCCGCCGCAAGGCCCAGGAAGCCGCCGAGGCCTGATCGGCGCTCGCCTGCGAGGCAACCGGGCCGGCTATCGGCCCGATTCGACTGCCCGATTCAACGGCCTGTCTGCACCCCGCAGACGGGCCGTTGTGCTTTCAGGCCGCGGGGCCGCCGGCCTCCAGGGCCTGGCGCAAGGGGTCCAGCAAGGCCCCGTAGCGCGCGGCAGAGGTGCTGGTGCGCTGCATGGGCTGGCGCACCTGCAAGGCGCTGGGCGTGCGTATGGCGCGCGCCGTCTCGTGCGGCGCCAGGCAGGCGGCCTCGAACGGCAGCCCGCAGAAGTCCAGCAGCTGGCGGATCTGCGGCTCCGGCTGCTGCACCAGCGCTTCGTAGTGCTGCACACGCACCTGCTGCGGGTGCAGCGCCGCCCAGCGGTCGCCCTCGGCCTCGCAGGCGCGCGCGTACTGTGCCAGGCTGTCCAGGCCGTAGCTGAAGTTCGCCAGCCCCGGGCCGAACAGCTGCTTGTAGCAGGACCAGCAGGTTTCCAGCGCCTCGCGGCGGCAGTCCACGATGCGCGCCTGCGGCAACATGGCGCGGATGGCCCCTATCAGCAGCCAGTTGTCAGGCAGCTTGTCGGTGGCGATGGGTTTGCTGCGCCGCCAGCGGGCGCTGAGCTGCAGGTACTGCGCGCCCAGGCGCGTCCAGTCCTCGGCGCTGGCTTGCGCGGCCCAGCCGGCCAGGGGCTGCTGGCGCCGCCGCGACTCCGCCTCTATCACCTGGTTCAGGTGCGGCAGTTCGCTGGCGCCTTCGACCGCCGAATGGCTGGCCAGCACCTGCTCCACCAGCGTGCTGCCCGAGCGCGGCAGACCCACCAGGAACACCACTTCACGGCCCTGCGGCACGGCCTGGGCGGGCAGGCCGTCGCCGAAGGCGGCACGCAGCGCCGCCAGCCGGCGGTCGAAGCCGGCGCTGTCCCAGGGCTGCTGGGCGCGCACGCCGGCATTGGCGCGGTGAAACACCTGCAGCGCGGCTGCCAGCTCGCCGGCATCTTCCAGCGCCTTGCCCAGCGCAAAGTCCAGCAGCCGGCGGTCCGCCGCCGGCAGGTCGGCACGCTCGGCGGCCTGGGCCAGCTGCTGCCTCTCCTCGGCCTGCAAGGGCACGGTTTTCAGGTCCACCAGAGAAAACCAGGCCCGGCCCGTTTCGCGGCCGGCGCGTACCAGGCTGCGGCAGTCGGCCGCCGCCTCGTCGGCGCGGCCCAGCGCCTTGTTGCAGCGGGCGCGTTGCAGCAAGCCGGCGGGTGAGCCGGGCTGCAGGCGCAGCAAGGCCTCGGCCGCCTGCAAGGCCTGGTCGTAGAAGCCCTGCTGGTCGCAGGCGGTGCTGAGCTTCAACCACTCCGCCGCCGTGCGCGCGCAGCGGGCCGCCTCGCGAAAGCTCTGCTGTGCGGCGGCCGCGTCCTCGGCCCGCCCCTGCGCCACGCCCAGCAGGTGCCACAGGCCGAAGTCGTTGTTGCGCTGGCGCGTGGCGTGCTGCAGGTGCTCGGCCGCAGGCAACCACTCACTTTCTTCCATGTGCCGCAGGCCTTGCCACAGCCGCACTTCCGGGTGGTCCGGCGCCTCCGTGGCCAGTTGCAGCAGCCATTGCAGCGAGCGCATGCGTTCGCCGGCGGCATGCAGCGCCATCACCTGGCGCATCATCTCGGCCTGGGGCGGCGACAGCCCGCGCAGGCGCTGGCGCAGCTCGGCGGCCTGGGCCTTGTCAACGGTGGGGGAAGCGGTGCGCGTGGGCATGGCGGCATTCTGCATGCCCGCCCACCCCGCGGCCCGGCGCAGCAGGCGCGCATCCCGCGACCCCGGGGCGGGCGGGCCGGCGTTGTCCTGAGCCCACAATCCGTCAACAAGCCGCGGGAGCCCCAGGGGTCGAGGGTTTGCACCAGCATGCGAGAATGAGCCATACAGCACTTGATGGCTGCCCGGGGCCTGAGCGCCCGGCACAGCACGGTACGCTTTTGTTCGACAAGCCCTTCATCGAGATCGACCGCGTCACCTTCGGCTACGACCACAGCCGGACCATCCTCGCGGATGTGTCGCTGAAGTTTCCGCGCGGCAAGGTCACGGCCATCCTGGGCGGCTCGGGCTGCGGCAAGACCACCTTGCTGCGCCTGATCGGCGGCGTGCACGCCGCCGACAGCGGCCGCGTGGTGTTCGACGGCGAGGTGGTCAACACCGGCGACAAGGCCCAGCTGTACCGCCTGCGCCGGCGCGTGGGCATGCTGTTCCAGTTCGGCGCGCTGTTCACCGACCTCACGGTGTTCGACAACGTGGCCTTCCCGCTGCGCGAGCACAGCGCGCTGCCGGAAGCCATGATCCGCGACCTGGTGCTGATGAAGCTCAACGCCGTGGGCCTGCGCGGCGCGGCGCAGCTGCGCATCAGCGAGGTCAGCGGCGGCATGGCGCGGCGCATCGCGCTGGCCCGCGCCATCGCCCTGGACCCGGAGCTGATCATGTACGACGAGCCCTTTGCCGGGCTGGACCTCATCAGCATGGGCGTGGCCGCCAAGCTCATCCGCACCCTCAACGACGCCACCGGCGCCACCTCGCTGGTGGTGTCGCACGACGTGCCCGAGTGCATGGCCATCAGCGACTGGGTGGTGCTGCTGGCCGCACAGGGCCGCATCGTGGCCCAGGGCACGCCCAAGGACTTGATGGACTCCAGCGACCCCGAAACCCGCCAGTTCGTGCGCGGCGAACCCGACGGCCCGGTGAAGTTCCACTACCCGGCGCCGGCCCTGGGCGCCGACTTCGGCGTCGGCGCCTGAAGGCCGCTTGATGAACGCCATCGCACGCCTGGGCGCCGTCGCGCTGGAACACTTCCGCGGCTGGGGCCACGCGGCCTTCTTCCTGCTGGACCTGCTGCGCGCCGTGCCGGCCTCGCTGCGCCGCTTCTGGCTGGTGGTGGCGCAGATCCACGCCATAGGCAACCGCTCGCTGGTCATCATCGTGGCCAGCGGCATGGCGGTGGGCTTTGTGCTGGCGCTGCAGATGTACTACGCGCTGGTCACCTACGGCGCGGCGGAAAGCCTGGGCCTGATCGTCAACCTGGCGCTGGTGCGCGAGCTCAGCCCGGTGGTCACCGCGCTGCTGTTCGCCGGCCGCGCCGGCACCTCGCTGACGGCCGAGATCGGCCTGATGAAGGCCGGCGAGCAGCTCTCGGCCATGGAGCTGATGGCGGTGGACCCGCGCCAGCGCGTGCTGGCGCCGCGCCTGATCGCCGGCATCGTCTCCATGCCCATACTGTGCATCCTGTTCAGCACCGTGGGCATCCTGGGCGCCTGGGTGGTGGCGGTGATGCTGATCGGCGTGGACGCCGGCAACTTCTGGTCCATCATGCAGTCGCAGGTGGACGTGTGGCGCGACGTGGGCAACGGCCTGGTCAAGGCCACGGTGTTCGGCATCATCTGCACGGTGGTGGCGCTGTACCAGGGCCACGAGACCGACGCCACGCCCGAGGGCGTGGCCTATGCGACGACGCGCACGGTGGTCATCTCTTCGCTGTGGATACTGGGCATGGACTTCGTGCTCACGGCGATGATGTTCTCTACACCCTGACGCGTCGCGAACGCCGTCATCAGGGCAGCAGAAAGGCATTCGATGGGAAAGAAGAGCATAGAAACGCTGGTGGGCGTGTTCGTGCTGCTGGGCATGCTGGGCCTGGTGTTCCTGGCCCTGCAGGCGGCCAACCTGGGCGCCGCCACCGGTGGCGACACCTACCGCGTGAGCGCCAGCTTCGACAACATCGGCGGCCTGAAGCCGCGCGCCCCGGTGCGCAGCGCCGGCGTGCTGGTGGGGCGCGTGGGCAGCATCACGCTGGACCCGCAGACCTTCCGCGGCGTGGTCACGCTGGACATAGACCGGCGCTACCCCTTCCCCAAGGGCACCTCGGCCAAGATCCTGACCTCCGGCCTGCTGGGTGACCAGTACATTGGCCTGGAGGCCGGCGGCGACGACGAGAACCTGGCGGCCGGCGACATCATCACCGACACCCAGTCGGCCGTGGTGCTGGAGAACCTGATAGGCCAGTTCCTCACCGGCCGTGCCGACGCCCCGGCCAGCGCCGGCGGCGGCATCGGTGGCGGAGCTGCCAGCGCCGCCGGCGGGGGCAGCCCGTGAAGCGCTGGTGGGCCGCCCCGCTGCTGGCCGTCGCGCTGCTGGCCGGCGGCTGCGCCACGGTGGCGCCCACCGGCGACCCCGCGCCGCAGGCGGTGGCCGCCAACCCGGCCGACCCCTGGGAAAACTTCAACCGCCGCATGTTCGCCTTCAACGAGACGGTGGACGCCGCGGTGATGGAGCCTGTGGCCCGCGCCTACCGCAGCGTGGTGCCGCAGCTGGTGCGCACCGGCATCAGCAACGTGCTGGGCAACCTGTACGACGTGTGGTCCATGGTCAATCACCTGCTGCAGGGCAAGGTGCACCATGGGCTGGACATGGGCATGCGGGTGCTGAGCAACACCTTCTTCGGCCTGGGCGGCCTGCTGGACCCGGCCACCGAGATGGGCCTGGTGCGCCGCAGCGAGGACTTCGGCCAGACCCTGGGCCGCTGGGGCATGCCGCCCGGCCCCTACCTGGTGCTGCCGCTGCTGGGGCCTTCCACGCTGCGCGACACCGGCGGGCTGCTGGTTGACCGCCAGGCCTCGCCTTCCACGCTGCCTGACGAACGCGCCGCCCGCTACGGCACCACGGTGCTGGAAGCGGTGAACCTGCGCGCCGAGCTGCTGGGCACCACCTCGCTGCTGGGCCAGGCGGCGCTGGACAAGTACAGCTTCATGCGCGACGGCTTCCTGGCGCGCCGGCTGGACCAGGTCTACGACGGCGCCGCACCGGCCAGCGACGCCGATCTGTACGAAGACTTCGGCGACGACGAGCCGGCGCCGGCCACGCCCGCAGCCCCTTCGGCGCCGGCCTCGGCGGCCCAGCCCGCCGGTGCGGCGTCGCAACCCGCCGGTGCTGCGTCGCAGCCGGCCGGCACCGCCCGGCGCCCGGCCACGCCGACGCCCGCGCAACGCCCTTGACTGGAGCAGCCCTGAAACAGCCGGTGACAGCGTCAGTGAACCTTGCCGCCATCGGCGGCTCCAACGCCGCAACGGCCCGTGGGCCCGAGAAGAAAGGACACATCAGCATGCTGAAACGATGGTTGCTGGCCCTGGGCGCGGCCACCTTGCTGCCCGCCGGCGCGGCCTGGGCCGAGACAGCGCCCGACGCCCTGGTGCGCCAGATCTCTACCGAGGTGCTCGAGGTCGCCAAGTCCGACGCTGCGGTGCAGGCCGGCGACCTCAACCGCATCCAGGCGCTGGTGGACGAGAAGGTGATGCCGCACGTCAACTTCGAAGTGGTCACCCGCTCCGCCGTAGGCCCGCAGTGGCGCGGCGCCAGTGCCGAGCAGCGCACCCGGCTGCAGGCCGAGTTCAAGACCCTGCTGCTGCGCGTCTACGCCGGCGCGCTGTCCGAGTTGCGCGACCAGCGCGTGGAAATCACCCGCACCCAGCCGGTGTCCGGCAGCAGCCAGGTCATCGTGCAGTCCGAGGTGCGCGGCCGCGGCGAGCCCATCAAGCTGGACTACCGGCTGGACAAGCAGGGCGACGCCTGGAAGATCATCGACGTCAACGTGGGCGGCCTGTGGCTGGTGCTGAACTACCGCACCCAGTTTGCGCAAGAGCTGGGCCGGGGCGGCATAGACGGCCTGATCAACTCGCTGGTCGAGCGCAACCGCAGCGCCGCCAAGAGCTGAACAAACCGCCGAACGCCGGAGTCCACCCCGTGAGCCTCACCCTGCCCGCCACCGCCACCCTGGACGAAACGCCGGCCCTGGCGCAAACCTTGCCGGCCGCGGTGGCCGGCGGCAGCGGCCCGCTCACGGTGGACGCCAGCGCGCTGGCCGGCTTCGACAGCTCGGCCATCGCGCTGCTGCTGCAGGCACGCCGCCTGGCGCAGGGCGCCGGCCGCGGTTTCAGCGTGCACGGCGCGCCGGCCAAGCTGGTGGAGCTGGCGCGGCTTTACGGCGTGGACGAGCTGCTGTCGCTGGCGCCGTCTTCGGCAGTGTCGTCGGCCACTTCGGCTGCTTCGTCCACCGGCAGCGCGTAGCGCTTCGCGCGCAGGTTCTTCTTGATCTCGGCCAGCAGCGGCCGCAGCTGCTGCGAACCCAGGCGCAACGCCACGCCGGTGGTCAGGATGTCCACGATGTTCAGGTGCAGCAGCCGCGACACCATGGGGCTGTAGCGGTCGGCATCCTCCGGGTGGTCCGCCGCCAGCAGCACGCTGCTGCCGGCCAGCCGCAGCTGTTGCGCCAGCGGTGAACCGCTGGCGGTGACAGCGATCAGCGAGGCGCCCTTGCGGCGCGCGATGTCGGCCACGTCCAGCAGGTCGCGGCTGCGGCCGGAGTTGCTGAAGATCACCGCGCAGTCGCCCGGCCCCAGCATGGTGGCGCTCATCACCTGCGTGTGGCCGTCCACCACCGCCGCCGCCCCCACACCCAGGCGAAAGAACTTGTGCTGCGCGTCCTGCGCCACGATGCCCGAGTTGCCGACACCGTAAAAGCCTATGCGCCCGCCGCTGGCGCAGGCGGCGGCCAGCAGCGCAATCGCACGCTCGAAGGCCGGCGCTGCCGCGGCGCGGCGGTAGCGCAGCAGCGCCGCCACGGCGTTGTCTATGACCTTGACGATGAGCTCGCCGGCCCCATCGCCCTCGGCCACGGCCCGGTGCACAAAGGGCACGCCTTCGTTGACGCTGCCGGCCAGCTTGAGCTTGAAGTCGGTCAGCCCGTCGTAGCCCACGCTGCGGCAAAACCGCACCACCGTGGGTTTGCTCACCTCGGCGCGCCGCGCCAGCTCGCCCACCGGCAGCGCGGCAAAACCGCGCGGGTCGCCCAGCAGCAGCCGCGCCACACGCTGCTCCGCCGGCGGCAGCGCCGGAATCGAGGCGCGTATGCGTTCCAGCATGGCCGGTTCTCTCTCTGCAGCGCTCATGTCGGCCCCTGAACCGGCGCGGCAGCGGCCCGGCGCCCGGCCGGGATGCCAGAGGAAAACACCCGCGGCCTCATACGCTCTGGTAGGCCCCGGGCGACCAGCGCGGCGGCGCGGCCAGCGGCCGCGTGCCCACCGGTAGCGCGAACTCGGCCTGCGGCACCAGCGACCAGCCGGACGGCGTGCCAGACACCGTGCCAGACACCGCGCCAAATGCCGCGCCCGGCGCCACGCCCCGGCCGCGCAGCGGCGACTGCGCCGGCAGCCGCCCATCGGGCAGCAAGGCGCCCGGCGGCGCGCCGAAGTTGCCCTGCGCCGGGTCGGCCAGCGCCGGGTCGCCGCGGCCGGCCCCCACCAGCAGGTTGTTGACGAAGCGCCGCGCCACCGGCTGCGGCAGCTCGGACACGCGCACGAACACCGCCGCGCGCGGGCCTTCGTTGATCAGCGTGTTGTGGGCCATGAACAGACCTTGTTCGCGCCTGTCGTCGCTGCCCTCGGCGCCGAAGGACAACAGCACCCGGTTGGTGGTTTCGCGGCTCTGGCCTATCAGGTTGCCCACCACGCGCGCCAGGCCGCCGTTGGGAAACTCCAGCTCGTAGGCGGCACGGCCGCCGGGGCCGTCCACCAGGCGGTTGTAGAGGATGTGGTTCTCGCGCGCCCGGCTCTTCACCAGGTGGCCGGCCTGGCCGCCGCTGAAACGGCTGCCGCGCAGCGTCAGCCGGGCGATGTGGCCGGCGTACAGCAGGTGCGGCAGCCGGCTGCCGGCGGGCGCTTCGCCGAACTCGCTGTCTTCCACCGTGAGCTCGGCATCGCCGAAGTTGGCGGTGAGTATGCCCATCTGGTTGTCGAAGAAGGCGCAGCGCCGCACCGTCAGACGGCCTCGCTCGAAGCGTACGCCGGCGCCGTTGAGATCGGGCACACGCGCGCCGCGGAACTCCAGGTCCTCGAAGCGTATGTCGCTGTCGTCAGGGTGGCTGCGCACCACCAGGAGGGCCTTGCCCTCGGCATCGCGCCCGGCGGCGCGCAGCACGGCGCGCCCGCCCAGGCCGCGCACGGTGAGCCGCCGCTGCGTGATCACGCCCACCTGCCCGTCATGGAAGCCGGCCGCCAGCTCCACCACGTCGCCGTCTTCCGCACTGCGCAGCACCTCGGCCAGGCTGTCACCCGGCTGCACGCGCCACACCGTGGAGGTCTGCATGCCCACGGCGGCCCGCGCCAGCCCAGCCCCCGGCCCGGCGGCAGCCAGGGTGGACAGCGCCGACAGCAGCGCGCGCCGCGCGGGGTTCATTGCTCCTCGGCCCAGGCGCAGCCGTCGCGCGCCACCAGTGCACTGGCCGCGGCCGGGCCCCAGCTGCCGGGCGCGTAGGCGCGCGGGCCGGCCGGGTCGCGCTTCCAGGCGTCCAGCACCGGCTCCACCCAGCGCCAGGCCTGTTCCTGCTCGTCGCTGCGCACAAACAGCGCCAGCCGGCCGGCGATGGCGTCCAGCAGCAGGCGTTCGTAGGCGCCCACACGTTGGCTGGGGAATGCGCGGTCGAAGTCCAGGTCCAGCGATACCGGGCTGAGCAGCTCGCTGGTGTCGCCGCCCTTGGCGGCCAGCAGGTGCAGCTGCAGCCCGTCTTCGGGCTGCAGCTTGATGACCAGCTTGTTGGCGCGTGTGGTGCCGGCAAAGATGGGGTGCGGCACCTCGCGGAAGTTGACCACGATCTGCGCGTCGCGCGCGGCCAGCCGCTTGCCGGTGCGCAGGTGGAAGGGCACGCCGGCCCAGCGCCAGTTCTGCACCTCGGTACGCAGCGCCACGAAGGTTTCGGTGTGGCTGCCGGCCGGCACCTTGGTTTCGTCCAGGTAGGCCGGCACGGCGCGGCCTTCCACCGTGCCGCCGCGGTACTGGCCGCGCACCACGTCGCGCGACACGGCTTCCGCGGTGAAGGGTTTCAGCGACTTCAGCACCTTGAGCTTTTCGTCGCGCACCGCGTCGGCCGCGCCGTTGGCCGGCGGCTCCATCGCGATCATGGTCAGCAGCTGCAGCGCATGGTTCTGCACCATGTCGCGCAGCGCGCCGGTCTTGTCGTAGAAGTCGCCGCGGCTGCCCACGCCCAGGCTTTCGGCGATGGTGATCTGTATGTTGGCGATGGACTCGCGCCGCCACAGCGGCTCGAACAGGGCATTGGCAAACCGCAGGGCCACCAGGTTCTGCACCGCCGGCTTGCCCAGGTAGTGGTCTATGCGCAGCGCCTGCGATTCGCTGAACGAGGCGGCAACCACGCGGTTGATCTCGCGCGCGCTGGCCAGGTCGTGGCCCAGGGGCTTTTCCAGCACCACGCGCACCTGCGGCCCGTTCAGGCCCACGGCGCCCAGCTGCGAGCAGATCACCGGAAACAGCTGCGGGCTGGTGGCCAGGAACAGCACCACGGTGTCGGCCGCGCGCTCGGCCACCCACTGCTGCAGGCCGGCGTAGTCCGCCGGCTGCGACAAGTCCATGCGGCGGTAGTGCAGCAGCGTGGCGAAACGCTGGAACTCTTCGTCGCTGGGGCGTTTGCCGGGCTCGACTTCGGCAAACCGCTCGTGGATGAAGGCGCGGTACTCGTCGTCGCTGCGCTCGTCGCGCGCCACCGCCAGGATGCGCCCGCCCGGCGGCAGCTTGCCGTGACGAAAGGCCTGGAACAGCGCCGGCATGAGCTTGCGCCACGTGAGGTCGCCCGTGCCGCCGAAAAGAACCAGGTCGAAGGACATAGCCCGACGTAATTTTGTTACGCCGGCATGATGCCAAGGCTGCCCTGGCCGGTCAACGCAGCGCGGCTGCCCGCCGTGGCTACTTCAGGTGCCTGCCGAAGAACGCCAGCGTACGCTCCCAGGCCAGCGCCGCGGCCTCGGGCTGGTACTCGATGATGGGCAGCAGCTTCTTCTCGCCCACCTGCGTCTCGTTGAAGAAGGCGTGCTGGGCGTCATAGCGATGAAACTCGTAGGCCACGCCGGCCGCGTCCAGCTTGGTCTGCAGCGCGTCCACGCCGGCGATGGGGAAGGGCCCGTCGTGCAGTGCCCAGTGGCCCATCAGCGGGGCCTTGATCTTGCCGGCGTCCACAAACTCCAGCGGCGGGTAGCCGTAGAACACCACGCCGGCGTCGGCCTCGGGCACGAACACCGTGGTCAGCAGCGTCAGCGCGCCGCCCATGCAAAAGCCGGTCACGCCCACCTTGGCCGAGCCGCTGCCCTTGAGCCAGGCAATGGCACCGCGCACGTCCTGGCCGGCGGCCTCGGCGAAGTCCAGGCCCTTCATCAGGTGGCTGGCTTCCTCGGCGTCCACCGTGCTCTTGCCGCGGTACAGGTCGGGCACCAGCGCTCGGTAGCCCTGCTGCGCGTAGCGGTCGGCGACACCGCGTATCTGGTCGTTCAGGCCCCACCACTCCTGGATGACCACCACCGCGGGCGCGCCCTGGGCGTGGGGTGGTTCGGCAAGATAGCCTTGCACGCTGGCGCCGTCGGGGCGGGTGTAGTGGATGGTCTGGCCCATGGTGGCAGGTCTCCTGGTGTGCTGCGGCTAAACGTGCAGCGTAGCCGGCCCAGGCGCCGCTGCCTACCCGGCCTGGGCCCAGGGCCTGGGGCCGGACACTGGGGCATCATGCGCACACCGTCTCTGTGCCCGGAACCCCAGGAGCCCGCCATGCCCCGCCTGCACGTCAACGGTGTGGTGCACGAATTCGAAGCCGATGCCGACACCCCGCTGCTGTGGGTGCTGCGCGAGCAGCTGGGCCTGCCTGGCACCAAGTACGGCTGCGGCATCGCGCAGTGCGGCGCCTGCACGGTGCACATCGACGGCCAGCCGGTGCGCAGCTGCGTGATGCCGCTGGCCGCGGTGCAGGCAACACAGCGCATCACCACCATCGAAGGCCTGTCACCCGACGGCCGCCACCCGCTGCAACAGGCCTGGTTGCAGCTGGACGTGCCGCAATGCGGCTACTGCCAAAGCGGCATGCTGATGGCCGCCGCGGCGCTGCTGCAAGAAAAGCCGCGGCCCAGCGACGCCGATATCGACGAGGCCATCACCAACCTCTGCCGCTGCGGCACCTACAACCGGGTGCGCGCCGCCATCCACCTGGCGGCGGGCGATGCCGAAGCCGGCGCGCAGGCCGGCATCCAGGTGCTGCACCCGCCCGGCCGCTGAGCACGCCGCGGCCGCATAGACTGCGGCCATGATGAAGATCTGCATCGTGGGCCTGGGGGCCGTGGGCGGCCAGTTTGCCGCCTGGTTGCACGGCCTAGGCCCGGGCCGTGTGGAGCTCAGCGCACTGGCCCGCGGCGCCACGCTGCAAGCCGTGCGCGAGCGTGGCCTGGTGGCCGAGAACGCCCAGGGCCGCACCATGGTGCCGCTGCGTGCCAGCGACCGCGCCGCAGACCTGGGCCCGCAAGACCTGGTGGTGCTGGCCGTCAAGGGGCCGGCCCTGGCTGCCGTGGCGCCGGCGGTGGCCGAGTTGATCGCCGACCGCGGCGACGTGCTGGCGGCCATGAACGGCGTGCCCTGGTGGTTCTTCGACGGCCTGGGCGGGCCTTGCGAAGGCTGGCACCTGGAGGCCGTGGACCCCGGCGGCCGTGTGCGTGCGCTGCTGCCGGCCGCCCGCGTGATCGGCGGTGTGGTGCACCTGTCGGCCTCCACCCCGGCACCGGGCCATGTGCGACACGGCGGCGGCAACGGCCTGGTCATAGGCCGCCCTTCGGGCCGCAACGATGCTGCGCTGGAGCGCGCCGCGGCCCTGCTCGGCGAGGCCGGCTTCCAGCTCACGGTCTCGCCCCGGGTGCAGCAGGACGCCTGGTTCAAGCTGTGGGGCAACCTCACCATCAACCCCATCTCGGCGCTCACCGGCGCCACCTCCGACCGCATCCTGGCCGACCCGCTGGTGCGCCACTTCTGCAGCGCGGTGATGCTGGAGGCGCGCGCCATAGGCCAGGCGATAGGCGTGCCCATCACGCAAGACCCGGAGGAGCGCCACGCCGTCACCGCCCGGCTGGTGGGCATGCGCAGCTCCATGCTGCAGGACGTGGACGCCGGCCGGCCGCTGGAGATCGACGCCATCGTGGGTGCGGTGCAGGAGCTGGGCCGCCGCCTGGGCATCGCGGCGCCCAACACCGACACGCTGCTGGGCCTGGTGCGGCTGATGGCCACCACGCGCGGGCTGTGGACGCCGCCGCGTGACGCTGCCGCGGTGGGCTGAAGCACGGCGCCGCAGTCAACAGATGTCTGATAACCTGAGCAGCGTGTTGACCCACCCTGCCCTGCGCCCCCGCAGCCCCCGCTCTTGCAGTCCACGCCCTTAACCAGCCTGGCCGGCTTGCCTTCGTCCACCGGCGTGCCCCGCCGCAAGGCGCGGCCGCTGGCGCTGGAGCTGGTGGACGTGTTGTCGGCCCGCATACGCGACGACCGCTACCCCGAGGGCAGCCGCCTGCCCACCGAGGCCGAGATCGTGGCCGAGTTCGGCGTCAGCCGCACCGTGGTGCGCGAGGCCATCTCCAAGCTGCAGGCCTCGGGCCTGGTGGAAACGCGCCACGGCATCGGCACGTTCGTGGTGGGCCTGGGCGATGCGGCTCCCTTTCGCGTCGCGCCTGAGCAGCTGTCCACGCTGCAGGACGTGATCGCGGTGCTGGAACTGCGCAGCGCCATAGAAACCGAGGCCGCCGCCCTGGCGGCGCTGCGCCGCGAACCGGCGCAGCTGGCACGCATGCGCGAGGCGCTGGACGCCTTTGCCGCCGCGGTGGAAGCCGGGCGCGACGCCATAGGCCCGGACTTCCTGTTCCACCAGGAGATTGCACGCGCCACGCAGAACAGCCGCTTCATAGACGTGATGTCGGCGCTGGGCACCGGCGCCATCCCGCGCGCACGCCTGGGTGCGGTGGTGGAGCGCAGCGACGAGCAGAAGGCTTATCTGCGCCGCGTGAACATAGAGCACGAAAGCATCCTGGACGCCATTGCCGGCGGCGATGCCGATGCGGCGCGCGCGGCGATGCGCACCCACCTGGCCAACAGCCGCGAGCGGCGGCGGCGGGCGGCGGCGGCTTCGGCGACTTGACTCGCGGCCGTTCGATTCAGGTTTCGCTTCAGCGCGCAGCCGGGCCTGCCCTGTGGCCGGTGCCTGCCGCGCGCTGCTGCTCACGCTACGCGCACCGCACCAACCCGCAACCGCAACCCAAGAAGCTCAGGTGATGGGCGCCGGGTTGAACAACACCAGCGCGTTGTGCAAGCGGTGTTGTTCCGCCCAGGTGCGCCGCCCGCTGGCTGTCTCCAGCAGCAGGTGGAACAAGGCCCAGCCCATGTCCTCGATGCTGGCGGCGCCCGTGGCCACCGGCCCGGCGTCCAGGTCCATCAGGTCGTGCCAGCGGCGCGCCAGCTCGCTGCGCGTGGCCACCTTCACCACCGGGCAGGCGGCCAGGCCATAAGGCGTGCCGCGGCCGGTGGTGAACACGTGCAGGTTCATGCCGGCAGCCAGCTGCAGCGTGCCGCAGACGAAGTCCGAAGCCGGCGTAGCGGCGTAGACCAGGCCGCGGCGGCCGTTCAGCTTTTCGCCCGGCGCCAGCACATGCGCGATGGGCGCACTGCCGCTCTTGACGATGGAGCCCATGGCCTTCTCGACGATGTTGGACAGCCCGCCCTTCTTGTTGCCCGGCGTGGTGTTGGCGCTGCGGTCCACGGCGCCGCGCTGCAGGTAGGCGTCGTACCAGGCCATCTGCGCCACCAGCGCCTCGGCCACCTCCGGGGTGGCGGCGCGTGCGGTGAGCTGGGCGATGCCGTCGCGCACCTCGGTGGTTTCGCTGAACATCACGGTGGCGCCGGCGCGTACCAGCAGGTCGGTGCAGAAGCCGACGGCCGGGTTGGCGGTGAGGCCGCTGAAGGCGTCGCTGCCGCCGCACTGCACGCCCACCACCAGCTCGCTGGCCGGCAGTGTCTCGCGCCGGCGGCGGTTGAGCCGCTCCAGGTGGTGGCGCGCGCGGGCCACGATGGAATCGATCATGGAGGCGAAGCCCACATGCTCGCTGTCCTGCAGGCACACCACGTCCAGGCCCGGTTCGGCCGCCTCGTCGCCCTGCACCGCCACCGGGATGCTGCCCGGCGGCAGCAGGCGCTCGGGCTGCAGCTTCTCGCAGCCCAGGCTGACCACCATCACCTCGCCGCCGAAATTGGGGTTCAGGCTCAAGTGGCGCAGCGTGCGTATGGGGATGACCGCATCCGGCGCCTCTATGGCCACGCCGCAGCCGTAGCCGTGCTCCAGCGCCACCACATCGTCCACGTTCGGGTACTGCGGCAGCAGTTCGCGGCGTATGTGGTCCACCGCGTGCGCCACCACGCCGGCCACGCACTGCACGGTGGTGGTCACCGCCAGCAGGTTGCGCGTGCCCACCGAGCCGTCAGCGTTGCGAAAGCCCTGGAAGCTGAAGCCTTCCAGCGGCGCCCACTGCGGCGCCGGCCGCGTGGCCATCGGCAGGCCTTCGAGCGAACGCGCCTCGGGCATGGCCAGCCGCCGCTCGTGCACCCAGCTGCCGGCCGGCAGCGCCTGCAGCGTGCGGCCGATGACCACGCCGTAGCGCCGCACCTCGGCGCCTTCGGCCAGGTCTTGCAGCGCGACCTTGTGGCCCTGCGGCACGGCCTCCACCAGCACCGGCCCGCCGGGCAAGGCGGTGCCGGCGGGCAAGCCCCCGTCGTTGGCAACGATCGCGACGTTGTCGCGATCGTTGATGCGGATAACGACGGGAGTCATGTTCTGAAGAGGCACGCGGACTCCAACTGTGCCACTGCTCACAACCCAGCCGCTTGCGCGGATCCGGCTTTGCCGGGCCGCGGCAAGAGCCCCCTCGGGGGGTGGCGACCGGGAGGGAGCCTGGGGCCCTCAATTCAACTTGATGTTGCCGTCCTTCACGACCTTGGTCCACTTCGCGATCTCGTTGCGGCCGAACTCGGCGAACTGGGCCGGCGTGTTGGGGTTGTGCACCAGGCCCAGGCCCTCCAGCTTGGCCTTGATGTCGGGCTGGGCAATGATGGCCGCCACCTCGCGGTTGAGCCGCTCCACGATCGCCGCCGGCGTGCCGGCCGGCGCGTACAGCGCCTGCCAGCTGGCCACGTCAAAGCCGGTGACGCCGGCCTCGGCCATGGTGGGCACGTCGGGCAGCACGTGGCTGCGTTGGCCCGGCGTCACCGCCAGCGCACGCACGCGCCCGCCCTGGATGTGCGGCAGCGCCACCGTCACGGTTTCGAAGCTCATGGGGATCTGCCCGCCGATGACGTCCTGTATGGCCGGGGCGCTGCCCTTGTAGGGCACGTGCGTCAGGTCCACGCCGGCCATCAGCTTGAAGGCTTCGCCCGACATGTGCTGCGAGCTGCCCTGCCCGGCCGATGCAAACGGCAGCCCGGGCTTGGCCTTCACCGCGGCGATCACGTCGGCCACGTTCTTGTAGGGCTGGTTGGCGCCCACCAGCAGCACGTTGGCGATGCTGCCCAGCAGCATGATGGGCGCAAAGTCCTTGGCCGCGTCATACGGCATGGACGGGTTCAACACCGGGTTGATGGCGTGGCTGGCGATGGTGCCCAGCAGCAGCGTGTAGCCGTCGGCCGGCGACTTGGCCACCGCGTCGGCCCCGATCACACCGCCGGCACCGGCGCGGTTTTCCACCAGCACGTTCTGCTTCAACGCCACCTGCAAGCGCTCGCCTATCGTGCGGGCCAGGATGTCGCTGGTGCCGCCGGCGGCAAAGGGCACCACGATGCGTATCGGGCGGTTGGGCCAGTTGTCCTGCGCCAGCACGGGGCCGGCGGCCAGGCTGGCAGCGACCAGGCTCAGAAGGTGTCTGCGGTTCATGTTGGTGTCTCCGTGGGGCGTGGCGGGCGCCGGTGGGCCGGCGGTGAGGTGGGTCGAATCAACACGGCGGCTGATTGTCAGTTGTCCGACAACATACAGCAATGCTGTAGGCTCCCGCACCGGTCGTCGATCAGTGTTTGCCCTTCCAGCCCACCCAGGTAACGACGCCGTACCGAAGCGCCTTGACGGGCTGCCGGTCAGTTGTATGATGACTTAGGTACAACAGTCCCGGGCTCACCGGGCCGGAGCCCCCGCATGAGAGAAAACCGCCTGCGCACGCTGTGGCGCGAGGGCCGCGCCGCCATCAACGGCTGGCTGGCCATTGCCAACGGCTTTTCCGCCGAGACCATGGCCCACCAGGGCTGGGATTCGCTGACCGTGGACTTGCAGCACGGCGTGGTGGATTACCAGGCCATGGTGGGCATGCTGCAGGCCATCTCCACCACCGCCACCGTGCCGCTGGTGCGCGTGCCCTGGCTGGAGCCGGGCATCCTGATGAAGTCGCTGGACGCCGGCGCCTACGGCGTGATCTGCCCCATGGTCAGCACACGCGAAGACGCGCAGAAGCTGGTGGCCTGGACCTCTTACGCGCCGCGCGGCACCCGCAGCTTCGGCCCCGTGCGCGCGCTGCTGTACAGCGGCGGCGACTACCCGCAGCATGCCAACGACACGGTGGTGCGCTTCGCGATGATCGAGACGGCACAAGCGCTGGACAACCTGGACGCCATCCTCTCGGTGGAGGGGCTGGACGCCATCTACATCGGCCCCTCAGACCTGTCGCTGGCCCTGGGCTGCCCGCCGGGCTTCGACGACCTGGCGCCCAAGGCCGCCGAGGCGGTAGACCACATCCTGGCGCGCGCCAAGGCACACAACGTGGTGGCCGCCATACACAACGCCGGGCCCGACGCGGCGCTGGCGCGCATCGCCAAGGGCTTCCAGCTGGTCACCGTCAGCTCCGACGCACGGCTGATGGCCGCCGGCGCGCAACAAATCCTGGGCCGCATGCGCGCCGCCTGAAGCCTTCATCACCCGCCCCTCAGCACCATGCAACTCGGATTCATAGGCCTGGGCATCATGGGCGCGCCCATGTGCGGCCACCTCATCGCCGCCGGCCATCAGCTCTTTGTGCAGACACGCAGCCGCGTGCCCGAAGCGCTTACCGCCGCCGGCGCCACCGTGTGCGCCAGCGCCCGCGAGGTGGCTGAACGCGCCGACATCGTGTTCACCATGCTGCCCGACACACCGGACGTGGAGAAGGTGCTGTTCGGCGACGACGGCGTGGCCGCCGGCCTGAGCGCCGGCAAGACCGTGGTGGACATGAGCTCCATCTCGCCCATCGCCACGCAGGAATTCGCCCAGCGCATTGCCGCGCTGGGCGCCGACTACGTGGACGCCCCGGTCTCCGGTGGCGAGGTCGGTGCCAAGGCCGCCAGCCTGACCATCATGGTGGGCGCCGGTGACGCCGCCTTTGCGCGCGTGAAGCCGCTGCTGGAGCTGATGGGCAAGAACATCACCCACGTGGGCGGCGTGGGCGCCGGGCAGACCACCAAGGTGGCCAACCAGATCATCGTGGCGCTGAACATCGCCGCGGTGGGCGAGGCCCTGGTCTTCGCCAGCAAGGCCGGCGCCGACCCGGCCAAGGTGCGTCAGGCGCTGATGGGCGGCTTTGCGGCCAGCCGCATCCTGGAGGTGCATGGCGAGCGCATGCTCAAGCGCACGTTTGCGCCGGGCTTTCGCATAGGCCTGCACCAGAAGGACTTGAAGCTGGCCCTGGAAGGCGCCCGCGCCCTGGGCGTGGCCCTGCCCGGCACGGCGCAGGTGGCGCAGCTGATGCAGGCCTGCGCCGCGCACGGCGGCGCGGCGGAGGACCACTCGGCGCTGGTCAAGGCGCTGGAGCTGATGGCCGGGCACACGCTGGGCGGCGGCGAAGCGCCGGCAGCCTGAAGCGCCGTCAGGCGCCGACTTCCAGGTTGTCTATCAGGCGCGTGCTGCCCAGGCGCGCCGCGCCCAGCGCCACCAGCGCATCGCCGGGGGTGGCCGGCTGCAGGTCGCTGCGCCGGCGCAGCGCCAGGTAGTCCGGCTGCCAGCCGCGCGCCACCAGGCCCTGCGTGGCGCGGGCCTCGATGGCGGCCAGATCGCACTCGCCGGCCTGCGCCGCCTGCGCCATGGCCTGCAGCGTCTTCGACAGCCACACCGCCTCGGCCCGCTCGCCCGCGCTCAGGTAGCCGTTGCGCGACGACAGCGCCAGGCCATCGTCGGCGCGGGCCGTCTCCAGGCCCACGATCTGCACCGGCATGGCCAGTTGCTGCACCATGCGCTGCACCACCATCAGCTGCTGGTAGTCCTTCTTGCCGAACACGGCAACAGCCGGCTGCACACACTGGAACAGCTTCATCACCACCGTGCACACGCCGGTGAAGAAACCGGGGCGGAAGGCCCCTTCCAGCACGTCGGCCAACGCCGGGTCGGGCAGCACCTTGAAGGTCTGCGGCTCGGGGTACAGCACCGCCTCGGTGGGCGCGAACAGGATGTCGCAGCCTTCGGCCTGCAGCTGCGCGCAGTCGGCTTCCCAGGTGCGCGGGTAGCTGTCGAAGTCTTCGTGCGGTAGAAACTGCAGGCGGTTGACGAAGATGCTGGCCACCGTCACGTCGCCCAGTTCCCTGGCCGCTCGCACCAGGCCCAGATGGCCTGCGTGCAGGTTGCCCATGGTGGGCACGAAGGCGGCGCGGCCGCGGCCGGCCAGCAAGGCGCGCAACTCCGGCGCGTTGCGCGCCACCTGCAACACACTCACCCGCTAAGTCCCCCGCCTGCCGTGACAGGGTCGCCCGCCCCAGCCCGCGCCGCAGCGACCGGGATGCCCAGGGCACAGGCAGCCGTTGCGGCGAACCTGGCAGGGTGGGCGGTGGTTGCGGGTGCGTGCATGGCCGGTCGGCCTGCGCGATGCGGGCCGTCAGGTCCCGTTTCGGGCCAGGCCCGCCGGCAGTCTACAGCGCGGCATGCCAGCGCCGAAGGGCGCGCCGGATAATGGCCGAGGCGATGAGAAGGAACAACGCACCATGTCGACGGTCAGCGCGAACGTCATCGAACTCACCTCGCAGAACTTCGTGCCCTTGCTGGACGACCATCCCCTGGCGGTGGTCGCCTTCTGGGCCCCGACCAGCGAGCCTTGTCTGGCCTTCTCGCCGGTCCTGGCCGCCACCGCCGCCCGCAACCCCGATGCGCTGGTAGCGAGGGTCGATGTGCAAAGCCAGCAGGCGATCAGTGCGCAGTTCAATGTTCAGTCGGTGCCGACCTTGATGGTCTTGCGCGACAACATGATCGTCTACGTCAACGCCGGCGCACTGCAGCCTGGCGAGTTGGACGAGGTGCTGGCGGGCGCGCGAGCGCTGGACATGGAGCAGGTGCGGCGCAAGATCGCCGACGTGGGCGCGGCCACGCTGAGCGTGTCTCCGGCGCAGACGCCCGCCGCCGCGGAGCCTCACGCGGGCGACGCCGGCTTGCTCTCCATAGAAGCCCATCTGCGTGCCTCGCTTCGTGGGCCGGGGTCTGCCTTGGCAGAAGCGGGACGACGGCTGGCGGCCGGCAGCCTGGTGGCGATACCCAACGCCTTCGAGCCGGCATTCGCCGAGCGCATGCACCGGTGTCTGGACCGCTGCACGGACTGGCGTGTGTACGAAGGCTACGAAGAGCAGTTCCACTTCCACCACCACAACCTCTACGACACCCACGAGTTCCCGCCGGACCTGGCCTGGTGTGCACAGGTGTTCGGCTCGGCCGGTACCAAGGAGTGGGTGTCGCGCTTGTCCGGCCGGCCCTGCGATGGCCCCACGGAGGTCTCCGCCAGCTGGTACCTGCCCGGCGACCACTCCTTGCCGCACAACGACATCGCGGCCACCGACGCGCACTTCAGCCGCCAGGTCGCCTTTGTGTGGCACCTGGCCAAGGATTGGCAGCCGCAGTGGGGCGGTGCGCTGTACTGGTGCTCCCAGGGGCTGTACCTGCCGCCGGTCTTCAACACGCTGTGGCTGTTCAACGTGGGGCCGGAGTCCAACCACTTCGTCACGCATGTCTCGCCCTATGCACAGGGCAAACGCCTGGCGATCAACGGGTGGTGGACGGGGCCGGGTGCCACCGGGAACCGGGTCCCGAAGGGGCCGGCGCGCATCGCCACCGGCGATGCAGGCGGCGCCGACATCCTGATCTACTGAGCCGGCGCCCGCACCAGCCGCCGGCCGCCCACCAGCCTGGGCCGCTCGGCCACCACGGCCTCGTACAAGGCCTGCGCTGCCAGCGAGAGGCTGCGGTCACGCCGCCGCACGATGAAGATCTGACGCCGCATCCCGGGCGCCCGCAGCGGCAGCGTCACCAGATCGGGGTGGTCGAAGTGGAACAGCGTCAAGGCGGGCACCACGCTCAAGCCCAGCCCGGCGCGCACCATGCCGGCCACGGTGCTGAGCTGGTCCAGCTCCATCACGGTTTGCACCTGCGCCGGGTAGAGCGCCGCCTCGACGTACTGGCGCACGCTGCTGGAACGCGCCAGCTGCACGATGGGGTGCGGCGCCAGGTCAGCCAGCGTGAGCCGGCGGCGCCGGGCCAATGCGTGGTCGTGCCGGCACACGACATGGAAGTCGTCGCTGCAGAAGGCCTCGGCCTGCAAGGCATCGGACTGGGCGCGGGTGGAAGCCAAGGCAAAGTCGGCGCGCCCGCTGCGCACACGCTCCAGGCAGGCTTCCGACAACACGTCGGCCACGTCCAGCTCTATGCCGGGGTGGCGGGCGCGAAACCGCGCCAACAGGCCGGGCAGCCAACCCGCGGCCAGCGAGGGCAGCAAGGCCACGGCCACACGCCCGCGGCGCTGCGCCGCGTGTTCGCGCAAGTCGGTCAGCGCCGCCTGGGTGTGTTGCAGCAGGCCGCGCGCCGCCTCCAGAAACAAACGCCCTTCGGCGGTGGGCTCCACGCTGCGCGTGGTGCGGTCAAACAGGCGCACGCCCAGCATGTCTTCCAGGCCGCGTATCAGCGCCGAAAACGCCGGCTGCGACAGGTGCGCCGCATCGGCCGCGCGCGTGAAGCTGCGTAGCTCGGCCAGTTGCACGAAGGCTTCCAGCTGGCGTGTGGACAGGTTGGCCCGCATGGCCGGATGGTAGCGAAGCGCGCGGGTTTTGATCCGCTGTACCGATGAATTGATCTTAATTATCTAATTCTCAGCGGTAGCGCCTGCGCCTACATTGCGCCGCAGCCGGTGCCACGAGATACCGGCGCACCACGCCGGAGACAGACCCCGCCATGCCCACGCCGCGTTGCAGACCCGCCGCGCCCCAACGCGCAAGGAGCGGCCATGCGGCAGCATGAGACGCTGCTGCGCGTGGGCTGCGCCGCCGGCTTCTCCGGCGACCGCACCGACGCCGCCGCACCGGTGGTGCGCGCGCTCGTGGAGGCCGGCGGCCCGGCGGTGCTGATCTTCGAGACCCTGGCCGAGCGCACGCTGGCGCTGGCCCAACTGGCGCGGCGCGACGACCCCTCCGCCGGCTACGAACCGTTGCTGGACCCGCTGCTGCGCCCGGTGCTGGCCGACTGCCTGCGGCACGGCATACACATCGTCAGCAACTTCGGCGCTGCCAACCCGCGCGGCGCGGCGCGCCACATCGCCGCCATGGCGCAGGAGATGGGGCTGCCGCCGCCGCGCATCGCGGTGGTCAGCGGCGACGATGTCTCCGGCCCCGCGCACCGCGACGCGTTGCAACAGGCGCTGGGCCACGCACCGGCAACGGCACTGCCGGCGCTGGTCAGCGCCAACGCCTACATAGGCGCCGAGGCTATTGCCGACGCATTGCGCGCCGGCGCGCAGGTGGTGGTGTGCGGGCGGGTGGCCGACCCCTCGCTGGTGGTGGGCCCGGCCATGGCGCACTTCGGCTGGGCCGCGGACGACTGGGACCGGCTCGCCCGCGCCACCATGGCCGGCCACCTGCTGGAATGCGGCGCCCAGGTCACCGGTGGCTACTACGCCGACCCCGGTGTGAAGGACGTGCCGGGCCTGGCCCGGCTGGGCTACCCCATCGCCGAGATCAACGCCGACGGCCACTGCACCATCACCAAGCCCGCCGGCACCGGCGGCGTGGTGCACGAACACGGCGTCAAGGAACAGCTGCTGTACGAGGTGCACGACCCGGCGGCCTACATCACGCCCGACGTGGTGGCCGACCTGAGCGAGGCACAGGTGGTGCAGACCGGCCCCGACCGTGTGCAACTGACCGGCGTGCGCGGCCACCCGCGTACCGACACGCTGAAGATCAACGCCTGCCACGCCTCGGGCTGGCTGGCCGAGGGCGAGATCTCCTACGCCGGCCCACGCGCCGAGGCGCGCGCACGGCTGGCCGCCGCGGTGCTGCGTGAACGCCTGGCCGACGCCGGCCCGCTGCGCGCCGACCTGATAGGGGTGGCCAGCGTGTTTGCCGACGACGCCGGCCACTGGCTAGACGAGCTGCCGCACGGCGACGCCCGCGACGTGCGGCTGCGCGTGGCGCTGCGCCACGCCGAGCACGCGGTGGCCCAGCGCCTGGTGCGCGAGGTGGTGGCCTTGTACACCTGTGGGCCGGCCGGCGGCGGCGGCGTGCGCACCGCGTTGCGGCCCACGCTGGCCACGCTGTCGGGCCTGATGCCGCGCGCGCTGCTGCAGCCGCGCTTTGAGTTCTTCGACGCCTCGCCGCAGGCCGCCGCATGAACACGACGCCTCCACACACCCATGCGCTGCAGGTGCCGCTGTGGCGCGCTGCGCACGGCCGCACCGGCGACAAGGGCAACCGCTCCAACATCAGCCTCATCGCCTGGCAGCCGGCGCTGTACCCGCTGCTGGTGGAACAGATCACCGAGGCCGCGGTGGCGCGTTGTTTTGCGCACCGGCAACCGGCGCAGGTGCGGCGCTACCTGCTGCCCCGGCTGCACGCCATGAACTTCGTCATCGACGAAGCGCTGGACGGCGGCGTCAACGCCTCGCTCAACCTGGACAGCCACGGCAAGGCCTTGTCCTTCCTGCTGTTGCAACTGCCGCTGCAGGTGCCGTCGGCACTTGAAACGCTGCTGCTGCCCGAACCCTTGTTCCACCCACCCCAACAGGAGACAAACCCATGAGCCCCCGACCCGCCACGCCGCCCCAAGGCTTGCGCAACATCCGCCGCCGCAGCTGGCTGGCCGGCGCCGTCAGTGCGGTGACAGCCGCCACCCTGTGCACGCTCGGTGCCGGCAGCGCCTGGGCCCAGGCCTTCCCGGCCAAGCCCATCACCTTTATCGTGCCTTTTGCCGCCGGCAGCGCCACCGACTCGCTGGCGCGCGCGCTGGGCCAGGCCGTCACCGAACAGACGCAGCAGGCGGTGGTGGTGGACAACAAGGCCGGCGCCAGCGGCATGATCGCCGCGCAGGCGGCGGCGCGTGCTCCGGCCGACGGCTACACGGTGCTGATCACCACCAACACCACGCACGCCGCCAACGAACACCTGTACCGCCGCCTGGGTTACGACCCGGTGAAGGACTTCGCGCCGCTGACCGCGCTGGGCAAGGGCGGCCAGGTGCTGGTGGTCACCCCCAACTCGCCGCTGCAGACCGTGGGCGCGCTGATAGAACAGGCGCGCAAGACGCCGGGCAAGCTCAGCTTCGGCAGCGGCAGCTCGTCCAGCCGCATCGCCGGCGAGCTGTTCCAGCAGATGGCCGGCGTGCAGATCCTGCACGTGCCCTACAAGAGCAACCCCAACGCCATCACCGACCTGCTGGGCGGCCAGATCGACATGATGTTCGCCGACATGTCCACCGGCGTGCCGCAAGTACGCGGCGGCCGCCTGCGGGCGCTGGGCGTCACCGGCACCCAGCGCTCGGCCATGCTGCCGGAGGTGCCGCCCATCGCCGAGGCCGGCGTGCCGGGGTACGAGATGGGCTACTGGTTCGCCGCCTACGCACCGGCCGGCACGCCGGCGCCGGTGGTGCAGCGCCTGAACGAGCTGTTGACCCGCGCCGTGGCCGGTGCCCAGGCCAAGGCCTTCTTCGAGGCCAGCGGCTCCGAGGCCTTCACCTCCACGCCACAGGGCCTGGCGCAGTTCCAGGCGGCGGAAACCGAGAAGTGGGGCCGCATCGTCAAGGCCGCCGGCATACAGCCGGAGTAGGCGCGAACGAGCGGGCACGGGCGGATACGGGCGGGCTGGCGGCGGTGCCAACCGCGCCGGCCCGCCATGCTGGTTTAATGGGCACATGAACGCGCTGGACCAGCTCAAACAATCCACCACCGTCGTCGCCGACACCGGCAACTTCCACCAGTTGGCGCAGTTTGCGCCGCGCGACGCCACCACCAACCCCTCGCTCATCCTCAAGGCGGTGCAGCAGACGGCCTACGCGCCGCTGCTGGCCGAGACGGTGGCGGCGCACCGCAGCGAACCGCTGGCCGAGATCGTCAACCAGGTGCTGGTGCGCTTTGGGCGCGAGATCCTGAAGGTGGTGCCGGGGCGTGTCAGCACCGAGGTCGATGCGCGCCTGTCCTTCGACACCCCGGCCACGGTGGCGCGGGCGCACCGGCTCATCGCGTTGTACGAAGAAGCCGGTGTGGCGCGCGAGCGGGTGCTGATCAAGGTGGCCGCCACCTGGGAAGGCATACGCGCCGCCGAGCAGCTGCAGCAGGCCGGCATACGCTGCAACCTCACGCTGCTGTTCGCCTTTGCGCAGGCCGTGGCCTGCGGCGACGCCGGCGTGCAGCTCATCAGCCCGTTTGTGGGCCGCATCTACGACTGGCACAAGAAGGCCGCCGGCGCGCAGTGGAACGAGGCCGCCAACGCCGGCGCCAACGACCCCGGCGTGCTGTCGGTGACGCGCATCTACCAGCACTACAAGCGCTTCGGCATCGCCACCGAGGTGATGGGCGCCAGCTTCCGCAACACCGGGCAGATCCTGGCGCTGGCCGGCTGCGACCTGCTGACCATCAGCCCCGAGCTGCTGGCCGAGCTGCAAGCCGCCAGCACGCCGGTGCCGCGTGTGCTGGACGCCGCCCAGGCGCGCCAGCTGGAGCTGCCGGAACAGCACTACCGTGCCGGCGACGAAGCCGCCTTCCGCTGGGCGCTGAACGAAGACGCCATGGCCACCGAGAAGCTGGCCGAAGGCATACGCGCCTTTGCCGCCGATGCCGACAAGCTGGACCGCTTGATCGAACAAGCGCGCGCGTGAGCAGCCCCGCCGCCTCCGCACCGTTGCTACCCGCCGCCCCGCGCGGCGACCACACCGCGGCCTGGGCGGCGCTGGCCGGCCACTTCCAGGCACACGGCCGCGGCTTCGACCTGCGCGAGGCCTTCCAGCGCGACGCCGGCCGCTTCCAGGCCTTGTGCTTCGAAGCGCCGGGCGTGTGGGCCGACCTGTCCAAGAACCTGCTGGACACCGCCACGCTGCGTTTCCTGCTGGACCTGGCCGCCGAGTGCCGCCTGCCCGAACGGCGCGACGCGATGCTGGCCGGCGCCCTGGCCAACCCCACCGAAGGCCGCGCGGTGCTGCACACCGCGCTGCGCGCACCGCGGGGCAGCGGCGCGCCCTTCGAGGCCGAGGTGCACGAGGTGCTGGGCCGCATGCTGGCCTATGCCGAGCAACTGCGTGCCGACCCGCAGATCACCGACATCGTCAACATCGGCATAGGCGGCAGCGACCTGGGCCCGCGCATGGTGGTGGACGCGCTGGCGGCGCTGGGCAGCCCGGGGCGCCGCCTGCACTTCGTGGCCAACGTGGACGGCCACGACATCGCGCCCTTGCTGGCCCACCTGGACGCACGGCGCACGCTGTTCATCGTGGCCAGCAAGACCTTCACCACGCAGGAGACCATGGCCAACGCCGAAGCGGCGCGCGCCTGGTTCCTGGCCCAGGGCGGCAACGACATCGCGCGCCACTTCGTGGCCAACACCACCAACTTGGCAGCGGCAGCGGCCTTCGGCATCAGCACCACCTTCGGCTTCTGGGACTGGGTGGGTGGGCGCTACTCGCTGTGGAGCGCCATAGGCTTGCCCATCGCCATCGCCGTGGGCGCCGACAACTTCCGCGCGCTGCTGGCCGGTGCCCACGCCATGGACCGCCACTTTGCCGAAGCGCCGCCCCAGCGCAACCTGCCGCTGCTGCTGGGCCTGCTGGACTGCTGGTACCGCAACTTCCACGGCTTTGCCAGCCGCAGCGTGGCGCCCTACGACCAGCGACTGGCGCGCCTGCCGGCGTTTCTGCAGCAGCTGGAGATGGAAAGCAACGGCAAGCGGGTGGACCTGGCCGGCGAGCCGCTGCCCTTGGCCACCAGCCCGGTGGTCTGGGGCGAGCCGGGCACCAACGGCCAGCATGCCTACTTCCAGATGCTGCACCAGGGTACGGACGTCATTCCGGTGGAGTTCATCCTGGTCAAGCGGCCCGACCATGCGCTCACAGCCCAGCACCACAAGCTGCTGGCCAACGGCCTGGCCCAGGCGCAGGCGCTGATGCAGGGCAAGACCGAAGCCCAGGCGCTGGGGGAGAGTGCACCCACCGCGGTGGGTGCGCCCGAAGCCATCGCCCGCCACCGCAGCTTCCCTGGCAACCGGCCCAGCACCAGCTTCGTGCTGGACGCCCTGACGCCGCACAGCCTGGGCGCCTTGATGGCGCTGTACGAGCACCGTGTGTGGACCAGCGGCGCGGTGTGGGGCATCAACAGCTTCGACCAGTGGGGCGTGGAGCTGGGCAAGGCCCTGGCCGGCGCGCTGCTGCCGCGGCTGCAGGCGGCCGCGCTGGACACCACCGGGCTGGACGCCTCCACGGCCGGCTTGCTGGCGCGGCTGCGCGGCTGAACGCGGCACCGCGGGCGGCGGTGCCCGCCGGCGCCGGGCGCATCGCCAACCAAACCCCAACCAGCCGCTGACGACAAGGCGGCGGGCGACGCCCACACTGCGCAGCAGCCTTTCCACCGCTTTTGCGTCATCGCCCGCACCCGCCATGAAACCCCGCACCCGCGCCGTCACCGCGCTGGCCGGCCTGGCCAGCGCCCTGCTGGCCGCCTGCGCCCTGGCCCGTTCGCCCCAGGCCGAAACCTTGCAGCACGGCCCCTTCGAGATCGTCGCGCAGCCCCGGCGCATCTCCACCGGCAGCTTCCCCAACACCAGCAGCAACCCCTTCGCCACGCGCGAGGTCACCCACCTGTTCCTGCGCTGGCGTGGCCGCGCCGTCACCGTTCCCGGGCGCGGCGACCGCTTCTGGCAGGTGCTGCGCCTGGTGGACGCGCCCCAGCCCGCGCTGCTGCTGGTGCAGCAGGACTTCACGCTGGTCACCGAGCGCGACGGCCAGTTGCAGGTGCAGCCGCTGGCCAGCGCCGGCACCTCGCTGGCCGAGGCCCAGTGGCTGGACAGCCGGGACGGGCAACCGGGCGAGCCGCAGTCCTGGGGCATCGCTCGGGTGCAGGTCGCCACCGACAGCCTGTTGCAGGGCGGCCGTTTCCTGCGCCTGGGTTCGCAGCTGGTGCTGGACGTGCAGCAGCTGCATCTGCACCGTGTCGAACCCTGGGTGCCCATGGTGCCGGGCAGGGCCGTGACCAGCCTGTCGCGCGAAGGCGACCGCGTGCGCGCCTTCTCACCGGGCCGCACGCAGTACGTGCTGACCGGCTCGCAGACCGACTACGCCCGCGGCGAAGGCGAGGTGCACGGCCTGCTGGTGGTGGACATCGCCCGCGGCAACGCCTACGAGTTGCGCGTGGACCCCCGGCAGGTGCCGTTCTCCAGTGTCCAGGACATGGACCTGGCCTGGATCAACCGCCACTTCGTCTGGCAGCGCGATGCGGCGGGGCAGGAACGGCTGGTGCCGCGCTGACGCCTGCGGTGCCGCCGGCGCTCAGGGGCCTGGCGGCGAGGCGGGGCTGTCCTGGGCCTGTGGGTCCAGGGCCGGCAGCTCTTCCGCCGCCGGCAGCACCGGGTTCTCGTCGCCGTCGGCCACCCAGGCCTGCAGCAGCCGCCAGGCCACGGCCAGCATCACCGGGCCCACGAAGATGCCCACCAGGCCGAAGGCGAACAGGCCGCCTATGACCCCGGCAAAGATCAGCAGCAACGGCAAGTCGGCACCCAGCCGTATCAGCACCGGGCGTATGAAGTTGTCCACTGTGGAGACAAAACCCGCCCACACGGCCAGCGCGATGCCGGTGCCTATCTCGCCGGTCCAGAACACCCACACGGTGGCCGGCACCATCACCAGCAGCGGCCCCAGCTGGGCGATGCACAGCATGAACATCACCGCGGTCAGCAGGCTGGCAAAGGGCACGCCGGCCACCGCCACGCCCAGGCCGGCCAGCGTGGACTGCAGCAGCGCCGTCACGCCCACGCCCAGCGCCACGCCGCGTATCGCGTTGGCCGCCAGGGTCACCGCCCCCACGCCGCGCTCGCCGGCCAGCCTGCGCGCAAAACGCCGCACCAGCATGGCGGCGTGTTCGCCGGTGGCAAACAGGATGCCGGCGATCACCACCGTCAGCATGAACTGCAGCAGCATCACGCCCACGCTGCCCACCTCGGCCACGAACCAGCGCGTCAGGTTGCCGGCGTAGGGCGTCAGCCGCGGCAGCAGGTCGCGCAGGCCCAGCTCGGTGAACTGGTCCCACACGCGGTGCACCAGGCCGCCTACCAGCGGCGCATTGCCCAGCCAGTCCGGTGGCTCCTCGGGCAGGCGGAACTCGGTGGCGATGCGCGCCCAGGTCACCAGCTGGTCGGCGTTGCCGACGATGGTGACGATGGCCAGCGTCAGCGGCACCACAAACACCAGCAGCAGCACCAGCGACATGGCCGTCACCGCCAGCCAGCGCTGGTTCCACAGCCGTGCCTGCAGCCGCAGCATCAGCGGCCAGGTGGCCACCACCACCATGGTGGCCCACACCAGCGGCCCCAGAAAAGGCCGCAGCACCCACAGCGAGCCGCCCAGCAGCGCGGCGATGAACAGCACCGCGAAGATGGTGCGCGCCAGGTCGCGACGGCCCGGCGCGTTCATCAACGCCCGCGTTCGCGGTAAGGGGCGATGTCCGCCCCTGCGATGCGGTAGCCGGCGGTGCCCATGGCGGAGTCGGTGCGCACCGCCCCCAGCGGGCCGCTGACCCACACCGTGCTCATGGTGCGCAAGCCCTTGGCCGGCTTGCCCGGCAACACATGCACCAGCTGGTTGGCCGGCGGCGGCGGGTTGTGTATGCAGGCGCCGAGGTAAGGCACCAACAGAAACTCCTTCATGCCATCACGGCTGTCTTCCAGCGGCACGACAAAGCCGGGCAGGCGCACCTGCTGGCCCAGCATGTCTTGGTTCACCGGCGCCGCGTCCCAGATCTCGCGCATCTGCTGCTGCATGGCCAGCGCACGCGGGTCGCCGTCTTCCAGGTCAGCCAGGTCCAGGCCCTTGAAGTGTTTCAGCGGGTCCCAGTCCGCGGGCAGCAGGTCGTCCCAACTGATGGTGCGCGGCTGGCGGCCCGAGGCCTGTGCGCGCAGCACCGCCGTGGGCAGCAGCAGGGCCAGCGGCAGCAGCGTCAAGGTGCGGCGGGTGTTCATGGCGGGGGCAACAGCAGAGGGCGAGCCGGGCAGCGGCCCAGGTCACAGCCGGGGCGACAGGCCATCGGCCAGCGACAGCCGGTAGGCACGCCAGCCGGGGATCAGGCTGGCAAGCATACCCGCGGCCAGCACGGCGCCGAACAACCCCCACTGCGATGCGGTCGGCGCGCCGCCGGCCAGCGCCACGCCGAAGTACTGCTGCACCAGCGGCGCCGCCAGCGGCACCGCGGCGGTGGCCACCAGCGCGCCCAGCAGCGCCCCGGCCAGCGTGACCAGCGCACCTTCCACCGCCAGCAGCGCCAGGATGTGCCGCGGCCCCGCGCCAACGGCGCGCAGCACCGCCAGCTCGCGCCGGCGTTCACCCAGGCCGGCCAGCACCACCGCCACCAGGCCCGCCAGGCTGACCAGCGCCACCAGCGCGCTCACCGCCAGCAAGGCCTGCTCGCCCAGCGCAATGGCCTGCCACAGCTCGTCCAGCGCCACACCGGGCAGCACCGCCAGCAAGGGTTCGCCGGGGTGGTTGTTCACCCAGCGCTGCACGGCAAACACCGCGGTGCGCTGCTTCAGGCCCACCAGCAGCGCCGTCACGGCCTGGGGCTCCAGGTCGAAGCTGCGCGCCGCCTCGGCCGGGATGCGCACCCCGGGCAGGCGCGCACCGCCGGTCCAGTCCAGGTGGATGGCGGAAAGCGCCTGCAGGCTGACGTGCACACTGCGGTCCACCGGCGTGCCGGTGGGCGCCAGCACGCCCACCACGGTGAAGGGCTTGTCGTCGTGTTCGGTGCCCAGCGCGCCACCCAGCTCCGGCCCCAGGCCGTGGCTGAGCGTCAGGCGCTGGCCCGGGCCGTAGCCCAGCCGGGCGGCAACCTCGGCACCCACCACCGCCTCGTACAGGCCGTCCAGCGTGCCGGCGAACGCGCGCCCCTGGGCCAGCACCAGCGGCTGGCGGTCGCCGTAGGCAAAGTGTTCGAAGTAGCCGGTGCTGGTGCCCACCACCGGGTAGCCGCGGTGCGAGTCGCCCAGCGCGATGGGCACCGCCCAGGCCACGGCGTTGTGCGCGGCGATGGCGCGCACGCTGTCCATGCCGATGTTGTTGGTGGCGCCGCCCACGCGGAACACCGCGTACAGCATCAGCTGCACGCTGCCGCCGCGTGCACCCACCACCAGGTCGGTGCCGCTGACCGCCTGCGAAAAGCTCTCGCGCACGTCGTGGCGCAGGCGTTCCAGCGACAGCAGCAGCGTGGTGGCCAGCGCGATGGACAAGACCACCAGCGCCAGCGTGCCGCGGCGGTTCAAGGCGCTGGCCGCGGCCAGTTGCAGCCAGGCCCTCAAGCGGCGCTCCTGCGGCGGCGGGTGTGACTGCGCATGCCGTTGCTCACGCGGGCAGCGCTGCGCGGTTCAGCGCCGGCAGCGCCAGGCGCTCGTCGAAGGCCTGGGCCAGGCGGTCGTCGTGGCTGACGAAGACCAGCGCGCTGCCGGCTTCGCGGCAGGCGGCCAGCAGCAAGTCCATGAACTCGTCGCGGCGGGCGGTGTCCAGGGCCGAGGTAGGCTCGTCGGCCAGCACCAGCGCCGGCGCGCCTATCAGCGCACGCGCCGCGGCCACCCGCTGCTGCTGGCCCACGGACAGTGTGTCGGCGCGGCGCCGCCACAAGGCCGCAGGCAGCGACACCCGCGTCAGCAGCGCCTGCGCCGCAGCCGTGGGGCCTTGTGCACAGCGGCGGGCACGGGTGCGCGACAGGCGACAGGGCAGCAGCACGTTGTCCAGCACACTCAGGTAGGGCAGCAGGTTGAACTGCTGAAAGATCACGCCCACGTGGTCGGCACGGCGGGCGTCGCGCGCCGCCGGCCCCAGCGTTGCCCAGTCTTCGCCCAGCAGCGCGACGCGGCCCTCGCGCGCCACCAGCACGCCGGCCAGCAAGCCCAGCAGCGTGCTCTTGCCGCAGCCGCTTTCGCCGTACAGGAACAGGCTGTGCCCACCGGTCAGCTCCAGCGCGGCGATGGCCAACACGTCCTGCCCGGCCCCGGGCCAGGCGTAACGCAAACCACGAACCTCGACCACGGGGTGTCAAGCGCCGCTGGCGCGCAAACGCCCGGCCACGTCAGCGGGCCAGCGCAATGCGGTTGGCCGGCTTGCGCAGCGTGGCCTTCATCTGCCCGCGCGGCGTGACCGACTGCACCTCCAGCCGGCTCAAACGCGCAAAGGCGGTGAACAGGCCGTGTTCGACAAAGCCTGCGCGCGCCGCGTCGCGGCAGGCGAAGTCCCAGCGCGCCTGCAGGTCGGCGTGCTCGCCCTTGTGCTCCGCAGCTTCACCGCCCAGGCCCAGCACCGGCGCCTTCAGATCCACGCTGTCCAGCGTGCAGCCTGCCGCCGCAGCAATGACCCACAGCGTGGCGCCGTCACGCAGGCTGGCCACGGCGGCGTCCACACGCTGGCGCTCGGCGTCGGTGCGCGGCGCGCGTTCAAAGCCCAGCAGGTTGTCCAGCGGGGTGCGCAACTCGATGACGATGCGCGCGGGCTCCACGGCCACGTCCAGCTCGGCCACGCCATGCTGGTGCGCCTTGTGTGCCCACGCAGGGGCGCCGGCCGCCAAGGCAGCACCCAGGCACAGGGCCAGAACGGCAGGTCGTGCCTGCAAGGTCATCAGCGGGCTCCGGTGGCCCGCGAAGGCAGGCCCTGGCTGCATTGTGCCCGGCACCTGCCGGTGGTCGGTCAGCGCCGGATCATGTCGCCCGCGGCAGTGCGGGCATGGGCGCACGACGCGGGGTCGCTCAGCGGCTCTGCAGGCCCAGGTCGCCCCAGGGGCGGCGCGGCGGCAGCGCGGCCACGCCGTGCGGCGGCAGGAAGTCGGTGGCACGGCGGCCGAAACGCGGCGCCAGGTTGGCGGGTGCGGCCTGCATCGCCGTGACCGGCACCGGTTGAGGCACCGGTTCGGGCACCGACGCCAGGTCTTCCCAGAAGGCTTCACTGCGCACCAGGTTCGGCAGCGTCTCCACCGTGTCGGGGGCGGCGCTGCGGCAACGCTGTTCAGGACGTACGAGGTGCGGATCCATGGCGGCGTGGGGTGGTGGCCTTTGCCGGCAGTCTGTACAAGCTGCGTGGCAGTTCGGTGAATGTGCGCCGGTTGTGGGGCCGCGGTGATCCCACGAGCGCGGGGGTGTGGCGTGCAGGCATCACGAACTGTCAGCAATCGATACGACGCCACGTACTGCCGCCGCCGCTGCAAGCGCGCGCCGCTGCCGCTGTGCCCCGCCGTACGCCGGCGTCGATTTACGATGCAGCCATGCCTGCCACCCTGGACGGACAACTGGTCGTCGCCATCAGCTCGCGCGCGCTGTTCGACTTCGAGGAAGAGAACCGCGTCTTCGAAGCGGCGGACGACCGCGCTTACATGCAGTTGCAGCTCCAGCGGGTGGACCGCCCGGCGCGGCCGGGCGTGGCCTTCTCGCTGGTCAACAAGCTGCTGGCCTTCAACGGCAACGAGGGGCCGCGCGTGGAGGTGGTCATCCTCTCGCGCAACGACCCGGTCTCGGGCATGCGCGTGTTCCGCTCGGCGCAGCACTTCGGGCTGCCCATACAGCGCGGCGTGTTCACGCGCGGCCAGCCGCCCTGGCGTTACCTGCGCCCGCTGGCGGCCAACCTGTTCCTGTCCACCAACGAAGCCGACGTGCGCTCGGCGCTGGCCGCGGGCGTGCCGGCGGCGCGTGTCTACCCGCAAAGTGCTCACGCGTCCGCCGCACACCCGGACGAGGTGCGCATCGCCTTCGACGGCGACGCGGTGCTGTTCTCCGATGAAGCCGAGCAGGTGTTCCAGGCCCAGGGCCTGGACGCCTTCCAGCACCACGAACGCGACCTGGCCGCCACGCCGCTGGCCGCGGGACCGTTCAAGCCGCTGCTGGAAGCCCTGCATCGCCTGCAGCAGGCCCCCGGCGCCACGATGCGCCTGCGCACGGCGCTGGTCACCGCGCGCAGTGCGCCGGCGCACGAGCGCGCCATACGCACGCTGATGGACTGGCAGATCGAGGTCGACGAAGCCATGTTCCTGGGCGGCCTGCCCAAGGGCAGCTTTCTGCGCGAGTTCGAGCCCGACTTCTTCTTCGACGACCAGACCGGCCACATAGAAAACGCTGCCGCCCATGTGCCGGCCGGGCATGTGGCCGCGGGGGTCGTCAACCGCTGACGCGCCTGGTTCGGCGGCTGGGCGCAGCGCCGACGCCACACTCTGGCACCCGCAGCGGCACCGGCACTCGCCGGCCGAGGCGCCGCGCACTACAGTCGCGCCGGACCCTAACGGCGCAGGCAACGCGCCCGCAACCCAGGAGAAGACCCATGGCGACCCGCAAGACCAAAAGCCCCACGCCCAACCCCGACCTGGCCGCCGCGGCCGACAACCTGTCGGAAGCCGCCCAGCACGTGCGCGCTGCGGTGACACGCAAGTTCGACGAGATCGGCGCCGCCGCCGCGGGCGAGCTGGACAAGGCCAAGAAGGCCGCATCCAGCAAGGGCGACGACGTGAAGCGCAAGCTCGACAACTTGATCGCCAAGGCCGAGAAGCGCCTGAAGAAGGCCAGCGACGACGCGCGCAAGACCCTGCACAAGGTGGCGGCCAGCGCCGAGAAACAGATCGACAAGACCAAGAAGGCCGCCCGCAGCAAGCTGGCCGAGCTGCAGGCCGCCACCAAGCCCGCCAAGACAGCCGTGGCGCAGAAGGTGGCGCCGGTGAAGGCGGCGGTGAAGAAGGCCGCCAAGCCGGTGGCGAAGAAGGCCACGGCGAAGAAGGCGGTTGCCAAGAAGGCGGCAGCCCCGGCGAAGAAGGCAGCGGCCAAGAAGGCGGCGCCGCGCAAGGCGGCTGCCAAGAAGTAGGCCGCCTCAGGTCTGAAGCAGCTACCCGCAAGGCGGGCCCGGCGCGGATACTGCTTGTGCCCTGCTGCGGCCTCCGCCGCGCCCACCGCCTTGCGTGCCTGCTTTCATGACCGACCGCCCCGTGCTGCCTGCGCCCTGCGCTGTCTCCGCCCTGGCCACGCCACCCACCCGGCGGCGCGGCCTGCTGCGCCACGCCGGGGCGCTGGCGGCCGTGTCCACGCTGGCGTCGCTGGGCTCGGTGGCTTCGGCCCAGGCCCGGCGCAGCGGTGTGCCGGTGCGGCGCATGCCGGTGATCTTCATAGGGCATGGCAGCCCCATGAACGTGCTGCGCGACACCCCGTTCACGCGCCGGCTGGCCGCCTGGGGCCGTGAGCTGCCGCGCCCCACGGCCATCCTCAGCGTCTCGGCGCACTGGCTGACACGCGGCACCGGCGTGGGCGTGCAGGCCCAGCCGCGCACCATCCACGACTTCGGCGGCTTTCCGCAGGCGCTGTTCGACCAGCAGTACCCGGCACCGGGCCACCCGGCGCTGGCCCGCGAGGCGGCGGCGCTGGTGCGCCAGACGCGCGTGGTGGGCACCGAAGCCTGGGGCCTGGACCACGGCACCTGGACGGTGCTCAAGCACCTGTACCCGCAGGCCGACGTGCCGGTGTTCCAGCTCTCCATAGACTACGACCAGCCGGCCGCCTTCCACCACGCCGTGGGCCGCGACCTGGCGGCGCTGCGCGAACAGGGCGTGCTCATCCTGGGCAGCGGCAATATCGCGCACAACCTGCGGGTGCTGGACCGCCACCACGCCGACGGCCCCAGCGCCAGCCGGGCCTGGGCCAGCGACTTCGACAACGCCGCCTGGAAGGCCTTGGCCATCCGCGACGACGCGGCGCTGCTGGCCTACGAAAAGCTGCCCGGCGCCGGCACCGCGGTGGCCACGCCGGACCACTACTACCCGCTGCTGTACAGCGTGGGCGCCGCCGCGCCCAACGAAGCCGCCAGGACGGTGTTCGAAGGTTTCCAGGCCGGCACCATCAGCATGCGCTGCCTGCAGTTCGGCTAGGGGCTACTTCAGCACCAGCAGCGGCAGCCGGCTGCCGGCCAGCACGGCCTTGGTCTGCGAGCCGAACAGGAACTCGCCGAAGGCGCCGCGGCCGTGCGTGAGCATCACGATGAGGTCGCAGCCGTGCGACTCCGCGGCCTCGACGATGGCGCGGTCCACCCGCGGCACGCTGTCGTGGTGGCCTTCGAAGGGCACGCCGGCCTGGTGAGCGCTGGCCGCAAAGCGCGACAGCAGCTCGCGCGCATGGGCTTCGGTCAAGGCCTCGTGCTCGTGCAGATCCTGCGCCAGGCGCGCAGCCACCTGCGGGCCGGCGCGCAAGGGCGGCAGCGGCTCGGCCACAAAGCCCACGACCTCGGCGCCCAGCTGCCGCGCCAGGCCCAGGCTGGCGGCGATGGCGCGCTCGGTGAGTTCGCTGCCATCCACCGGCACCAGAATGCGTCGGATCACCGGACCATCCTCCTTCAACAGGCGGGGCCAGTCTAGGCAAGGCCCAAGGCGGCGGTCTTGCGCTGGCGCAAAGGCAGGCGCTGCGCGCCGCGAGGAGGCTCAGAACGCGACGACGTCGGTGCGCAGGCCGCGCGCAGCCAGCTCACCGCGCAGCCGCTCGGCCTCGGCGCGGGTGGCGTAGGGCCACACCGCCACGCGGTAGTCGTCGCCCACGGCCACCAGGTCCACCTGCAGCGCGCTCTTCTGCGCCGCCAGCAGGCGCTGCAGCGACTGCGCCAGTTGTTCCGACTCGGCCCGCGTGCGTATGCGGCCCGTGGACACCGCCCACACCTCTGCCGGCGGCGCGACGGCCGGCCCGCTGGCAGCAGCAGCGGCTGCAACAGCCGGCGCCGGTGCCGCCGCAGAAGCCGCCTGGGCCACCGCGGCGGCGCGGCGCGGCGCGCTCGGGCATCACACGTGGGCGCGGCGGCAACACCACCTGGCCCAGCGTGGGTTCGGCGTCGGGCGGCGCTTCCGTCGCGTCGGCCGCCGGCTCCACCGCCTGCTCTGCCGACTGCTCTACCGCCTGCTCTATCGCCGGGTTCCCCGTGGGCGGCGCAGGTTCGGCCGCTGTCTGCAAAGCCGCCGCCACCGGGTCTTCGCTCACCAGGCCCACCACGGTGGCAGCGCTGCCGCCCGTACCGGCCAGCGGCGCGGCCTGGGGAGCGGGCGCCGGCCACAGCAGCCAGGCGGCAGCGGCCAGCACCAGCAGCAGGCCCGCGCCTGCACCGGCCAGCACCGCCGGCGCAGGCAGACGGCGGGCCCAGCGCCCGCGGCCCGCCACGCCGGCGGTATCCGCGGCCGCCGGAGGGTCGACACGGTCCTTGTCCATCATCGGCGATGCTGACGCCCCGGCGCCAGCCGCAAGCCGCGATCAGCGCCGCGGCGGCCCGCTTAATCCACGCGCCACCGTGCTCGTCAGGCCACCACGGTGCCCGCCACCCAGCCCAGGCCTATGCGGGTGGCGCCCGGCGCTTCGCAGAAGGCGCGCAGGATGACGGTGTCGCCGTCTTCCAGAAAACTGCGCGCTTCGCCGCCGGGCAGCTCCAGCGCCCGCTGGCCGCCTTGCGACAGCTCCAGCAGCGAGCCGCCCTGCCCCGCATCGGGGCCGGAGAGCGTGCCGGTGCCCAGCAGGTCGCCGGTGTGCAGGTTGCAGCCGTTGCTGCTGTGGTGGGCCAGCAGCTGTGCCGGCGTCCAGTAGGCGTGCAGCGCGTTGCTGTGCGACAGGCGCACCGGCGCCAGCCCGGCGCGCTGCATGGCCGCGGTCTGCAGCCACACCTCCAGCTGGATGTCGAAGGCGCCGGCAGCGCGGTTGAAGCTGCTGTCCAGGTAGGGCAGCGGCTCGGGGTCGCCGGCCGGGCGCACAAAGGGGCGGCGGTAGGGCGCCAGCGCCTCCAGGCTGACGATCCAGGGCGACACCGAGGTGGCAAAACTCTTGGCCAGGAAAGGCCCCAGCGGCTGGTACTCCCAGCCCTGCAGGTCGCGCGCCGACCAGTCGTTGAGCAGGCCGATGCCGAACAAGTGGTCCTCGGCCTGTTCCATGGCCACGGGCTCGCCCAGTGCATTGCCCACGCCCACCCACAGCGCCAGCTCCAGCTCGTAGTCCAACCGGCGGCTGGGCCCGAAGTGCGGCTTGCCGTCGGCAGCGCTGCTGCGTGCCTGCCCCTGCGGGCGTTTCACCGCGCCGCCTATGCCTATGGACGAGGCCCGCCCGTGGTAGCCGATGGGCACCCACTTGTAGTTGGGCAGCAGCGGCTGGTCCGGCCGCATCAGCCGGCCCACCGCCACGGCGTGGTGTATGCCGGCGTAGAAGTCGGTGTAGTCGCCTATGCGGCAGGGCAGCGACATCTCGGCGTCGGCCTGCGGCAGCAGGCACAGCTCCAGGAACAGGCCCTGGTCGCTGCCTTCCACCAGGGCCTGCGACAGCGCGGCGCGCAGCCGCCGCCAGGCCGGCCGGCCCAGGGCCATGAAGGCCGCCAGGTCGCCGGCAGCCAGGGGCTCCAGCAGCGGCACCACCTCGTCGGCCCAGGGGCATTGTTCGCTGGCCAGGCGCAGGTCCAGGATCTGGTCGCCTATGGCCACGCCCACCCGCCAGGGCTCTGCGTGGCCCTCGGCGTCGCGTGCGCGGCGCCGAAACCGGCCCAGCGGCAGGTTCTGCACCGGCAGGTCGCAGCCCGGTACGTTGGCCGAGGCCACCCAGCTGCGCAGCGCCGGGTCGTGGGTTTCGTCGGTGAGCACGGGCGAACTCATGGCGCTAGCTCGCCGGCCTGCTGGCCCACGCCGGCACGCGCCGCCGCTATCGCCTCGCGCAGCACCCGCAGGTCGCCGATGTGGTTGGCCAGCAGCAGCACCAGGCGTGCGTTCATCAGCTCGCTGTCGGCATCGCTCAGGCCGCTGTGGCCTTGCACCAGCATGTCGTAGAAGTCGTCGCCGGGCGTGTAGGCCTGTCGGTAGGCCTGGCCGGGGATGCCGAAGTTGGGTGCGGTGTTCAGGTGGGCCATCAGAAGCTCTCCGATGCAGGGGCCGCCGCCACAGCAGCAGCCCGGCCCTGGGCACGCGCCAGCGCGGCGTGCAGGGCCTGGATGTCCAGGCGGCGCCAGCGTGCCGCCACGTGTTGATCGGGCCGCAGCAGGTAGGCACTGCCCGGCCGCGCATCGCAGCGCCGGGCCAGCAGGCCTTGGTGGTCAACGACCTCGTCCAGCCAGGCTGCGCTGCCGGCCGGCGGCGGCGTGGCTTCGTCGGCAGACAACACCACCAGGCAACGCAGGCCAGGCCCGTCTTGTTCCAGTGTCTCCAAGGCCTTCCACAAAGCCGGGGCCGGGCGGCCGAAGTGCAGCAGCACGAACGCACCGCCCAGCCGCGGCAACAGCCAGCCTGGGCGCCCCTGGTGCAGCAGCGGTGCGTCGTCCAGCGGCGCGCCGGGCCGCATCCAGCCGGCGAAGCTGCCGTCGTCGGGCGTGGACAGCGGCGAGCCGTCCAGCCAGCTGGGCACCGACAGCCGCCCGCTGTTGACCAGCCCCCGCGCAAACGGCTGCTGCGCCGCCAGCGACAGCACGGCCTCGCGCAGCACACGTGCGGCGCGGCTCTTGGGCGTCATGAAGTCGGTGGCACGGGTGGAGTGCAGCAGGTTCTCGTCGGCGGCCTGGGTGCGTTCGCTGTCGTAGCTGTCCAGCAGCGTGGCGGGGGCCTGGCCGCGCAGCACCAGCGCCAGCTTCCAGACCAGGTTGTCGGCGTCTTGTATGCCCGAGTTGGCACCGCGCGCGCCGAAGGGCGAGACCTGGTGCGCCGCGTCGCCCACGAACAGCAGCCGGCCATGGCGAAACGAGGCCATGCGCCGGCACTGGAAGGTGTAGACGCTGCTCCATTCCAGGCGAAAGCCCATGTGCTGGAAGCCCATGCTGTCCAGCGCCGCACGCACACGCGGGTTGACACGCTCGGGCTGTTTCTCGGCCTCGGGGTCGGCCTCCCAGCCCAGCTGGAAGTCCATGCGCCACACGCCGTCGGCCTGGCGGTGCAGCAGCGCACTTTCGCCCTGGTGGAAGCCCGGCGCAAACCAGAAGCGGCGCTCGGTGCGGTCGGCGGGAAAGGGCTCGCCGTCCAGCACCACATCGGCGATCAGGAAACGGTCCTGGAAGACCTTGCCGGCCATGTCCAGGCCCAGCGCGCGGCGCACCGGGCTGCGCGCGCCGTCGGCGACGACCAGCCAATCGGTCTGCAGCGTGTAGCGGCCGTCGGCGGTGTCGACCTCGATCTCGACGAAGCCTTGCTGCGGTTGAACCCGCAGCACGCGGTGGCGCCAGCGCAGGTCCAGCCCCGGCAAGGCCTGGGCACGCTCCACCAGCGCCTGCTCCAGGTGGTACTGCTGCAGGTTGACCATGCCCGGGCGCTGGTGGCCGGCCTCGGGCAGCAGGTTGAAGCTGAACACCTCCTGCTCGCGGTGGAAGGTACGGCCCACGTTCCAGGTGACGCCCCGAGCGACGATGCGTTCACCCACGCCCAGGCGGTCCAGGATCTCCAGCGTGCGCTTGGCGTAGCACAGGCCGCGCGAGCCCACGCTGACGGTGTCGTCCTCGTCCAGCAGCAGCACCGGCAGGCCTTGCTGCGCGGCGTCTATGGCAGCGCACAGGCCCACCGGCCCGGCGCCCACCACCACCAGCGGCACGCGCGCCGGCGTGCCGGTGCCCAGCTCCGGCGCGGGCCGGTAGGCGTAGCGGGGCCAGGTGTAGGTCTGCAGCACGGCAGCGCCGCCGGACAACTCAGGTCTCCAGCGCCTTCCACATCTCGATGTCGCGCTCGGCCGTCCAGATGCGCGGGACGCGGTGGGCGGTGGCCTCGTCGTAGGCGCGCGTCACGTCAAAGGGCATGCAGTGGTCGAAGATGACCCAGTGCCCGTAGCGCGGGCGCAGGCGGTCCAGGGTGTCGCGGTACACGGTCTTCAGGTCCTGCCCGGCGGCCGCGCCGGCCTGCACGCTGCTGTACACGTCGCTGATGAAGGCGCGTGTGCCGGCCAGCCCGGCGGCCACCTGCTCCGGCGTGGTCAGCGCCGCACCACGGCCCGGCACCAGCTGGGCCGGCTGCAGCTGGGCGATGTTGTCCAGCGTGGTGGGCCAGTCGGTGAAGTAGGCGTCGCCGGCGTAGGGCGTGGCGTCGAACTCCACCAGGTCGCCGCTGAACAGGATCTTCTCCTGCGGCAGCCACACCACGGTGTCGCCCTTGGTGTGGCCACGGCCCAGCTGCAGCAGCTGCACCTCCAGCGAACCCAGCCACAGCGTCATGCGGCCGCTGAAGCTGATGGTGGGCCAGGTCAGGCCCGGCGGCACGCTCTCCACGTTGCGGAACAGCCGCGGGAAGCGGCCTATCTCGCTGGCCTTGTCCTGCTCGCCGCGCTCGCGTATCAGGCTCAGCGTGTCTTCGCTGGCGATGATGTGCTCGGGCTGGTAGGCGCTGGCGCCCAGCACACGCACCGCGTGGTAGTGGCTGAGCACCACGTACCGGATGGGCTTGTCGGTGACCTCGCGTATGCGGCGTATCACGTCCTGGGCCATCACCGGCGTGGCCTGGGTGTCTATGACCATCACCGCGTCGTCGCCTATGACGATGCCGGTGTTGGGGTCGCCCTCGGCGGTGTAGGCGTAGGCGTGCTCGGACAGTTGGGTGAAGCTGACCTGCTTGTCCTGCAGGTCGGCCTGGCTGGCGAAGGCTTTGCTCATGCCGGTTTCCTTGTCGTGATGTGCGTGCTGCGTGCTGCGTGCGGCGGGCATCGTAATCAGGGCTGCCGGGCCGGCCACTGGCCGGGGTCGGCCCGCACGCCGTCGCCGTGCTCGTCCAGCGCCGGCGCCGGCCAGCGCTGCGCGCCGGGTGTGCGCGAGAGCTTGGGCACGATGCCCGGCACCTCCAGCCCGCTGCCGTCGGGCAGCGTGGCTTGCTCGATCATGCCGCGCGCGCGGTAGTGCGGGTCGGCGGCGATGTCGGCCACGGTGCAGATGCGCCCGGAGGGCACGGCGGCGGCCTCCAGCACCGCCAGCACCTCGCTGGTGGCGCGCGTGCTGGTCCAGGCCTCGATGGCGGCGTCCAGCTCCTGCACCCGCGCCACGCGCCCGGTGTTGTCGGCCAGGCCGGGGTCGGCCGCCAGGTCGGCGCGGCCTATGGCCGTCATCAGCCGGCGGAAGATGCTGTCGCCGTTGCCGGCCACCAGCACACGCCCGTCGGCGCAGCGGTAGGCGTTGGTGGGCGCGATGCCCGGCAAGGCGCTGCCAGCGGGCTCGCGCACCACGCCGAAGGCGCTGTACTCCGGCAGCAGGCTTTCCATGCAGTTGAACACCGCCTCGTACAAGGCCACGTCCACCACCTGGCCGCGGCCGCTTTTCTCGCGCTCGTGCACGGCCATCAGCACGCCGATCACGCCATGCAGCGCCGCCAGCGTGTCGCCTATGCTCACGCCCACCCGCACCGGCGCGCGGCCCGGCTCGCCGCTGAGGTGGCGCAGGCCGCCGAAGGCCTCGGCCACCACGCCGAAGCCGGGCTTGTCGCGGTAAGGCCCGGTCTGGCCGTAGCCGCTGATGCGCAGCACGATGAGCCGCGGGTTGGCCTGCATCAGGTCTTGCGGCGCCAGGCCGAAGCCTTCCAGCGCGCCGGGACGAAAGTTTTCCACCAGCACGTCGGCCTGCAGCGCCAGCGCGCGCACCACGGCGGCGTCGTCGGCATTCTTCAAGTCCAGCGCCACCGAACGTTTGTTGCGCGACTGCACCTGCCACCACACCGAAGTGCCGTCGCGCAGCAGCCGCCACTTGCGCAGCGGGTCGCCGCTGCCCGGCGGCTCGATCTTGATGACATCGGCGCCGAAGTCCGCCAGGGTCTTGGCGGCAAAGGGCCCGGCGATCAGCTGGCCCAGTTCAAGCACGCGCAGGCCGGCCAGCGGCCCGGCGGTGGGTGCAGCAGCGGCGGCGGTGGTGCTTGGCATGGGCAGAAGTCTAGGGCGCGGCACAAGCCCGGTCTGCTGCAGGTCTTGGGGGAAACACCGGATGCAGCGGTCATGGGCGCTTGTTAAATTGCTATTTGCTTATTTATAGATAAATAAGCCTGCGAAGTTGTATGCTGCCGCCCGTTCCTTGCGACCCTGAGGAGTTTCCGCGCATGAAGACCCTGCCCCTGCTGGCCGCCATCGCCATGGCCAGCCTGTCGGCGCCGGCCCTGGCCAACCTGGCCCTGGCCCAGAAGAACGCCTGCGTGGCCTGCCACGCGGTGGACAAGAAGCTGCTGGGCCCCGCCTACCAGGAAGTCGCCAAGAAGTACGCCGGCCAGAAGGACGCCGAGAACACGCTGGCCGAGAGCATCCGCAAGGGCGGCACCGGCAAGTGGGGCCAGATCCCCATGCCGGCGCAGCCCAACCTCAGCGAAGCCGACGCCAAGGCGCTGGCGCGCTGGATTCTCGACGGCGCCAAGTAGGCCCAGGCCCGGCGGGCGGCCGCGTTCAGCGCCGCCGCCCGGCGACCAGCCACAGCAGGCCGAAGGCCGTCAGCCCGCAAGCCGCCGACAGCCACAACGCGCCGGTCCCCCAACGCGCCAGCGCCAGGCCGAACAGCCACGGCGCCAGGCCTTGCAGCATGCGGCCCGGCAGCGCGATCCAGCCCTGGCGCGCGCCATAGCCGCTGGGGCCGAACAAGGCCAGCGGCAAGGTGCCCTTGGCAATGGTCATGATGCCGTTGCCCAGGCCGTGCAGCACCGCAAACACCGCCGCCGCAGCCGGCGCGCCGAACACGAACAGCGCCGCCGCACCCAGCGGATGGGTGAGCGCCGCCCCGCGCGTCACGGCCAGCGGTGAGAAGTGGCGCTGCAGCCAGCCGAACTCCAGCAGCCGGCCAGCCACCTGCGCCGGGCCTATCAAGGCGCCGGTGGCGACCGCCAGCGCCAGCGTGCCGCCGGCTGCCTGCACCAGCGTGGGCAGGTGCGCCGCCATCGCCGTGCTGACGAACCACGCCAGCATGAACACCATCGACAGCAGCACCGAGGTGGTGTGCGGCGAAAAACGCAGCCGCAGCGCGGTGTCGGCGCTGGCCTGCGCCGGGTCGGCTTTCGGCGAGTCGGTCGTCTGCGGTGCGGTGGGCTGCTCCACGGCCGCGCCGGCGCGCGGCAGCCAGGCGTTCAGCGGCAAGCCCAGCAGCAGGTGCAAGGCGGCCCAGGTGAAACAGGCACCGCGCCAGCCCAGCTGCAGCTCCAGCCAGGCCGATGCCGGCCAGCCCACCGTGCTGGCAAACCCGGCCAGCAGCGTGATGCCGGTGATGGCGCCGCGCGAGCCGCTGCCGTACAGCCGCACCAGCGCAGCAAAGGCGGCCTCGTACAGGCCGGCGCCCATGGCCAGGCCCAGCAGCAGCCAGGCCAGCGCCAGCGACCAGAAGCCCTGCGCCAGCCCCAGGCCCGCCAGGCCGGCGGCAAACAGCACACTGGTGGCCAGCAGCACCGGCCGGCCGCCGTGACGGTCTATCCAGCGCCCGGCCAGCGGCCCCACCAGCGCCGACACCACCAGCGCCATGGAAAACAGCGCAAACACCGTGGGCACGGCCAGCCCGAGGTCGCGCGCCATGGGCGCGGCCAGCATGGCCGGCAGGTAGTACGACGAAGCCCAGGCCAGCGTTTGCGCCGTGCCCAGCGTCAACACCACCGAGCGGCGCGACGCCATGGCTACAAGGGCAGCCGCCGGCCGTCCACCAGCTTCCACACACCGGCGCTGTCGCCGGCGCCCAGGCACAGCCCGTAGCGGAACGGGCTCTCTTCGCGGCCCGGCAGCTCGAAGCGCAAGTCGCGCCAGAAGGCGCAGCGCTCACCGCCGCGGGCCGTGCCGTCGTCGGCCAGCAGCAGCGAAGGCACCTCGGTGAACCAGCGCACCACGGCCAGCTCCGGCCGCTGCCAAGCTTGTTGTACCCAAGGCGGCGAGTCCGGTGCGGCTACACGCGGCAGCGTCTGCCAGCGCGCCTGGTCCAGCGGCAGGTAGGGCGCGGAGAAGCGGCGCACGAAGTGGTCGCCCTCGCTCACCACCAGCGGCTGCTGGCGCCGCGTGTTGATGTGGGCCAACTGCCAGCGGTCGCCGTCGGCAACCGCCACCGTCCAGTTGAACGGCGAGGCCGGGCGTGGAATAGCCAGCACCTGGGGCCGATCGGCCGGCCGGGCCGTGGCGTGCGCGGGTGCCTGCACCGGCGCCTGGGCCGCGGCAAAAGCCAGCGCCTCCTGCTGCCCCACCCAGCACACACCTACCCAGGCCGCCACTGCCAGCAGGCCGGCCACCGCCGGCCAGCGCCGCCGCGGCCACAGCGCGGCCAGCAGCAGACCCAGGATCACCAGGCCGCTGAGCACCAGGTCGATGATGAACACCGCGCCCAGGCCGAAGCGCAGGTCGGACAGCGGCGCCAGCAGCATGGTGCCGAAGACGGTGATCCAGTCGCCCACGATGTGCAGCCCTATGCCGCCGGCGCACACCAGCCAGAAGCTGCGCCAGCCGCCGGGCTGCCGCCGTGTGGCGGCAAACCACTTCGAGACGATCCAGGCCAGCAGGGCCGCCCACAGCGGCAACAGCAGCAGCGAGTGGGTGACGCCGCGGTGGTGGCGCAGGTAGGCCAGGTCGCCGAAGGGCTGCACCACAGCGTCTATGTCCGGGAACATGGCGGCGACAAAACCCACCAGCACGGTCTGCCACAGGGCCGGTGCGCCGGGCTGCCCGTCCCAGGGAGCGCTCAGCCGGCCGCGGCGCGGCAGGCCCGGCGGCCAGCCGGTGGTGTTGGCCGCGGGGCGCGCGGCGATCACGCGCGCCAGCAGCGCGCCCGACAAGGCATGGGTGAGGGTGTCCACGGGCCACAAGCATGCCGCCAAGCGGCGTGCCGTGCAGGCAGTGGGAGATCACGGTCGCCGGCGACCGGCGCCTGCGGCGCTCAGGCCGGCGTCAGCGCGGCTTCAGGGCCCGCTCAGCGCGGGTCGCGCCGGTTCGGCGCATCGGGCACTTCACGCACCTCGATGTCTATGACCTCGGGCCGGCCGGCCGAAGCGGGTGACTGTTGCGGCGGCACCGGGCGCCCGCGGTAGACCGTCCAACCGCCGCGCGCCAGCCGGCGACCGCGCAGCAAGGCCCAGCCCAGCAGCACCAGCGTGACGAAGGCGCCGACCAGCATGGCGCCCAGCGCCAGCAGGCCCGCCAGCAGCAGCGCGGCCAGGCGCAGCACACCGCCGGCCAGGCCCGTCAACAGGCCGAACAAGCCCGGTTGGGCGCCGGCGCGGCGGGAGGGGCGGTGGGGGGATTCAGAAGCCATCCGGGTCAGATGGGGGCGTTGCGCCGGAGTTCCAGGCCGTGGTCAGGGAAGTTTATCCGCCGCCCGCCTGGCCATCGCCACCCGCCGGGGCCGCCGCTGCGGCCTGCCGCGCATGGGCCACCAGGCGGTCCAGCAGGCGGTCCAGTTGCGCGCGCTCGGCCGGGTTCAGGCAGGCCACCACCTCGGCGTTGCGCCGTTCCACCATGTCCACGATGCGCCGCCAGGCGCGCTCGCCCGGGGCCGTCAACGTCAACTGCACACCGCGCCCGTCGGTGGCGCTGGCCTGCTTGCGCACCAGGCCTTGCTCCACCAGCGACTGCGCCGCCCGGCTGGCCTGGCCCTTGTTCAGGTTGGCCCGCGCCGCCAGGTCGTTCACCGACAAGGGCCGGAACGAGCCTATGGCGCTGAGGCAGCGCCCTTCGCCCAGCGGCAGGCCCACCTCGGCCAGGTAGGCCGCCTGGCTGACACGGTCGGTCAGCTTGGCGAGCGTGTGCAGGCGGTGCGTGACGGTGCCGGCCAGGGCGCCGGGCTTGCGCAGTGCTCCAGTGACCGGTGGTTGAACAGGCATGGCGGGAGCGTCGGGCGGGGTGCAGGCGGCGGGCGTGCCCAGCGATGGATTGCCAAACGGTGGCCGAAAGCCGCATGATCGCCGACAATAGTTGCCTGCGCAACCATCTGCCCGTGACCAAGCTGTGGACCCCGGGCGCCGCCCAGCGCGGCATCATGCGCGGCGCATGCACGACCCGAGCGAAGACTTGAAGGAGCCCTCATGAGCACCCCGGCCGACCCCTGCTACCTCACCGGCTTTGCCAACGAGTTCGCCACCGAGGCGCTGCCCGGCGCGCTGCCGGTGGGCCGCAACTCGCCGCAGCGTGCGCCACTGGGCCTGTATGCCGAGCAGCTTTCCGGCACCGCCTTCACCGCGCCGCGCCACGCCAACCGGCGCTCGTGGCTGTACCGCATCAGGCCGGCCGCGGTGCATGAGCCCTTCACGCCCTACGAACAGCCGCGCTGGCTGAGCCACCACACCGGTGGCTTTGACGCGGTGCCCACGCCGCCCAACCAGCTGCGCTGGGACCCGCTGCCGCTGCCGGAGTCCCCGACCGACTTCGTGGACGGCCTGGTCAGCATGGCCGGCAACGCCGGTTGCGGCATCCATGTCTACGCGGCCAACCGCTCGATGGACACGCGCTTCTTCTACAACGCCGACGGGGAGCTGCTGATCGTGCCGCAGCAGGGCCGGCTGCACATCGCCACCGAGATGGGCGTGGTGGAGCTGGAGCCGCAGGAGATCGCCGTCATCCCGCGCGGCGTGCGCTTCCAGGTGAAGCTGCCGGACGGCGCGGCCCGCGGCTACGTCTGCGAAAACACCGGCGCGCTGTTCAGGCTGCCCGACCTGGGCGTCATAGGCAGCAACGGCCTGGCCAACCCGCGCGATTTCCAGACCCCGGTGGCCGCCTTTGAAGACCGCGAAGGAAGCTTCGAGCTGCTGGCCAAGTTTGGCGGGCGCTTCTGGCGCGCCAACATCGGCCATTCGCCGCTGGACGTGGTGGGCTGGCACGGCAACTGTGCGCCCTACAAGTACGACCTGCGGCGCTTCAACGCGATTGGCTCCATCAGCTACGACCACCCCGACCCGTCCATCTTCCTGGTGCTGCAGGCGCCCAGCGACACGCCGGGCGTGGACACCATCGACTTCGTGATCTTCCCGCCGCGCATACTGGCCATGCGCGACACCTTCCGGCCGCCCTGGTTCCACCGCAACTTCGCCAGCGAGTTCATGGGCCTGATACACGGCGCCTACGACGCCAAGGCCGAGGGCTTCGTGCCCGGCGGCGCCAGCCTGCACAACTGCATGACCGGCCACGGCCCCGACGCCGACACCTTCGAGAAGGCCAGCGCGGCCGACACCAAGCAGCCGCACGTCATAGAAAACACCATGGCCTTCATGTTCGAGACCCCGGCCATCATCCAGCCCACCCGCTTTGCGCTAGAAACCGCGCAGCTGCAAGGCGAGTACTGGCGCTGCTGGCAGGGCCTGAAAAAGCACTTCAAGGCGCCGGCGCGCTGAAGACACATCAAGCACACCATCGCATGACAAGCACCCTTCTCAACGAAACCCACGACCCGGCGCTGACCAGCTGGGTGGCCAGCGCCCAGGGCAGCGACTTCCCGCTGCAGAACCTGCCGTTTGCCGTCTTCAGGCCCGCAGGCGCTGCCGGCGAACCCTGGCGCGGCGGCGTGGCCATCGGCGACCAGATCGTGGACTTGCGTGCGCTGGCCACCAGCGGCCTGCTGCAAGGCCCCGCACTGGCGGCGGCACAGGCCGCCGCCGGCGACACGCTCAACCCGCTGATGGCACTGGGCCAGGCGGCCTGGTCGGCGTTGCGCCTGGCCTTGTCGCGCGCGTTGCGCAGCGACGCGCCGGTGGCCACGCAGGCCACACTGCGTGCGCTGCTGCTGCCGCAAGCCCGGGCCGAGTACGCACTGCCGGCGCGCATAGGCGACTACACCGACTTCTATACCTCGGTGCACCACGCCACCAACGTGGGCAAGCTGTTTCGACCCGACAATCCGCTGCTGCCCAACTACAAGTGGGTACCCATCGGCTACCACGGGCGCTCTTCCAGCATCGCCGTTTCGCCGCACAGCTTTCGCCGTCCGGTGGGGCAGACCATGCCGCCGGGCGCCACCGCACCGGTGGTGCGCGCCAGCCAGCGTGTGGACATCGAGCTGGAGCTGGGCGTGTTGATAGGCCCGGGCAACCCCATAGGCGAGCCGGTGCCCATCACCGAAGCCGAGGCGCATGTGTTCGGCATCGTGCTGTTCAACGACTGGTCGGCGCGCGACGTGCAGCCCTGGGAGTACCAGCCGCTGGGCCCCTTCCTGGCCAAGAACTTCGCTTCCACGGTGTCGCCCTGGGTGGTGACGCTGGAGGCGTTGGCGCCCTACCGGGTGCCGTTCACGCGGCCCGAGGGCGACCCGCAGCCGCTGCCGTATCTGGACTCGGCCGCCAACCGCGCGCAAGGCGCCTTGGACATCCGCCTGGCTGTGGACCTGCACGCCGGCGGCAGCAGCAACACGCTGTCCAGCACCAGCTACCGCCATGCCTACTGGACGCTGGCGCAACTGGTGGCCCACCACACCCTGGGCGGCTGCAACCTGCAGCCCGGCGACCTGCTGGGCACCGGCACGCTGTCGGGCCCCACGGCGGGCGAGGAAGGCTCGTTGATCGAGCTGACACACGGCGGCAAGCAGCCGCTGACGCTGCCGGGCGGGGTGAGCCGCACGTTCCTGGAAGACGGTGACACGGTGGTATTGCGCGGCTGGTGCGAAGCCAAGCCGGGCGCGGTGCGCATAGGCTTTGGCGAGTGCCGGGGCACCGTGCTGCCGGCACGCAGCGTGTGAGTTGAGCGCGTGGCGGTGGCACCCCTGCCATGCCCCACAAGTGTCGAAAGAATTTACACGCCCAACTTGGGTTTCTCACAAGTACCTGAAAATAAAGGAAAAAATACTTCGGCACGGCTTGTGCTTTGAGTGTTCATTGCCAACCTCAAGGAGCAGCAGATGTTTTCAGTTCTCCGGCTTGCAGCCGTTAGCGCGGCGCTGGCCCTGCCCATGTGGGCCCACAGCGGCGCCATCCTCATCGTGAACAACGCGGCCGCAACCAGCGAGGCTGATACGACCGCCGCGGTGACCAACAACCTCACCGCCCTGCACATCGCGGCCGGCAACACCGTCACCGTGGTCAGCTCCCTGAGCGGCCCGATCTCCGGCTACAGCCAAGTCTGGGACGTGGGCTTCAACGACAACGCCGCGCTCACGGCCACCCAACGGGGCTGGTATGCCGATTTCCTGAACGGCGGCGGCGGCGTCTTCCTGATGGGGGAGAACGCCAACTTCATGGGCCGCAACAACAGCATCCTGACGCTGATTGCGGAACTGGGCGGCGGCTCCATAGGCTTCAACGGCTGCTATGACGGCGTTCAAACCGTGCATGCGCCGTTCAACAACCCGAACGCGGTGAGCTCGGTGAACTTCGCGGCTTCCGGCTGCTTCACCAGCACGGGCACGGGCGACTGGATCACCTCGCGCGCCGATGGCAGCATGGGTGCCGGCATTGCCTTCAGCGTGGGCGACCTGGCGAACGCGACCGCCGGTGCCCTGACGACCATCCTGGACGTCAACTTCATGATGAACGAGTACGACCTGCCGAACTCGCAAAACCTGACCAAGAACCTGATCCAGTTCGTCGGCAACGAAGTCGACCCGCCGATCAACGTGCCCACGCCCGGCACCCTCGCCCTGGTGGGTCTGGGTCTGGTGGCCGTGGCTGGTCTGCGCCGCCGCAAGGCCTGAGCGTTCTCGCTCAACAAAAGCGCCCGCGTCATGCGGGCGCTTTTTCTTGGGCGGCACAAAAGCTTCAGCGCTGCGTGCCCCAGCGCCGCACCGTGACACGCTCCAGGTTCTGGAACACCAGGGTCTCCACCGCCAGGCCTATGAAGATGACCATGACCAGGCCGGCGAACACGCGGTCGGTGTACAGCTCGTTGCGGTTCTGGAAGATGTACCAGCCCAGCCCGCCCTGGCCCGAGGACACGCCGAACACCAACTCGGCGGCGATCAGCGTGCGCCAGGCAAAGGCCCAGGCGATCTTCAGGCCCGACAGGATGGCCGGCAGCGCCGAAGGCACCAGGATGTGCAGCACATAGCGCAGCCCGGCCAGGCCGTAGTTGCGGCCGGCCATGCGCAGCGTCTCGGGCACCCCCTGAAAGCCAGCGAAGGTGGCCAGCGACAAGGGCCACAACACCGAGTGCAGCAGCACGAAGACCAGGCTGCCCTGCCCCAGGCCGAACCACAGCAGCGCCAGCGGCAGCAGCGCAATGGCCGGCAGCGGGTTGAACATGGAGGTCAGCAGCGTCAGCAGGTCGCGCCCCAGCTGGGTGGACACCGCCAGCGAGGTCAGCACAAAGGCCGCTAGCACGCCCAGCCCATAGCCCTTGAGCAACACCCCCAGCGAAGCTTGGGCGCGGCGCAGCAATTCGCCGTCGGCCAGCCCGTAGAACAGGGCCTGCGCCGTCTGCAGCACCGTAGGCAACAGCAGGTCGTTGTCCTGCCAGCGCGCCAGCCCTTCCCACAGCAGCAACAGCGCCAACAGCAGCACGCTCTTGCGCAGGGCGCCGTGGCGCCACAGGCTGTGCAGATCCCCAAGGCCTGCAGCACCGGAGTGCGCTGTCAACGGGCCGGTCACCACCGGCGCCAGCGTGTACTCGACCTCTGGGCGCACCGGCGGCACAGGCTGGCCGGGCAGCGGGTGTATTGCGCTCATCCCGGTGACCCCGCGAACTGGTCGCCGGGGGCCGGAAACAGCCAGTGATGGACCCGCCGGTGCGCCGCCTGGAAGGCGGCTCCGCCTTCGCTGTGAAAGCCGAACTCGTGGGCGTTGACCTCCGCGCGCAAGCGGCCGGGCCGCGGCGTCAGCACGCCTATGCGGGTGCCCACCAGCAAGGCTTCTTCTATGGAATGGGTGACAAACAGCAGCGTGAAACGTATGTCTTCCCACAGCGCCAGCAGCTCCTGCTGCATGCGCCGTCGCGTCAGCGCGTCCAGCGCGGCGAAGGGCTCGTCCATCAGCAGCACCCGCGGCTGCATGGCCAGCGCGCGGGCGATGGCCACGCGCTGCTTCATGCCGCCGGAAAGCTGGTGCGGGTAGGCGTCGGCAAACTCGGCCAGGCCCACCTTGTGCAGCGTGTGCATGGCCTGTTCGCGTGCCTCGCGCTGCGGCAGCTTGCGCGCCACACGCAGCGGAAACACCACATTGGCCAGCACCGTCTTCCACGGCGGCAACTGGTCGAACTCCTGGAACACCACCATGCGGTCGGGGCCGGGGCCCCGCACCGCCTGGCCGTCCAGTTCTATGCGGCCCGCGGCCGCCGGCAGCAGGCCGGCCGCCACCTTCAGCAGCGTGCTCTTGCCGCAGCCCGAAGGCCCCAGCAGCACGTAGCGTTCGGCGGCGTGCACCTGCAGGCTGACCTGCTCCACGGCACGCACCCCGGTGGCACCGGCACGTTGGGCAGTGGCGTACTCCACACTGACACGGTCGAAACGCAGACGCACGCCCTCGCCCGCTGCGGCTGCGGCTTCGGCTGCAGCAGGGGTTACGGGCTGCGCTGCCTCGGCGGCGCCGGGCGCGGTGTCGTCACCGGCCAGCGCCTCCCCCAGCGACGCCCAGCGCCGGCGCTCGCTGAGTGTGGCGCCCACTCAAGAGCCTCCCGCCAGGTGCGGGTCGTCAAAGAAGTAGTCCCGCACCGAACCCGGCGCGTTCTTGATGGCGCCCACGCGGTGCAGGAACTGGCCCAGGCCCAGGGTGTTCTGCGGCGTCAGCTTGAACTGCACCGCTGGGTCCCGGATGATGGACAGCAGCAGTGCACGGTCTATGTTGCTCTGGCCGGTCTTCTGGAAGATGTCGGCCGCGGCCTCGGGGTTGGCGGTGATGAAGGCAGCGGCCTCGGCCAGTGCCTGCGTGAAGGCGCGGTAGGTCTTGGGGTTGTCGCTGCGGAACTTCTCGGTGGCGTACAACACCGTGGCCGAGGCCGGGCCGCCCAGCACGTCGTAGCTTTTGAGAACGATGCGTGCGTTGGGGTTGGCCGCCAGGCTCTGGTTCTGGAAGGGTGGGTTGCCGAAGTGCGCCGTGATCTCGGTGCCGCCCTTGATGATGGCCGCCGTGGCCTCGGGGTGCGGCAGCGCCACCTGCAGCTTGTCCAGCCGGTTGTACTGGGCCTCGCCCCACAGCTGCGCACTTGCCAGCTGCAGCACCCGCGACTGCACGCTCACGCCCACGGCCGGCAGCGCGATGCGGTCCTTGTCGGTGAAGTCGGCGATGGTCTTCACCGCCGGGTTGTTGCTCACCAGGTAGTAGGGGAAGTTGCCCAACGAGGCCACGCCGCGCACGTTCTGCCGGCCGTGCGTGCGGTCCCAGATGGTGAACAGCGGGCCCACGCCGGCGCCGGCAATGTCGATCTGCCCTGACAGCAGCGCGTCGTTGACCGCGCCGCCGCCCGACAGGCGCACAAACTCCACCTGGATGTCCACGCCTTCGGCGCGGCCGTGCTTTTGAATCAGTTCTTGCGCCTGCGCCACGTTGAGCAGCAGGTAGACGATGCCGAACTGCTGCGCGATGCGAATGCGCCCTTCGGCGGCGGCCGGCAAGGCCGTGGACAGCAGCAGCGCAGCCGCCAGCAACACGATCCAGGAGCGGGTGAACAGTTTCATGCGGGGATGTCGCCTTCTATGGTGGTGCGGTAGAGCCTGCGGCGCTGGTCGTCGGGGCAGCCGGCGGCCAGGTGCAGCAGGCTGCGGTTGTCCCAGAACACCAGGTCGTGCGGCTGCCAGCGGTGGCGGTACACGAAACGCTGCTGCGTCTGGTGGCTGTAGATCTCGTGCAGCAGCGCCTGGCTTTCGTCCTCGGGCAGGCCTTCGATGTGCGTGGTGAAGTGTTCGCTGACGAACAAGGCCTCGCGGCGGCTCTCGGGGTGCCGGCGCACCACCGGGTGCAGCACCGGTGGTACCTCGCCTATCTGCTGCGGCGACAAGGGCGGCCGCCAGGGGTTGCGTCGCCGCAGCTCGTCGTACTGCTTCAGGTAGCTGTGGCCGGCACGGCGCCCCACCACCGCCTGCCGCAGCGCGGCGGGCAGCGTGCCCCAGGCCAGGTGCTGGTTGGCAAACAGCGTGTCGCCGCCGTCACGCGGCAGCTCTTGCGCATGCAGCAGAGAACCCAGGCTGGGCCGCAGCTTGTACGACAGGTCGGAGTGCCAGAACACGCCGGCGTCGCCCAGGCCTATGGGTTCGCCACCTTCCACGATGTTGGAGACGATCAACACCTCGGGGTGGCCGTACAACGCAAACTGGTGCAGCACATGGCGTTGCAGCGTGCCCCAGCGGCGTGTGAAGGCCACCTGCTGCGCCGGCGTGATGTGCTGGTCGCGGAACACCAGCACATGGTGATCGAGATGGGCCTGGTGCAGGCGGCGGAAGTCCTGGTCGGACAGGACGGCGCCGAGGTCCAGGCCCAGCACTTCCGCGCCCAGTGGCGCATCGAAAGGCCGGATGTGAAAGCCGGCGTCCAGTTCGCGACGCGATTCGACGGCTGTGACGGTGCTCATGCAGGCACTGTAGGCAGCGCAGCCGCACGGGCCAACGAATCAAACCGCATCTGCTGCTGCCGCGAAGACATCAGCGGCGCGCTGGTTACCGCAGGTGCCTTCAGACCGCCGCCGGCCACAGGCCGCGCACCGCGATGCGGTGGGCCGGCTGCGCCGGCTTGGCAGCCTCCCGCGCCGAAGACCACACCGCCTGCCCGGCCGTGAACAACCTCGTTTCGTCGGCGGCGAAGTGCGACCAGGGCTCGTTGATGGTCAGCGGCACCGAGGCCACCACCACCATGCGGTCGCCGGGCAGGTTGGCACGGCGCAGGTCGATTTCCAGCGCCCGGTCCACCAGCCTGGCCGAGCCGAAGGGGTGTTTGCGCTGCAGCCAGCACAGGCGGTGGCTGGCGTGGGCCAGCAGGCCGCGGCCGTCGCTGAGCAGCATGTTGAACACGCCGTGCTGCGACAGCTGCAGCAGCCAGGGCCTCATGTGCAGCGCCAGCTGCGGCCACGGCGGCAGGCCATCGGTGCCGAACTCGGTGCGCAGACGCTGCAACAGCCAGCACAGGGCCCGCTCGCTGTCAGTCTGCCCCAGCGGCAGGAAGGGGTCTTCCAGCCGCGGATGAAAGCCCTTCAGATCGCCGTTGTGCACAAACACCCAGTGCCGGCCGGCCCACACACGGTGAAACGGATGGCAGTTGGCCAGCGCCACGCCGCCCTGGGTGGCCTTGCGCACATGGGCCAGGATGGTGGGCGCCTTCAGCGGGTGCTGCTGCAGAAAGCCCGCCAGCGGCGAACGGCTGGCCGGCTGGTCGTCCACGAACACGCGGCAACCCTGCCCGTCGTGAAAGGCCATGCCCCAGCCGTCCACATGGTCGCCGGTCAGGCCCCCGCGCGCGGCCAGGCCCGAAAACGAGAAGGTGGCCGCGGTGGGCGTGTTGGCATTGAGGGCGAGCAGTTCACACATGGGCAACGAAGCAACAGCGTTCGGTCCATTCTCGGCAGCGCAGGCACCGAGCCAACGAAGCGATTTGCAGTTGCTGATGCCGCCTGCGCATGATGGCGCGCGGGCTGCAGGCCGGCCGGCAAGCAGGCGAGAATCGGCGCCGCATGACCACCGCCTTGTTGAGCGCCCTGGCCGAAGAGCAGCAGGGCCTGATCGAACTGCTGCAAGCCCCGGTGCTGCACCGCGCCGCCGGCCGCGAGGTCTACACCGGCCGCCTGTGGGGCGAGCCGGTGGTGGTGACGCTGTCGCGCATAGGCAAGGTGGCGGCGGCCACCACCGCCACGCTGCTGGCCGAGCGCTTCGCGCCGCAGCGCATGGTGTTCACCGGGGTCGCCGGCGGGCTGGCGCCCGCGGTGCGCGTGGGTGACGTGGTGGTCTCCCATGCCCTGCTGCAGCACGACATGGACGCCTCGCCGCTGTTTCCGCGCCACGAGGTGCCGCTGTACGGCCGCAGCCGCTTTGAAGCCGACCAGGCGCTGGCCGCAGCGCTGACGCAGGCAGCCCGGCGCGCCCTGGGGGCCTCAAAAGTGCACCAGGGCCTGCTGGTGTCGGGCGACCGCTTTGTCAGCAGCGCCGCGGAGTCGCGGGCCCTGCAGGCGGCGCTGCCGGAAGCGCTGGCCGTGGACATGGAGAGCGCCGCCGTGGCCCAGGTGTGCCACGACTACGGCCTGCCGTTTGCCGCGCTGCGCAGCATCTCCGACCGCGCCGACGACAGCGCGCACATCGACTTCCAGCGTTTTGTGCAAGAAGTCGCCAGCCCCTGCATGCACCGCATCCTGGCGCAGTGGCTGCAAGCCGGCGCGCTGCCGGGCTGAAAAGGCAGGTTCAGCGGTTGGGCTGCGGCGTGACGCGCAGGTAGGGGGTCACCGCCTCATAGCCCTTGGGAAACTTCTGCTTGAGCAGCTCGGGGTCTAGCAGCGAAGGCAGGATGACCACGTCGCCGCCGTTCTGCCAGTCGGCCGGCGTGGCCACGCTGTGGTACTCGGTGAGCTGCAGCGAGTCGATCACGCGCAGGATCTCGTCGAAGTTGCGCCCGGTGCTGGCCGGGTAGGTGATGGACGCGCGTATCTTCTTGGCCGGGTCGATGAAGAACACCGAGCGCACGGTGGCCGTGGCGCTGGCATTCGGGTGTATGAGGTCGTAGAGCTCGGCCACCTTGCGGTCGGCGTCGGCGATGATGGGGAACTCCACCGTGGTGGACTGCGTGCGGTTGATGTCGTCTATCCACTTCAGGTGCGAAGCCACAGGGTCCACCGACAGCGCGATGACCTTCACGTTGCGCCTGGCGAACTCGCCCTTCAGCCGTGCCGTGCGGCCCAGCTCAGTGGTGCACACCGGCGTGAAGTCGGCCGGGTGCGAGTACAGCACGCCCCAGCTGTCGCCCAGCCACTCGTGAAAGCGTATCGGGCCCAGGCTGGAGGCTTGTTCAAAGTCGGGCGCGGTGTCGCCCAGGCGCAAGGTCGGCATGAGGAGATTCTCCTGTGGGTGCCTGCCCGCGCTGCTGCGGGCAGGCCCGCCAGCCTACGCCTGGCCGCCGCCCGGCACAAAGTCGGAAACCGAACAAGCACATGCACGGCCGACGCATCTGCTGCTGCACAAGCCTTCGTTGGCAGGCGCTGGCCGGCGGCCTATCGTGGCCGCACTCGGCAGCGCCAGCAAGGGCCGTCGGGTGTCTCCTCGCAAGCGCGGCTGGAAGGCGGTTGGCCTGGCCGGTCGCGGCAGCGTTCGGGTCCACGGTGTCCGGGTCACGCCGGGTTGGTGGGAAGTGGGTCGCCGTGGACCCTTCTTTTTGGTTTGCCCCGCAGCTTCTTTCCGCGACCACGACAACGGCCCCATGAAGCCCTGCGCCTGCCCCGGTGCCGCCCCCCGCCTGCTGGTGATACCCGGCCTGCACGACAGCGGGCACGACCACTGGCAGAGCTGGCTTGAGCGGCGCACGCGCGGCAGCCGCCGGGTGCAACAGCAGGACTGGTCGCGCGGCGACCTGGATGCCTGGGCCGACCGCATCGGCGACACGCTGGCGCAGGAAGCGGCCGGGCCGTGGATTGCCGTGGCGCACAGCTTCGGCTGCCTGGCCTTGCTGGAACACCTGGCCCGCCGCCCGCCGGCCGGGCAGCCGGGTGGCATCGTGGCGGCGCTGCTGGTCGCGCCGGCCGACCCCGGCCGCTTTGGCGTGCCGGCACGCCTGTCGCAGCGCACGCCGCTGCGCGAAGCCACCGTGCTGGCCAGCAGCAACGACCCCTGGCTCCCCACCCACCTGGCCCTGCCCTGGGCCCACACCTGGGGCTTGCGGCTGACCGACCTGGGCGACCAGGGCCACGTGAACGCCGCGGCCGGTTTCGGCCCCTGGCCCTACCTGCAACGGCTGCTGGAACGCCAGCAGCAGCGCTGGCACGCCACGCGGCATGCCGCTGCAGCCCACTGGCCCGGCGAGGCCATGCCCATGGCCTTGTGACGTTGTGACGTTGTGACGGGGCACGGGCCGGCCGGCCTTGGGCGGCACGCGCCCGGGCCGCGGGCGCAGTCGCCGCGTCAAACGAGCTTGTGCACCTGCACGCCCCGGCGCGGCACCCGGCCCGCGGGCGCCGCCGCCTGCCGGGCCTGGTAGGCCATCACCTTGGGCAGGTTCAGCTCTATCCAGTCGGCCAGGCCGCGCACACGCCGCGCGGCGTCTATGCCCAGCCGCGTCAGCGAGTACTCCACGTGCGGCGGCACCACCTCGTAGGCCACGCGGTTGACCAGGCCGTCGCCCTCCAGCCACTGCAGCGTCTGCGCCAGCATGCGTTCGCTGACCCCGCCCACCGCCCGCCGCAACTCGGCAAAGCGGTGCGGGCCGCCTTCCAGCACCATCAACACCAGCACGCCCCAACGGCTGGTGACGTGCTTGAGCACCTCGCGCGAGGGGCAGGCCTGGGCCAGCAGGTCACCGCGCTTCACGCGGCGCGACAGCTTGTCACGGGCAATGGCATCTTCCACGGCGGTTTCTCCTGCGGCGCTGCCCCGGGCGGGCACACGGTGCCGCGGCGTTGCGCTTGAAGCTTACAAAAAGTAAGTGCGCATCTTAGCGCCGCACGCGCCGCGGCTCAACCACGCCCCACGCCGCCGGCATGCCAGTTGCCGCGCCGGTGCGCACGCAGGCGCAGCTCCACGTCGCTGCGCCCTTCGTGCAGCAGCTCGGCAATGCTGCGCAGCCGGCGCGCGCTCATGCGCTGCGACATCGCCGCCACGCTCAAGGCGCCCACCGGGTGGCCCATGCCGTTGCGAAAGGCCATGCCTATGGCGGTGACGCCCAGGTTCACGGTGCCGGCGATGGTGCTGTAGCCGGTGTCGCGTGTGCGCTCGCAGGCGCGGCGCAGGCTGGCAGCATCCAGGCCGCCGAAGGCCGGCAGCTGCGGCGCGACGCGCCCAATGATCTCGTCGCACTCTTCAGCGCCCACGGCCGCCAGGATGGCCAGCCCGCCGGCGCCCACGCCCAGCGGCCGGCGGCTGCCCACCTCCAGCACCAGCGTGCGTATGGGGAAGCTGCCTTCGTGGCGATGCATGCACACGGCGTCGAAGCCGCTGCGGCCCACCAGGTACACCGTGTCGGCCGTGGCCTCGGCCAGGCGGCGCATGGCCGGTTCGCACAGGTCGCGTATGTCGAACAGCGTGGCCCCGGCCAGGCCCAGCTCGAAGGCCAGCGGCCCCAGGCGGTAGCGGCGCGTATCGGGGTTGTGCTCCACCAGCCGCTCGCCCAGCAACTGCTTGAGCACGCGGTGCACCGAAGGGTGCGGCAACTCGCTGGCCGTGCTCAGGTCGCTCAAGGAACTGCCACGGGCGCCGGCGGTGGCCAGCAGGCGCAGCAGGCGCACACCACGCTTCAGCGAACCGGCGTCGGAAGATGAAGTCATGTTCGTTTATCGGACAACGTGCCCGGTGCCTGGCGTCGAAGCCGAACAATCGGCGCATCGCCTGGCCTGTGCAAGGCCGGATTGTGCTTCAGGGTTTCCAACTAATGAACAGTCTTCGTCTGGCCGGCAAGGTGGCCTTGGTCACCGGTGGCAGCAGCGGCATAGGCGCCGCCACGGCGCGGGTGCTGGCGGCCGAGGGCGCGCGCGTGCTGGTGAGCTACCAGCAGGGCCGGGCGCGGGCGCTGGAGCTGGTGGGCAGCCTGCCGGGCAGCGGGCACCTGGCCTTGCCGGTCAGCCTGCTCGACGAGGCCACGCACCAGAGCCTGGCAGCGGCCGTGGCCGAACAGGCCGGGCGCCTGGACATGCTGGTCAACTCCGCCGGCTACACCCGGCGCATCGCCCACGCCGACCTGGACACGCTGACGCCGGCGCTGTTCAACGAGCTGCTGCAGGCCAACGTGGGCGGGCCCTATGCCATCACCCGTGCGCTGCTGCCGCTGCTGCGCGCCTCGGGCGCGGGCCTGGTGGTCAACATCTCTTCGGTGTCGGCCATGACCGGCCTGGGCAGCAACATCGCCTACTGCGCCGCCAAGGCCGCGCTGGACACCATGACCGTGTCGCTGGCGCGGGCCTTCGGGCCGGCGGTGCGCTTTCTGTGTGTTTCGCCGGCGGCCGTGGACACCGACTTCGTCGAAGGGCGCAGCCGCGAAGAACTGCAGAAGAAGGCCGCCAGCACGCCGCTGGGCCGCATCGTGACGCCGCAGGACGTGGCCGAAGCCGTGCTGGCGTGCGCCACCCACCTGAAAACCGCCACCGGCACCCGGCTGGTGATAGACGGCGGGCACACGCTGTGAACCCTGCACCAGGCGGGCCGGGCACACCGCTGCCCGCACCCTGACATCCCACAACACCCCCAAGGAGACAAACATGCACACCCCGCTTCCCCGCCGCCACTTCATCGCCGCAGCCGCCGCCGGCGCGGCCTGTGTCGCCAGCCCCTGGGCGCTGGCGCAAAGCGACTGGCCCGCACGGCAGATCACGCTGGTGCACGGCTTCGGCGCCGGCGGCAACGCCGACGTGGTGGCCCGCCTGGTGGCGCAGCAGCTGCAGGAAGGCCTGCGCCAGACCGTGATCGTGGACATCAAGAGCGGCGCCGGCGGCATGCTGGCCAGCGGCGCGGTGGCCAAGTCCCCGGCCGACGGCTACACGCTGGTGATGCTGACCGGCGCACACACCGTGTCGGCCGCCATGCGCCGCACGCTGCCCTACGACCCGGTGAAGGACTTCGCCTTCGTCTCCACCGTCACCACCTTCCCGTTTGTGGTGGCGGTGCGTGCCGAACACCCGGCCAAGACCCTGGCCGACCTGATCGCGCAGGCCAAGGCCGACCCGGGCAAGCTCAACTTCAGCTCGGTGGGCGTGGGCTCCACGCAGCACCTGGTGGGCGAGCTGCTGGCCAGCACCGCCGGCGTGCAGCTCACGCACATCCCCTACCGCGGCGGCGGCGCACCCATACAGGCCGTGATCGGCGGCGACGTGGACCTGCTGGTGGACACGCCCACCGTGGCGCTGCCGCATGTGCAGTCGGGCCGGCTGCGTGCGCTGGGCGTCACCAGCGCGCAGCCCTGGCCCACGCTGCCCGGCGTGCCGCCGGTGGCGCAGACGCTGGCCGGTTTCGAGGTGCGCTCGTGGCTGGGCCTGGCCGCACCGGCCGGCACGCCGCCGCAGGTGGTGCAGCGCCTGAACGAGGAGCTGGCCCGTGCCCTGGCCAAGCCCGAGGTGCAGGCCTCGCTGGCCGGCCTGGGCAGCGTGGGCGCGCACGGCACCCCCGAGGCCATGCGCGACATGATCCAGAACGACATCGCACGCTGGCGCTCGGTGATCACACGCGCCGGCATAGAGATGCAGGGCTGAGCGCCATGCCCGGCACCAGCGCGCCTGCCGGCGACGCCCCGCCCGCGCGCCGCATCGCCGGCCTGTGCGGCAGCCTGCGGGCCGGCTCGCTGAACCGCCAAGCGCTGCAACTGGCAGGCGAGCAGCTGCCCGCCGGTCACCAGCTGGCGCTGCTGGACTGGCGCGACGTGCCGCCCTTCGACGCCGACCTGCTGGCCGCCGGCCTGCCCGCGCCGGTGCGGCGGGTGCGCGAAGCCGTGGCGGCCGCCGACGGCGTGCTGATCGCCACGCCCGAGTACAACTTCTCGCTGCCGGGCATGTTGAAGAACCTGATCGACTGGCTGTCGCGCGGCGACGACCAGCCCTTCGCCGGCAAGCCGGTGGCGATACTCTCGGCCGCCACCGGGCCGCTGGGCGGCGCCCGTGTGCAGTACGACCTGCGCCGTGTGCTGCTGTTCGTCAACGCCTCGGTGCTGGTCAAGCCCGAGGTCTTCATAGGCCAGGCCCAGACCAAGTTCGACGCCGACGGCCGCTGCACCGACGCCCCCACCGTGCAGTTCGTGCGCACGCAGATGCAGGCCTTCGCGGCCTGGATAGAGGCCACGCGCCGCCAGCGCGGCTGAAGCCTCGCCGCCCCACCAGGACCGCCCATGTTGATCAAGAGCCTGCACCACGCCGCCTTCCGCTGCCAGGACGCGCGCGCCACCGTGGACTTCTACACCCGCGTGCTGGGCCTGAAGTTCATACACGCCATGGGCGAGGACCACGTGCCTTCCACCGGCCAGTACAGCCCGCACATCCACATCTTCCTGCAGATGGAAGACGGCAGCTGCATCGCCTTCTTCGAGTGCCCGCGCGACGCCGGCGAGCCCTCGGGCCGCGACGCCGCCACGCCGGGCTGGATACAGCACTTCGCCTTCCGCGTGAAAGACCGCGAGACCCTGCTGGCCGCCAAGGCCGACCTGCAGGCCAAGGGCGTGGACGTCATCGGCCCGGTGAACCACGACGACTTCCTGCTGTCCATCTACTTCTTCGACCCCTCGGGCCACCGGCTGGAGCTCAGCGTGCACACCTCCAAGCCCGAGATGGACGCGGTGTTCGAGAAGGAAGCCCCCGAGGTGCTGGCGCTGTGGGAGAAAACCCACGACTGGTCGCAACGCCACCTGCTGTGGGGTTCGGAGCACGGCTACCAGCGCGACGCGGCTTCCTGAGGCCTCTGCACACGAACCGGCCGGCGAGCCTGGGTACTTACATCGACGTCAGTACTTACGAATCGTAAGTACAAAGCCTACAGTGAAGGCCTGTTCCACCGTCACAGGTTTTCACCATGAGCAAGATCGCCGTTTCCGGTGCCACCGGCCAGCTGGGCCGCCTGGTTGTGCAACAACTGCTGGCCCGCGTGCCGGCGGCCGACGTGGTGGCGCTGGTGCGCACCCCGGCCAAGGCCGCCGACCTGGGCGTGGCCGCCCGCGAGGCCGACTACACCCGCCCCGAAACGCTCTCCGCCGCGCTGGCGGGCGTCGAGACGCTGCTGCTGATCTCGTCCAACGAGGTCGGCCAGCGTGTGGCCCAGCACCGCAATGCCATCAACGCAGCCAAGGCGGCCGGCGTGAAGCACATCGTCTACACCAGCCTGCTGCATGCCGACCGTTCGCCGCTGAACCTGGCGCCGGAGCATGTGGAAACTGAAGCGCTGCTTAAGGCCTCGGGCCTGGCCTATACGGTGCTGCGCAACGGCTGGTACACCGAAAACTACACCGGCTCGGTGGGTGCTGCGGTGGCTGGTGGCGCCTTCATCGGCAGCGCGGGCGATGGTCGCATCTCCGGCGCCACACGCGCCGACTACGCCGCCGCCGCGGTGCAGGTGCTGAGCACCGCGGGCCACGAAGGCAAGACCTACGAGCTGGCCGGCGACACCGCCTTCACGCTGGCCGACCTGGCCGCCGAGATCTCCAGGCAGACCGGCAAGGCCATCCCCTACCGCAACCTGCCGCCGGCCGACTACGCCGCAGCACTGAAGGGTTTCGGCCTGCCGGACGACGTTGCGCAGCTGATCGCCGGCTGGGACGTGGACGCCTCGCAAGGCGCGCTGTTCGACGACAGCCGCCAGCTCTCGGCGCTGACCGGCCGGCCCACCACGCCGCTGGCCACGGCGGTCGCGGCAGCGCTGGGCTGAGGAGCGCGCCTCAGTCGCGCAGCCACCAGGCGCGCCAGCCGCCCCGCAGGCTGAGCACCCGCTGGTAGCCGGCCTGTTCCAGCCGCAGCGCCGCCAGCGCGCTGCGCTGGCCGGAGCTGCAGGCCACGATCAGCGGTCGCGCGCGGTCGGGCACGGCAGCCAGCGCCGAAGCCGGCAGCCCGGCCAGCGGCAGGTTCAGCGCGCCGGAGGGCGGCTCCAGCGCCTGCAGCTCCAGGGGCTCGCGCACGTCCACCCACAGCGCGCGTTCCTGCGCCAGCAGCCGCTGGGCCTCGTCGGGCGACACCTCTTCGACGAAGGGGCGGGCGGCGCGCGCCAGCGCCTCGTAGTCCTCGGCCGGGCCGGCCTTGATGGGGCGGCTCATGGCCCGTGCCGTCAGGCCAACGCGTCGGCCCAGATGTTGCGCGCCCAGCTCAGCGCATAATGGCCCTCCAGTTCGCTGGCCACGCTGCTCAGGCCGCCGGCGCCCTGCACCGGCAGCAGCGTCTTCTGCTCGGCGTTCCACTTGTGCACGCTGGCCACATGCACCACGTCCTTGTCGCTGACGAAGCTGTAGCAGGTGTTGGCGATGATGGGGCTTTCGTTCACCGGCTGCCCGGTGAGGCGGGCCACCACCGCGTCGGCCACCACCTTGCCGTGGTTGTTGGCCTGGAAGCCGCTCTTGGGCATGCCCGGCGCGGCGGCGATGGCGTCGCCTATCACGTGCACCCCCGGCACCCGCGTGGACTCCCAGGTCTGGAACTCCACACCCACCCACTGGTTGTTGACGGTGATCAGCGGCTGCGCAATGCGCCCGGCCTGCTGCGGCGGGATGATGTTGAACAGGTCGGCCTGGTAGTCCTCCACCAGGCCCTTGGCCACGTTGCCGCGCACGTCGAAACCCGCCACCTCGGCGTTGGGCCGGTACTCCACAATGCCCGGGTAGCGCTCGTTCCAGGCCTTCAGGAACAGGCCCTTCTTGGAGACGATGTCGGGGTTGGCGTCCAGCACCAGCACCTTGCTGCGCGGCTTGTGCTGCTTGAAGTACGAGGCCACCACGCTGGCGCGCTCGTAGGGCCCGGGCGGGCAGCGGTACGGCGCCTTCGGGATGCTGATGGCGAACACGCCGCCGTCGGGCAGGGCCTGCAGGCGGGCACGCAGCTCGCTGGTCTGCGCGCCCGCCTTCCAGGCGTGCAGCACACGCCCTTGCGGGCCGGCCTCGGCCAGGCCTTCTATCTTGTCGAACTGGAAGTCGATGCCCGGCGCCACCACCAGGCGGTCGTAGGGCAGCGGGCTGCCCTTGGCCAGGCGCACTTCCTTCTTCTCGAAGTCGATCGCGGTGGCCTCGTCGCGCACCAGCTTCACGCCGTGCTGGGCCAGGCCGTCGTGCGGCACGGTGATCTCGTTGATGGTCTTGTAGCCGGCGATCACCAGGTTGCTGATGGGGCAGCTCACGAAGTAGGGGTCGCGCTCGACCAGCGTGACTTCTATGCGCGGCTCCCACAGGCGTATGTACTTGGCGGCGGTGGCGCCGCCGAAGCCGGCGCCTATGACCACCACGCGGGCGATGGGCTTGCCGCCACCCAGGGCGGGCGCCGCGCAGCCGGCCAGCGCTGCGGTGGAGCCGGCCACACCGGCCAGCAGCAGTTGACGTCGGTTCAGGCTCATGGCGTGCTCCTTACTTCGCGCCGGCGCCGAACACCGCGGCAATGCGCCGCAGCTCGTCGTCGGTGTAGCCCTTGGCGTGCTGGTGCATCACCGTGGCGGCGGGGCGCTGGTCGTTCTTGAACTCCAGCAGCGCGCGGTAGATGGCGTCGGCGTCGCGCTGGCCTATGGGCGGTATGCCGCTGCTGCTTTGGCCGCCGGTGCCGTGGCAGGCGGCGCAGCTGGCGGCCCAGACGCGCGCCTGGCGGTCCAGCGAGGCCGGTTGCGCGGCGGCCTGCGGGGCGGACTGTGCCTGCGCCACGCCGGCGCAGGCCAGCCCTAAAGCAACGGTGGTGGCGATGGCGAGGAAAGGCGATCTCACTTCAAGGGTCTCCGGGCTGACAAGCGGGCTGGGGTGAAGAAACAGGGCCAGGCTCAAGACGCGGCAGCGGCAGCAATCAAGGCCTGGACGGCGGCCGCGCCGCCTGGGTGTCGGCATCGGCCTGGGTGACGTGCGAACCCGGCGGCACGCTGTGCGTGAGCCAGACGTTGCCGCCTATCACCGAGCCGGCGCCTATGCGCACGCGGCCCAGCACGGTGGCGCCGGCATAGATGACCACGTCGTCCTCCACCTCCGGGTGGCGCGGCAAGCCCTTGGTGAGGCTGCCGTCGTCGCCCACCGGGAAGCTCTTGGCCCCCAACGTCACGTGCTGGTAGATGCGCACGCGCCGGCCTATGACCGCGGTTTCGCCTATGACGACGCCGGTGCCGTGGTCTATGAACAGGCCGGCGTCTATCTGTGCGCCGGGGTGTATGTCTATGCCGGTTTCGCCGTGCGCCAGCTCGGCGATCACGCGCGCCACCAGCGGCAGGCCCTGGCGGTACAGCTGGTGCGCGATGCGGTGGTTGATCATGGCGCGCAGGCCCGGGTAGCACAGCAGCACCTCGTCCACGCTGTGCGCCGCCGGGTCGCCGCGGTAGGCGGCCAGCACGTCACTGTCCAGTCGCTCGCGCAGGGTCGGCAGCGTTTGCGCAAACTCGGCCACCAGGGCCTGCGCCACCCCTTCCAGCCCGGCCGGCGGCGTGTCGCCGCGCTGGCGGGCCTCGTGCTTCAGCTCCAGCAAGGCCTGGCCGCGCAGCGTGGTCAACACCGTGTCCAGCGTGTGGCCCACGTAGTAGTCCTCGGTGTCGGGCCGCAGGTCGGGCGGCCCCAGGCGCATGGGGAACAGCGCACCGCGCAGGCCGTCCATCACCGCGGCCAGGGCATCGCGCGAAGGCAGCTCGCGGCCCAGCACCTCGTGCGGCCGCCGCTGCGCGGTGCGCCAGTGCTGACGCACCGCGCGCAGGCCGGCCACGATGGTGTCCAGCTCGAAGGCACGCTCGCTCACGGCCGCCCCCGGGGGAGGCACGTTGCGGTTTGTCGTTGGTGACGGGCTGCCGGCTGGGGCATCGCGGTGCGGTGGGTCGCTCATGCAACAGGCGACGCAAGAAAGGGCGACGAAAAGAAGGCGATGCAAGGCTAGGCCCGCGGTGCGGCGCGGCCAAGGAAACAAATCGACTCAGCACATGCGCTCAGCGCATCAAGGCGCAGCGCACAGGCAGCGGCTTGATACGCGCCGCGCATCAGCAATCTTGAATTGATTGCTTGGTGGCCGCGAAGGCCGTTCCTAGCATGCCGCGGCAAGGCAACTGCAAGCACCCGCCGGCTGACGGCACCCCACTTCACGAACCCCGCCATGAACCAAGCATCCCCTGACTCCCGGCCTTCGACCCCCCTTGCGGCCCCGGCAACGCGCCGCGGCCTGCGCCGCACGCTGCTGGGCCTGGCGCTGGCCGCCGGCACCGTTGTCGGCCTGGGCCTGCCCGCGGCCGCCTGGGCCCAGCGCGGCGACGTGACGCTGCTCAACGTCAGCTACGACCCCACGCGCGAGCTGTACGCCGACTTCAACAAGGCCTTCGCCGCCCACTGGAAGGCGCGCAACGGCGGCAACGTCACCATCCGCCAGTCGCACGGCGGCGCGGCACGCCAGGCGCGCTCGGTGATAGACGGGCTGGAGGCCGATGTGCTGACGCTGGCGCTGGCCTACGACATCGACGAGGTCTCGGCCAAGGCCGGCCTGTTCCCGGCCGACTGGCAAAAGCGCCTGCCGCACAACAGCAGCCCCTACACCAGCACCATCGTGCTGCTGGTGCGCAAGGGCAACCCCAAGAACATCCGCGACTGGGACGACCTGGCCAAGCCCGGCATCTCGGTGATCACGCCCAACCCCAAGACCTCCGGCGGCGCGCGCTGGAACTACCTGGCGGCCTGGGGCTACGCGCTGAAGAAGTGGAACAACGACGCCGCCAAGGCGCAGGACTTCGTGCGCCAGATCTACAGCAACGTGCCGGTGCTGGACAGCGGCGCCCGCGGCTCCACCACCACCTTCGTGGAGCGCGGCATTGGCGACGTGTTCATCTCCTGGGAGAACGAGGCCTTCCTCGCGCTCAAGGAGCTGGGGCCGGACAAGTTCGAGATCATCGTGCCTTCCATCAGCATCCTGGCCGAGCCGCCGGTGACGCTGGTGGACAAGGTGGTGGACAAGCGCGGCACGCGCGAGGTGGCCACGGCCTACCTGCAGTACCTGTACTCACCCGAAGGCCAGGACATCGCCGGCCGCCACTTCTACCGCCCCACCGACGCCACCGTGGCCGCCAAGTACGCGCAGCAGTTTCCCAAGGTGAACCTGTTCAAGATTGACGAGTTGTTCGGCGGCTGGGCCCAGGCGCAGCAGCAGCACTTCGCCGACGGCGGCTTCTTCGACAAGATCTACACCAAGCGCTGACCTACGCTGGCCGCCCCGCCGGGCCGGGTGCCGCCAGCAGCGCCCGCGCCAGGCGGGCGGCGTGCACCCGCAGCTCGGGCACCGCCGTGGCCTCCCAGTCACGCGCGCGCAGCAGCGGGCCCACATAGCGCAGGCCCGGCTGTTCGCGCCCTCGTGCGTCCAGCAGGCCGTAGCCCGGGCCCACCTGCAGGCCCAGCGACAAGGCATCGGGCACGGCATGCCCGGCCTGCACCAGCGCCGCCAGCAGCGGCGCACGCTGGGCCGTGAGCTGGGTGCTGGGCCCGGTGCAGTTGATCACCACATCCACAACCAGCGACTGCACCGTGCCGGCCTCATCGGGCGCGCTGCGCGGCCGCCAGCGCAGCACAAACCGCTGGCCTTGCGGCTGCACGTCCAGCACCCGGCCGGCCAGCCTGTGCAACTGGCCGGCGTCCTCCAGCACGGCCACCCGGGCCTGCACCTCGGGCGCACAGCGGTGGCGCAGCACGTCCCAGCGCGGCTGCAGGTGGCGCAGGAAGCGCCGGCGGTCGGCCTCGCTCAGGCCCTGCCACCAGGCGGGCGTGTGGGGGCGCAGCGCGGCAATCCAGTCGCGCCAGTCGCCGCCTTCGGCCATGGCGGCATCGGCATGTCGGCGCAGCGCCCGCAACTGGCCGCGCACGCCGGTGCCCATCTCGGCCAGCAGCGGGCCGGCCTGCGGCGTCAGCGGCCGCTGCAGGTGTTCGCGGTGGGGCTGCGGCGACAGCCCGCGGCGCGACAACAGATGCACCGGCCCGCGGTGGCCGGCCCGGGCCAGCGACACCAGCACATCCGTCGCCGTGAGGCCGGCGCCCAGCAGCAGGACGCTGGCCGTGCGCTCCAAGGCCGCAGCCGGCGGCTGCTGCCAGGGGTCGGCGATGTAGGCCGGCCCCAAGGTGTTGCGGTCGGCCTCGCCCAGCGGGTGGGCCGCCGCGGCGTGGCCGGTGGCCAGCACCACCGCATCGGCCAACAGTGGGCGGCCATCAGCCAGGCTCGCCTGCGCCGGCTGGCCGTCGCGGCCCGGCTGCACACCGGTCACCTGGCCGGCCACCAGCTCCAAGCGCACCGGCCCGGTGCGGTGGGCGGCCAGCGCCTGGTCCAGCAACGCGCGCAGGTACTGGCCGTACATGCCACGCGGCACAAAACTGCCGGCATGCCAGGCGCCCGGCGCCTGGGCCATGAGGTGGCGCAGGAAGTGGTCGGCGTCCTCGGCCAGGGCACTCATGTTGCCGGCCGGCACGTTCAGCAGGTGCTGCGCGTCGGGCGTGCCGTAGGCCAGGCCGCGAGCCAGGCGCTCGGGCTGCTCCACCAACTGCACGGTCAGCGGTTCGCGGGCCTGCCGCAGCAGCTGCACCGCGGTGACCACCCCGCAAAAGCCGCCGCCCACGATGAGCACGCGGCGCGGCGGGGGCGGTTGTGGGCTGGGCGGCAAGGGCGAGCGGCTGTTCATTCGGTATCCGTATGTGCTCCCACGATCTCATTCGTTGGCGGCGCCTGGGGGCGCTGCCTAGAGTGCGGGTTTTCAGCAGGACCCGAGTTCTACATGGAAGTGCGGCACCGTGCCCGCCCGGCCGCACCGCGGGCAGCGGCGACAACCCCGGCCAGGGCGAGCGCACCGGCATGATTTTCTCGCGCACCCTGCTGCGGCGCCACAGCGTGCTGCCCGGCTTTGACCTGGCGCTGGGCTTTGCGCTGCTGTATGTGAGCCTGATCGTGCTCATCCCGCTGTCGGCGGCCTTTCTCAAGACCTTCGAGCTGAGCTGGCAGCAGTTTGTGGACGCCACCACCTCACCGCGGGTGCTGGCGTCTTACCGGCTGAGCTTCGGCGCCTCGGCCGCCGCGGCGGCCATCAACGCAGTGTTCGGCCTGGTGGTGGCCTGGGTGCTGGTGCGCTACAGCTTCCCGTTCAAGCGCGTGGTGGACGCGCTGGTGGACCTGCCGTTTGCGCTGCCCACCGCGGTGGCCGGCATCGCGCTCACGGCCATCTGGGCGCAGAACGGCACGCTGGGCCAGTGGCTGCCGTTCAAGGTGAGCTTCACGCCGCTGGGCGTGTGGGTGGCGCTGGTGTTCATAGGCCTGCCGTTTGTGGTGCGCACCGTGCAGCCGGTGCTGGAGGACGTGAACCGCGAGCTGGAGGAAGCCGCCGCCACGCTGGGCGCCACCCGCTGGCTGACCTTTCGGCGTGTGATCCTGCCCGTCGTGCTGCCGGCGCTGCTGACGGGCTTTGCGCTGGCCTTTGCACGCGCCCTGGGCGAGTACGGCAGCGTGATCTTCATCGCCGGCAACATGCCCATGATCAGCGAGATCACGCCGCTGCTGATCATCACCAAGCTGGAGCAGTACGACTACGCCGGCGCCACCGCCATTGCTGCGGTGATGCTGGTCACCGCCTTTGTGCTGCTGCTGCTGATCAACCTGCTGCAAGCCTGGGCGCGCCGCCGCCAGGGAGGCATTGCATGAGCGCGCCGGGCCGCTCACAAGGAAACGCCGGGCCGCCCCAAGTTTCCTTGACCCCCGCGGGGGGCGGGCTGGGCGCAGCCCGGCCCTGGGGGCGCTCTCAAGCGCTCATCCCGGAGTGCGAAGCACGGAGGGCAAGCCAGTGAGCGCCGCCGCCACCCTGACCGAGCTGCCGCCGCCGGCCGGCGTGCAGGCCCGGCCCACACGCCCCGCCACGCAGGAAGCCCCCTGGGTGCGCTGGACGCTGATAGGCGTGGCGCTGGCCTTCATGACGCTGTTCCTCTTCGTGCCGCTGGCCACCGTGTTCTACGAGGCGCTGAAGAAGGGCTGGGGCGTCTACCTGGCCGCCATCGTGGAGCCCGATGCGCTGGCGGCCGTGCGCCTGACGCTGCTGGCGGCAGCCATTGCCGTGCCGCTGAACCTGGTGTTCGGCCTGGCCGCGGCCTGGGCCATCGCCAAGTTCGACTTCCGCGGCAAGAACGCGCTGCTCACGCTGATAGACCTGCCGTTTTCGGTGAGCCCGGTCATCGCCGGCCTGATCTTCGTGCTGGTGTTCGGCCTGCAGGGCTGGCTGGGGCCCTGGCTGCAGTCGCACGACCTCAAGGTGGTGTTCGCTGTGCCGGGCATCGTGCTGGCCACGGTGTTCGTCACCTTCCCCTTCGTGGCGCGCGAGCTGATCCCGCTGATGCAGGCGCAAGGCATAGAGCAGGAGGAAGCGGCGCGTGTGCTGGGCGCCAGCGGCTGGCAACTGTTTCGCCGCGTGACGCTGCCCAACGTGAAGTGGGCCCTGCTGTACGGCGTGATCCTGTGCAACGCCCGCGCCATGGGCGAGTTCGGCGCCGTCAGCGTGGTCAGCGGCCACATACGCGGCCAGACCAACACCCTGCCGCTGCACATAGAGATCGCCTACAACGAGTACCAGTTCGCCGCCGCCTTTGCGGTGGCCTCGCTGCTGGCCTTGCTGGCCCTGGTGACGCTGGTGCTGAAGTACCTGGTGGAACGCCGCGTCAAGCACCAGATTCGCGAAGGCGCCGAGCAGCACGCCTGAACATCCAGGCTGCGCCGCACACCCGAACCCCACGGCCCGACACCTGCCACGAGCCCGTCCCATGAGCATCACCATCCACAACCTGCGCAAGACCTTCGGCCGCACCGTGGCCTGCGACAACATCAACCTGGAGATTCCTTCCGGCGAGCTGGTGGCGCTGCTGGGGCCTTCGGGCTGCGGCAAGACCACCTTGCTGCGCATCATCGCCGGGCTGGAAGTGGCCGACCAGGGCAGCGTGCTGTTCCATGGCGAGGACACCACCCACGCCGACGTGCGCGACCGCAACGTGGGCTTCGTGTTCCAGCACTACGCGCTGTTCAACCACATGACCATCTTCGAGAACGTGGCCTTCGGGCTGCGGGTGCGGCCGCGGGCGACGCGGCCGTCGGAGCAGCAGATCCGCGAGAAGGTCACGCAGCTGCTGGAACTGGTGCAACTGGACTGGATTGCGCAGCGCTACCCGCACCAGCTCAGTGGCGGCCAACGCCAGCGCATTGCGCTGGCACGCGCGCTGGCGGTGGAACCGCGCGTGCTGCTGCTGGACGAGCCCTTCGGCGCGCTGGACGCCAAGGTGCGCAAGGAGCTGCGCCGCTGGCTGCGCCGCCTGCACGACGAGGTGCACGTGACCAGCGTGTTCGTCACCCACGACCAGGACGAGGCCATGGAGGTGGCCGACCGCATCGTGGTCATGAACCAGGGCCATGTGGAGCAGCAGGGCGCGCCGGACCAGGTCTACGACCACCCGGCCACACCCTTCGTGCTGCAGTTCCTAGGCGACGTGAACCTGTTCCACGGTCGCCTGGGCCACGCGCCGGGCGGCCCGGACCCGGCCGGCGGCGAGGCCATCACCTACGTGCGCCCACACGAGCTGGAAATCGTCACCGAGGCGGCCGACGACACCTGGCCGGTGACGCTGAGCCAGTCGCTCACCGTGGGCCCGCACACGCGCCTGGAGTTTCGGCGCGACGGCGCTGAAGGGTATGTGGACGTGGAGCTGCCGCGCGAAGAGTACGTGGCCTTGCGTGATCGACTCACGCTGGCGCCGGGCTCGCGCGTGCACCTGCGGCCGCGGCGTGTGACACGTTTTGCGGTGCAGCCGGCGGCGGCCTGAACCACGGCGGCGCCACCGCCACAGCACCGCCGCTACAAGCCCAGCCCGTCCACCGTGCTGCCGGCCGGCGAGGCCAGCGCCTGTTCCACGACCGAGCGCTTCAGCGTGGGGGCGAAGGTGTGCACGAAGTCGTAGACGTAGCCGCGCAGGTAGCTGCCGCGCTTGAGCGCCACACGCGTGGTGTTGGTGGCAAACAGATGGCGCGCGTCCAGGGCCAGCAGGCCGCTGTCGCGCACTTCGTCGAAGGCCATGGACGCGATCACGCCCACCCCCACGCCCAGCTCCACATAGGTCTTGATGACATCGGCGTCCATGGCCTGCAGCACGAAGTGCGCCTTCAAGCCGGCGCGTTCCAGCGCATCGTCGATGTGACCGCGGCCGGTGTAGCCCGGTTCGTAGGTGATGAGCGGAAACTCCACCAGGCGCTTCAGCGTCAGCGGCTCGCCGGCCACCGCGCCGGCCGCCAGCGGGTGCTGGCGCGGCACCACCACCACGTGGGTCCAGCGGTAGCAGGGCAGCGCCACCAGCTCGGGGTACCCGGCCAGCGCCTCGGTGGCGATGCCCAGGTCCACCTCGCCGGACAGCACCTGCTGCGCAATCTGCCGGGGCGAGCCCTGCAGCAGGTGCAGCGACACCTGCGGGTGCGCGGCGCAGAAGTCCTTCACCGCCGAAGGCAGCGCGTAACGCGCCTGCGTGTGCGTGGCGGCGATGCTCAGGCTGCCGCGGTCGGCCTGCGCGAAGTCGGCGCCGGAGCGGCGCAGGTTCTCGGCCTCCTGCAGCAGTCGCTCCACGATGGGCCGCACCGCCTCGCCCGGCGCCGTCAGGCCCAGAAAGCGGCGCCCGGCGCGGGCGAACAGCTCCACGCCCAGCTCGTCCTCCAGCTCCTTGATCTGGCGGCTCACGCCGGGTTGCGAGGTGTTCAAGGCCTGCGCCACCAGCGTGAGGTTGAAGCCCTGGCGCACCGTTTCTCGAAACGAGCGTAGCTGCTGGAAGTTCATCGGGTCTTGCAGGCCCCGGTGGCCGGGCGCGGTGAGTCAGCCCGCCAGTGTCGGCGCCGGCCGGCGTGTGCGAACGAACAACTTCTTCTGTACTTATGCGCCGGCCAAGCTTGTGCGGCCGGTGCCAGCGGCCAAAACGCAGCGACCTATACTGACCTCAACCCCTGGCCCCCGCGCATGGGCAGTGATGCCTGCCGGGCCGGACAAGGCCTGCCCTTGATCAAGTTGTTCCAACCACTGCGCACACGTTTCCAGGCCTGGCTGCACAGCCCGCCGCGCCGTGCTGCGCGGGCCGCCGCCGGCACCACGCCCACCGCCTGCGTGACGGTAGTGATCCCGGCGCTGAACGAAGCGGCGCGCATCGCCTCGGTGGTGCGTTATGCGCTGGCCGACCCCGCCACGGCCGAGGTCATCGTGGTGGACGACAGCTCCATAGACGACACCGTGGCGCTGGCACGCGCGGCCGGTGCGCGCGTGTTCACCAGCACGCTGCTGGGCAAGGGCACCTCCATGGCCGATGGCACCGCCGCGGCGCAGCAGGACCTGCTGGTGTTTCTCGACGGCGACCTGGCCGGGCTGCGCCCCGGCATCGTCTCGGACATGGTGCGCCCGCTGCTGGCCGACGAGGCGGACTTCGTCAAGGCCCGCTTCGGCCGCGGCGGCGGGCGCGTCACCGAGCTCACCGCCAAGCCCATGCTCAAGGTGTTCTTCCCCGAGCTGGCGCAGTTTGCGCAGCCGCTGGGCGGCATCGTGGCGGGCCGGCGCTCGCTGCTGCGCGAACTGGGCTTCGAAGAAGGCTACGGCGTGGACGTGGGCCTGCTGATAGACGCCCACCGCGCCGGCGCACGCCTGGCCGAGGTGGACATAGGCTCGCTGGAACACGACAGCCAGCCGCTGGTGGACCTGGCGGCCATGGCCAACGAGGTGTCGCGCGTCATCTACGAGCGCGCCCGCGCCGTGGGCCGCCTGCGTGTGGAGCAGATACGCGCCATGCACGAGACCCAGCGCCTGGCCACCGCCGACATCGAGTACGTGCTGACCCGCCGCCGCGGGCGCAGCCGGCTGGCGCTGCTGGACATGGACGGCACGCTCACCACCGGCCGCTTTGCGCTGGAGCTGGCCCACGCCACCGGGCGCGAGGAGGCCCTGGCCGGCCTGCTGGACGGCGGCCAGGCGCAAGGCGCCGCGCTGGAAGGCGCGCAAGGCGACGCTGCCACGCGCAGCCACCACATCGCGGCGCTGTTCCGCTTTGTGCCGCGGCGCGAGTTCGAGCGCATCGCCCACGCCTCGGTGCTGCGCCCCGGCGCCATCGAGTTCGTCAACCGGCTCAAGCGCGCCGGCTTCATGGTGGGCGTGGTCAGCGACAGCTACTTCGTCGCCGCCGAGGTCGTGCGCCGCCGCGTGTTTGCCGACTTTGCGCTGGCCCACCTGATCCAGTTCGACAACGGCGCCTGCACCGGCGAGCTGCGGCTGAACCCGGCCTTCACGCCGCCGGACGGCGGCGAAGGCGCAATGCTGTGCAAGAGCCAGGTGGTGCGCCGCTTCCGCGCCGACACCGTGCGCCCGCGGGTGCGCGAAGTCTGGGCGGTGGGCGACAACCTCAACGACGCCGGCATGCTGCAAGCCGCGGACCGCGGTTTTGCCATCTCCCCCAAATCGCCCCGGCTGGCGCAACTGCCCGGCGTGCAGGTGGTGCAGGGCTTCGACGAGCTGCTGGCCGAACTGGACAGCACCGGCCCGCGCGCTACGATGACAACATGACCGACGCTCCGTCCCCGCTGCCCCCGCGCGACGCCGTGATCAGGCCGCACCGCGTGCTGACCGAGTACTACCCCGACGAAGAAAGCCGCCACCGCTTCATCGGCAACATCTTCGACGACACCGCGGCCGACTACGACCGCATTGAGCGCATGATGGCCTTCGGCAGCGGGCCCTGGTACCGCCGCCAGGCGCTGCAGCGTGCCGGCCTGGGCCCGGGCATGGACATGCTGGACGTGGGCACCGGCACCGGGCTGCTGGCACGCGAGGCCTTGAAGCTGCTGGCCCCCGGCGGCACGCTGGTGGGCGTGGACCCCAGCGTGGGCATGATGGCCGAGGCCCACCTGGACGGCGTGCAGATGCTGCAAGGCCGTGCCGAAGCCCTGCCGCGCGACGACGCCAGCTGCGACTTCCTGGCCATGGGTTATGCGCTGCGGCACATCTCCGACCTGGCCGCCGCGTTCTCCGAGTTCCATCGCGTGCTGCGCCCCGGCGGGCGGCTGGTGGTGCTGGAAATCACCCGCCCGCAAGGCCGCCTGGCCACCGCCGGCCTGAAGCTGTACATGCGCGCCGTGGTGCCCACCCTGGCCCGTTTCGTGGCGCGCCGCGCGCAGACGGCCCACCTGTGGCGCTACTACTGGGACACCATCGAAGCCTGCGTGCCGCCGCCCGCGGTGATGGCGGCACTGCGCGAAGCCGGCTTCACCGAGGTGCAGCGCTACGTGGAGCTGGGCATCTTCTCGGAGTACACGGCGCGCAAGCCCGCGGCGTGACCCCCGCACAAGCAGGTGCCGGCGGCATGGGCAGCGACTTCCGTTTCGACAACAGCTACGCGCGCGATCTGCCCGACGCCGGCGTGCCCTGGCAGCCGGTGCCGGTGGCGGCGCCGCGGCTGCTGTTCTTCAACGCGGCGTTGGCCGACGAGCTGGGGCTGGACGGCAGCGCCCTGCAAGGCGGGGCCGGTGCCGCGCTGTTTGCCGGCAATGCCGTGCCGCCGGGCGCACAGCCGGTGGCCCAGGCCTATGCCGGGCACCAGTTCGGCGGCTTCTCGCCGCGCCTGGGCGACGGCCGCGCGCTGCTGCTGGGCGAGGTGATCAACCGCCAGGGCCAGCGCCGTGACATCGCCTTCAAGGGCTCGGGCCGCACACCGTTTTCGCGCGGTGGCGACGGCCGCGCCGCGGTGGGCCCCATGCTGCGCGAGGTGCTCATCAGCGAGGCCATGCACGCCTTGGGCATCCCCACCACGCGCGCGCTGGCGGTGGCCGCCACCGGCGAGCCGGTGTATCGCGAAACACCGCTGCCCGGCGCGGTGCTCACGCGTGTGGCCGCCAGCCACCTGCGGGTGGGCAGCTTCCAGTACTTCGCCGCGCAGGGCGATGTCGACGGCCTGCGCCGCCTGTTCGATTACACCGTGGCCCGGCACGACCCCTCGCTGGCCGCGCTGGACGACCCGGCCGAGCGTGTGTTCGGCCTGTTGCGGGCCGTGGCCCAGCGCCAGGCGCAGCTGGTGGCGCAGTGGATGAACGTGGGCTTCATACACGGCGTGATGAACACCGACAACATGACCGTCTCCGGCGAGACCATCGACTACGGCCCCTGCGCCTTCATGGAGGCCTACGACCCGTCGGCGGTGTTCAGCAGCATAGACAGCGGCGGGCGCTACGCCTACGGCCGCCAGCCGCAGATCGCGCGCTGGAACATCGCCCGCCTGGCCGAGGCCCTGCTGCCGCTGGTGGCCGCGGCCGACGACGCCGGCGCCGCCAACGCCGCGGTGCAGCGCGCCACCGAAGTCATAGACGCCTTCCCGGGCTGGTACGACGCGGCGCTGCTGCAAGGCCAGCGCGCCAAGCTGGGCCTGCAAGGTGAACAGCCCGACGACGGCGCACTGGCCCAGGCCTGGTTGTTGTTGCTGCAGCGCGAGGCGGTGGACTTCACGCTGGGCTGGCACCACCTGGGCGATGCCGCTGCCGGCGACGAGGCGCCGCTGCGCGCGGTGTTGGCCGACGCGCAAGGCCTGGACGACTGGCTGGCGCGCTGGCGCGCGCGTCTGGCGCAGCCACCGGCCACCGCCCGCGCGGCCCTGCGCCGCGTCAACCCCTGGATCATACCGCGCAACCACCAGGTGGAGCAGGCCTTGACCGCCGCCTCGGAGCACGACGACCTGGCGCCCTTCGAACAACTGCTGGCCGCCGTGCGCCGCCCCTACGACGACAGCCCGGCCCAGGCGGCCTTTGCCCAGCCCGCACCGGCCGAGGTCACCGCCGGCTACCGCACCTTCTGCGGCACCTGAGGCGGGAACATGGGCAACCAGCGCGCCGGCCCGTGAGCCCCGCCACCCGCCGACGCCGGGTTCTGCAGTCCGCCGCCGCGCTGACGGCACTGGGCTCGATGGGCACGCTGGGCTGGGCAGGCCAGGCCCGCGCCGCCGCCCAGCGGCCGCGTGTGCTGCGCCTGGCCAGCGAAAGCGAAACCGGCTTCGACCCGCAGCGTGTGGGCGACGTGCGCTCGCTGCGCATCACGGCGCACATCTTCGAGACGCTGCTGGAGTTCGACCCGCTGGCACGCCCGGTGCAACTGCGGCCGCGCACCGCGGCGGCCCTGCCCGAACCCAGCGAAGACTTCCGCGTCTGGACGGTTCGGCTGCAGCGCGGCATCTTCTTCACCGACGACCCGGCCTTCGGCGGCCGCCCGCGCGAGCTGACGGCGGCCGACTACGTCTACAGCTTCAAGCGCCTGGCCGACCCGGCCACCCGCAGCCCGGGCTGGAGCTCGGCGGAGCAGGTCGGCATCAGCGGCCTGGCCGCGCTGCGCCAGGCCGCGGTACAAGGCCGCCAGCCTTTCGACTACGACCAGCCCATTGCCGGCTTGCAGGTGCAGGACCGCTACACCCTGCGCCTGGTGCTGCAAGCCGGGCGGCCGCGCCTGCCGCAGTGGCTGGCCAGCGCCTCCACCGCCGCGGTGGCGCACGAGGTGATCGAAGCGCAGGGCGAACTCTCCATGCAGCACCCGGTGGGCACCGGCCCCTTCCGCCTGGCCGAGTGGCGCCGCGCCTCGCGCATCGTGCTGGAGCGCAACCCGCTGTTCCGCGAAGTGTTCTACGACGCCCGGCCGGCCGGCGACGACGCCGAGGGCCAGGCCATCCTGGCGCGGCTCAAGGGCCGGCGCCTGCCCATGGTGGACCGCGTGGACATCGCCATCATCGAGGAGAAACAGCCCACCTGGCTGGCCTTCCTCAATGGCGAGGCCGACTGGGTGGAGCTGCCCGACAACTTCGTGCCGGTGGCCATGCCCGGCGGCCAGCTGGCGCCCCACCTCGTGCGCCGCGGCCTGCGTGCCGAGCGCGTGGTCATGCCCTCCACCTACTACACCATGTTCAACATGGACCATCCGGTGGTGGGCGGCTACACCCCGGCGCAGGTGGCGCTGCGCCGCGCCATAGGCCTGGCCATAGACGTGGAGCGCGAGATCACGCTGCTGCGCCACGGCTCGGCCGTGGCGGCGCAGTCGCCGGTGGCGGTGCACCTGAGCGGCTACGACGCGCGCTGGAAAAGCGAGATGAGCGAGTACAGCCCGGCTCGCGCGCGGGCGCTGCTGGAGCTGTACGGCTGGCGCGACCGCGACGGCGACGGCTGGCGCGAAACCCCAGACGGCCAGCCGCTGGTGCTGGACGTGGCCACGCAGCCGGGCCAGGACATGCGCCGCTTCGACGAGCTGATGAAGCGCGACATGAACGCCATAGGCCTGCGCACGCGCTTCACCGCCGCCACCTGGCCCGAGCAGTACAAGGCGGCGCGCGCCGGCACGCTGATGATGTGGTCGGTGAGCGGGCGCGCCGGCGCGCCCGACGGCATGGAGGGCTTGCAGCGCTATGACGGCGCGGCGGCCGGCGGCATCAACCTCTCGCGCTTCAACCTGCCGGAGATGAACGCCACCATCGCGCGGCTGCTGGCCCTGCCCGACGGGCCCGAGCGCGAAGCGGTGTTCGACCACGCCAAGCGCCTGACCGTGGCCTGGATGCCCTACAAGCTGCGCACCCACCTGGCCGCCACCGCGCTGATGCAGCCCTGGCTGGTGGGCTACCGGCGGCCGCTGTTCTGGAACAACTGGTTCGAGTACGTGGACATCGAACCGCACGACGACGCGGCCTGAGCGCCGGCTCAGCACGCCCTTCGCGTCGTCCTTGTCGCCGGCATGTCCGGTTTGGCGCTCTCCCTGCGTCCGATCAGGTAAGGAAGCTGCAGCACAGCGCCGCAGCGACCGAACCCGACACCCCACGCCAGGAGAGCTGCCATGAACACCCGCAAGACCCCGACCACCCCCTCGGTCTCGCCTTCCGCTGCCGCAAGCGACGAGTCCAGGCCCGCCGACAGCAACCAGCTGCCCCGCCGCCCGCTGAGCGCCCGCGTCACCACCAGCCTGCTGGCCGTCTTCGTCAGCGCCACGCTGGTGGGCAGCGTGGTGGGGCTGTTCGAAGGCTCCGGTGACACCGCCACGCTGGCCGCCGCGCCGGCGGCCAGCCCCACGGCAACCCCCACCGCACTGGCCTGAGCGGCCGCCCCCAACCAGGCGCTGGGCGTGCACACGCCCGGCGCCCAGCGGGCGTGCAGCCGCGGGGCTGGTGCACGCGCCGCTGTCTCTGCCAGACAGCCCCGCACCCGGCCGACCGCTTTGCCAAGGCGGCCGTTCAACCTTTTCACGGAGCTCGCAATGACGTTGAAACCGCCTTTCCCCTCCCGCCTGGTCCCCACGCTGGCGCTGGCCCTCGCGGGCCTGTACGCCGGCACGGCGCTGGCGCACGGGGACCACCGCATGGTGTTGCCGCAAGACCTGAAGTGGGCCGCCGTGCCCTCGCTGCCGCCCGGCGCACAGATCGCCGTCATCGAAGGCAACATGAGCCAGCCCGGGCCTTTTGTCGTGCGGCTGAAGTTTCCGGCCAACTACCAGATCCCGGCCCATTCGCACCCGCAGGTGGAGCGGGTCACGGTGATCTCCGGCACCTTCCACATGGGCGTGGGCGACCAGCTGGACAAGGCCAAGTCTGTGGCGCTGCCGCCGGCCGGCGTGATGATCCTGCCGGCGCAGATGAACCACTTCGCCTGGAACGAGGGCGAGGTGGTCATCCAGCTCAACGGCACCGGGCCCTGGGGCGTGACCTACGTGAACCCGGCCGACGACCCGCGGCGCAAGTAGGCCTGTAGCCGACAGCGCTCCCGGTTGCCCACCCTGTCGCCCACCCTGTTACCGGCAGCCGCCCTTCCCCTGGGGTGGCTGCTCTTTTTTCAGCCGCCGGCGCGCAACTGCTGCTGCAAGGCCTTGAGCACCGGCACGTAGGCGGGCGTGAGTGGGGCATGCACCTGCGCGCTGCGCGCCGCCTGGGCGGCATGGGCCGCGGCCTTGGCGCGCTGGCCCAGCGCCAGGGCGCAGTGCCCGGCCTGGGCGCGGTACATGGCCACCCCGGGTGCGTGCGGGTGCATGTGCGGCGCCGCGGCTTCCAAGCCCTGCTCCAGCTGGGCCAGGCCCTGGGCCGCGCGGCCGTTGGCGCACAGGATCTCGGCCTGCATCCAGGTCTGCATGAAACCCTGCCAGGAGCCAGCGGCCTCCATCAGTGCCAGGGCCTGCTGCGGCTCGTTGCGGCGCAGGGCCAGCACCGCGCGCATGCGCGCCACGTTCAGCGACAGCGAGGCCGTGCCGGGCGCCCCGCCGCGTATCAGCGGCTCGGGTTCGGGCGCCTCGTCCAGCGCCTGCTGGGCTTCGTCCAGGCGGCCGGCGTCGATGAGGTTGCGCGCCACGAAGCCGTACATCAAGTTCACGTAGGGATGGTGAACCAGCCCCAGCTGCCGCTGCAGGGCAATGATCTGCCGGAACGAAGCTGCGGCCTCGTCATGGCGGCCCTGGCCGGCGCGCAGCTGGCCGTGGTGGTTCAGGATTTCTATGCGGATCAGCGCCGGTGTGCTGCGCCGCGCCAGCTGCGTGGGCACGGCGGTGGCACCCCGCCGCTCGGCAGCCTCGATGTCGCCATAGAACACGGCCAGGGCCATGAGCCGCGCGTCCATGTCTTCCATCACCCCTTCCGGCACACCGGGCTGGGCCGCGAGGAAGGCGCGGTGGCGCTCCAGCGCGCGCCTGGCTTCGTCGTAGGGCGTGGTCAGTGGCCAGAAGGCCATCGCCAGGGCACGCGAGTCGCCGATGGCGGCCTGTATGCGGCCGGCCGTGCCCGAGGCCTGCAGCACCGCCTGGGCTTCCGCACCCAGGGCCCGGGCGTCGTCGTAGCGCCAGGCCTGCAGCATCTTCCGCTGCAGGTTCTGCAGGATGTCCGCCGCCATCGGCGACAAGGGCCCCTGCGCCTGGCGCGCGATGTCCATGGCCTGGCGGTAATAGGGCTGCGCGCGGTCGAAGTGGTTGGCATGGCTGAGCAGGTTGGCGCGCAGCACCAGGGCCTGCGCACGCTCCAGCGGCACGGCGTCGCCAGCGGCCAGCAGCGCCTCGGCGCGCTCCAGCAGGCGGTCTGCTTCCTGCGCGCTGCCGGCGTCGTCTTCCACCTGGGCCAGCGCCAGCCACACGCTGCCCTGCAGCCCGCGGTGGCCGGCCGCCAGTTCCAGGGCCTGCTGCAGGCGCACGCGCGCGTCGTCAAAGCGGCGCTGGCCGTGCAGCCCGCGGCCCAGCAGCAGCGTGGCGCGGGCGCGCTGCTCGGCCGGCGCATCGGCAGCAGCCAGGGCCGCGAGCTGGCGCGTGGCGTAGGTCACCGCCTGCTCGTGCGCCGCCGTCTCGGCAAAGATGCCGCCCACCACGCCGTACAGCTCGGCCTGCAGCGCCGGCTGGCCGGGGAACTTGCCGTCGATCAGGCTGGCGCCGCGCTCCAGCAGCAGCTCGGCCGGCAGCGCGCGCAACTCGGCGCCGCCGCTGCTGTTGACCTGGAAGATGTCGACCACGAAGGCCTTCACCGCATTGGCGCGCTCGGCCGCCGCGCCGGCGCGTTGCGCCTGCACCACCGCGGCCGCGGCACCGCCCAGCACGGCCAGCAGCACCGCCGACGACGCCAGCACGCCCACGCGGTGCTGGCGCACCGTGGTGGCCAGGCGGTAGGCCAGGCTGTCGGGCCGCGCCAACACGCGCGCACCGCGCAGGCGGCGCTGGAGATCGTCGGCCATGGCGTCGGCGGTGGCGTAACGCTCGGCCGGGTCGCGCTTCAGCGCCTTGGCGACGATGGCGTCCAGCTCACCACGCAACGCCCGCGCCAGCGCCGGCTCGGCGGCGCGCTGGCTCATCAGCGGCGCGTCCTGGTCCAGCACCGCGCGCTCCAGCGCCGCCAGGCCGCGCAGGCTGGCGGGGTGGCGCGGCTGGCCGCTGAGCAGCTCGAACAGCAGCACGCCCAGCGAGTACACATCGGTGGCCACGGTGACGGGTTCGTTGCGCAGCTGCTCGGGCGAGGCGTAGCGCGGCGTCAGCGCGCGCCCGTGTTCGCGCGTCAGCGCGGTGCCGGCGCCGGCCGCGCCTTCTTCGGCCGCCTCGTGCAGCAGCTTGCCGATGCCGAAGTCCAGCAGGTGGGCCTGGCCGTCGTCGCTGACCAGCACGTTCGATGGCTTGATGTCGCGGTGCACCACCAGCCGGCCGTGCGCATAGGCCACGGCGCGCACCACCTGCACAAACAGCGCCAGGCAGGCGTCCGGCGCCAGGCGGCGCGACGAGCACCACACGTCGATGGGCCGGCCGTCGATGTACTCGAAGGCCAGGTAGGGCCGGCCGTGTTCGTCCACGCCGGCGTCGTACAGGCGCGCGATGTGCGGGTGCTCCAGGCGCACGGCGATGTCGCGTTCGCGCGCCACGCGCTGCGCCAGGCCGTCGTCCCAGGCCAGGCGCGGCAGCTTCAGCGCCACCTGGCGCTTCAAGGTCCCGTCCACGCGCTGGGCCAGCCACACCGTGCCCATGCCGCCGTGGCCCAGCCCGCGCTGCAGCACATAGGGGCCGACGCGGTCGCCGGGCTGCGCTGCCGGGCCGGCTTCGCCCCCCGACAGGCGCGGCAGCGTGGACAGCAGCCGGTCCTGCGTGCGCGCCGACTGGGCGGCCAGCATGTCGCGCAGCAGCGGCTCGAAGGCGCGGTCGCCAGGCGGCAGCGCGCCCAGCCAGGCCTCACGCGCCGGCTCGGGCAGCTCCAGCGCCTCGTCCAGCAGGCGGCTGAGCACGGAGAAGTCACCGGTCTTCAGGGTCATGGCAGGCCAGGCAGAAAGTGGCGGCTATGCAGACCAGACGGCATCGCACGCGCAAACCGGACATCCGATGCGGACATCCGCCCGGGGGCCGTTCACTTCAGCGCGGCCATCAGCAGCAGGCGCGCCTTGTCCCAGTCGCGCCGCACGGTGCGCTCGGTCACGTCCAGCGCCTCGGCGATCTCCAGCTCGCTGTAACCGCCGAAGTAGCGCATCTCCACCACCTTGGCCAGGCGCGGCTCGGCAGCTTCCAGCGCCAGCAAGGCCTCGTGCACGCGCATCACCTCGGCCTCGCCGGCGGGCAGCTGCTCGGCGATCTGCGTGTCCAGCGTCAGCTCGGTGACGTCGCCACCGCGGCGTTCGGCCTGGCGCTCGCGCACCGCGTCGATGATGACCGAGCGCATCACCTGCGAGGCGTACGCAAAAAACGCGCGCCGGTCGTCGCTGCGCAGCGCCCCGCCCTTCAGGAAGCGCAGGTAGCTCTCGTGCACCAGCGCCGTGGTGTCCAGGCAGGTGTTGCGCCCGCCGTCGTGCAGGCGGGCGCGCGCCAGCTTGCGCAGCTCGCCGTAGGCGGCGGCGAACAGCGCGTCGCGCGCACCCGGGTGGCCTTCCTGGGCCCGGCGTATCAGGTCCGACAGGTCTTGCATCTGCGCTGCCTCCGGTCGGCCGGGCCGGCCTGGGCAGTGAGCTTACGGGCAGCCCAGCGCAGTAGCAAGACACCTGGCCGCCACGCGGCAGCCGCTGCCGGCCGCGGTGGTTGGAGGCGGCCTGCAGGGCGCGCCGCTCAGCGCCGGCGGTCTTCCCAGCGCCGCACCAGCGCCAGCAGCACACCACCCAGCAGCAGCACCGCCACGCCTATCCACGCCGCGTTGAAGCTGCCCAGCCGGTGCGCATGCACGTAGGACAGGCTGGACCACAGCATGTAGGCACAGCTCAGGCAGAACAGCGCCGGCACCCAGGGGTACAGCGGCACCGAGAACGGGCGCGGCTGCTGCGGGTTCAGCCGCCGCAGGCGAAACAGCGACAAGCCGGTCAGCAGAAAGAACAGCCAGAACACCGGGGCGGTGTACTCCACCATGGCGCGAAAGCCGTCGTCGAAGGCCAGGCCCAGGGCGATCAGCGCCAGCGCCAGCAGCGCCTGCACGACAAAGGCGTTGGGCGGCACGGCACGCGCGTCGTCCCAGCGCGCCAGCTTGGCGAACACCGGCCAGTCGCGCCCCAGCGCGCTGGCGGTGCGCGCGCCGACGATCAGCGTGGCGTTCATGGACGCCAGCGCCGCCAGCGCCACCATGGCGGCCACCAGCTTGCCCGCCGCCGGGCCGAAGGCGGTGGCCAGCACCTCGCTGGCCACGGCGTCGCTCTCGGCCATGCCCTGCAGGCCCAGCGCGGTGACATAGGCCCAGTTGACCAGCAGGTACAGCACCGTGATGGCCAGCACCGACCACAGCAGCGTACCCACGATGGCGCGCCGCCCCTTGAGGTCGCTGCTGATGTAGGCGGCGTCGTTCCAGCCGCCGAAGGTGAGCAGCACGAACACCATCGCCAGCCCCATGGCCGACCAGGGCACCGGGTCCAGCGCATCGTCGGGCGCCACGGCGCCCAGCGCGTCCGGCGCCGGCAACGGGGGCGCTGCGGCGCCGGCCCCTTGCCACCACAGCCACAGCCCGGCCAGCACGATCAGCCCCAGGCCGGCCACCTCCAGCGCCGTCAGCCAGGACTGCACGCGGGCACCGTCGCGCAGGCCGCGTATGTTGATGGCGGTGAGCAGCAGCACCGCCGCCGCCGCGTACAGGGCGCTGCCGCCCGGGCCCAGCGGCAGCAGCCGGCTCATGTAGTCGCCGAACACGAAGCCCAGCAAGGCCACCGAGCCGGTGGTGATGACCGAGAAGCGCGCCCAGGCGTACAGCAGCGCGGTGTTGCGGCCGAAGGCGCGCGACAGGAAGTGGTACTCGCCACCGCGGCTGGGGTAGGTGCAGGACAGCTCGGCGTAGCTCAGCGCGCCCAGCAGCGTCACCAGCCCGCCGGCCAGCCACAGCAGGAACATCCAGGACACCGAAGGCACGTTGGCCGCCACCATGGACGGCGCCTTGAAGATGCCCGCGCCTATGACCACGCCAATGACGATGGCCATGGCATGCACCAGCCCCAGCCGTGGCCGGCAGGGGCTGGGTGCTGCGGCGCCGCTGCCGGCCGTCAGCTCCGGGCGGGCAAGGGGACGGCTCAAATGCCGGTCCCCATCAGGCGGGCTTCGAAGTCGCTGTGCTGCAGGCCGGCGATGGTGCCCGCCTCGCCTTCACGCCGCGCCTCGAACGGCACGGCGGCACCGCCGTCGCGCGAGACACGGCCGCTGATGCGTGCGCCGTCCACGGTGCCTTCAAAACGCAGCATCGCGCCGCGCTGGTCGCGCAGCGAGAAGCTGATGCGTGCCCCTTCCAGCCGCGGCTCCATGGCCGAGGCGTTGAGCCCGCCGAAGTCGGCCTGGCCGCTCAGGCGCTGGAAGCGCTGCTCGAAACGCAGCGAGCGCGGCGCGCCTTCCAGCCGCGGCGCGCTGAGCATCCAGCTGCCCGAGGCGTTGGCCGGGATGGTCCAGTAAAAGACCACGGCGCTGCCAATGAAGGCCTTCTCGTCGGCCTCCCACTCGCCCATGTCGAAGGAGTGCGAGACGATGCGCGTGCCCGGCTTCATGCCGAACAGCGTCTCGCGCAGCCGCAGGTTCAGACCCGGCAGCAGGTACATGGTGACCACCGTGGCGTCGCTGAAGTCGGACTTGAAGATGTCCGCTTCGATGAAGCGCACGCGGTCGGTCACGCCGGCCTGCTGCGCGCGCCGCTGCGACAGCGCCACCATGTCCGGGTTGTATTCCAGCCCGCGCGCACGCGCGCCGTGCTGCAGCGCCGCGGCGATGGCGATCTTGCCGTCGCCCGAGCCCAGGTCCACGACCAGGTCGCGCGAGCTCACGCCGGCCATCTGCAGCATGCGGGTGACCACGTCGTCCGGCGTGGGCACCCACACCACGTCCTTGCCGGCCTGGCCGCGCTGCGGCTGGTAGTCGCCGGCATCGGCCACGACGGTGGTGGTTTCGCTGCGGGTGTCGGCCGTTGCCGCGGTGGGGGCGGCCACGCTGCAGGCGCTGGTGAGCAGGCCCACGCTCAGGGGCAGCAGCAAAAGACGCAGGGACAGGTGCAACAGCGGACGCGACAGCGCGCCGGGACACGATGGGGTCACGGTGGCCTCCTTGGGGCAGTGAACAGGTTCGCCGCGTCAGCCGGCCCTGGGGCCGGCGACGGGCAGAGCCACGCACTGTCCCACAGTGCGTGCCGGACATGAACGTTTGACCCCACACCGCGCAACCACCATTGGGAATGACCCCGATAGATCACCGTGCCTGCCGCCGGGCACCCGGCGAGCGTGTGTTAGGGTCCGCGCCGCCCGGCGGCGCGCATGCCAAGCGCCACCGGCCACCTGTTCCATGCAAGGAGATGCCATTTGGCCACCACCAAGACCCAGGCAGCCAAGCTGCTGACCGCCGCAGAGATGGAGTTGTTCCTCGCCGGCCAACCCACTGCGATCAAGGACTTCAGCGCCGCGCGCCTGGCCGGCAAAGTCAAACGTGCACGCACGCTGCGCGACAAGTACCGCGACCTGCTGAAGCGGCAGAAGGTGGCCGCCCAGGCCCGCACGCGCAGCAAGACCGGCACCAGCGGCAACGCCAACGAACGCACCGCCACCAAGGCCCAGGTGTTTGACGAACTGCTGCAGCGTTTCACCGCTCGCCTGGACAAGGTCAGCGCCGACGCCGCGCGCGTGGCCGCACGTGCCGAGGCCGCCAAGGCCAAGGCGAAGAAGGCGGCGGACAAGGCTGCTGCCAAGAAGGCCGCCACGAAGAAGCCCGCGGCGAAGAAGCCTGTGGCCAAGAAGGCCGCCGCAAAGAAGGCAGCCCCCAAGGCAGCCACCGCCCCCAAGAAAGCTGCAGCCAAGAAGGTCGCCGTCAAGAAGGCCGTGGCCCAGGCGTTGAAGGCGCCGGCCACCGGCCGGCCGGCCGCCCCCAAGCGCAGCGCCAAGGCGCCGGCCCAGGCCCCCGGCGCGGCCGGCGGCGGCGTGGGCGCGGGCAGCAAGCGCGCCAAGGCCGAGGCCAAGAGCAGCAAGCTGACCGCGGCGCGCACGCGCCCCATCCAGGCCCACATCGCCAGCACCGACCGGCGCAACCAGGCCAAGCGCGACCGGCGCGGCTGACACGCCCCCGGGCGCCTGCGTGGCGCCCTGAGCCTGCGGCGCGCGCAAGGCGCGCCGCTGCCCGGCCGGCTACGATGCCGGTCGGGCCCTGGCTTGTTGCCGGGGCAGCCCCCGCATGCCCCTGACCAGCGACGACGCCGACCCCGCCCACCACCGCCGCCGCGGCATCCTGCTGGTCACCGCAGCCACCCTGTGCTTCTCCGTACTCGACGCCAGCGCCAAGTGGCTGGTGCAAAGCCTGCCGGTGGTGCAGGTGGTGGGTCTGCGCTTCGGCATCCACGTGCTGCTGATGGCAGCGCTGCTGCTGCCGCTGCACGGCATGGCCTTCATGCGCGTGCACAACGTGAAGTTGCAGGCCTTGCGCGCGGCAATGCTGGCGGCCATGACGGCGCTGAACTTCTGGGCCCTGCAGTACCTGCAGCTGGCCGAGGTGGGGGCCATCCAGTTCAGCGTGCCCATACTCATTGCGCTGGCCTCGGCCTGGCTGCTGCACGAGCACCTGGACGCCAAGCGCTGGGTGGCGGTGCTGGCGGGCTTTGCCGGCGTGCTGCTGGTCATACGCCCCGGCTCGGCAGCCTTCCACCCGGCCATCCTGCTGTCGGTGTGCAATGCCTGCCTGTACGCCGGCTTCAACCTGCTGACGCGGCGCATGGCGCGCACCGAATCGGCCATGTCCATGCAGTGGGTCTCTGCCGCCGGCGCGGCGCTGGTGGTCATGCCGCTCGCGCTGTTGCAGTGGCGTTGGCCGGCCGACGCCCTGACCTGGGCCTTGATCCTGCTGCTGGGGCTGATGGGCGGGCTGGGCCACCTGGCCCTGGCCGCCGCGCACCGCCATGCCTCGGCCGCGGTGCTGGGGCCCTTCCTGTACCAGCAGATCCTGTACATGGCCTTGTGGGGCTGGCTGGTGTTTGCCCAGGTGCCCGACGCCTTTGTCGTGGCCGGCGCGGTGGTGGTGGTGGTCAGCGGCCTGTACCTGCTGTGGCTGGAGTTGCGGCGCGCCCCTTAGGCGTCCGGCTGCACCCACGCGGCACGGCGGCACAATCCTGGGCATGACGACGGCGGTCGATCACCTGGTCGTGGCCGCAGCCACGCTGGAACAGGCGGTGGCCTGGTGCGAAGCCACGCTGGGCGTGACGCCCGGGCCGGGCGGGCAGCATGCGCTGATGGGCACGCACAACCGGCTGCTGAGGCTGGGCGGCGACACCTGCCCGAACACCGACCCGGACCCCGGCCCGGACAACTACCCGGACGCCTACCTGGAACTCATCGCCCTGGACGCGCAGGCCGCACCGCCCGCGCGCGCCCGCTGGTTCGGCCTGGACGACCCGGCGCTGCAGGCCACGCTGCAAAATCAGGGCCCCCGGCTCTTGAACGTGGTGGCGCGCTCGACCATGCTGGACATGCACCGCTGGGGGTTGATGAACATAGGCCTGCAGCCGGGCAACCCGGTGGCCTTGCAGCGCGACACGCCGCAAGGCCGGCTGGCCTGGCAGATCCTGCTGCGCGACGACGGCCAGCTGCTGGCCGGCGGCGCCTTGCCGACGCTGATCCAGTGGGCCGGCAGACACCCCGCCGGGGCGATGCCGGCCAGCGGCTTGGCGCTAAAGTCGCTGACCTTGCGCGGCGCGCCGCCGCGGGCCGCCGAGGTGTTGCGCCTGCGGGGCGTGCAGTGGCTGCCCTCGGGTCAGCCCGCGCTGAGCGCGCTGCTGCTCACGCCACGCGGCGAGGTTGTGCTGGAGAGCGCATGAAGCCCACCGAAGAACTGTTCCGCGAAGACGCCGACCTGGCCGAGTGCGCCGCCGTGGTGCTGGGCAGCGACGAACACGGCATCGTGCTGGACCGCAGCGTGTTCTACCCGCAAGGCGGCGGCCAGGCCGGCGACACCGGCACGCTGCAAACCGCCGACGGCAGCACCATCACCATCGCCGACACACGCAAGCACCCGCTGCTGCCCGGCGTGGTGGTGCACGTACCGGCAGACGACAGCCTGCTGCACAGCCTGCCGCCCGGCACGCCGGTGCTGGCGCGCATCGACGTGGCGCGCCGGCAGGCGCACCGGCGCTTTCATACCGCCACCCACCTGCTGTGTGCGCTGGTGCCGCATGCGGTGAACGGCTGCTCCATCACCGCCGGCTACGCCCGCCTGGACTTCCACACCGCCGAACCGCTGGACAAGGAAGCGCTGAGCGCCGGCATCGCCCGCCTGGTGGCGGCCGCCCACCCCGTGCAACACCGCTGGATCAGCGAAGAAGAGCTGGACGCCCAGCCGCAACTGGTGCGCAGCATGAGCGTGCAACCGCCGCGCGGCCTGGGCCGCGTGCGCGTGGTGGACATCTCCGGCGTGGACCTGCAACCCTGCGGCGGCACCCACGTCGACAACACCGCGGAGATCGGCCGCGTGGTGGTCACCAAGGTGGAAAAGAAGTCGGCGATGACGCGGCGGGTGGTGCTGGGCTTTGCCGACGACACCTGATACCTGACGCTGGCTGCCGGGTCCTCAGGAATCGCTCAAAACGAAGAAGGCGCCCGCAGGCGCCTTCTTGCCGGGCTTGCGCCCTGGGAGCCGTCAAGCCTTGCGGCGACGCGACCAACCCACCCCCAGCAGGCCCAGGCCCACCAGCGCAATGCTGGCCGGCAGCGGCACCGAGTTGGGCGTGATCAGCAGGTAGTCCTGCAGGCCGGCATTCTTCAGCACCTTGATGGAAAACAGGCTGCTGGACACCGAGGCGGCGCTGCTCAGCAGCGAGGCCGCGGTGCTGGCGACCGCCGCGTTGGTGACGCTGAACGAGCCGGTCGAGGCGTCCAGCGTGGAGCCCGTCTCGTAGATCGATTCCCACACCGCCACCTGTATCGCTGCCGACAGGTTGGCGTTGCCCGGCAGGTTGATGCCGCCCAGCGCGGTGAACAGCCGGCCCAGGCGGTCCAGCACCGTTGCCGGCGACACCTGCGGCGTGAAGTTCGGGAAGTAGTCTTCGCCGTTGACGATGGTGTAGGTCTGGTTGCCCGTGGCGTGGTTTTCCGTCAGCTCCACGCAGTAGGTCATGAACGCGTTGCCGTCCATGGTGCCGGTGAAGATGCCGGCGTTGGCGTTGAAGTTCGGCACCGAGCCGCCCACCACCGCCGAAGGACCCAGCGTCAGGTTCAGCGTCACCGCCTGCGCCGACATGGCCGCTGCGGCCAACACACCCACAGCAAGAACCCGCAAACCCAGCACTTTCATCATCGCCCCCAGAGCCATCTCGAATCTTCTTCAAGCCGCCATCACTTGACGGCTGAAGCCTTTTTTACTGCTGGGTGTCAGCGTAGTCAGGCGTACGCCTTGTCACAACCCCGCGACCCGGGGAGAGGTTGCCTCACCCCCCTAACTCGCGCAGTAGTTGTGCAGCTTGTTCACGCACCGGCTCCGGCACGCCGGCGCCGCCCAGGCCTTGCAAGGCCTGGCGGGCCTTGTCCTTCTGGCCCTGGGCGGCATGGATGCGCGCCAGGTTCAGGCGAAACAGGGGTTGGCCGGGCGCAAACTCCATGGCCTGCGTCTGCACCTGCGCCGCACGGTCGTAACTGCCTTGTTGCGCCAGCGCCCGGGCCAGCGTGTCCAGCAAGGCCGGGTGGCCAGGCGCCCGGCTCACGGCCCGCTCGGCCAAGGCCACGGCCTGCGCCGGCTGCTTGTCGGTCAGCAGGGCCGCCAGGTTGTTCATCAGCAAGGGGTCGTCCTGGCGCAGCGCCAGTGCGCGCCGGTACATGCGCTCGGCAACAGCCGGCTCACCGTCGCGCTCGGCCGCTTGCGCCAGGTAGGTCAGAAACAAGGCATCGGTCGGCTGCGCCGCCAGATGCCGGGCTTCCAGCTGCCGCGCGTCGGCGGCACGCCCCGCGGCCCCCAGCGCCTGGTGCAAGGCCACCGCCACCTGCGGCGGCGCGTCGCGCTGGGCCAGTGCACGCTGCCAGGCGGCGATGGCGGCCGGCTGCTCGCCCAGGCGCTGGTGCACCTCCGCCTCCAGCTGCCAGCCCAGGGCGGCCTGCGGATGCCGGCGCTGCACGGTGCGCGCTATGGCCAGGGCCTGGGCAGCCCGCTGTTCCGTGGCCGGGTCGGACAGCGCCACCGCGATCGCACCGCGCAGCACGGTGGGGTCGTCGGGCTCCAGCTCCAGCGCGCGCGCCATGGGCGCACGCGCCGAAGACAGGTCGCCGGCCAGGCCATGCGCCACCGCCAGTTGCAAGTGGGCCGGCGCCAGCTGCGGGCGCAGCTGCACCAGTCGGCGCAGCGTGGCCGCGGCCTGCAGCGTCTCGGCGTTGCTCAGCTGCGCATTGGCCAGGGCCAGCATCAGCGACGGCTGCTCGGGCAAGGCGGCGTTGGCCGCCTGCGCACGCGCGAGCAGCGCCGCGCGGTCGCCCAGCCCCTGTTGCAGGCGCAGCACCGCCAGCCAGTTGCCGGCGTCCAGCGGATCGGCCTGCACCGAGCGGTCCAGCCAGGTCTTGACCTCGCCGGCGCGCCCGCCGGTGCGCAAGGTGATCTCGGCCAGCGAGGTCATGGCCAGCCCGGACTTGGGATGGCGCTTGAGGTAGGCCTCGTAGCGCTGGCGTGCCGCCGCCAGCTGCCCGGCGTCCATGTCCAGCGTGGCCAGGGCGTCGATGGCGGCGCGCAGGTCGGCGTCCTTGGTGAGCGACTGCTCAAAGGCCTGGCGCGCCGCGTCGCGCTGGCCTTGTTGCAGCAGCACCAGGCCGCGCAGGTAGGGCGGCATGGCGTCGTCGGGGCGCTTGGCCGCTGCGGCGTCCAGCACCCGCAGCGCCGCAGCCTGCTCGCCGCGGCGCATGTGGGCCGCCACCAGGGTCATGTCCAGCGTGATGTCGTCGCGCTGGGCTGCGGTGTTTTGCAGCAGACGCAGGCCGGCCGCAGCCTCGCCGCGCGCGATCAGCGACTTGGCCTGCTGCACGCGCAGGCCGGCGGCGTCGGGCTGCAAGGCCTGCGCACGCGAGAAGGCGTCGTCGGCAGCGCGGAAGTCGCCCAGGCGTGCATGGGCCTGGCCGGCGATGCGCCAGGCGTCTGCGTCAGCGCCGGCTTCCTGGGCTTCGCCCAGCAGCGGCTGCAGCGTTTCCAGCGCGCGCCGCGGGTGCTCGGCCACCTGCAGGCCCGCCAGTTCCACACGAGGCTGCACCCAGCGCGGGGCCAGCGACACCGCCTGGCCCAGCAGCGCCTCGGCCCGCACCCCCTGGCCCAGGCGTGCCCTGGCCATGCCGGCCAGGGTCATCACCGCCGGGTCGTCCTGCGAGCGCTTGATGATGTCGTCCGTCAGCTCCGCCGTGCGCGCCAGGTCGCCTTGCAGAAAGGTGACCAGCGCTTCCATGTAGCTCACCGAAGGCAGCGGCGGCAGGGCGCGTCGCATGGCCTGCACCTGCTGGGCCGCGCCGTCCAGGTCTTGCTGGGCGATCAGCGCGCGCACCAGGCCGAAGTGCGCCTCGGGCATGCGGCGGCGCAGCGACAGCGCGCGCCGGTAGGCCTCGGCGGCAGCGGCGGGGTCTTCGGTGGCGCGCAGGTCTGCGAGCAGGGTCCAGCCCTCGGCAGCGTCTGCCGACTGGGCCACCAAGGCTTCGGCCAGCAGCACCGCGGCACCGGTGTCGCCGCGGTCGGCCAGCACACGGGCATGCACGGCCTGGGCCTGCGGCAGCCCGGGCGCCAGCGCCACGGCCTGGGAAGCCGCCTGCGCCGCCTCGGCAGGCAGGTCCAGCTGGCGATAAGCCTGCGCCACCAGCGCCCGCAGGCGCGCGGTGGCCGCAGCGTCCGGCAGCTTCGTGTCCTTGTAGTCCTGCGCCACGTCCTGAGGGCGCCGCTGGGCCAGACGCAACTCGGCCAGGGCGGGCAGCAGCTCGGCGGGCGGGTGGCCGAAACGGCCGGCGCGCTCCAGTTCGATCTCCGCCCCGGCCAGGTCGCCCGCGCTGTACAGCGCGCGGCCCAGCAGGTAGCGGCCGGCGGCGGACTCGGGCTGGTCCTTCAGCAGGTTGCGCGCGGCAATGCCTGCGGAAGCGTAGTCCTCGGTCTGCAGGTCGGTGCGCGCCTTTTCCAGCAACTGGTCGGCGCTGGGCCCGAAGCAGCCGGCCAGGGCCGCCAGCAAGACCAGGGCCGCCAGGCGCGGCGCCGCAGCAGCCTTGCCGCAGACGGTGCTGGGCGGTGACGAGGCGGCGAAGGCCTTCGGGGTCGTGATCGGGAGCGAGGCCATGGCTGCGCGCGGGCAAGGGGGCGCGCAGTATCGACGCCGCACCCAGGCCGCGGCAATCGTCGAAGTGCAGGGCGCCGGGGCCGTGGGGCACCCGGCGCGTGACAGCCTTCACGAAGCAGCGCCGGCGCATGCAAGCCGGCGCGGTCGGCGCCCGGCTTCGCCGGGCCGCGGCCTCAGTTGCTGTACCGCTCGGCGCGGAAGTCGTCGTGACAGGCCTTGCAACTGCCACCCACCGCGCCCATGGCAGCGCGTATGGCGTCCAGGTTGCCGGCGCGCGCGGCGGCGTCCAGCTTGGCGACCTCGGCCACCATGTTGTCGGCCGCGGTCTTGAACTTGGCCGACTGGCTCCAGATCTCGGGCTTGGCCCGGTTGGGCATGCCCTTGTCGGTGCCGTCGCCAAAGGCGGCCATCGGCAGCGAAGCCAACGCTGCCACGATGGCCGTGTTTTCCGCCGCCACCTTGGCGTCAAAGGGCACCCGCCCCTGCGCCATCGCGCCGACGCGGCCCAGGTGGTTGCCCATCAGCGTGAACGCCGACTGCCGGTACTTGATGGCGTCCGCGGGCCGCTGAAACTGGGCGGCGGCGGGCAAGGCGGTGGCCAGCGCGGCAACGGCAGCGGCGGCAGCGAGCAGTCTGGACATGCAGGAGGCTCCATGGAGAGTGGCGATGAAAGGGTGGCGCTGGCGGCGGGAAGCAAACGGCAGAACGCCGCCCAGCACCACCGACCCAGTTTACGCAGTGGCCGCCGGTTCCAAGGCCTGCACCGGGTATGCCCCAGGACCGGGCAGCGACATCGTCGCAAGAGCACCTGATCGCGGTATGGTTGCGGGTCGTCACCACCGCCTTGCCGGATGAATCCACCCGCCTTGCAGCCCGTGCGCGTCTGGGACCTGCCCACGCGCTTGTTTCACTGGCTGCTGGCCCTGGCCGTCATCGGCGCCGTGGCAACCGCCAAGATAGGCGGCGCGGCCATGGTCTGGCATTTCCGCTTCGGCTACCTGGTGCTGGGCCTGCTGCTGTGGCGCCTGGTGTGGGGCCTGGTGGGCGGGCGCTGGTCGCGCTTCATCAGCTTCCTGTACGCCCCGGCCACGCTGTGGCGCTACCTGCGCGGGCGGCCGCGCGGAGGGGAGCAACTGGACGCCGGGCACAGCCCGCTGGGCGCGTTGTCGGTGTGGGCCATGTTCATCGTGCTGGGTGTGCAGGTGGGCACCGGCCTGGTGGCCGATGACGAGATCGCCAACCTGGGCCCGCTGAACCGCTTCGTGGACATGCAGACCGGGCTGGACGCCACGTCCTGGCACCGCAGCTGGGGCGAGACGCTGATCCTCTCGCTGGTGGCGCTGCACGTGCTGGCGGTGCTGTTCTACCTGGTGGTGCGGCGCCGCAACCTGATCCGGCCCATGGTGGGCGGTGACAAGCCCCTGCCGCCGGGCACACCGGCCAGCGCCGACGGCTGGCCGCAGCGCCTGCTGGCCCTGGTGCTGGCCGCCGCCGCCGGGCTGGCCGTGGCCTGGGTGGCCAGCCTGGCCCAGGCCGGTTTCTGAGGCCCGGCCGCCCCATGGAGCCCAGCCCGGAGCTGTTGATAGAACGCGCCGAGTCGGCCGCCCAGCTCTCAGCCGCGCGCGATTTGATACGCGAGTACGGCGATTCGCTGGGCATAGACCTGGGCTTCCAGGGCTTTGACGCCGAACTGGCCTCGCTGCCCGGCGACTACGCCGCGCCGGGCGGTGCGCTGCTGCTGGCACTGGTGGACGGCCAGGCCGCCGGCTGCGTGGCCATGCGTTCGCGCCCCGACGTGGACCACCCCAACGCCTGCGAGATGAAGCGCCTGTATGTGCGGCGTGCCTTCCGCCGCTTCGGCCTGGGCCGCCAGCTGGCGCTGCGGCTGATGGACCTGGCCACGCAGGCCGGGTACTCGTCCATGCTGCTGGACACGCTGGACGACATGGAAGCGGCACGCGAGCTGTACACCACGCTGGGCTTCGTCGAGGTGCCGCCCTACTACTACAACCCGGTGCCCGGCGCGCACTACCTGCGGGCCGACCTCGACGCGCCCGGGTCGCGCTGGTAGCGTCACGCGCAACATGAGCCCACCGCTGATTCCCGGCAGCCCCGAATTCGAAGCGCTGCTGCACCGCATACGCTTTCCCGGCGACACCGACCCGGCCGAAACCCGCGAATGGCTGGACGCCCTGGCCACGCTGGTGCGCGAAGGCGGCCCCGAGCGCGCCCGGTTTGTGCTGCATGCTTTGCAGGACGAAGCCCGCCGCCATGCGCTGGCCTGGCAACCGCAGCGCGGCACGCCCTACGTCAACACCGTGCGGGTGGAAGAACAGGCCGCCTTCCCCGGCCACCTGGAGCTGGAGCAGCGGCTGGCGGCCATCATGCGCTGGAACGCGCTGGCCATGGTGGCGCGCGCCAACCTGCGCCACGGCGAACTGGGCGGCCACATCGCCAGCTACGCCTCGGCGGCCGACCTGTTCGAGGTGGGCTTCAACCACTTCTTCCACGCCCGCAGCGAAGGTGAAGCCTCCGGCACGGCGCACGGCGGCGACCTGGTGTTCTTCCAGCCGCACTCGGCCCCTGGCGTGTACGCGCGCGCCTTCGTCGAAGGCCGGCTGGGTGAAGACGACCTGGCGCACTACCGCCAGGAGGTGACTGCCGCCCATGAGCGCAGCGCCGGCCGCAGCGTGCGGGGCTTGTCCAGCTACCCCCACCCCTGGCTGATGCCGGACTTCTGGCAGTTCCCCACCGGCTCCATGGGCCTGGGGCCGCTGTCGGCGGTGTACCAAGCACGCTTCATGCGATACCTGCACCACCGCGGGCTGCTGGACACCGGCGGCCGTCGTGTGTGGGGCTTCTTCGGCGACGGCGAGATGGACGAGCCCGAGTCGCTGGCTGGCCTCAGCCTGGCGGCGCGCGAGCAGCTGGACAACCTGGTGTTTGTCGTCAACTGCAACCTGCAGCGCCTGGACGGCCCGGTGCGTGGCAACGGCCGCATCGTGGATGAACTGGAGACGGTGTTTGCCGGTGCCGGCTGGCACGTCATCAAGCTGCTGTGGGGTTCAGATTGGGACGCGCTGTTCGCCCGCGACCACACGCAAGCCATCGCGCGCGCCTTCGCGCGCACCGTGGACGGCCAGTTCCAGACCTTCAGCGCCAACGACGGCGCCTACAACCGCGACAAGTTCTTCGGCCAGAGCCCCGAGCTGGCGGCCCTGGTCGCGGCCATGACCGACGACGAGATAGACCGCCTGCACCGCGGCGGGCACGACCTCGTCAAGATACACGCCGCCTACGCCGCGGCGGCGGCCCACCGCGGCTCGCCGGTGGTCATCCTGGCCAAGACCATGAAGGGTTACGGCATGGGCAGCACCGGCCAGGGCCGCATGACCACGCACCAGCAGAAGAAGCTGGCGGGCGACGACCTGGTGGCCTTCGTGCGCCGCTTCCGCCTGCCCATGAGCGACGACGACGCACGCGCCCAGCGTTTCTTCCGCCCGGCCGACGACAGCGCCGAGATGCGCCACCTGCGCGAACGCCGCGCCGCGCTGGGCGGCCCGCTGCCGGTGCGCCAGGCCGAAGCACCGCCGCTGCCCGTGCCGGCGGTTCAGGACTTCGCCGCCTTTGCGCTGGAAGCCGCCGGCAAGGAGGCCAGCACCACCATGGCGCTGGTGCGCATGCTGGGCAACCTGCTGAAGCAGCCCGAGCTGGGGCCGCGCATCGTACCCATCGTGGCCGACGAGGCGCGCACCTTCGGCATGGCTTCGCTGTTCCGCCAGGTGGGCATCTACTCGCCTGCCGGCCAGCACTACGAGCCCGAGGACGCCGGCTCGCTGCTGGCCTACCGCGAATCCAGCGACGGGCAGATCCTGGAAGAAGGCATCACCGAAGCCGGCGCCATGGCCTCGTGGACGGCAGCGGCCACCAGCTACAGCACGCATGGCCTGGCCATGCTGCCGCTGTACATCTACTACTCCATCTTCGGCTTCCAAAGGGTGGGCGACCTGATCTGGGCCGCCGCCGACCAGCGTGCGCGCGGCTTCCTGGTGGGCGCCACCTCGGGGCGCACCACGCTGTCGGGCGAAGGCCTGCAGCACCAGGACGGCTCCAGCCTGCTGGTGGCCGGCACGGTGCCCAACTGCGTGGCCTACGACCCGGCCTTTGCCTACGAGCTGGCGCTGATCGTGCACCACGGCCTGCAGCGCATGCTGGTGCAGCAGCACGACGTGTTTTTCTACCTCACGGTCACCAACCAGAACCACGCCCAGCCGTCCATGCCCAAGGACGAATCATTGGGCGAGGGTGTGCTGCGCGGGCTGTACCGCCTGCCGGCTGCGCTGGTCGGCGCGCCGGCCCTGGCCCAACCGGCAGCGCACTGCACGCTGCTGGGCAGCGGCGCCATCCTGCACGAGGTGCTGACCGCCGCCCACTGGCTGGCCGAGCACTGGCAGGTGCAGGCCGACGTGTGCAGCGCCACCAGCTTCAGCGAGCTGGCCCGTGACGGCCAGGCGGTGGAGCGGGCGCGCGTGCTGGGAGGCGACGCCGCCACCCCCTGGGCCACGCAGGTGCTGCAACAAACCGCCGGCCCGGTGATTGCCGCCACCGACTACGTACGTGCGGTGCCGGAGCAGATGCGCACGCTGGTGCCCGCCGACCGCCGCTACCTCACGCTGGGCACCGATGGTTTCGGCCGCAGCGACAGCCGCGCCCAGCTGCGCGACTTTTTCGAAGTCAGCCCGCGCCACATCGTGCTGCGCGCGCTGCAAGCGCTGGCCGACGACGGCAGCCTGCCGGCGAGCGCGCCGCGTGCGGCGCGCGAACGCTACGGCATCACCCCCGGCCCCACGCCGTGGTCGGCCTGAACCCCGTTCACGTCATCATCCCACCCATGAGCCCCACTGCTTCCGTTCTTGAGCTGCGCGCCGGCGAACTGCGCCTGGCGCTGCGCGCCGACCTGGGCGGCGTCATCGCCGGCCTGTGGCATGGCGACCTGCCGGTGCTGCGCAGCAGCGAGCCGGCCGATCTGCACTATGCCCGGCGTTCGGCCTGCTACCCGCTGGTGCCCTACTCCAACCGCCTGGGCTACCGGCGCTTCCGCTGGGCCGGGCGCGACCACACGACGCTGCCCAACTTCGACGACAACCCGCACTCGGTGCACGGCGTGGGCTGGCTGCGGCCCTGGGAGGTCACGGCCAGCGATGCCACCAGCGCCGAGCTGCGCTACCGCCACGAACCCGACGGCCACTGGCCCTTTGCCTTCGAAGCCCGCCAGCGTTTTGTGCTGACCCCCGAGCGCTGGCGCGCCGAGATGTCCATCACCAACCTGCACGAGCAGCCGGCGCCGGTGGGGCTGGGCTGGCACCCCTACTTTCCCAAGCGCACGCGCAGCCGCCTGCACATCGAGCTGAGCGAACGCTGGGACAAGGACGCCAGCGAACTGCCCACGCGCAAGGTGGCGCAGCCCGGCATAGACGGCGACGTCGCCTATCTCGACTTTGACCACTGCTTCGAGGGCTGGCGCGGCGCCGCGCGGCTGCGCGACGAACACCTGTCGCTGAAGCTCAGTTCCTCGTTGCCCTACCTGGTGGTGTTCACGCCGCCGACCAAGCCCTACTACTGCGTGGAGCCGGTCAGCCACGTCAGCAACGCCATCCACTTCGCCGACCCCCAGGCGCATGGGCTGCAGGTGCTGGCTCCGCAGGCCACGCTGGAAGCCTGGATGACGCTGGACATCAGCCCGGCATGACGGCTGCCGGCGTGCAGGCGCTGCCGCTGCCGCCCTGCCGGCTGGGCGAGTCGCCGCTGTGGCACCCCGACGAAGGCCGGCTGTACTGGGTGGACATCCCCGGCCGCGCACTGCACCGCTGCGCCGCCGACGGCAGCCAGCACCGGCACTGGGCGCTGCCCACCGAGCCCGGTTGCATCGCCCCGCTGCGCGGCGGCCGGCTGCTGATGGCCTTGCGCGACGGCCTGTGGCGCTTCGACCCCGAACGCGGCGAGCGCGAACAACTGGCCGAGCCGCCCTACGACCCGGCGCATGAGCGTTTCAACGACGGCCGCGCCGATGCGCAAGGGCGCTTCTGGGTGGGCACCCTCTACGAGCCGCGCTCGCCCGCCCAGGCCGCGCTGTACCGCTACGCCGGCGGCCAGCTCAAGCGCATGGCCGGCGACGTGACGGTGAGCAACGGCCTGGCTTTCAGCCCCGATGGCGCCAGCCTGTACTGGGCCGACACCACCGCCCACCGCGTGGACTGCCTGGACCTGAACCCGCAGGAAGGCAGCCTGTCCCGCCGCCGCCCGTTTGTGCAATTTGCGGGCAAGGACGAAGCCGCGGTGGCGGGCTACGGCGGCCGGCCCGACGGTGCGGCGGTGGACGCCGAAGGCGCCTACTGGGTGGCCATGTACGAAGGCGGGCGGCTGCTGCGCCTGGCGCCCGACGGCACGCTGCTGCAAACCGTGCCGCTGCCGGTGCGCTGCCCCACCATGCCCTGCTTCGGCGGGCCCGACCTGCGCACGCTGTACATCACCACCGCGCGCGACAAGCGCCCCGCCGACGAGCTGGCGCGCGAGCCCTGGGCCGGCTGCGTGCTGACGCTGCGGGTGCCGGTGCCCGGGTTGCCGGCACACTTTGCGGTACTGTGACCGCTGTGCTGTAGCCCCACTGCCGTGAACACCCCATCGGCACCCACCGACCGCGTCTCGCGGCTGACGCGCCTGCGCGAGGGCCGCCGCTGGGACCTGCTGGTCATAGGCGGCGGTGCCACCGGCCTGGGCGTGGCGCTGGACGCCACGGCGCGCGGCTTTTCGGTGCTGCTGCTGGAATCGCACGACTTCGCCGCCGGCACCTCGTCGCGCGCCACGAAGCTGGTGCACGGCGGTGTGCGCTACCTGGCGCAGGGCGACATAGCCCTGGTGCGCGAGGCGCTGCACGAACGCGCCGCCATCCTGGCCAATGCGCCGCACGTGGCGCAGCGCCTTGCCTTCGTGATGCCCGGCTACCACTGGTGGGAACGCGGCTTCTACGGCCTGGGCCTGAAGGCCTACGACGCGCTGGCCGGCGCCCGCGGCCTGGGCGCCACCGAGTGGCTGAGCACCCGCCGCACGCAGGAGCTGCTGCCCGGTGTGCAGGCGCGCGGGCTGTGGGGCGGCGTGCGCTACTGGGACGGCCAGTTCGACGACGCCCGCCTGGCCCTGGCCCTGGCCCGCACGGCCGAAGACCGCGGCGCGCTGCTGCTCAACCACTGCCCCGTCACCGCCTTGCTGCGCGAGGCCGGGCGGGTGGTGGGCGCCAGCGCGCAGGACACCGAGACGGGCGAGACCTTCACGCTGCAGGCCCGTTGCGTGGTCAACGCCACCGGCGTGTGGGTGGACGGCGTGCTGGGCATGGACCGCGAAGCCGGCGCGCCGCCGCCGGCGCCGCTGGTGGCCCCCAGTCAGGGCGTGCACCTGGTGGTGGACCGCGCCTTCCTGCCCGGCCAGCACGCGCTGCTGGTGCCCAAGACCGCCGACGGGCGCGTGCTGTTTGCCGTGCCCTGGCTGGGCAAGACGGTGCTGGGCACCACCGACACGCCGCGCCAGGACCTGCCGCGCGAGCCCGTGCCCTTTGCCGACGAGGTGGCCTTCATCCTGGGCGAATCAGCGCGCTACCTGGCGCGTGCGCCCACGCGGGCCGACGTGCGCTCGGTGTGGGTGGGCCTGCGCCCGCTGGTGAAGCCCAGCGCGCGCGGGGACGATGAAGACGGCCTGCCGGGCGCCACCAAGTCCATCTCGCGCGAGCACACGGTGGTGGTGGGCGCCTCGGGCCTGGTCACCGTCACCGGCGGCAAGTGGACCACCTACCGCGCCATGGCCGAAGACGTGCTGGACCGCGCCATGGCGCGCGATCTGCTGCCGCGCCGGCCCAGCGGCGTGACGGCGCGGTTGCCGCTGCATGGCGCCGCCGCCGGCCGCCCGCTGGCCGAGCCGCCGGGTGAACACCTGTACGGCAGCGATGCCGCGGCCTTGCGCGCCCTGCCCGGGGCCCAGCAGTGGCTGGCGCACGACGCGGAGAGTGGCCGCGGCCTGCTCAGCGAGGCCATGGTGCGCTACGCGGTGCGCCACGAGATGGCGCGCACCGTCGAAGACGTGCTGGCGCGGCGCTCGCGCCTGCTGTTCCTGGACGCCATGGCCGCCGCCCAGGCGGCACCGGCGGTGGCCGCGCTGGTGGCCGAAGAAACCGGCCGCAGCGACGTGGGCCTGGAGCGCTTCACCCACCTGGCCGCGCAGTACAGCCGGCTGCCAGGCGGCGCCGGCTGACCAGCAGCGCCGCGTGGCTACCTCGCCGCGCAGCTACATCGCCGCGCAGTTACATCGCCGAGTACTTCACCGCGCAGCCGTAGGCGCGTGTGCTGGGCGTGCTCACCGGCTTGCCGGCCAGCGACTCGGCCAGCGCCACCTTCACGTGGTTGGTGGCGCTGGCAATGTCGGCCTTGTTGGCGGTGGGCTTGCTGTCTATGGCGCCGGCGTACACCAGCGTGCCGGCCGGGTTGATGATGTACATGTGCGGCGTGGTGCGTGCCGCGTAGGCGCGGCCCACCTTGCCATCGGCATCCATCAGCGTGGCGCTGGCGGCGGCCTGCTGCTTGTTCATCCACTGCTGCAGCGCTGCCGGGGCCATGTAGTCGCTGGTGTCCTCGGCCGTGGAGTTGACGGCCAGCCAGACCACGCCCTGGCCCGTGGCCTCCTTCTGCGTGCCTTGCATGTTGGCGCTGTCGTAGTGCTTGCGCACAAAGGGGCAGCCGGGGTTCACCCATTCCAGCACCACGTGTTTGCCTTTGAAGTCGGCCAGCGAGACGGTTTTGCCGTTGGTGTCCACGGCGGTGAACGCAGGGGCAGGCTGGCCCACGTTGGCGGCCAGGGCGCAGGCGCTGGCCAGGGACAGGGCGGTCGCGGCGAGTAGGGTCTTCATGCTCGGGGACTCCTTGCAGGGTGGGTGGGCGGGGGCGATCAACGCCGATCAGCGCAAAGGCGCCAACGGGGGCTCAGGACGAAGCCCCGGGCAACGCTGCCAGCGCCCCGGTCACCTCGCCCACGGAGAGAATCTCGCTGAGCAGCTGCGGCGCCGCCGCACCGGGCGTGTACAGCACATACACCGGCACGCCGCTGCGGCCCAGGCGCGACAGCTCGGCGCTGATGGCGGCGTCGCGGCGCGTCCAGTCGGCGCGCAGCAGCAGCACGCCGCGCTCGGCAAAGGCGGCCTTCACGCGCTCGTCGGCCAGCGTGGTGCGCTTGTTGAACTGGCAGGTCACGCACCAGGCGGCGGTGAAATCCACGAACACCGGCTGCCCGGCAGCGCGCGCCTGCTGCACACGGTCTGCCGACCAGGGCTCCCAGTCACCGCTGGTGGCGGCGGTCTGGGCGATGGCTTCCTGGCGCAGCGAAGGCGCAGCCCACACCAGCGCCGCGCCCAGCAGCAGCACCGCCACGGCACCGAAGGCGCCGCGCGCGCGCCGGCCCAGCGTGGGCGAGCCCAGCGCCCAGGCGGCAAAGGCCAGGGCCACCAGCAGGCCCAGCAAGCCGGCCGCGCCGTCTATGCTGGTTTGCTGGCCCAGCACCCACACCAGCCACACCACGGTGGCGAACATGGGGAAGGCCATCAGCGTGCGGAACTGCGCCATCCACGGCCCCGGCCGCGGCAAGGCCCGCGCCACCGCCGGCCACACGCTGGCCAGCAGGTAAGGCAGCGCCATGCCCAGGCCCAGCGCGGCAAACACCGCCAGCGCCTGGGCAGCCGGCATGGTCATCGCCACGCCCAGCGAAGCGCCCATGAACGGCGCCGTGCAGGGCGAGGCCACGGCCACCGCCAGCACACCGGTAAGGAAGGAATCGGCCAGCGGGTGCCGCGCCCGCGCCGCGGCCCAGGAAGAAGGCAGCACCGAGCCGAACTCGAACAGCCCGGCCAGGTTCAGGCCGATCAGCGTGAACAGCGCCGCCAGCGCCGCGACAAACACCGGCGACTGCAGCTGGAAGCCCCAGCCCAGTTGTTCACCGCCGGCGCGCAACGCCAGCAGCAGCGCCGCCAGGGCGACAAAGCTCAGCACCACGCCCACGGTGTAGGCCAGGCCGCCGGCCAGCAGCTGGCGGCGTTCGCCGGCGTGCTCCGCAAAACCCAGCACCTTCAGCGACAGCACCGGGAACACGCAGGGCATCAGGTTCAGCAGCGCGCCGCCGGCCAGCGCCAGCAGCAAGGCCAGCGGCAGGCCCAGGCCGGCCGGGGCCACAGGCGTCACCTGGGCATCCCCCAGCGCCGGCGCCGGCGCGGCGAAGGCCGCCACCGCGGGCCACGGCGTGGTCACCGCCACCTGCACCTGCACGCCGGTGGCCGCGCCGTCGGCCACCAGCACCGCAGGCATCACCGCCGGGCCTTCGCTGCGCTGGCTGTCCAGCCGTATGCGCGCGGTCCACTCGGCGCCGGTCCACTGGGTGCGTGGCACGCTGGCGTTGTCTATGACGCCGGCGGTTTCCGGAAAGAAGTGCACGGCCCGGCCTTGCCACTCGGCGGGCAGGCCGGCGATGCGCACCACCAGCTCGTCGCCCTCCAGCGCCGCGCCGGCCTGGGCGTCCGGCAGGCGCGCCGGCACCGTGGCGCGGGTCTGCACGAACAAGGCTGCCTCGGAGGCCGTGCTGGCGCGGGCCGGGATGCTGAGCGCAAAGTCGCCACCTTCGGGGATGCACACGTCCTTGCACACCAGCCACTCGGCGCGCAGCTTCACGTCCAGGCGGTCACCGGCAAACCCGGCCGGTACGCTGATGGCCACCGGCAGCAGCAGCGTGCCTTCGTAGCCGAAGTTCATCAGCGGCCCCATGGGCATGCGGCTGGGCGTGGGCCACTGGATCTCGCCGGCGTCGAAGCCCGGCGGCAGCGTCCACTCGAAGGTGGTGGGCAGGCCGGAGTCGCCCGGGTTCTTCCAGTAGGTGTGCCAGTGCGGCTGGTGCTGGATCTTCAGGCCCAGCCACAGGGTCTGCCCCGGCGCCACGCCCTCGGGCGCATGGGCCACCAGTTCGGCCCGCACCTGGGGCGTGCTGACCGTGGCGCCGCCCGCGGTGGCCGCAAGCACGGGCGCGGCCCAGGGCGCGATCGCCACCAGAGCAACCAGCGCCGCGCGGGCAAGGCGGCGAAGAAGTGAAGGCATGCCGGCGTAGAGCGGCGCAGCCGGGCGCCGGTTCCGCAAAAGGGGAAGGGTTTATTCTGGCGCAGGGCGCCGCGGCAGGCGATGGGTCTGGCCTATGGCCATCACAAAGAAGTCGTTATCGCGCACACCGGCCTTGCGCCGCGCCGCGGCCAGCGCCAGGGGCGGCTCGTCCAGCGCCTCGTCGCCCAGCTCGAAACTGCCCCAGTACACGCCCAGCGAGCGCTTGGCGCCCAGGTCCTGGTGCAGGCGCACCGCCTCCTCGGGGTTGACGCGGTGGGTGCGCTGGTACCAGCGCGGTTCGTAGCCGCCTATGGGCAACAGCGCCAGGTCGAAGCCGCTGCCGCGCTGGCGCGCGGCAAAACGTTCGCGTATGGCGACGAAGTCGCTGGCGTAGCCCGTGGCGCCCACGAAAAACAGCTGGGCCTGCGGCGCGAACACCGCGAAGCCGCCCCACAAGGTGCTGTTGCGATCGAGCAGCCCACGGCCGGACCAGTGCTGGGCGGGGGTCAGCACCAGCTCCACCTCCCCTATCTGGTGCGCCTGCCACCAGTCCAGCTCCACCACCTGCGCCACGCCGGTGCTGCGCACCACGCCGGCCAGGCCCAGCGGCACCACGGCCAGCGGCGGGCCGCCGGGTTGTGCCGCCAGCGCACGCAGGCTGGGCAGGTCCAGGTGGCCGGCGTGATCGTGCGAGAGCAGCACCACATCCACACGCGGCAACTGGCCGGGCTGCAGCGCCGGCGGCTGCGCGCGTCGCGCCCCGGCCAGCGGCAGCGCCGAGGTGCTGTCGGAGAACATCGGGTCGGTCAGCAGGTTCAGCCCGCCCACCTGCAGCAGCGCAGTGGCGTGGCCCAGCCAGGTGACGGCCGGCTCCATGGCGCTGCCTGCGCGGGCGTTGGCCAGGATGAAGCGCAGGTCGGGCACCACCGTGGGCGCTTCACGCAAGGGCGCCGGCGGCAAGCCGGCGCGCGCCGCCTGCCAGCGCCAGCGCAGCCAGTCCATGCGTGCCGGCGGTTCGGCGTCCGGGTTGCGGTTGGTGAAACCGCCGGTGACGTGGTGCTCGCGCCCGGGCGCCGGCTCGTCGGAAGGCTGCGCCCAGGCTGCCAGCGGCAGCAGCAACAGGGCCGCCGCCTGCCACGGCGACAGGCGCAGACCCGACAACCGCCGAAGGACAGCACGCATGCCCCGATGATCGCGCGCCCGGCGCGGCGGCGGCCCACCGATGCGCGGGGGCCGCCTGCGGCATAGGGCACGAAGCAGCGCCGAAAATGGGCGCTGGAAAGGCCCCCTGGGTTTGTTCGTATAATCCCGAGGCTTTGCTGACCTCAAGTTGCAAACCATGGCGATCGAGCAGGCCACCAAGCTGGCGGCCAACCAGTCGCGAGGCCGACGGCAAGACCGCTGGGAAGAACAAGATGGGGCGGCAGCACCGGCTTTCAAGCCGTTGACGCGAGAAGAAGCGTCAGCGCTGCGCGCGCAGCAGCCGCCCCTGTCTCCGTGGCGGGTGCTGCTGGTGCAGGCCGGGGTGGGTGCGGTGGTGGCGCTGCTTGCAGCGCTGGTCACCGGCAGGGTGGAGGTGGGGTGGTCGGCGCTGTACGGCGCGGCTGCCGTGGTGCTGCCGGGTGCCTTGTTGGCACGCGGCATGACCAGCCGCCTGAGCAGCATGTCGCCCGGCGCCAGCGCCGTGAGCTTCATGTTGTGGGAGATGATGAAGATAGCGGCTTCGATCGCCATGCTGGTGCTGGCGCCGAGGCTGGTGCAGGACCTGAGCTGGCCGGCGTTGCTGGTGGCGCTGGTGCTGTGCATGAAGGTGACCTGGCTGGCGCTGCTGTGGCGCGGCCGGGTGAAGTAACGACAGACAACAGGCAAGAACGGGAACTCCCAAGATGGCAGCCTCCGGTCAGGGACCTACAGCGGGCGAGTACGTCCAGCACCACCTTGAGCACCTGTCCACCGGCAAGCTCAGCGGTCCGGTGGACTTCAGCGTCGTCAATGTCGACTCCATCGTCATCTCCACGCTGCTGGGCCTGCTGACCATCTTCGTGCTGTGGCGCGCCGCCCGCGGTGCCACCGCCGGCGTGCCGGGCCGCTTCCAGGCCGCGGTGGAGCTGATGGTCGAGATGGTCGAGAACCAGGCCAAGGGCATCGTGCACAACGCCGCCAGCCGCAAGCTGGTGGCCCCGCTGGCGCTGACCGTGTTCATCTGGATCTTCCTGATGAACTTCATGGACCTGATTCCGGTGGACCTGCTGCCGCAGCTGTGGAGCAAGACCGGCGGCGCCGCCGGCCTGCCCGACTACCTGCGTGCCGTGCCCACGGCCGACCTGTCCATCACCATGGGCCTGTCGGTGGGCGTGCTGCTGGTGTGCCTGTTCTACAACGTGAAGATCAAGGGCCTGGGCGGCTGGGTGCACGAGCTGTTCACCGCGCCCTTCGGCAACCACTTCGTGCTGTGGCCGGTGAACTTCGCGATGCAGATCATCGAGTTCGTAGCCAAGACCGTGAGCCACGGCATGCGGTTGTTCGGCAACCTGTACGCCGGCGAACTGATCTTCATCCTGATCGCGCTGATGGGCGGCGCCTGGAGCCTGACGGCCACCGGCATAGGCCTGGCGATAGGCCACATCATCGCCGGCAGCGTGTGGGCCATCTTCCACATCCTGATCATCGTCCTGCAGGCCTTCGTGTTCATGATGCTGACGCTGGTGTACATCGGCCAGGCCCATGACGCGCACTGAGGCACCTGCCCTTCACACGCACTGATTTTTTCAACCTCCCGGTCGTGCAGCCTGCGCTGCCGGGTTCCCGCGGCACCGATTCCCGGTCCTTTCTTTTCCAACGACACCTTCCCCTCTGGAGCACAACATGGAAGTCATCAGCTTTGTCGCCCTCGCTGCCGGCCTGATCATCGGTCTGGGTGCCGTCGGTGCCTGTATCGGCATCGGCATCATGGGCGCCAAGTACCTCGAATCGGCTGCACGCCAACCCGAGCTGATGGGCGAGCTGCAAACCAAGATGTTCCTGCTGGCCGGCCTGATCGACGCGGCCTTCATCATCGGCACCGGTATCGCGCTGTGGTTCGCCACCGCCAACCCCTTCCTGGGCCAGATCGCCAACCTGCCTTAAGCCCTGCCAGGGCAGCCGGTTCGCGGGGCGTCTGCTGACAAAGCCGCCCCTGATCACCCCATGAGAAGGTCACCGCCGTGAGCATCACCGCCACCCTGATCCTCCAGATGATCGTGTTCGCGATCCTGGTGTGGTTCACGATGAAGTTCGTCTGGCCGCCGATCACCGCGGCGCTGGACGAACGCGCCAAGAAGATCGCCGAAGGCCTGTCGGCCGCCGACAGGGCCAAGTCCGAGCTGGCCGCCGCCAACACCCGCGTGGAGCAGCAGCTGTCCGCGGCGCGCGACGACGCCGCCAAGCGCCTGGCCGATGCCGAGCGCCTGGCGCAGCAGATCGTCGAGGAAGCCAAGTCTCGCGCCAACGACGAGGGCGCGAAGATCGTCGCCGCCGCGCGGGCCGAGGCCGAGCAGGAAGTCGTCAAGGCACGCGAAACGCTGCGCGGCGAAGTGGCGGCCCTGGCCGTCAAGGGCGCCGAGCAGATCCTCAAGCGCGAGGTCAACGCCGGCGTTCACGCCGAGCTGCTGTCGCGCCTGCAGACCGAGCTGTAAGGCGAGCTGACGATGGCCGAGATCGCCACCATCGCCCGCCCCTACGCCGAGGCGCTGTTCAAGGCCGGGGTACCGGCGGCTGAAGTGCATGCACTGGCCGCTGTCGCCGCGGACACGCAGCTGCAGCAGCTGGCCGACAACCCGAAGGTCAACCCGACGCTGGTGTTCAACGTCATCAGCGACGTGCTGGCGCGCCAGCAGGGCCCGCTGTCGGCCGCGGCGGCCAACTTCCTGCGCACCGTCATCGCCAACGGCCGCACAGGCCTGCTGCCCACCATCGCCTCGCAGCTGCAGACGCTGGTCAATGCCAGCAGCGGGGTTTCGGAAGCCACCATCGAGAGCGCCTACCCGCTGGCCGGCGAGCAGCTGCAGCAGGTGCTGGAGGCGCTGCAAAAGCGCTTCGGCCGCAAGCTGGAAGCCAAGGTGGTGGAAGTGCCGGCGCTGATAGGCGGCATACGCGTCACCGTCGGCGACGAGGTGCTGGATACCTCGGTCAAGGCCCGCCTGGAACAGATGAAGGCTGCGCTCGCTGCTTAGAGCGCGTCCCACGGAGAACCCCATGAACCTGAATCCCGCTGAAATTTCCGAGCTGATCAAGAGCCGCATCGAAGGCCTGGAAGCCTCGGCCGACGTCAAGAACCAGGGCACCGTGGTCGCCGTGACCGACGGCATCGTGCGTGTGCACGGCCTGTCGGACGTGATGGCCGGCGAAATGCTCGAGTTCCCGCCCACGCCCGGCGGCCAGCCCACCTACGGCCTGGCGCTGAACCTGGAGCGCGACTCGGTCGGCTCGGTGATCCTGGGTGAGTACGAGCACATCTCCGAGGGCGACACCGTCAAGTGCACGGGCCGCATCCTGGAAGTGCCGGTCGGCCCCGAGCTGCTGGGCCGTGTCGTCAACGCGCTGGGCCAGCCGATCGACGGCAAGGGCCCGATCAACGCCAAGATGACGGACGTGATCGAGAAGGTGGCCCCGGGCGTGATCGCGCGCAAGTCGGTGGACCAGCCGGTGCAGACCGGCCTGAAGGCCATCGACACCATGGTGCCCATAGGCCGCGGCCAGCGCGAGCTGATCATCGGCGACCGCCAGACCGGCAAGACCGCGGTGGCGATCGACACGATCATCAACCAGAAGGGTCAGAACATGACCTGCGTCTACGTCGCGATCGGCCAGAAGGCTTCGTCGATCAAGAACGTGGTGCGCGCGCTGGAAGCCAACGGCGCGATGGAGTACACCATCGTCGTCGCGGCCAGCGCCTCGGAATCGGCGGCCATGCAGTACGTGTCGGCCTACTCGGGCTGCACCATGGGCGAGTACTTCCGCGACCGCGGCCAGGACGCCCTGATCGTGTACGACGACCTGTCCAAGCAGGCCGTGGCCTACCGCCAGGTTTCGCTGCTGCTGCGCCGCCCGCCGGGCCGCGAAGCCTTCCCCGGCGACGTGTTCTATCTCCACAGCCGCCTGCTGGAGCGTGCCGCGCGCGTGAACGCCGACTACGTCGAGGCCTTCACCAAGGGTGAAGTCAAGGGCAAGACCGGTTCGCTGACCGCGCTGCCGGTCATCGAGACGCAGGCCGGTGACGTGTCGGCCTTCGTGCCGACCAACGTGATCTCCATCACCGACGGCCAGATCTTCCTGGAAACCAGCCTGTTCAACGCCGGTGTCCGCCCCGCCATCAACGCCGGCATCTCGGTGTCGCGGGTGGGTGGTGCGGCGCAGACCAAGCTGGTCAAGAGCCTGTCGGGCGGCATCCGTACCGACCTGGCGCAGTACCGTGAGCTGGCCGCGTTTGCGCAGTTTGCCTCCGACCTGGACGCCGCCACCCGCAAGCAGCTGGACCGCGGTGCGCGCGTGACCGAGCTGCTGAAGCAGCCGCAGTACAGCCCGCTGCCCATCAGCCTGATGGCCGCCTCGATCTTTGCGGCCAACAAGGGCTTCATGGACGACATCGACGTGAAGAAGGTGCTGCCCTTCGAACACGGCCTGCACCAGCACCTGAAGAGCAGCCACGCCGCGCTGCTGGCCAAGCTGGAGAACGACAAGGCCATGGACAAGGCCGCCGAAGAGGAACTGACCGGCGCCATCGCCGCGTTCAAGAAGTCCTTTGCTTGAACATGATGACCCCCGAGCTCACTCCGTTCGCTACCCCCCGAGGGGGCCACGGCCGGCTTGGGGCGGCCCGGCGCCGGCCGGCCCACTTCGATCACTGGAGTAACTGATGGCTGTCGGCAAGGAAATCCGCGGCAAGATCAAGTCGGTGGAAAACACCAAGAAGATCACCAAGGCCATGGAAATGGTCGCCGCCAGCAAGATGCGCAAGGCGCAGGAGCGCATGCGTGCGGCCCGGCCTTACGCCGACAAGATCCGCAACATCACGGCCCACCTCAGCGGTGCCAACCCGGAGTACCGCAGCCCCTACCAGCGCACCGATGGCAGCAGCAAGGTGGAAGGCTTCATCGTCGTCACCACCGACAAGGGCTTGTGCGGCGGCCTGAACACCAACGTGCTGCGCGCCGTGACCACCAAGATGAAGGAAGTGCAGGCCGCTGGCGGCAGCTTCCAGACGGTGGCCATAGGCAACAAGGGCCTGGGCTTCCTGAACCGCCTGGGCGCCCCGGTGCTCAGCCAGGCCGTGCAGCTGGGCGACGCGCCGCAGCTGGACAAGCTCATCGGCCCGGTCAAGGTGATGCTGGATGCCTTCGTCGAAGGCAAGCTGGACGCCGTGCACCTGTGCTACACCAAGTTCATCAACACGATGAAGCAGGAGCCGGTGGTCGAGCAGTTGCTGCCGCTGACGGCCGCGCGCCTGGAGCAGACCGAAGCCGAGAAGAAGCAGTACGGCTGGGACTACATCTACGAGCCGGACGCGCCCACCGTCATCGACGAGCTGCTCACGCGCTACATCGAGGCGCTGGTGTTCCAGGCCGTGGCCGAGAACATGGCCAGCGAACAAAGCGCGCGCATGGTGGCCATGAAGGCCGCCACCGACAACGCCGGCACGCTGATCGGCGAACTCAAGCTCATCTACAACAAGACCCGCCAGGCCGCGATCACCAAGGAACTGTCCGAGATCGTCAGCGGCGCGGCCGCCATCTCGGGCTGATCGCCAATCGGCTCACGCCTCCCCGATTTCGATAGAAGGACAAAGCAATGTCGCAAGGAAAGATCGTCCAGTGCATCGGCGCCGTGGTCGACGTCGAGTTCCCGCGCAATGAAATGCCGCGTGTCTATGACGCGCTGAAGATGGAAGGTGGCGCGCTCACGCTCGAGGTGCAGCAGCAGCTCGGCGACGGCGTCGTGCGCACCATCGCGCTGGGGTCGTCCGACGGCCTGAAGCGCGGTGTCACCGTTACCAACACCGGCAACCCGATCACCGTGCCGGTGGGCCAGGCCACGCTGGGCCGCATCATGGACGTGCTGGGCAACCCCATCGACGAGCGCGGCCCGGTCGACCAGACCCTGACCGCCGCCATCCACCGCAAGGCCCCCAGCTACGACGAGCTGAGCCCCTCGCAAGAGCTGCTGGAAACCGGCATCAAGGTGATCGACCTGATCTGCCCGTTTGCCAAGGGCGGCAAGGTGGGCCTGTTCGGCGGCGCCGGCGTGGGCAAGACCGTGAACATGATGGAGCTCATCAACAACATCGCCAAGGCGCACAGCGGCCTGTCGGTGTTTGCCGGCGTGGGTGAGCGCACCCGCGAGGGCAACGACTTCTACCACGAGATGTCGGATTCCGGCGTGGTGGTGCAGGAGGACCTGAGCAAGTCCAAGGTGGCCATGGTGTACGGCCAGATGAACGAGCCGCCGGGCAACCGCCTGCGCGTGGCGCTGACCGGCCTGACCATCGCCGAGTCGTTCCGCGACGAAGGCCGCGACGTGCTGTTCTTCGTGGACAACATCTACCGCTACACGCTGGCCGGCACGGAAGTGTCCGCGCTGCTGGGCCGCATGCCTTCCGCCGTGGGCTACCAGCCGACGCTGGCCGAGGAAATGGGCCGCCTGCAGGAGCGCATCACCTCCACCAAGGTGGGCTCCATCACCTCCATCCAGGCCGTGTACGTGCCGGCGGATGACCTGACCGACCCCTCGCCGGCCACCACCTTCGCCCACTTGGACGCCACCGTGGTGCTCTCGCGCGACATCGCCGCGCTGGGTATCTACCCCGCCGTGGACCCGCTGGACAGCACCAGCCGCCAGATCGACCCCAACGTGGTGGGCGAAGACCACTACAACACCACGCGCGCCGTGCAGGCCACGCTGCAGCGCTACAAGGAACTGCGCGACATCATCGCCATCCTGGGCATGGACGAACTGAGCCCGGAAGACAAGCTGGCCGTGGCCCGCGCGCGCAAGATCCAGCGCTTCCTGAGCCAGCCCTTCCACGTGGCCGAGGTGTTCACCGGCAGCCCGGGCAAGTACGTGCCGCTGAAGGAAACCATCCGCGGCTTCAAGATGATCGTGGCCGGCGAGTGCGACCACCTGCCCGAGCAGGCCTTCTACATGGTGGGCACCATAGACGACGCCTTCGAGAAGGCCAAGAAGATCAATTGATGTCGCGCCGGATCGCCTTCGGTGCGATGGAGAACTGACATGGCAACCATTCACGTCGACGTGGTCAGCGCTGAAGAGAGCATCTTCAGCGGCGAGGCCAAGTTCGTCGCGCTGCCGGGCGAAAACGGCGAGCTGGGCATACTGCCTCGCCACACGCCGCTGATCACGCGCATCAAGCCCGGCGCGGTGCGCATAGAGCGCGCCGACAACGGCGAGGAAGAGTTTGTCTTCGTCGCCGGCGGCATCCTGGAAGTGCAGCCGCACACCGTCACCGTGCTGGCCGACACCGCGATACGCGGCAAGGACCTGGATGAAGCCAAGGCGGTGGAAGCCAAGAAGCAGGCCGAAGAAGCGCTGCGCAACGCCAAGAGCGACATCGACCTGGCGGCGGCACAAAGCGAGTTTGCCGCCATGGCGGCGCAGCTGGCGGCCATCCAGAAGCTGCGCAAGAAGTAGGCGCCACGGCCGCCCGACTGTTTGGCACGACCCGCCCGGCAAGCCTGCCCGGCGGGTCTTGTCTTTCCAGCGGCCGGCGCGGGCTATAAGTTGTACTGTGCAGCCGGTGGCGACAAGCCGGCCGGCACGCCCGAGGAGACATCGACATGGAAGTGAAGCTGGACAAGAAGTACCCGGTGGCCGCCAGCCTGGAACAGGCCTGGGCGGTGCTGTCGGACGTGCGCGCCACGGCGGCCTGCATGCCCGGTGCGCAGATCACCGAGCAGCTGGACGAGACCCACTTCAAGGGCACGGTCAAGAGCAAGGTGGGCCCGGCCAGCATGAGCTTCGGCGGTGACATCGAGCTGCTGGAACTGGACGAGAGCCGCCGTGCACTGCGCATGCTGGGCAAGGGGGCGGACAAGTCCGGCTCGTCGGCGCAGATGACGCTGGCGGCACACCTGGAGCCCGGCGCCGACGCCGACAACTGCGTGCTGGTGGGTCAGGCCACCATCGTGGTCAGCGGCAAGCTGGCGCAGTTCGGCAGCCGCCTGCTGGTACCGGTGTCCGACGCCATGCTGGCCCAGTTTGCCGACAACTTCCGCGCCGCGGCGGCAGCCGTGCCCGCAGCTCCGGCCGCCGCGCCGCCGGGCGCCGGGCAGGAAAGCACCATCATCCGCATGGTGCAAGGGGCCGAGCAGCCGGCGCCGGCGACGGCGTCGGCCACCACGGCCCCCACCGGCGCCCCCTCCGCTGCGCCGCCGGCCGCCCGGCCGGCACCGGTGCCTCCCGCGCCGGTCAAGGAGCTCAACGCCCTGGCGCTGCTGTGGACCGTGGTCAAGGGCTGGTTCGCCGGCCTGTTCGGGCGGCGCTGAGCCCCTCATCGTTGCCACGGAGACCCGGCATGGCCAAGTCCACGGACAAGGGCGGCAAGCGCACAGACAAGCCCGCCAGCAAACCTGAGCACAAGGGCAAAAAGAAGGACGGCAAGGCCGCAGCGGCGAAACCGCGCACCGACCGTGTCGGCAAGGCCGAGTACTACGAGCGCCTGGCCCCGCTGCAGCTGGAACTCAACGACGTGGCGCGCTGGCTGCAACACACCGGCCGGCGGTTGATGGTGGTGGTGGAAGGGCGCGACACCGCCGGCAAGGGCGGTGTCATCAACGCCATCGCCGAAACCCTGAACCCGCGGCAGTGCCGCGTCGTTGCGCTGCCCAAGCCCACCGACCGCGAACGCACGCAGTGGTACTTCCAGCGCTACGTGGCCCACCTGCCGGCCGCCGGCGAGGTGGTGCTGTTCGACCGCAGCTGGTACAACCGCGCCGGCGTCGAGCGGGTCATGGGCTACTGCAGCGAAGACCAGGCTGAAGCCTTCCTGCAGCAGGCGCCGGTGTTCGAGAAGATGCTGGTGGACGACGGCATCCTGCTGCTGAAGTATTGGCTCACGGTGGACCAGGCGCAGCAGGAGCAGCGCTTTGCCGAGCGCGCGGCCGACCCGCTGAAGCGCTGGAAGCTCTCGCCGGTGGATGTGGAGGCGCGCAGCCGCTACGCCGACTACGGCCGCGCCCGCGAACGCATGCTGCAGGCCACGCACACGCCGCACGCGCCATGGACGCTGGTGGACTTCAACGACCAGCGGCGCGGCCGGCTGACCATGATCCGCCACCTGCTGGACCAGGTGCCCGAGCACCAGGTGCCGGAAGTGCCGGTGGTGTTTCCGCCCCTGCCCGGCAAGCCCCTGACGGAGCGCTTCAAGGGGCCGCTGAAGCCGCTCTGAGCCGCTCGGGGCCGCTGGCCCCGCATCTGCGCTGCAGAAAAGGAAAAGGGCGCCCCGTGGGCGCCCTTTGTCATCAGGCCGGCAGTGCGGCCCGTTGCGACCAGCCTCAGGCCTTGCGGCGACGGCGGGCCATGCCACCCACGGCGGCCAGGCCCAGGGCCATCAGCGCGTAGGTGCTGGGCTCGGGGATGACCGGCACCGTGACCGAGTAGCCCACGATGGACTCGATCCACTGGATGTGGCTGTAAGTGGCGGTGGAACCCGACACGTGGCCGTAGCTGCTGGCGCCGGTGGCAAACGAGCAGTTGGGCGACACGGAGTAGTAGTTGCAGAAGTCCCAGCCCCAGGAATGCACCGCGGTCAGCACCCAGTTGCCGCTGACTTCGTCCCAGACGAAGTCGCCGCCGCCGGAGTCGCCGCTGGCGATCAGCGCTTCCTGAGCGCCCAGTGCCAGGCCGCTGGTGAAGGCGTCGCTGCCGCGGATGTCGGCGATGCGCTGGAAGGTGTTGTAGCGGTCCGGGTCGGCGATCATCTGGCCCTGGGCGTTGGTCCAGGAGTCGAAGTCCGAGGTGTAGGTGGCGCCGTAGGTGGGCGGCACGTAGGCGTCCAGGCCCCACACGCCGTAGACCACGCTGCTTTCTTCGTCGATGACGTTGTAGCCGTAGTGGCCGTAGCCGGAATCCGCGCTGTTGGTGCCGTAGCCGGTGCGGGTGCTGCCGTAGCCGGTGATGATGTACTCACGGCCCACGTCGCGCGTGTCGCTCAGGTAGTAGGCGTTGAGGTTGGTGACCGGCGCGCTGAGCTTGATCAGCGCGATGTCGGAGCCGTCGTCCAGCATGCCGCCACCGGCGATCCAGCCCGGGTGCATGTACATGGCGGTGGCGGTGCGCGTTTCCAGCGCCACGTTGCCGTACAGGCCGAAGCGTATGGTGGCGCTGGCAGCACCTTCCACGCAGTGGGCCGCCGTGAGGACGTACTCGCCACCGGCCAGCAGCGAGCCGCTGCAGGTCCAGCCCGGCATGCTCAGGCGCGCGGTGCCGTTGAAGGCGTTCGCCACGCCGTTGAACGAGGCGTTGGGGTCCAGACGCCAGTTGGACGCCGGCGAGGTGTTACCGGTATTGGGCGTCATGTCCATTTCGGACTCGGCCGGGCCCTTCAGGGTTTGGCGGCCGGCCTGGGCGGCGGCGGGCAAGGCCAGGGTCATCAGCGCGGCCAGAGCCAGCGGCGCGACCAGCCAGTGGGATGTCGATTTGTTCAAGGAACTGCTCCGATCAAGGGTGGTTGCCCGCGCTGGCCGGGTGGCCGCCAAAAGCGCGTACAGCGAAACCTGATCGTATGTCCTTGCGTGCTGCGCGGGGATGTTTTGCACCCCCTTCACCGCGGGGGTGCCAGCCCTCAATGGCCCAGGATCTTGGACAAAAAGTCCTTGGTGCGGTCGCTTTGCGGGTTCGTGAAGAACTCGTGCGGCGTGTTCTCTTCGACGATCTGGCCCTGGTCCATGAAGATCACGCGGTCGGCCACGGCCTTGGCAAAACCCATCTCGTGCGTCACGCACAACATGGTGATGCCCTGACCGGCGAGCTCGGTCATCACGTCCAGCACCTCCTTGATCATCTCGGGGTCCAGCGCCGAGGTGGGCTCGTCGAAGAGCATGATCTTGGGTGTCAGGCACAGCGCACGCGCGATGGCCACGCGCTGCTGCTGGCCGCCGGAGAGCTGCAGCGGGTACTTCTTGGCCTGCTCGGCAATGCGCACACGCTGCAGCTGCTGCATGGCGCGCGCCTCGGCGTCGGCCTTGGGCATGTGGCCCACCCACATGGGCGACAGCGTCAGGTTCTCCAGCACCGTGAGGTGCGGGAACAGGTTGAACTGCTGGAACACCATGCCCACCTGCTTGCGCACCGCTTCGATGGCCTTGATGTCGTCGGTGAGCGCGGTGCCGTCAACGGTGATCAGGCCCTCCTGGTACTCCTCCAGCGCGTTGACGCAGCGTATCAGCGTGCTCTTGCCCGAACCCGAAGGCCCGCAGATGACGATGCGCTCGCCGCGCTTGACGTCCAGGTCGATGTCGCGCAGCACGTGGAAGCTGTTGCCGTACCACTTGTTGACTTTTTCGAAGCGGACGATGTGGTCACTCATGGGCGGCGTTCTCGTTGTGGGTTGCGTGCGGCCTGCGGCGATGGGGAATCAGCGCGTCTTGGCGACGGCGACCTGCTTTTCCACCCACAGGCTGTAGCGGCTCATCGCGAAGCAGAACGTGAAGTAGATGGCCGTGATGAACAGGTAGGCCTCGATCTTGAACGGCCGCCACTCGACGTCGGAGTTCAGCGCCAGGCTCAAGGCGCCGGTCAGTTCGTACAGGCTGACGATGGTGACCAGCGAGGTGTCCTTGAAGATGCTGATGAAGTTGTTCATCATGCTGGGCACCACCATGGCCAGCGCCTGCGGCAGCACGATCTTGCGCTGCGTCTGCCAGTAGCTCAGGCCCAGCGTGGCCGCGGCCTCGATCTGCCCCTTGGGGATGGCCTGCAGGCCGCCGCGCACGATTTCGGCCATGTAGGCCGCGGCAAACAGCGTGATGCCTATGACCACGCGCACCAGCACGTCGATGGTCATGCCCTGGGGCATGAACAGCGGGAACATGAAGCTGGCCATGAACAGCACGCTGATCAAGGGCACGCCGCGTATCAGCTCGATGTACAGCACGCACACGGTGCGTATGGCCGGCAGGTTGCTGCGCCGCCCCAGCGCCACCACCACCGCCAGCGGGAAGGCCAGGAAGATGGACAGCGTGGCCAGCATCACCGTCAGCGGCAGGCCGCCCCACAGGTCGGTGCGCACCGGGCTCAGGCCCAGGATGCCGCCGCCCATCAGCGTGAAGAACACCGCCAGCACGCCCACCCACATGACGGCCAGCCAGGGCTTCCAGAACATGCGTATGCAGCTGAGCACCAGCGCCGCCACCATCACGATGGTGGCCACCTCGGGGCGCCATTGCTCCTCGTACGGGTAGCGGCCGAAGATGATGACGCGCCACTTCTCGGTGACCACGCCCCAGCAGGCGCCCAGACCACGCGCCGCCTGGCAGGCATCGGCATCGGCCCCGAACACGGCGCGCACCACGCCCCACTGCACCAGGCCGGGCAGCCACCACAGCGCCAGCAGCACCATCACCACGGTGAAGGTGCTGCTCTTCCAGTCGCCGAACAGGTTGCGCTTGGCCCAGGGCACAAAGCCCTCGGTGTTGACCGGCGCCGGACGCGGCGCGATGGGGGTGAAGACCGGGCGGGTGGACATCACCGTTCCTTGATCGCGACGCGTTTGTTGTACCAGTTCATCAGCAGCGAGGTGCCCAGCGACGTGCACAGGTACACCAGCATGATGATGGCGATGCACTCCACCGCGCGGCCGCTCTGGTTGAGCGTGGTATTGGCGATGGAGACCACATCCGGGTAGCCCACGGCCACCGCCAGCGAGGAGTTCTTGGTCAGGTTCAGGTACTGGTTGGTCAGCGGCGGGATGATCACGCGCAGCGCCTGCGGCAGCACCACCAGGCGCATCTGCTGGCGGCGCGACAGGCCCAGCGCGCTGGCCGCTTCGCTCTGGCCGTGGCTGACCGACTGGATGCCGCCGCGCACCACCTCGGCCACGAAGGCCGAGGTGTACATCACCAGGCCCACCAGCACGGCCATGAACTCGGGCGTGGCGCTGATGCCGCCGTCCACCATGAAGGCCAGTTGCTCCGGCAGCGACCATTCGCTGGGCGCACCGCCCACGGCCCAGCCCAGCAGCGCCCCGCCCAGCACCGCGGCCAGCGGCCAGGCCCAGCGGTTGCGGTCCTGCCCGGTCAGCTCGAACTGCTGCTGCGCCCAGCGCCGGTAGAAGATGGTGAAGACGATGCCCAGCAAGGCACCCAGCGCCATCCAGCCATGGCCGGCACCCCACACCGGCACCGGCACGGACAAGCCGCCCTTGCTGAGGAAGAACAGGTCGCCGGCGTTCCACGCCGCGTTGGGCGGCGGCAGCACCTCGACGAAAAACAGGTACCACATCAGCAACTGCAGCAGGATGGGTACGTTGCGGAACAGCTCCACGTAGCCGTAGCACACACCGCGCACCAGCGCGTTGCGCGAAAAACGGCCCACGCCTATGAGCACGCCCACGATGGTGGTCAGCACGATGCCGATCACGGCCACGCGCAAGGTGTTGAGCACGCCGACCCAGATGGCCCGCCCGTAGGACTGGCTGGGGTCGTAGGCGATCATGGTCTCGCCGATGTCGAAACCGGCGGCCTGGCCCAGGAAGTCGAAGCCGCTCTGGATGCCGCGCACACGCATGTTCTCTTGCGTGTTGTGGGCCAGGAACCAGATGCCGGCAACCACCAGCAGCAGCGCCACGACCTGGTAGATCAGGCCACGCGCGGCACGGCTGCGCCAGGACCATTCACGCTTGCGGGTGGGGGCTCTGGCGCTCAAGCGCTGCTCCGGTGTTGTTGTTCTTGAAGGGGCCGCCGCTCAGCGGCCGGCCTGCACTTGCGACAGTGGGCAAGGCAGGCCGGTCGGCAGATGGGCGGCGGGGGCTTTCAGACCCGGTTCAGCGCACCGGCGGGGCGTACATCAGGCCGCCGTTGGTCCACAGGTTGTTGCTGCCGCGCGGCAGGCCGATGGAGGTCTTCTCGCCCACATGGCGCTCGAAGACCTCGCCGTAGTTGCCCACGGCCTTGATGGCGCGGTAGGCCCAGTCCTTGTCCAGGCCCAGCAGCTTGCCCGTGTCCTCGGTGCCGGCACCCAGCAGACGCATCACGTTCGGGTTCTTGCTGTCCTTCTTCATCTCGTCGACGTTGGCCTGCGTGATGCCGAATTCCTCGGCTTCCAGCAGCGCGTTCAGCGTCCACTTGGCGATGGCGAAGAACTCGTCGTCCCCGCGGCGCACGGACGGGCCCAGCGGCTCCTTGCTGATCAGCTCGGGCAGGATGACGTGGTCGGCGGGGTTGCGCGCTTCCTTGCTGCGCACCGAGGCCAGGCCCGAGGCGTCGGTGGTGAACACCTGGCAGCGGCCGCTGAAGTAGGCGCCGGTGGCGGCTTCCTGCTTCTCGAACACCACCGGGCGCAGGTTCAGGTTGTTGGCGCGCGAGTAGTCGGTGAGGTTCAGCTCGGTGGTGGTGCCGGACTGCACGCACACCGTGGCGCCGCGCAGCGCCTTGGCGCTGGTGACGTTCAGGCTCTTGGGCACCATGAAGCCCTGGCCGTCGTAGAAGGTGACGCCCACGAAGTGCATGCCCAGCGAGGCATCGCGGGTCAGCGTCCAGGTGGTGTTGCGCGACAGCACGTCGATTTCGCCGGACTGCAGCGCGGTGAAACGCTGTTGGGCGGTCAGCGGTGCAAAACGCACCTTGTTGGCGTCGCTCAGGATGGCGGCCGCCAGGGCGCGGCAGTAGTCGACGTCCAGGCCGGTCCAGCGGCCCTGGCTGTCGGCGGCCGAGAAGCCGGCCAGGCCGGTGTTGACACCGCAGACCAGCGTGCCGCGGGCCTTGATGGCGTCAAGGTCCTTGCCGGCGAAAGCGGGGGACGACAAGGCCATCGTGCCGGCGGCGAACATCGCGGCAACGGCCAGGCGCGGGATACGTGGGGTCATATTGTGAATCTCCTGGTGCATGGATGACGACGGGACGGCCCGGCCGCGCACAGTGTCGGTGCAGCGGCCGTTGTCAAACGGTAGCCGCAAAAACCGGCTTGCAGCAAGCGTGCCAATCCCTATTTCGCGATGCGGCAGCGTCTGTGGCATGCTCGGCCTAAGGGTTCACCCGCAGGTGTTGCCAGAGGAGTTGCTCATGAACAGCGTGGATGTGGAAGTACTGCGCACCGCCGTGGACTGGATGAACCGCGGCCACCGTGTGGTCATGGGCACCGTGGTGCGCACCTGGGGCAGCAGCCCGCGGCCGCCGGGCAGCCTGATGATCATCCGTGACGATGGCCAGGTGGCCGGCTCGGTCTCGGGCGGCTGCATAGAAGACGACCTGATCGCGCGCGTGGCGCAGGGCGAGCTGGCGCTGCGTTTGCCGCAGACCACCACCTACGGCGTCACCGCCGAGGAAGCCCAGCGCTTCGGCCTGCCCTGCGGCGGCACGGTGATGCTGGTGCTGGAACCGTTGAGCGCCACCTCGCTGCTGCGCGAACTGCTGGCGGCCATAGAACAACACCAGGTGGTGAGCCGCCGGCTGGAGCTGGCCACCGGCCTGGTGTCGCTGGCCCCCAGCCGCGAAGGCGATGCCCTGCAGTTCGACGGCGCCGCGCTGCAGACGGTGCACGGGCCGCGGCGGCGGCTGCTGATCATCGGCGCCGGCCAGCTGAGCCGCTACCTGGCCACGATGGCGGTGATGCTGGACTACCGCGTCACCGTTTGCGACCCGCGCGACGAGTACCACGAGGGCTGGGAAGCCGTGCCCGGCGTGACGCTGTCGCGCCAGATGCCCGACGACCTGGTGCTGGCCATGAACCTGGACGCGCACAGCGCCGTGGTGGCGCTGACGCACGACCCCAAGCTGGACGACCTGGCCTTGATGGAGGCCCTGAAGACCCCGGCCTTCTACGTGGGCGCCCTGGGTTCGCGCCGCAACAACGACGCCCGGCGCCGCCGGCTGCGCGAGTTTGACGTCAGCGAGGCCGAGGTGGCCGCGCTGCGCGGCCCCGTGGGCCTGAACCTGGGCGGGCGCACGCCGCCGGAGATTGCCCTGTCCATCGTCGCCGAGATGACGGCGGTGCGCCGCGGCGCGGCGCTGGGGGGTGCGCTCAGCGACTGGAGCGCTTCGGCCTCGGCCTGCCGCACAACGGCAGGCTGAGCCGCCGGGGCGGCGGCGGCGTCAGCGGCTCAACAGCCCAGCTTGGCGGCCAGCTCGGCAAGATCGGCCACCGCCAAATCCACCGCCACCGTGGCGCGGTGTTCGCCGCGGCCCGGCCCGTGTTCATCGGGCCGCGCAACAAAAGCGGTGCGCAGCCCACAGGCCGCCGCGGCGGCCAGGTCTGAAGAATGCGCCGCCACCATCATCACCTGCGAAGGCGGCAGGGCCAAGGCAGCCACCGCCTGCAGGTACACCGCCGGCTTGGGCTTGTAGTCGCGCGCCAGCTCGGCGCCCAGCACGGCGTCCCACACCAAACCGTTGTGCCGCGCCAGCGCCACCATCAGCGCGATGTGGCCGTTGGAGCAAGGCGCCAGCAAGCGCTGCCCGCGCAGGCGCTGCAGCGCCGCCGGTACCTCGGGCCAGGCGTCCAGCCGGTGCCAGGCCAGGTTGAGGCTGTGGCGCGTGGGCTCGTCCACTTCGGCTTGCAGGCCACGCGCCGCCAGCACCCGGTCCAGGTTGCGCCGGTGCAGCACATCCAGCGTGCAGAACGGGATCTCGCCGCGACGCACCGCTTCCATCGCGCCCTGGTACTCGCCACGCCATTCGTCGACGAAGGTGTCGGGGTCGGGCACCAGCGTGGGCAGATGCGCTTTCACCTCGCGTGCGACGCCGCTGCGCCAGTCCACCAGCGTGCCGAAGACGTCGAAGATCAGGGCGCGGGGATGGGCGGGCATAGACAGAAGCTATTGCAAGCAGCCATTGGCTGGCCATGACCTTGCCGCCATGGCGTGCCTGAGGAGCCAGGAGGCTAACACCCAGGCATGCTGCGCCATGGCGCACCGTACTGGCCGCCGCACCGGTCCGGCGACAAGACGGCGGTTGATGGCAACATTCGGGCACAGGCACGGGTATTGCCATCTTCACGCGTCACACCCGACGCAGCCCTGGGACCGCGTGCACAAAACGGGGACATGAACAAGAAGACGCTTTCCGAGAGCGACATCTGCGACAAGTTCATCCGCCCCGCCATGGAGTCGGCGGGCTGGGACGGCATGGTGCAGATCTACCGTGAATACCCCTTGCGCGCCGGGCGGGTCGTTGTGCGCGGCCAGCGAGCGCGGCGCGACCTCATGACGGTGCTGCGCGCCGACTATGCGCTGTTCTACAAGCCCAACATTCCCTTGGCCGTGGTCGAAGCCAAAGACAACCACCATGCCATGGGCGCCGGCATGGCGCAGGCCATCAACTACGCCGAACTGCTGGACGTGCCCTTCAGTTTCTCCACCAACGGCGACGGCTTTGTGTTCCGCGACGCCACGATGGCCGATGGCGTGCTCGAACGCAACATCACGCTGGAAGAGTTTCCGTCGCCCACCGAACTGTGGAACCGCCTGTGCACCTGGAAGGGCTGGACGGCCGACGTCCGCAAGGTCACCGAGTTCGACTATGCCCCCAGCAAGACGCCGCGCTACTACCAACTGGGCGCCATCAACCGCACAGTAGAGGCCATCGCCCGCGGCCGAAACCGCGCGCTGCTGGTCATGGCCACCGGCACCGGCAAAACCTACACTGCCTTTCAGATCATCTGGCGGCTGTGGAAGAGCGGCGCGAAGAAGCGCATCCTTTTCCTGGCCGACCGCAACATCCTGGTCGACCAGACCATGGTCAACGACTTCCGCCCGTTCAAGGGCGCGATGGCCAAGCTGAGCCCGAATGCCAAAGGCATCGAGGTAGTCGACGCGCAAGGCAAGGCGACGGCCGAGGCTGTGGATGTCGCGATCCACAAGGCCACGAAGCAGATCAACAAGAGCTACGAGATTTACCTCTCGCTTTATCAGGCGGTGACCGGAAGCGATGAGGCCAGCGACCTCTTCCGCCAGTTCTCGCCCGACTTCTTCGACCTCATCGTCATCGACGAGTGCCATCGCGGCAGTGCGGCCGAAGACTCGGCCTGGCGCAGCATCCTCACCTACTTCAGCGGCGCGGCGCACATCGGCCTGACGGCCACGCCCAAGGAAACGGCCGATGTCTCCAACATCGACTACTTCGGCGAGCCGGTCTACACCTACAGCCTGCGCCAGGGCATCGAAGACGGCTACCTGGCCCCGTACAAGGTGATCCGCGTCGATCTGGACCGCGACACCTTCGGCTGGCGCCCCACCGCCGGCATGACCGACAAGCTGGGCAATGTCATCGAAGACCGCGTCTACACCGGCAGCGACATGAACCGCCGCCTGGTGCTGGAGAAGCGCGACGAGGTGGTGGCCGCCAAGATCACCGAGTACCTGAAGGCCACCAATCGCTTCGACAAGACCATCGTCTTCTGCGAGGACATCGACCACGCCGCGCGCATGCGCCAGGCGCTGCAGAACGCCAACGCCGACCTCTGCGCGCAACGGCCGAGTTACGTGGTTCAGATCACCGGTGACAACGCCGATGGCAAACGCGAGCTCGACAACTTCATCGACCCCGAGAAGACCTACCCGGTGATCGCCACCACCTCCAAGCTGATGAGCACCGGCGTGGATGCGCAGACCTGCAAGCTCATCGTGCTGGACCAGAACATCAAGTCGATGACGCTGTTCAAGCAGATCATCGGCCGCGGCACTCGCTTGCGGGAGGACCTGGGCAAAAGCTGGTTCACCATCCTCGACTTCAAGCGAGCCACCGAACTGTTCGCCGATCCGGCCTTCGACGGAGACCCGGTGCAGGTGTATGAGCCGAATCCCGGCCAGCCCGTCGAGCCGCCAGAGCAACCCACCGACTCAGGCAACGGCGGTCAGACCGGCCTGCCATCCGGCCCGCTGGACACGGGTGGTCCCGGTGAAGGCGGCGCAGCCCCCCGCCGCTACATCGTCGGCGGCAGCGTCCACGTCGCAGTCGCTCGCGAACGCGTGCAGTACCTCAATGCCGAAGGCAAGCTCGTTACCGAGAGCCTGCGCGACTACACCCGCATCAACCTCGGCCGTGCCTACACCTCGCTCGACGCCTTCCTGCAGGCCTGGAACAGCGCTGGCCGCAAGGCCGTGCTGATCGACGAACTCGAACGCCGGGGCGTGCTCCTGGGGGCGCTGGCCGAGGAAGTGGCCCTCACCGGCCTGAAGGACATCGACCCCTTTGACCTGCTGCTGCACGTGGCCTACGACATGCCGCCGCTCACGCGGCGCGAGCGCGCCCAGCGCGTGAAGAAGCGCAACGTGTTCACGCAGTACGGCGAGGTGGCACGCAAGGTGCTGGACGCGTTGCTGGACAAGTACGCCGACGAAGGTATCGAGACCATCGAGAGCAACGAGGTGCTGCGCGTGCAGCCCTTGTCAGGCCTGGGCACGCCGGTGGAGCTGGTGCGTGCCTTCGGCGGCCGCCCGCAGTACCTGCAGGCGCTGCGCAAGCTGGAAGACGCGCTCTACGCAGCTTAGGCGCCAAACTGAAGAAGACCCGAACCCCAACGAATGTCCAATCTCACCCCCGTCATCAAGAGCATCCAGGACGTGATGCGCCAGGACGCCGGCATCAACGGCGACGCACAGCGCATCGAACAAATGGTGTGGCTGTTGTTCCTGAAGGTGTTCGACGCCCAGGAAGAAGAACTCGAACACACACGCGACGACTACAAGAGCCCGATCCCCGCGCATCTGCGCTGGCGCGCGTGGGCCACCGATGCCGAAGGCATCACCGGCGACGCGCTGCTGGATTTCGTCAACAACCAGCTCTTCCCGAAGCTGAAGAACCTGCCCGCCGACCCGCAGCGCAACCCGCGCGGCTACGTCGTGCGCAGCGTGTTCGAAGACGCCAACAACTTCATGAAGAGTGGCCACCTGCTGCGTCAGGTAATCAACAAGCTGGGCGCCATCGACTTCAACACGCAGTCGGATCGCCACCAGTTCAACGACCTGTACGAGAAGATCCTGCGCGACCTGCAGAGCGCCGGCAACGCTGGCGAGTTCTACACGCCGCGCGCGGTGACGCAGTTCATCGTGGACATGGTGAACCCGCAACTCGGCGAGAAGGTGTTCGACCCCGCCACCGGCACCGGGGGTTTCCTGGTCTGCGCCATCGAACACCTGCGCAAGCAGGTGAAGAACGGCGTGCAGGAGATGCAGCTGCAGAACAGCATCGCCGGCGTCGAGAAGAAGCAGCTGCCGCACATGCTGTGCGTCACCAACCTGATGCTGCACGGTGTGGAAGTACCGAGCAACATCGTGCACGGCAACACGCTGAGCCGGCCGCTGCGCGACTACACACCGAGCGAGCGTGTGCACGTGGTGATGACCAACCCGCCCTTCGGCGGCATCGAGGAGCCGGGCATCGAAGCCAACTTCCCGGCCGACGTACGCACCAAGGAAACGGCCGACCTGTTTCTGGTGCTCATCAAGCACATCCTCAAGCCCGGCGGCCGCGCCGCGCTGGTGCTGCCCGACGGCACGCTGTTCGGCGAAGGCGTGAAGACGCGCATCAAGGAAGCGCTGCTCACCGAGTGCAACCTGCACACCATCGTGCGCCTGCCCAACGGCGTGTTTGCGCCCTATACCGGCATCAAGACCAACCTGCTGTTCTTCACCAAGGGGCAGCCGACGAAAGAGGTCTGGTACTACGAACACCCCTACCCGCCAGGCGTGAAGAGCTACAACAAAACCAAGCCCATCCGCATCGAGGAGTTCGACGCCGAGAAGGCCTGGTGGGGCATCGAGGACGACGGCTTTGCGGCGCGGGTGGAGAACGAACGCGCATGGAAGGTGGGCATCGAAGCGATCAAGGCGGCAGGCTTCAACCTGGACCAGAAGAACCCGCATGCGGCGGATGAGGTGAGCCATGACCCGGACGAGTTGCTGCGTGAGTACGCGCGGCTGCAGCGTGAGGCTCAGGGGGTGCGGGATCAGTTGAAGGCGATGCTTGCGGAGTCGTTGGGGGAGCGGGTGTGAGTGCTGTGTTGGAGGCGCGGGAGCCCAGTGCGCGGTATCTGCTGTCACCGCAACAACCTTTGCTCTCTGACTTTGACTTGCTCGCGAGCGATGCTGGCGGTGCGCGTCGCCTCAGGCAGTTGGTCCTGACGCTGGCGACTCGTGGAGCTCTGGTGGCGTCAGACGCAGGCGATCCACCCGCGTCCACGTCGGCGCCGCGTGATACAGACGTGCCGTGGAACGTTCGAGCCAACTGGAAGTGGGTTCCGTTAGGTGAGGTCGTGAACATCGTTCGAGGTATCACATTCCCGGCGAGCGAAAAGACAAGAGAAGCTGCCCCTGGGCGTGTGGCATGCCTACGGACGGCCAATGTACAAGACGCAGTTGAGTGGGCCGATCTCCTGTTCGTAGATCAGTCATTTGTCGGTCGAGACGATCAATGGCTCAGACGCAACGACATCGTCATGTCAATGGCGAACAGCCGCGAGCTTGTAGGGAAGGTTGCCCTCGTCGAGCAGGTGCCTTTTCAACAGGCCACGTTTGGCGGCTTTCTGGGCGTCTTGAGATCAGCACAGGTCGAGCCGCACTATCTGATGGCCTTCTTGAGGTCTGACCATGCGCGATCGACGCTTATCGATGGCGCGAGTCAGACAACAAACATTGCGAACATCTCCCTTGGCAAGCTGCGACCGCTTCTGTTCCCGTTGCCGCCCCTGGCCGAACAAGCCCGCATCGTCGCCCGCGTCGGCGAACTGATGCGCCTGTGCGATGCCCTCGAAGCCAAGGGCCGGCTCGAAGCGGAGCAGCATGCCCGCCTGCTGGGCGCCCTGCTGGGCACACTGACCAACAGCGCCACGCCCGAGGAACTGGCGGCCAACTGGCAACGCGCGGCCGCCCACTTCGACCTGCTGCTCGACCGGCCCGAGGCGGTGGATGCGTTGGAGCAGACGATCCTGCAGTTGGCTGTTCGCGGCCTACTGCTCCCGCAAGCCATGGCGAACGCCGACGTCGAGTTTGCCGTTCGGGCCGGCGATGAAAGGCTGTTCGAGTTGCCTCAGGGCTGGAAGTGGTTGCAGATCGAGGATGTCGCCACGGTACAAGGCGGCATTCAGAAGACGCCGGCGCGCAGACCTGTGCATCATCATGTTCCCTATCTCCGTGTGGCAAACGTGCAGCGAGACCGGCTTGATCTTCGCGAGATCGAGCGGTTCGAGGTAACGGTGGACGAAGCGGACCGATGGAGCTTACGCGCTGGTGACTTGCTGATCGTTGAGGGCAACGGAAGCGAACACGAGATAGGCCGCAGTGCGGTCTGGTCCGGCGCTATCGAGACATGCGTGTACCAGAACCACCTGATCCGCGTCCGCTGCAATGACCCAGCGCTCGTGAGCTTCCTGCAACTCTTCTTGAACTCGCCGGATGGCAAGGCTGAGATGAAGCGTCTGGCCATCACCACCAGCGGCCTTTACAACCTCAGCGTTGGCAAGATTCGCCGGTTCTTCGTGCCTCTGCCGCCCTCGGAGGAACAAGCCCGCATCGTCACCCGAGTCACCGAACTCCGCCGCCTCTGCAACACCCTCCGCCAGCGCCTCGCCGCCCAGCAGACCGTGCAATCCCAGCTCGCCGACGCTCTGGTCGAACAGGCGCTGGCCTGAGCGCCGCACCACCACCGCCGATGACCACCCCCGAGCAACTCCACGACCTCGCCGCCGCCGGTGAGTCGGAAACGCTGGAGTTCAAGCGCAGCACCGGCGAGCAGCGCGCCGCGATGCATGCGCTGGTGGCCATGCTCAACCACCGCGGCGGCCGCGTGCTGTTCGGCGTGGAGGCCGATGGCCGAGTCACCGGCCAGAACGTCAGCGACCGCACGCTGGAAGGCCTGGCGCAGGAGATAGCGCAGATTGAGCCACCGGTGTTCCCTGGCATCGAGCGCATCCCGATGGCCGACGGCCGCGAGGTGCTAGCCGTTACCGTGCCGCAGGGCCAGGGCCGGCCGTACAGCCATCGCGGCACAGCCTACCGCCGCGTGGGCAACGTCAACGCGCACCTTTCACGCGACGAGTACAACCGCATGCTGCTGGAAAGCCTGCATGCCGAGCGCCGCTGGGAGAACGAGCCCGCCGAAGGCTGGGCGGTGGCCGACCTGGACGCCGCCGAGATCGTACGCACGTTGGAAGAGGCCGTGCGCCGCGGCCGCGCCGAAGACCCGGCCACGCGCGACCCGGCCGAGCTGCTGCGCGGCCTGGGCCTCATCCGCGACGGCGTGCTGCTGCGCGCCGCCGTGGTGCTGTTCGGCCGCGAAGATCAATTGGAGTTGCGCGCACCGCAATGCCTGCTGCGCGTGGCGCGTTTCCGCGGCACAGACCGCACCGAGTTCATCGACAACCGGCAGTTCCACGGCAACGTGTTCGGGCTGCTGCAGCGCGCCGAACGTTTCCTGCGCGAGAGCCTTCCGGTGGCCGGGCGCGTGATGCCGGGCCTGTTCGAGCGGGTGGACGACCCGCTGTACCCGTTGCTGGCGCTGCGCGAGGCGCTGGCCAACGCCTTCTGCCACCGCGACTACAGCATCGGCGGCGGCTCGGTGGCGGTGGCCATCTACGACGACCGGCTGGAGGTCACCTCGTCCGGCACGCTGCACTTCGGCCTGACGCCCGATGCGCTGATGGCGCCGCACGAGTCGCTGCCGTGGAACCCGTTGATCGCCCGCGTGATGTTCAGACGCGGTGTCATCGAAGCGTGGGGCCGCGGGACGCTGAAGATTGTCGAGTTGTTGCAGCGGGCAGGGCTGCCACGGCCCGCCATCGAAGACACCGGCGGCTGCGTCACGGTGCGTTTCCTGCCGATGCGGTATGTGCCTCCACAGCGGGTGGCCCACGACCTGACCGACAGGCAGCGTGCCGTCCTGGCGATGTTGGAGGCCAGCGCGGGCGGGCTGGCACTGCGTGAGATGCGCGCGAGACTGGGGCAGGACGTGGCGGAATGGGCGTTGAAGGGCGACTTGGCGTTCCTGAAGCAACTGGAACTCGTCGATCCGGTGGGACGAGGGCGTGGCGCGTATTGGTCACTTAGAAGAAAGTAACCACCGACAAACAAAAGTTCATCGCCTTCGCGCCCATCGACTCCCATCGACTCCCATCGACTCCAATTCCTACTCCCATTCACTCCAATTGCGCCTGAGTCTGAGTGTTTGACAGGCCCCTATGGAAAGCGCCGGCTTGTGGCGCAAGTTGTTGATTAACAGGCAGTAAGTGCTTGATGGGTGCTTGTCCGCTGCGCATCCGGCATGGGAGGCGCGTTGTTTGATCGACACCGTGCTGCCGGGGCCTGGGCGCGAAAAACTCGTCGTCAAATCAAGGGCTTACCTGCTTGACGGGTGCTTGACGCAGCTCGGGCTCGGGCGCGAGCGCCGCGCAGGCCGCGCCCGTCTACTCGACGGTGACGCCGGTGACGCGCTTGGGCGGGTTGCGCGGCTTGTGGTGCATGCCCGGCGCTGACGCGCCTTGACTTCGCTTGCGCGAAGTCAGCGTGCCCCTCAACCCAGAAACCTGCGGCGCCTTCGGCGCGGGCGCTGCGCGCCGCCCGGAGCGCCACCGTCACTCGACGGTGACGCTCTTGGCCAGGTTTCTGGGCTTGTCCACATCCGTGCCTCTGGCGCAGGCGGTGTGGTACGCCAGCAGCTGCAGCGGCACCACGTGCAGGATGGGGCTGAGTTGGCCGTAGTGCTCGGGCATGCGTATCACGTGCACACCCGGCGCGCTGTCTATGTGCGTGTCGGCGTCGGCAAACACGAACAGCTCGCCGCCGCGGGCGCGCACTTCCTGCAGGTTGCTCTTGAGCTTTTCCAGCAGCGCGTCGTTGGGCGCCACGGTCACCACCGGCATCTGGTCGGTCACCAGCGCCAACGGGCCGTGTTTCAGCTCGCCGGCCGGGTAGGCCTCGGCGTGTATGTAGCTGATCTCCTTGAGCTTCAGCGCCCCCTCCAGCGCAATGGGGTAGTGCAGGCCGCGGCCCAGGAACAGCGCGTTTTCCTTGCGCGCAAACTCTTCGGCCCAGGCGATGACCTGCGGCTCCAGTGCCAGCACCGCCTGCAGTGCCAGCGGCAGGTGGCGCAGCGCCTTCAGGTGGTCGGCCTCCTGCTCGTCGCTCAGGCGGCCGCGCACCTGCGCCAGCGCCAGCGTCAGCAGGTACAGGCCGGCCAGCTGGGTGGTGAAGGCCTTGGTGCTGGCCACGCCGATTTCCACGCCGGCGCGGGTGATGTAGGCCAGCTTGCACTCGCGCACCATGGCGCTGGTGGCCACGTTGCAGATGGTCAGCGTGTGCTGCATGCCCAGGCTGCGCGCGTGTTTCAGCGCCGCCAGCGTGTCGGCCGTCTCGCCGCTTTGGCTGATGGTCACGACCAGGGTCTTGGGGTCGGGCACGCTGTCGCGGTAGCGGTACTCGCTGGCGATCTCCACCGTGGTGGGAATGCCAGCGATGCTTTCCAGCCAGTAGCGCGCCGTGCTGCCGCTGTAGTAGCTGGTGCCGCAGGCCAGGATGAGCACGCGGTCCACGGCCTTGAAGACCTTGTGCGCGCCATCGCCGAACAACTCGGGGCTGATGCCGGCCACGCCCTCCAGCGTGTCGGCCAGCGCGCGCGGCTGCTCGAAGATCTCCTTTTGCATGTAGTGGCGGTAAGGCCCCAGCTCGGCCGCGCCGCTGTGGGCGTGCACGGTCTTCACCGGGCGCTGCACCGGGCGGTAGCGCGCCGCAGGCCCCGGGGCTTCGGCGGCGCTCACCCACGCACGCCCCAGCTGCAGGTCCACCACGTCGCCTTCTTCCAGGTAGACGATCTGGTCGGTCACGCCGGCCAGCGCCATGGCGTCGCTGGCCAGGAAATTTTCGCCCTCGCCCACACCCAGCACCAGCGGCGAGCCCTGGCGCGCACCCACCACGCGGTGCGGTTCGTCGCGGCAGAACACCGCGATCGCGTAGGCGCCGCGCAGCCGCGGCAGCGCCTGCTGCACCGCTTCCAGCAGGTCGCCCTCGTACAGGCTGTGCACCAGGTGCGCGATGACCTCGGTGTCGGTCTGGCTGGCGAAGGCGTAGCCGCGCTGCTCCAGCTCGGCACGCAGCTCGTCGTGGTTTTCGATGATGCCGTTGTGCACCAGGCCTATGCGGGGCGTGGCCGCCTCGTCGTCCAGGCCGCCGAAGGAGGTGGCCATGGCGTCCACGCCGGGCCCGGCGGAGAAGTGCGGGTGGGCGTTGTGCACCGCCGGCGCGCCGTGGGTCGCCCAGCGGGTGTGGGCGATGCCCGTGCCGCTGGCCACGCCCTCGGCCTTGACGTTGGTTTGCAGCTCGGCCACGCGCGAGGTGCTGCGTGCTCGTCGGAGCTCGCCGCCCTGGTGCACGGCCACGCCGCAGCTGTCGTAGCCGCGGTACTCCAGCCGCTTCAGGCCTTCGATGAGGATGGGAACGATGTCACGGCTGCTGACCGCGCCGACGATGCCGCACATGTGGACAAGCTCCTAGGGGCTGGAAGGCCGGCATGCTAGAGCGGCGACTATGCAATGTTGATTCAAAATTTGTTTGATCTAGAAATTTTATTCCACACGTGAGATATGACTGATTTTTATTGCGTCAGTAGATAGCAACACGAAATAATTCACCACATGGATCTCGACGCCACCGACCGCCGCCTGCTGCAACTGCTGCAAACCGACGCCTCGCTCAGCAACCAGGACCTGGCCGCCGCCGCCCACACCTCGCCGGCCACGGCCTTGCGGCGTGTGCGCCGGCTGGTGGACGCCGGCGTCATAGAGCGCCAGGTGGCGCTGCTCAGCCCCGACCGCCTGGGCCATGGGCTGACGGCGCTGGTGGAAGTCACGCTGGACCGCCAGGGCGCCGAGCACCTGGACGCCTTCGAGCAGCGCGCCGCGGCCGACGACGAGGTGCAGCAGCTGTGGCGCGTCTCGCCGGGGCCGGACTTTGTGCTGGTGGTGCATTGCAGCGACATGCCGGGCTACCACGCCCTGGTGCAGCGCCTGCTGACGCAAGACGCCAATGTACGCAATGTGAAGACCTACTTCGCCGTGAAACGCGCGAAGTTCGAACCCCGGCTCAAGCTGTAGGGCGCCGCCGGCGCACCGCCGGCAGCGGGCGCAGCCCTCAAGCGCTGCGCAGCACCGCCAGCCCCTTGAGGTACTCGCCCTCGGGGAACATCAGCGTGGTCGGGTGGTCGGCGGCGCCTTCCAGGCGTTGCAGGATGGCGCCGTCCACCTGCGCGTCCATGGCGGCGCCGGCCACGATCTTGTGGAATAGCTCGGCGCCTATGCCGCCGCTGCAGCTGAAGGTGAGCAACAGCCCACCCGGCGCCAGCAGCTTCAGCGCCAGGCGGTTGATGTCCTTGTAGGCGCGGGCGGCACGCTCGGCATGGGCCGCGGTGGGGGCGAACTTGGGCGGGTCCAGCACGATGGCGTCGAAGCGCGCGCCGGCCTTGAGCTGCTCGCGCAACAGGCTGTTCACGTCGGCGTCCAGCGCCGTGCTGCGCGCTGCATCAAAACCGTTGGCCGCCACGTTGGCCTGCAGCAGCGCCAGCGCCGGCGCCGAGCTGTCCACGCTGGTCACGTGCTGCGCCCCACCGGCCAGCGCCGCCACGCTGAAGCCGCCGGTGTAGCAGTAGCAATTCAGCACCCGCTTGAAGCCGAAGTGCCGCACCCAGCGCGCCAGCAACGCGCGGTTGTCGCGCTGGTCCAGGTAGAAGCCGGTCTTGTGGCCCAGCGCCACGTCCAGCTGCAGCTGCCAGTCGTGTTCGGTGATGCTCAGCGCTGTCGGGCCGTCGCCGCGCAGCCAGCCGCTGCGCGCCGGCAGCCCTTCCAGGCCGCGCGTGCCGGAGTCCGAGCGTTCGTACAGGCGGCTGCAGCCGGTGGCGGCCAGCAAGGCGTCGGCGATCACATCGCGCCAGCGTTCGGCACCGGCGGAGAGAAACTGCGCGCTCAGCACGTCGCCGTAACGGTCCACGATGAGGCCCGGCAGGCCGTCGGCCTCGCCGTGCACCAGGCGCTGGCCGCTGCTCGCTATCGGCAGGCGCTGGCGCAAGGCCACGGCGCGCTGCACCCGCGCGGCAAAAAAAGCGGCGTCTATGCGCTGGGCCTCGTCAAAGCTCCAGGCGCGCACGCGTATCTGGCTGGTGGGGCTGAACGCGCCCCAGGCCAGGAAGCGTCCGTCGGCGGCCTCCACACGCACGGTTTCGCCGGGGTCGGCGCGGCCCTTGGCCACGCTGCCCTGGAACACCCAGGGGTGCTGGCGCAGCAGCGAACGTTCCTTGCCTTCGTGCAGACGTATGGACTTCATGGCCACGATTGTCTCTGCCCGGCGCCCTGAGATGACCGGTGGCAAGGGTGCATCTCTGCGGACCGCCCGGCGGGCTGCTGCCAGATCATGGCCGGCAAGCTGCCCCAAGCCCCCAGCACCCCACGCCGATGACCACCCCCCGCCCGCTGACCGTCACCCGGCCGGACCTGCCGCCGCTGGAGGACTTTCTGCCCTACCTGCGCGAGATCTGGGACAGCCGCATGCTGTCCAACGGCGGGCCCTTCCACCAGCGCCTGGAAACCGCGCTGTGCGAACACCTGGGCGTGCCGCAGATCAGCCTGTTCACCAACGCCACGCTGGCGCTGGTGACGGCGCTGCAGGCCTTGCGCATCACCGGCGAGGTCATCACCACGCCCTACTCGTTCGTGGCCACCTCGCACGCGCTGCTGTGGAACGGCATACGCCCGGTGTTCGTGGACATAGACCCCGACACGCTGAACCTGGACCCGGCGCAGGTGGAGGCGGCCATCACGCCGCAGACCACCGCCATCCTGCCCATTCACTGCTACGGCACGCCCTGCGACGTGCAGGCGCTGCAGCGCATCGCCGACGACTACGACCTGAAACTGCTGTACGACGCGGCACACGCCTTCGGCGTGCAGTGCCTGCAAGGCGGCCGGCCGCACAGCGTGCTGAACCACGGCGACCTCTCGGTGCTGAGCTTTCATGCCACCAAGGTGTTCAACACCTTCGAGGGCGGCGCCATCATCAGCCCCGACGCACGCACCAAGCAGCGCATAGACCACCTGAAGAACTTCGGCTTCGTCAACGAAACCACGGTGGTGGCCGCCGGCATCAACGGCAAGATGAGCGAGTTCAATGCCGCGCTGGGCCTGGCGCAGCTGGGGCGCGTGGACGCGGCGATACGCCGCCGCGGCGAGGTCGATGCCCTGTACCGCCGCCTGCTGGGCGACCTGCCGGGCCTGCGCCTGCCGCATGCGGCCACCGACGCCACGCCCAACCACTCGTACTTCGCGGTGCGCATCCAGCCCGGTTTCGGCGCCACGCGCGACCAAGTCTACCAGGCGCTGCGCAACGAAGGCATCCTGGCGCGGCGCTACTTCTACCCGCTGATCTCGGACTTCCCCATGTACCGCGGCCTGCCCTCGGCCGCGCCCGAGCGGCTGCCGGTGGCGCGGCGCGTGGCCGGCGAGGTGCTGTGCCTGCCCATCTTCCCGGACATGGCCGACGCCGACGTGCAGCGTGTGGCCACTGCCGTGCGCGCCCAGGCGGCGCGGCCCACCGTGGTGGCCCTGGCGGCTTGACCCCCATGGCGCCGCCCAACCCCTTCGACCCCGGCTACTACGACGAACACGCGCTGCGCGGCTTCGGCTTTCGCCGCGTGGGGCGCCAGGTGCGCGTGGCGCGCAACGCCGTCATCATCGGCCTGGAGCACATCTCGCTGGGCGACCATGTGCGCATAGACGGCCCCAGCACGCTGCTGGCAGGCCCCGAAGGCGGCGGGCTGACGCTGGGCTCGCACATCCACATCGGCGCGGGCTGCTACATCGCCGCCGGCGCCGGCGTGCACATCGCCGACTTCGGCGGCCTGTCGCAAGGCGTGCGCATCTACAGCCGCAGCGACGACTATTCCGGCGAGCACCTCACCAACCCCACGGTGCCGGCGCACTACCTGGGCGTCAACGCCGCAGCGGTGCGCCTGGAGCGCCACGTCATCGTGGGCAGCGGCAGCGTGATCCTGCCGGGCTGCACGCTGGCCGAAGGCTGCGCCGTGGGCGCCTTGTCGCTGGTGACCAAGTCGCTGGCAGCGTGGACGCTGTTTGCCGGTGCGCCGGCACGGCGTGTGCAGGCCCGCTCGCAGCGGCTGCTGGCGCTGGAGGCCGCCTTGCGCGCCGAGCAGGCGGCGGAAGCCGCAGAGGCCGCACAGGCCCCACAGGCGATCCCCCGCGCACAAGCCGCCTGAGCCGGCGGCGCACGCGCATACGCATGCGCGGGCGCCGTGTTCAGGCCGCCAGCGGGGCCGCCGTTCGCTTGCTGCTGGCCAGCAGCTCCTCCACCAGGCGCTGTGTCTGCGCGCGCCGGTGCTGCCGGCTGGTGAAGGCGGTGATGGCGGCGCGGTTGTGCACGCGCTGCGCAGGCGGCAGCGGCGTGGTATCCAGCCGGCGGATGTCATCCACCTGCACACCCTGGCGGTGCAGCCACCGTGCCATGGGGTTGCCGAAGTTCAGGAACAGCCGCGCACCACGCAGCCCGGCGATGACCACGTTGCCCAGCGCCTGCTGGCGCAGGTGGTTCATCACCAGCACGCCGCAGCCGTCCAGCAGCTGCAGGTACTGCTCACGCGGCATGAAGTGGCGCAGCGGCACGAAGGCGCTGCCGAACTGCTGGCGGCCCAGGCGTTCTATCGCGTCGGCGTAGGCCGTGTCGCCGTAGCTCAGCGGCACCACCACGCGCCGGCCGGCCAGGTCCACGCAGCGGCGCAGGTGCTCGAAGGCCTCCACATGGTTGTTGCTGGGCGTGGCACTGTTGCCCACCAGCAGGTCCACCCCGGGTTCGGCCGGCGGCGGGGTATCCAGCTGCAGGTCGTCTTCCAGCGTCAGGTAGTTCCAGGGCCGGTAGGCGGCGCGCAGCCAGGGCTGGTGTTGTTGCACCAGCGCGTGCTCCACGTCCAGCACCGGGCTGAAGATGTCCACGCGCGCCAGCGCCGCGCGCTCGGCGGCGCCCGGCTTGGCGCAGGGGCGGGCAACCGACAGCTCGCTGGTGGCCAGCGTGCCCGGCGCATTGCGCAGCACACGCGGCCGCAGCCCCGCCAGCAGCGCCGCGGTGCCGGGCTGTACCAGCCCTTGCGGAAAGGCGTCGGCCAGCAGGCCGTAGTAGTCGAAGCCCCAGCCCAGCCACACCACGGTGGGGCCGGCCGGCAGCGCACGCAACAGCGGCAGGTGGCCGGGCAGCAGGCTGTGGAACACCACGGCGGCCACATCGTCGGCCCCCACACGCTGCTGCCACTGGGCCACGCTCACGCGCTGCACCAGCGGGCTGCGCAGGTAGCGGGTGGGCGTCAGGGTTGGCCCGCCACCACCCAGCAGCAGGTACTCGTGCCGGCCTGGCGCCACCGCCTCGAACTCGCGTATGGCGGCGTCCAGGAACTTGTCGTCCACCACCAGGTGAATGATCTTCATGGCCCAGCCTGAGGGGTTGTGCACGCCTGTGTTCACACCGTTTCCGAGTGCACCACCAGGCTGCTGCCGGCCAGCGCACGCGGTGCGTAGGCCAGGTCCGGCGCGGCGCGCTCCCAGGCCGCTTGTGCCTCGCGCAGCGGCGCCGGGTCGTCGGGCGACCACAGGCACAGGCGAAAACCTTCCGGGTGCAGGCGCGGCGCCAGCATGGGCAGGGCCAGCACCGCGGCGCGCGCGCCGTCGGGCGAGGCGCCGGTGCCGACGATGGCCACGTCGTAGCCCACGGCCTCCTCAGGCAGGCAGGCCAGGTCGGGGAAGCGCGCCTGCACGCCTTCGAACTCGGCATCGGCCAGCGGCACGTGCAAGACCTCGGCGTCCAGCCCGGCGCTGTACAGGCGCGCATGCAGGGCCACGGCCTGCTCGCGGTCGGCACACACGGTGGTGACCTGCCCGCCCAGGCCCTGCACCAGGGCATGCAGCAGCGGGCTCAGGCTGCCGGCGCCGATTTCCAGCACGCGCGCCGCACCGCGGTCGCGCTGCAGCCACTGCCACCAGCGCCACAACACGGCCACGTCGGGCGCGGCGGCCTGGCCGTCCAGCATCAAGGCCAGCAGCGCCGGGCAGCGTGCGGCCAAGGTGGCGGCCGCCGTTTGCTGCCAGACATCGGCAGCAGCCGGCGCCGCCGCGCTGGCCAGGAGCGCGGCGGCCAGGTCCGGCAGTTGTGCGGGCGCAGACGTCGCGGGCGCAGAGGCCGCGGGCCGGCGCTGCAAGGCCAGGGCCAAGGCATGGTCGGCCGCCGCGTGGTCGGCAAACAACCAGCGCCGGCAAGGCAGCGCCGGTTTGGCCACCACGGTCTCGGCGGCGCGCTGCTGCGCGCGGGAGCTCAGCCCGGTGGCCTGCGGGTCGCGGTTGTGGTGCGAGCCCGGGTTGCTGGCGGTATAGCGGTAGGCCTGCTGCGGCAGAAAGCGCCAGCGGCGGGTCTGGTCCAGCACCGGGTAGGCGATGGCCTGGTCGCAGGCGGCCTGCAGCCAGTCGCCCAGCTCGTCCTGAAAGTAGTCCGCCGGCACCGCGTGCAGCAGCTCAGCGCGGAAGCTGAAGAAGTGGCTGCTGCGCCAGCCCTGGCCACGCGGCGGGCGCAGGGCATCCAGCGGGCCGCTGCTGCCCGCCTTGCCGTTGTCGATGACGTAGTTGGTCCACACCACGTCGAAGCCGGCGTCGTACTCGGCCGCCAACTCGGCCACCGCGGTGGCACGGGCCAGCTGGTCGTCGGCGTCCAGCACGGCCACGAAGTCGCCGTGCTGCAAGGCGGCGCGCAGGTGCACGTGGGCGTTGCGCGCCTTGCCCCAGCGCTGCGGGTTGCCCACAAAGGTGTGGCGGCCTTCGAAGTGTTCGGCCAGCATCTGGCGCGCCAGCTCGCCGGTGCCGTCGTCCGAGCCGTCGTCGACAAACAGCACATGCAGCGGCTGGTGCGTCTGCCAGACCACGCTCTCCAGCGCGGCGGTGACGTAGCGGGCGCAGTTGCGACCGGTCATGAAGAGCAGGGCGCGGGCGGTGGGCAGGTGGTTCATGGGGATGCCGGATCAAGCTGCCATGCAGCGGGCACGGCCGCCGCCCGGTCGTGGCGGGGGCCGTGACCGACTCTAGGCGCGCAGGCGCAGGCGCCAAGGCACGAAGTGCAAGGCCGGCGCCCGCCAGTTCCGGCGATGCCGCCTGCCTAGAATCTGGCGCCCATGGAGCTGCGCCAACTGCGTTACTTCGTCCACGTTGCCGAGGCCGGCAGCATGGGCCGTGCCGCGGCCGAGCTGGGCGTGGTGACCTCGGCGCTGAGCCAGCAGATCAGCCGGCTGGAGAGCGAACTGGCCACGCGGCTGCTGCAGCGCAGCGCCCAGGGGGTGCGCCCCACCGATGCCGGCCTGGCCTTTCTGCGCCAGGCGCGACTGGCGCTGCGCCATGCCGACGACGCCGCAGCGGCGGCGCGCGAGGCGCGGCTGTCGGGCCATGTCAGCCTGGGCCTGCCTTCCAGCACCGCGGCCGTGCTGGCGCTGCCGCTGCTGCAGGCGCTGCGCGAGCGCCACCCCGGCGTGCGTGTGCACCTGGTCGAGACCCTGTCCGGCAGCCTGGCCGCCATGCTCAACGGGCGCACGCTGGACCTGGCCGTGGTGTTCGAGACCGAGTCCGCCCGCCGCTGGAGCGTGCTGCCGCTGCTGGACGAAGCGCTGTTCCTGATCGGCCTGCCCACGCTGCCCGGCATGCCCACCGGCGCGCGCGCACGGGTGGCGGCGCTGCAGGCGCTGCCGCTGGTGCTGCCCACCGGCACCCACGGCCTGCGCGCCGTGGTCAACGCCTGTTTTGCGCAGGCGCGCTGCAGCCCGCGCACGGTGCTGGAGGTGGACGGCCTGGGCACGCTGATGGACGTGGTGCACAGCGGCGAGGCCGCCACCATACAGCCCGGCTCGGTGGCGGCCCGCATCCCGCCGGCACTGAAGGCGGTGGCGCTCGCCGACCGCGGCGCCCGCCGCCGCAGCCTGCTGGCCAGCCTGTCCGACGACGAACTCAGCCCGGCGGCGCTGGCGGTGCGTGTCACCCTGCGCGAAGTGGCCGCCACGCTGGTGCGCCAGGGCCGCTGGCTGGGCGCCACCCTTCACGAAGCCTGAACAGCCCTTGCCGGGCACGGCATGGCGCCGGCGCGGCATGGCCTCTAGCATGCCGGCCATGGTGGATGTCCTGGTCATAGGCGGCGGCAACGCCGCCTTGTGCGCGGCCTTGATGGCCCGCGAAGCGGGCGCCAGCGTGCGCCTGCTGGAAGCGGCGCCGCGCGAATGGCGCGGCGGCAACTCCATGCACGTGCGCAACCTGCGCTGTATGCACGACGCCCCGCAGGACGTGCTGGTGGACGCCTACCCCGAGGAGGAGTACTGGCAGGACCTGCTCAAGGTCACCGGCGGCCTCACCGACGAGAAGCTGGCGCGGCTGGTGATACGCGCCTCCGCCACCTGCCGGCCCTGGATGGTGCGCCACGGCGTGCGCTTTCAGCCTTCGCTGTCGGGCGCACTGCACACCGCGCGCACCAATGCCTTCTTCATGGGCGGCGGCAAGGCCCTGGTCAACGCCTACTACCGCAGCGCCCAGGCGCTGGGCGTGGACATACGCTACGGCACCGCGGTGGACCACCTGGAGCTGCGCGACGGCCGGTTTGTCGCCGCCATCGCCGGCGGTGAGCGCTTCGAGGCCCGCGCCTGCGTACTGGCCGCCGGCGGCTTCGAAAGCAACATCGCCTGGCTGCGCGAGGCCTGGGGCCGCAACGAGCGCGGCGAATGGCCGGCCGACAACTTCCTGATCCGCGGCACGCGCTTCAACCAGGGCACGCTGCTGCGCTTCATGCAGGACGCCGGCGCCGACATGATCGGCGACCCCACGCAGGCGCACATGGTGGCCATAGACGCCCGCGCGCCGCTGTACGACGGCGGCATCTGCACCCGCATCGACTGCGTGTCGCTGGGCGTGGTCGTCAACCGCGAGGCGCGGCGCTTCTACGACGAGGGCGAGGACTTCTGGCCCAAGCGCTACGCCATCTGGGGACGCCTGGTGGCCCAGCAGCCGGGCCAGATCGCCTGGTCCATCACCGATGCCCAGGCCGTGGGGCGCTTCATGCCGCCGGTGTTTCCCGGTGTCTCGGCGCCCACGCTGCCCGCACTGGCCCAGGCGCTGGGCCTGGACCCGGCCCCCTTCATGCAGACCCTGAACGACTACAACGCCGCTTGCCGGCCCGGCCGCTTCGACCACACCGTGCTGGACGACTGCCGCACCGAAGGCCTGGCCCCGCCCAAGACGCACTGGGCCCAGCCCATCACCACGCCGCCCTTCTTCGGCTACGCGGTGCGCCCGGGCATCACCTTCACCTACCTGGGCCTGAAGACCGACGACACCGCCGCGGTGCACTTTGGCGGGCGCGCCAGCCGCAACCTGTTTGTGGCCGGCGAGATGATGGCCGGCAATGTGCTGGGCAAGGGCTACACCGCCGGCGTGGGCATGAGCATAGGCACGGCCTTCGGCCGCATCGCCGGCCAGCAGGCTGCGGCCGCGGCCTTGGCGCAAGGAGCACAACGTGCAGCCGCTTGAGTCGCTGGTGAAGGAGGCCACCACGCTGGGCGGGGGCGCGCCCGAGGCCGAGGTGGCCCGCGTGCTGCAGATCTGCAATGCCTGCCGCTACTGCGAAGGTTTTTGCGCGGTGTTCCCGGCCATGACACGTCGGCTGAGCTTCTCGCCAGCCGACGCCCACTTCCTGGCCAACCTGTGCCACAACTGCGGCGCCTGCCTGCATGCCTGCCAGTACGCGCCGCCGCACGAGTTTGCGGTGAACGTGCCGCAGTCCATGGCCAAGGTGCGCCGCGAAACCTACAGCGGCTACGCCTGGCCCGCGGTGTTTGCCCAGGCCTATCAGCGCAACGGCCTGGTGGTGGCGCTGGCGCTGGCCGGCGGCCTGGCACTTTTTCTGGTGCTGGCCATCCTGTCGCAGGGCAGCCTGTGGCACGAGCCCATGGCCGGCGACTTCTACCGCATCTTTCCGCACAACCTGATGGTGGCGATGTTCCTGCCGGTGTTCGGTTTTGCGATGCTGGCGCTGGGCATAGGCGTGCTGCGCTTCTGGCGCGCGCAGGCGCCGGGCGCGGCCAGCGGCGCCGCGCTGGCCGAGGCCACGCACGACGCGCTGCGCCTGAAGTACCTGGACGGCGGCCATGGCGACGGCTGCAACGAGGCCGACGACCGTTTCACCAAAGCACGCCGCCGCGCCCACCACCTCACCTTCTACGGCTTCATGCTGTGTTTTGCCGCCACCAGCGTGGCCACGCTGTACCACTACGCCTTCGGCTGGGTGGCGCCCTACGACTACACCGCGCTGCCCAAGCTGCTGGGCGTGGTGGGCGGCGTGATGCTCAGCATCGGCACGGCGCAGCTGTGGCGGCTGAACCGCCGCCGCCACCCGCAGCACGGCGACCCGGCGCAGGCGCCCATGGACCGCGCCTTCATCGCGCTGTTGTTCCTGACCGCGGTGACCGGCCTGGTGCTGACCGCCTTCCGCGGCACCGGCGCGCTGGCCCTGCTGCTGGCGGTGCACCTGGGCACGGTGCTGGCCTTGTTTGCCACCCTGCCCTACGGCAAGTTTGCACACGCCGTGTACCGCGTGGCGGCGCTGCTGAAGTGGGCGATAGAGAAGCGCCAGCCGCTGAAGCTCAAGCTGGGCTCGGAGTAAGGACCGCGCCGGCCGCACGCCGGCGCGGCGGCAGCGTTCAGTCCTTGCCAAAGTCCGTGAGCATGGCGCCCAGGCGCGCTCGGAACGAGGCAGCGATGTGCTCACGCGCCAGCCGCTCGGCCGCTTCGGCGTCGCGGCGCTCTATGGCGTCCATCAGCTCCAGGCGCTCCTTCATCCACACGTCGGCCGGGGCCGGCGAGGCCAGCGCCGTCTGGCCCAGCAGCAGCATGGCCTCGTGCAGCGAGCGCAGCGCCTTGAGCAGGTAGCGGTTGTGCGAGCAGCGGTACAGCGTGCCGTGGAACAGGCGGTTGTTCTCCGCCAGGTCGTGCGGGTCGGTGAGCTGGGCGTTGCGCTCCACGATCTTGCGCAGGATGGCGATCTCCACCTCCGACGACTGCTGCGCCGCCAGCCGCGCCGCGGTGCCTTCCAGCACCTCGCGCATCGCGTACAGCTCGGAGATGGCGCGGTGGTCCAGCTCGGCCACGATGAGCCCGCGTGAGCCGTCGTTCACCGCCAGACCCTTTTCTTCCAGCCGCGCCAGCGCCTCGCGCACCGGCGTGCGGCTCAGGCCTATGCGGCGGCCCAGCTCGGCCTCGCGCAGCCGCGTGCCGCTCTTGAGTTCGCCGCGGCCTATGGCGCGGGTGAGGATGCGGTAGGCGCGCTCGCCGCCGGCCAGGTTCTCCAGCTCGGCGCCGGAAGCCGCATCGGTGGCAGACAGAAAGTCCGCCTTGGCGGCCGGCGCGGCACGCGGTGCCGCACGCCGCGGCGTGGCGCCGGCGGCGGCCTTGACGGTGGTTTTGCTGCTGGTTTTGCGCGTCGCTGGCGGGCTGTTGCTGCCGGGCTTCATCGTCGGCTCCCTTGGGTTCTTGGTGGGCTGGGTCGCGGTCGATTCTGCCGCGCACCGGGGTAGACCTTGGTTGTCTGGCAAGGTCGTTCGGTATACATTAGTACACTTATGAACTCAACAACGGCTTCCGACGTGATTGCGCCGCACCTCCACTCCTTGGTCGCTGGCGAGTGGCAGGCCGGCCGCGGCGGCGCCGTGCCGTTGCTGGACAAGTTCACCACCCGGCCCGTGGCCGAGGTGCCGGTGTGCGACGCGGCGCAGGTCGCGCAGGCCGTGGCCGCCTGTGCCGCCGCGGTGGCCGGCGCGCCCGGCCCCTTCGAGCGCGGCGAGATCCTGGAGCGCGCCGGCCGCGCCATCGAGGCACGCCGCGAGGCGCTGGCGGCCACGATGCGCATCGAGGCCGGTTTCCCGGCCGTGGACGCGCACAACGAGGTGAGCCGCTGCATCAACACCCTGCGCCTGTGCGCTGAAGAAGCGCGCCGCCTGTGCGGCGAGATGGTGCCCATGGAAGGCGCGCCGCAGCAGGCCGGGCGCCTGGGCTTCACGCTGCGTGTGCCGCTGGGCGTGGTGTGTGCCATCACGCCGTTCAACTCGCCGCTGAACGTGGTGGCGCACAAGATAGGCCCGGCGCTGGCGGCCGGCAACGCGGTGGTGCTGAAGCCTTCGCTGCACACGCCGGCCAGTGCCAACCTGCTGGCCGAGGCCTTGCTGGAAGCCGGCCTGCCGCCGGGCCTGCTGGCGGTGCTGCACGGCGGCGCCGAGGTGGGCCAGGCCCTGCTGGACCACCCCGACATCGACTTCTACGCCTTCACCGGCAGCACCGAGGTGGGCCGGCACATCCAGGCCCACGTGGGGCTGCGCCGCAGCCAGATGGAACTGGGCAGCATCGCGCACGTGGTGGTGGACGCCAGCGCCGACCTGGCGCGCGCCGTGCCGCGCATCGTGGGCGCCGGCTACCGCAAGGCGGGGCAGGTGTGCACCTCGGTGCAGGTGCTGCTGGTGCACCGCCAGCGCCTGGACGAAGCCACCACGCTGCTGCGCGAGCGGGTGGCGGCCCTGCCCTATGGCGACCCGCAGGCACCCGACTGCATCGTCGGGCCCTTGATCAGCGAAGCCGCCGCACAACGTGTGCAGGCCTGGCTTGCCGAGGCACAGGCCCAGGGTGCGCGCTGCCTGGTGGGCGGCGAACGCCAGCGTGCGGTGCTGTCGCCGGCCTTGATGACCGACACCACGCCGGCCATGCGCCTGCGCCACCAGGAGGTGTTCGGCCCGGTGCTGTCGGTGGTGCCCTTCGACGACTACGACGACGCGCTGCGCCAGGTCAACGGCACGCCCTTCGGCCTGGCCGCCGGCGTGTTCACCAACGACATGGCCCACGCGATGAAGGCCGTGCGCACGCTGCGCGCCGGCTCGGTGTTCATCAACGAAGCCTCCAGTGCCCGGGTGGACCAGATGCCCTTCGGCGGCAGCAAGGCCAGCGGCTTCGGCCGCGAAGGCCCGGCCTGGGCGGTGCGCGAGATGAGCGAAGAACGACTGGTGACCTTCTCCACATGATGCCTTCCCACCTCTCCTGGTTCGGTTGCCCGACACAGATCCACCTGGGCGCCGGCGCCCACGAACGCCTGGACGAGGTGCTGCAGCGCCTGGGCTGCACACGCCTGTTCGTGGCCCTGGACGCCGCGTTGCAAGGCGGCGCCTTCTACGGCCGCATCGCCGAGCGGCTGGCCCGGTTGGGCGTGCAGACCGCCACCTTCACCGAGATCGAACCCGACCCCAGCGCACAAACCGTGGAGAAGGCCTTTGCGGTGGCGCAGTCGGTAGACGCGCAGGCGGTGCTGGCCATAGGCGGCGGCAGCACCATGGACGTGGCCAAGGCGGTGGCCATCCTCGCCACCAACGGCGGGCGCATCCACGACTACGAAGGCATAGAGAAGTTTGCGCAGCGCCCGCTGCCGCGCATCGCGGTGCCCACCACGGCCGGCACCGGTTCGGAGGTCTCGGGCTCCTGCGTCATCACCGACACCGAGCGCCAGCTCAAGATGTCCATACGCCACGCCGCGCTGAACCCGGCCGACGTGGCCATCCTGGACCCGCTGGCCCTGGCCACGGTGCCGGCGCATGTGGCGGCACACGCCGGGCTGGACGCCTTCACGCACGCCTTCGAGAGCTACATCGCGCTGCAGGCCAACCCCGTCACCGACGCGCTGAACCTGCACGCCATGGAGCTGCTGGCCGCGAACCTGCGGCCCTTTGTCGCCCAGCGCAGCAACACCGAAGCGGCGTTGGCCACGCTGTGCGGCTCCACGCTGGCCGGCATGGCCTTCGGCATCACCGGCCTGGGCAATGTGCACTGCATGGCGCGTTTTCTGGGCACCCGCCTGCACCTGTCGCACGGCCTGTCCAACGCCTTGTGCCTGCCCACGGTGGCCGGCTTCAACCTGGCCGCCAACCCGCGCAAGTACGCGCGTGTGGCGCGCGCCATGGGATGCCACGTGGACGGCCGCACCGAGCTGGAAGCGGCGCACGCGGCGGTGGACGCCATCACCGGCTTGTGCGCCGACCTGGGCATTCCGCGCCGCCTGCGCGAGGTGGGCGCCGAGCCGGCCATGCTGCCCGAGCTGGCGCGCCAGTGCGCCGGCGCCGGCTACAACCGCTGGAACCCGCGCCACACCACCGAGGCCGACTTCCTGGCGCTGTTCAAACAGGCCTGCTGAAGAGCCGGCCCGTGCGGCTTCAACGCCGCGCCACCATGTCCAGCACCGCCTGCGCCAGCGCACGCTGGCGGTCGGCATCGACCATCAAGGTCTGCGTCACACACACCTGCAGGCCCAGGTGTTGTATGGCGGGGCGCAGTGCGGCATCGGCTTCGTCTATCACCAGGCCGTCCACCAGGCCGGCGTAGTGCTGGGCCACGGCCAGCGCGCTGGGGGCTTGGCCGGCTTCCATCATCATCTTCGCCAACGGCCCCTTGACCGCCGCGCCGCCCACGATGGGCGACACCGCCACCAGCGGCACCCGGCGCTGGCGCAAGGCCTGCGCAATGCCCGGCACCGCCAGCATGGGCTGGATGCTGAGCAGCGGGTTCGAAGGGCAGACCACGATGGCCTGCAGGCCGGGCGCCTGCAAGGCCTGCAGCAGCCCGGGGCTGGGCTGCGCCTGTTCGGCGCCCTCGAACCGCAGGCCCACAAAGCGCGGTGCGCAGCGCCGGCGCACGAAGTAGTCCTGGAAGGCCAGCTCGCCCTCGTCGGTCTGCACGCGCGTGCGCACCGGCTGGTCGCTCATGGGCACCACGGCGTGCTGCACGCCGAAGGCCTGGCACAGCTCCGCGGTGGCCTGCGACAGGCTGGCGCCTTCGCGCAGCCGCTGCGAGCGCTGCAGGTGCGTGGCCAGATCGCGGTCGCCCAGGCGGAACCAGGCCTCGCCGCCCAGGGCCTGCAGCGCCTGCAGCATGTGCCAGGTTTCGCCGGCCAGGCCCCAGCCCTGGGCCGGGTCGTGGCGGCCGGCCAGCGTGTACATCACGGTGTCCAGGTCGGGGCAGATGTGCAGCCCCAGGTGCTCGAAGTCGTCGCCGGTGTTGACCGCGACGGTCAGGCCCTGCGGCGGCAACACCTGCGCCAGACCGGCCGCCAGGCGCGCGCCGCCCACCCCGCCGGCCAGCGCGAGGATCATGCCGGCCAGTCCTCGCCCGGCAGGCCCGTGATGCGCAGCCCGGCGCCCGGCACCTTGTAGGCGATGTTGATGGCGATCAGCAGCGAGGTGAGGGCCTCGGCCGCGGCCGAGTTGCAGATGGGCCCGGCGTTCACGCCGCGCAGGCCCAGGTCCTGCACCAGCGCGATCACGGTCTGGCGCGCCGGCAGGTCGTCGCCGCACACCAGCACGTCGCAGTCCACGCGGTGGTCCAGGTCCTTCAGGTGGTGGGCCGACACGTTCTGGAAGGCCGAGACCACCCGCACCTGCGGCCCCAGGTGGGCCTGCAGCGCCGCCACGGCCGAGCCGGCGGCCGGCAGTTGCACGCGGCTCACCTTGGGCGGCACCAGCGGCACCGTGGCATCGATGAGTATCTTGCCGGCCAGGGCGTCGCGCACCTCGTCGGCCGTGGCCTGCTGGGCGGCATAGGGCACGGTGAGCACCACCACCTGGGCCGCCGCGGCGGCCTCGGCGTTCGCCAGGCCTTGTGCCGCTTCGCGGCCCAGGCGCGCATTGATGCTGGCCGCCATGTCGGCCGCCTTGCCGGCGTTGCGCGAACCTATGAGCACACGGTGACCGGCGGCGGCCCAGCGCAGGGCCAGGCCGCTGCCTTCGCTGCCGGTACCGCCCAGCACGGCGATGGTGGTGGGTGAGTCGGTGGGTTTCATGCGGTTTCGGTCAAGGGCGAAAGGCGCTGGTTCGGGCGCCGGCCGGCCGGGGTGAGCTGCACCGGTTGCAGCCGTTCGGCATCGTAGGACGCCGCCACCTGGCCGGCCGGCGCGGCACCGTACAAGGTGTTGCGCTGCTGCGGTTGGCGGTTCAGGCCCAGGATCAGCGCGTCCATGGCCGCCGGGCCCAGTTCCTGCCCGTGTTCGGTGCCGGCGGCGCGCGAGATGCTTTCGTTCATCAGCGTGCCGCCCAGGTCGTTCGCGCCGGCCTGCAGCGCCGCCTGCGCGCCGGCGGCGCCCAGCTTGACCCAGCTGACCTGCACGTTGGGGATCACCGGGTGCAGCGCCAGGCGCGCCACGGCGTGCACCAGCAGTGCCTCGCGCCAGGTGGGGCCGCGGCGGGCCAGGCCCTTGCGGTAGACCGGAGCCTCCATGTGCACAAAGGGCAGCGGCACGAACTCGGTGATGGCGCCGGCGCCGCGCGCCAGGCTGCGCTGCTGCAGCGCGCGCAGCTGCAGCAGGTGCTCGGCGACATGCTCCACACGCTCCACATGGCCGTACATCAGCGTGGAGGTGGTGCTCAGGCCCACGGCGTGTGCGGCCTCCACCACCTGCAGCCAGCCGGCGGTGTCCAGCTTGTCGGGGCAGATGCGCTGGCGCACCTCGTCGTGCAGCACCTCGGCGGCGGTGCCGGGCAGCGAGCCCAGGCCGGCGTCGCGCAGGCGTTGCAGGTAGTCGGTCAGCGACAGGCCCAGGGTCTGCGCGCCGTGGCTCACTTCCAGCGGCGAGAAGGCGTGCACGTGCATCTGCGGCACCGCGGCCTTCACGGCCTGCACAAAGGCCAGGTAGGTGTCGCCGGTGTAGCCGGGGTGTATGCCGCCTTGCAGGCACACCTCGGTGGCGCCGCGCGCCCAGGCTTCGCGCGCGCGGCGGGCCACTTCGTCCAGCGTCAGGTCGTAGGGCTTGCCGCGCAGGTCGTCATGGCCGCGGCCCTTGGAAAAGGCGCAGAAGCTGCAGCGGTGCTGGCACAGGTTGGTGTAGTTGATGTTGCGCGTGACCACGTAGCGCACGGTGTCGCCGGCCACGGCGCGGCGCAACTCGTCGGCCGCGGTGCACACCAGGTCCACATCCGGCCCGCGGGCGCGCAGCAAGCTGCTCACCTGCCGGGCCGACAAGGCTTCGCCGGCGCGCGCCTGGGCCACCGCTTCGCGCACCGCCGCGGTGGCGGTGCCGGGCAGCGCAAACAGCGGCGGCAGGGCCACGCCGGCCACGCCGGGCGACCAGGCGTCGGTGCGCGCCAGGCCGTCGGCATCGGTGGCCCGGCGCAGCGGCACCTGCAGCCGCGGGTCTACCCAGCGCTCCATGGCCAGCGTGTAGGCCGGGTAGATCGCCGTGCGCTCCACCAGGGTCTTGCCGGCGCGTGCGGTGCGCTCGCGCAAGGCCACCAGGTGCGGCCAGGGCGCCTCGGGGTTGACGTGGTCGGGCGTCACCGGCGAAACGCCGCCCCAATCGTTGATGCCGGCGGCCACCAGGCGCGGGTACTCGCCCGGCGACAGGTTGGGCGGCACCTGCAGGTTCATGGCCGGGCCCAGGATGTGGCGCGCCGCGGCCACCGTCCACATCAAGTCGTCCAGCCCGGGTTCCGCGTGGCGCGCCAGGCGCGTGCCAGCCTTGGCGCGGAAGTTCTGCACGATGACTTCCTGCACATGCCCGAACTCGGCGTGCAGGTCGCGTATCGCGAACAGCGCGTCCAGCCGCTCCTCGCGCGTTTCGCCTATGCCTATGAGGATGCCGGTGGTGAAGGGCACCCGCAGCTCGCCGGCGGCACGCAAGGTGTCCAGGCGCAGCGCCGGCGCCTTGTCGGGCGAGCCATGGTGCACGCCGCCGCGCTGGCACAGGCGCTCGGAGGTGCTTTCCAGCATCACCCCCATGGACACCGACACGCGGCGCAGGCGTGCGATCTCGTCGCGCGTCATCAGGCCCGGGTTGACATGCGGCAGCAGCGTGGTTTCGCGCAGCACCAGGTCGCACATCGCCGCCAGGTAGTCGATGGTGCTGGCGTAGCCCATGGCGTCCAGCGCCTCGCGCGCCTGCGGGTAGCGCAGCTCGGGCTTGTCGCCCAGCGTGAACAAGGCCTCGGCGCAGCCCGCGGCCTGGCCTGCGCGTGCGATGTCCAGCACCTGCTCGGGGCTGAGGTAGGGCGAGCCCAGGGCGCGCGGCGACTTGGCGAAGGTGCAGTAGTGGCACACGTCGCGGCACAACTGCGTCAGCGGGATGAAGACCTTGCGCGAGTAGGTCATCAAGGCGCCATGCCCGGCATTGCGCAGGCGGCCGGCCTGCGCCAGCAGCTCGGGCAGCGGTGCATTCAGCAGCCGCTGGCGCAGGCCGGCGTCGCCGTTGGGAGGGGTTTCCGCAGAGGTGTCGCTCATTTGCATATCAGTGTATACCATCGCATTCTGTTGTCGTATCCGGTGTTACGCTGAGCGCCCATGTACATCACAGGCATCTACGAACACCCCACGCGCAAGGCCGACGACAAGTCCATCGCCCAGCTGCACGCCGAGGTGGCCGCCGGCGCCCTGCGCGACGCCGGGCTGGAGCTGCGCGACGTGGACGGCTACTTCTGCGGCGCCGACGCGCCGGGCATGGGGCCGCTGTCGCTGATCGACTACCTGGGCCTGCGCGTGCGCCACTTCGACTCCACCGAAACCGGCGGTTCGTCGTACCTGGTGCATGTGGCGCACGCGGCGCAGGCCATTGCCGCCGGGCGCTGCAACGTGGCACTGGTCACGCTGGCCGGCCGGCCGCGCGCCGAGGGCATGGCCACCGGCACCGCGCCGCGTGTCTACAACGCCGCCGCGCCGGACGTGCCCTTCGAGTTTCCCTACGGCCCCACCACGGCCAACCTGTACGCCATGTGCGCGCGCCGGCACATGCACGAGTACGGCACCACCAGCGAGCAGCTGGCCTGGATCAAGGTCGCCGCCTCGCAGCATGCGCAGTGGAACGAACACGCCATGCTGCGCAAGCCGGTGACGGTGGAGGAGGTGCTGGCCTCGCCACTGGTGGCCGACCCGCTGCACCGGCTGGACTGCTGCGTGATCAGCGACGGCGGCGGCGCGGTGGTGCTGGCGCGCCCGGAGATCGCCAAGTCGCTGAAGCGCCCGCTGGTGCGCCTGCGCGGCAGCAGCGAGGCGGTGAAGACGCCCAACGGCGGCGCGCTGGACCTCACCTGGTCGGCGGCGGCGCTGTCCGGCCCGCGCGCCTTCGAAGAAGCCGGCGTGACGCCGGCCGACATCCAGTACGCCTCCATCTACGACAGCTTCACGATCACGGTGCTGGTGCAGCTGGAAGACCTGGGCTTCTGCGCCAAGGGCCAGGGCGGGCGCTTCGTGGCCGACGGCAATCTCATCTCCGGCGTCGGCAGGCTGCCCTTCAACACCGACGGCGGCGGCCTGTGCAACAACCACCCGGCCAACCGCGGCGGCATGACCAAGGTCATAGAGGCCGTGCGCCAGCTACGCGGCGAGGCCCACCCCAAGGTGCAGGTGCCCAACTGCCGGCTGGCGCTGGCGCAAGGCACCGGCGGGCAGCTGGGCAGCCGCCACGGCAGCGCCACGCTGATCATGGAAAGGGAGTGACGCCATGAGCCTGCTCACGCATGTCGGCCGCGACATCCCGGTGCCCGACCGCACGCCGGAAAGCGCCCCGTACTGGGACGGCGCTGCACGCGGCGAGCTGTGGCTGCGCCGCTGCGTCGCCTGCGACCGCCACCACCACTACCCCCGCTCCAGCTGCCCCTTCTGCTTTGCGCCCGACCCGGCCTGGGTGCGCGCCAGCGGGCGCGGCACGGTGTACTCCTACAGCGTGGTGGACCGCGCCGCAGTGCCCTACGTCATCGCCTGGGTCACGCTGGAGGAAGGCCCCACCCTGCTGAGCAACCTGCTGGGCTGCGAAGCCGCGGCGGTACACGTGGGCATGGCGGTGCGCCTGGCCCCGCCGCCGGGCGAAGGCGGCCCGCCCATACCGATGTTCGTGCCGGCCTGAGCCCTCGTTGCACATAAGTGCACTACGGTATACCATTGGATTCTTTCTTGTCTGCACACGTTCGAAAAGGAAGCACGGATGAGGGTCATCACGCAGTTGCCACACCATGACCTGCGCAAGGTCCAGACCTTTGCACAGAAGATGGAGAAGGCCGGCCTGGACGGCGTCGTGGCGCTGGAGAACCAGCACAACCCCTTCCTGCCGCTGGCCGCAGCGGCGCTGGCCACCGAGCGCATACAGCTGGGCACGGCGGTGGCGATGGCCTTCCCGCGCTCGCCCACCATCACCGCGATGGAGGCCTGGGACATACACGCCGCCTCCAACGGCCGCTTCTACCTGGGCCTGGGCTCGCAGGTGAAGCCGCACAACGAGCGCCGCTACGGCATCCCCTGGACGGCGCCGGAGCCGCGCATGCGTGACTACATCGGTGCCACGCGCGCGCTGTGGCGCTGCTGGGAAAAGCAGGAGCCGCTGAACTACCTGGGCGACCACTACCAGCTCACGCTGATGACGCCCAACTTCTCGCCCGAGCCCACCGGGCTGCCGCTGGCGCCCATTGCCATCGCCGCGGTCGGCCCGGCCATGCTGCGCCTGGCCGGCGAACGCTGCGACGGTGTGCGCCTGCACCCTTTTTCCACCAAGAAGTACCTGGCGGAAGTCAGCAACCAGGGGCTGGACGAAGGCCTGCGCCGCGGCAACCGCCCGCGCGAGAACTTCGAGATCGTGGCCGGCGGCTTCATCGCCACCGGGCCTGACAAGGAATCCATGCTGAAGATGCGCGAGTACGTGCGCTTCCGCATCGCCTTCTACTGCTCCACCAAGGCCTACTGGGACGTGCTGCGCATGCACGACCTGCAGGCGCTGGGCGAAAAGGTGAACCCCTACCCGCGCGCCGGCCGCTGGAAGGAGATGGCGGCGCTGATCCCCGACGAGCTGATCGACCTGTTCGCGGTGTGCGGCACCTACGACACCATCGCCGAGCAGCTGGAGGAGCGCTACGCCGGGCTGGCCGACACCATCTACCTGCCTATACAGAGCGACATCGACGTGCCCGACGACAAGCTGGCACGCGTGGTGGAAAAGATCCAGCGCATTCCCAGCCGCTTCAAGGGCTACAGCGACGGCTGGAACTGGACCACGCCGCCGGCCCCGCGCGAAGGCGCCCCCGAGGCGCCGCCGCTGGAGATGCCGGCCTGAGTGTGGTGATGAGCGACTCTGCACTGTCCGAGCTGCGCGTACTCGAAGTCGGCGAGCTGCCGGCCGGCGCGCTGTGCGCCCGCCTGTTCGCCGACTTCGGCGCCGATGTGCTGAAGCTGGAGCCGCCGGGCGGCGACCCCGGCCGCGCGGTGGCACCGCTGATAGACATCGGCGGCGGTCGCCGCGAAGGCGCCTACTTTTCCTTCCTGAACGTGCGCAAGCGCAGCGCGCCGCTGGACGCGGCCGCGCTGCCGGCGCTGCTGGCCCAGGCCGATGTGCTGGTGGATTCGCTGTCGCCCAGCCAGCGGCAAGACCTGGGCCTGGACCACGCGGCGCTGCAGGCGGCGCACCCGGGGCTGGTCATCGCCGCCGTCAGCTGGTTCGGCGACGACGGCCCCTACAGCGGCTATGCCGGCAGCGACGCGGTGTGCCGCGCGCTGGCCGGCGCCACCCAGCTGGTGGGGCCGGTCGAGGGCCCGCCGGTGCCGCTGCACGACTACCAGGCCAGCAACGTGGGCGGGCTCACCGCCTTCATCGCCGCGCTGGCCTCGCTGCAACGCCCCGAGCGCCGCGGCCGCCGGCTGGAGCTGCCGGTGCTGGACGCCGGCATCGCGCTGGCCGACTACAACGTGGCCCTGGCCTGGGCTGCCGGCGGCGTGGACAAACGCTGGGGCGTCAGCCGCTTTTCGCCCAACTTCCCGCTGGGCATCTACCGCTGCAAGGCCGGCTACGTGGGTGTCACCGTGGTCACGCCGGTGCAGTGGCGCAGCTTCTGCAGCCTGCTGGGCGTGGAGCATCTGGCGCAAGACCCGCGCTACGCCGAGCGCACCGGCCGCCTGACCGACGCCGACGCGCTGGAGGCCCAGTTCAAGGACCGCTTCCTGGACAAGACCGCCGACGAGTGGTTTGCGCTGGCCTTGCAGCAGATGCTGCCGCTGGTGGTGGTGCCGTCCATGGCCCAGCTGCTGGCCGAGCCGGAGCACCGCCGCCGCCAGGCCTTCGAAACCGTGCAGCACGGCGAACGCGAGCACGAACAACCGGCCTCGCCGCTGCGCCTGTCGCGCACGCCGCCGCTGCGCGGTGGGCGCGTGCCGGCCGCCGGCGAAGCCGCACCGCAGTGGGCGCGCGAACGCACGCCCGCGCCGCTGGACGCCGGCGCCGCGCGCGCGCCGCTGGACGGCATACGCATCGTGGACCTGGCCATGGGCTGGGCCGGGCCGCTGGCCACGCGCCACTTCGCCGACCTGGGTGCCGATGTCATCAAGGTCGAGGCCTGCCAGTACCCCGACTGGTGGCGCGGCGTGGACGACCGCCCGCAGGTGTTCGAGCAGCAGCTGTACGAAAAGAGTTCGTACTTCAACGTGCTCAGCCGCGCCAAGCGCGGCATCACGCTGGACCTGACCACGCCCGAAGGCAAGCGCCTGGTGAAGGCGCTGGTGCGCGACGCCGACATCGTCATCGACAACTACTCGGCCGGCGTGCTGCCCAAGCTGGGCCTGGACTACGACAGCCTGGTGCAGGTCAACCCGCGGCTCATCATGCTGTCCATGCCGGCCTTCGGCACCGACGGGCCCTGGAGCGACTGCCGCGCCTACGGCTCCACGCTGGAACAGGCCTCGGGCCTGCCCAGCGTGGCCGGCCGGCCGGACGACGCCCCCACGCTGAACCACATCGCCTATGGCGACCCCATAGGCGGCCTGCACGCCGCCAGCGCGCTGCTGGTGGCGCTGTACCACCGTCAGCGCACGGGCGAAGGCCAGCGCATCGTGCTGTCGCAGGTGGAGTGCATGTTCACCATGGTGGCGCCGTGGATCGTCGAGCAGTCGGCCAACGGCCGGGTGCCGCGCCTGGGCAGCCGCCACCCGCAGCACGCACCGCAAGGCCTGTACCGCTGCGCCGGCGACGACGCCTGGCTGATGCTCAGCGTGACCAGCGACGAACAGTGGGCCGGCCTGTGCCGCGCGCTGGACCGGCCGGACTTGGCCGCCGACACCACGCTGCACACCGCCGCCGGCCGCCGCGAGGCCCACGACCGCCTGGACAGCGCACTGGCCGCCTGGGCCGGCCGCCTGCCGGCCGACACCGCCATGCAGCACCTGCAGGCCCAGGGTGTGCCGGCCGGCGTGAGCCGCGCCCCGGTGCAGTTGCTGGACGACCCGCACCTCCGGGCCCGCGGCTTCTGGCAGTGGATAGAGCGCGACTTTGTCGGCCGCCATCCGCAGCCCTCGCCGCCCTACCGCGACTCGCTGCACAGCCTGCCGGCGCTGCGGCCTTCGCCCACGCTGGGCCAGTTCAACCGCGCCGTGCTGGGCGGTTTGCTGGGCCTGTCGGCCACCGAGATCGACGCCCTGGAGAACGAGGGTGTGATCGGTACGCGCGCCGTACCGCCGGAGAAGAGAAAGTCGCGTGCAGCCACCGGCCGTGCGCAACCCGCCCCACCCCCATCCATAACCACTGGAGACACACGATGAGCATTCGTTCACTGCGCCCGGGCCTGGTCGCCGGCTGCCTGCTGGCCCTGGCCGCCTTCGGGACCTCGGCCCAGGACTACCCCAGCCGCACCATCTCGCTGGTGGTGCCCTTCCCGCCCGGCGGCAGCACCGACGTGCAGGCCCGCCTGGTGGCCAAGGGGCTGCAGGAGCGCCTGGGCCAGACCGTGGTGGTGGAGAACAAGCCCGGCGCCGCCGGCAGCATAGGCGCGCGTTATGTGGCCGGTGCGGCGGCCGACGGCTACACGCTGCTGTTCGCCAGCACCTCGTCGCTGGTGGCCGAGCCCACGCTCAATGAAAAGGCCGGCTTCGACCCGGTGCGCGACTTCGAGCCCGTGAGCATCGTCACCGACCTGCCGTGGATCCTGGTCACCGGCTGCAAGGACGACTCGCCCAAGACCGTGGCCCAGCTGGTGCAGCAGGCCAAGGCCAAGCCCGGCGCGCTGAACTACTCCACCTGGGGCTACGGCAGCGCGCCCAACCTGCTGGGCGAGATGTTCAAGCTGGCCACCCAGACCCACGTGACGCACATCCCCTACCGCGGCGAAGCACCGGCCATCACCGGGCTGATAGGCGGCGAGGTGCACATGATGTTCGTCACCTCGGTGAACATGCCGCACATCCAGTCCAAGCGCATCTGCCCGCTGGCCGTCACCGGCCAGGAGCGCATGTCCATCCTGCCCGACGTGCCCACCTTCACCGAAGCGGGCATCAAGAACATGGACTTCAAGGTGTGGTTCGGCATCGTGGTGCCGGCCAAGACGCCGGCGGCGGTGATCCAGCGGCTGCAGCGTGAAACCCAGGCCGTGACCGCCGCCGCGGAGTTCACCAGCACGGCCACCAAGCTGGGCGTCACCGGCGTGGGCAGCGACGCGGCCTTCTTCACGCAGCGCATCCGTGCCGACCAGGCGCTGATCACCGACCTTTCCAAGAACGCCCGCATACGCGAATGAAGCTTTCGTTCTGCAGTGTCGAGACCCGGGGCCGGGTCTTCATCGTCACCATCCAGCGGCCGGAGCGGCGCAATGCGCTGCACCGCCCGGCCAGCCTGGAACTGGCCCAGGTCTTCGACCACTTTGCGGCCGACCCGGCGCTGTGGGTGGCCATCATCACCGGCGCCGGCGACCAGGCCTTCTGCGCCGGCAACGACCTGAAGCACCAGGCCGAGGGCCACGACACCACGCTGCCGCCCGAGGGCTTCGGCGGCCTGACCGGGCGCTTCGACCTGGGCAAGCCGGTGATCGCCGCCGTCAACGGCCTGGCCATGGGCGGCGGCTTCGAGCTGGCGCTGGCCTGCGACCTGCTGGTTGCCGCCGAACCCGCCTTCTTCGCCCTGCCCGAGCCCAAGGTGGGCCTGGCGGCCGTGGCCGGCGGCCTGCTGCGCCTGCCGCGCCAGGTGCCACTGAAGCAGGCCATGGGCCTGATCCTCACCGGCCGGCGCGTCAGCGCCACCGAAGGCCAGGCCATGGGCTTCGTCAACGAGGTGGTGCCCAGCGGCCAGGCGCTGGACGCGGCGCTGCGCTGGGCCGACAGCATCCTGCAGGGCTCGCCGCTGGCGGTGCGCGCCGCCAAGCAACTGGTGGAGCGCGGGCTGGAAGCCGGCAGCGTGCAGGCCTTGTACGGCAGCCAGAAGAGCCTGCCTGCGGTGAAGGCCTTGTACGACAGCAGCGACCGCACCGAAGGCGCACGCGCCTTCGCGGAAAAACGCGCGCCGGTCTGGGCAGGCTCGTGAGCACGGTCGGCGTGGTGGGCGGCACCGCCGTGGCCGGCGGTGTGGCACAGGTGTTGGCCGAAGCCGGGCACCGTGTGCTGCTGTGGGCCGCCGAGCCCACCCGCGCCGAGGCCTTGGTGGTGCAGGCGCGCCGCATGATCCAGCGCCGCGCCGAAAAGGGGCAGATCACCGCCGAGCAGGCGCAGCAGCGCAGCGCGGCCCTGGAAGTGGTGCCCGACCTGCAGGCGCTGGCGGGTTGCTCGCTGGTGGTGGAATCAGCGCTGCAGCCCGTGGACGCCACCCGCGCCACGCTGGCCGCGCTGGAGCGCCGGCTGGCCGACGACGCCGTCATCGCGCTCAACACCTCGTCGGTGCCGGTGTCGGTGCTGGCCGCCGAGACGCGCCGGCCGCAGCGTGTCGTGGGCCTGCACTTTTTCGACCCCGCCCCGCTGATGCGTGTGGTGGAGCTGATTCCCGGGCTGCGCACCGACGCTGCCCTGGTGGCTGCCCTGCAGCAGCAGGTGCAGGCCTGGGGCCACCGCGCGGTGGTGGTGCGCGACGCGCCGGGCTTTGTCGTCAACCACATAGGCCGCGCCCTGCTGACCGAAGGCCTGCGCATCGTGCACGAAGGGGTGACCACACCCGCCGTGGTGGACCGCATCGCGCGCGCCACGCTAAACCTGCGCATGGGCCCTTTTGAACTGCTGGACCTGACCGGCATAGACACCACGCTGCCGGTGACCGAGCAGCTGTACCGCGACTTCCAGCACGAGCCCCGCCTGCGGCCGACGCCGCTGCTGGCGCTGCGCCTGGCGGCCGGCCTGCCCGGCGGGCGCGGCCGCCCGGGGTTTGCCGCCGAGGCCGGCGAGGAAGGCACCGCCGAGCCCTGGCCCGCGGGCGAAGCGTTGCCGCCGGTGTGGCTGGACCGCCGCGAAGAAGTCCGGGCCGAGGCCCGGCAGGTGCGCCTTCATCTCACTGCCGTGGCCGGCCTGCGCTGGGACGAAGGCGAACACCCGTCCACACACAGCCTGTGCCTGCTGATGCCGCTGGGCCAGGACGCCACCGCCGCCGCGATGGCCGCCGGCCTGGACCCGCAGCGCTGCGTGGCGGTGGACGCCGCCAGCGGCCTGGCCCATGCCACGCTGATGGCCGCGCCCGGCGTGGGCCCGCGCTGGCGCGCCGCCGCGCTGCACCTGTTCACCCAGGCCGGCCCCGTGAGCTGGGTGCGCGACAGCGCCGGCTTCGTGGCCCAGCGCCTGCTGGCCGCGATGGTCAACACCGCCTGCGAAGTGGCGCAGCAGCGCGTGGCCTCGCCGCAGGACATCGACACCCTGGTGCCGCTGGCGCTGGGCTACCCCGCCGGCCCGCTGGCCTGGGGCGACCGTTTCGGCGCCGCGCGTGTGCTGGCCGTGCTGCGCGGCCTGGGCGAAGCCTATGGCGACCCGCGCGACCGCCCCAGCCCCTGGCTGCGCCGCCGCGCGCAATTGGGTTTATCTTTGCTGCACGATGGCTGAACTCTCTCTGCACGCCCTGCCCCGCATGCCGCTGGTGCAGCCGGGCGACGACCTGGCGTCGCTGATCGCCGACGCGCTGGGCCGCGCCGGCCTGGCGCTGCGCGACGGCGACGTGCTGGTGGTGGCGCAGAAGGTGGTCTCCAAGGCCGAGGGCCGGCTGGTGCGCCTGTCGGACGTGCAGCCCTCCGAACGCGCGTTGACGCTGACTGAGACCGTGGGCAAGGACGCGCGGCTGATCGAGCTGGTGCTGCGCGAGTCCACCACCGTGCTGCGCGCGCGACGCGACGTGATCATCGTCGAACACCGCCTGGGCTTCGTGATGGCCAACGCCGGCATAGACCAGTCCAACGTGGACGGCGACGACGGCAGCGCGCTGCTGCTGCCGCTGGACCCGGACGCCAGCTGTGCCCGGCTGCGCCTGCGCATGCCGGCCGACGTGGGCGTGGTCATCAGCGACAGCCACGGCCGCGCCTGGCGCCAGGGCACCGTGGGCGTGGCCATAGGCGCCGCCGGCCTGCCGGCGCTGCTGGACCGCCGCGGCGAGGCCGACCTGTTCGGCCGCACGCTGCGCATCACCGAGGTGGGCTGGGCCGACGAGATCGCCGCCGCCGCATCGCTGCTGATGGGCCAGGGCGCCGAAGGCTGCCCGGTGGTGCTGGTGCGCGGGCTGCCGCGGGCGCGGCGTGACGGCCACGCGCAGGAACTGGTGCGCCCCAAGGACAAGGACTTGTTCCGGTGAACCCCCCGCCCTGGCTGATCGTGCCCGTGCGTTCGCTGGGCGACGGCAAGCGCCGCCTGGCCGGCGTGCTGGACAGTGCGTCGCGCAGGCGCCTGAACGAAGGCCTGCTGGCGCACCTGCTGGACGTGGCGCAGGCCTGGTCCGGCCTGGCGCGCTGCGTGGTCGTGAGCCCCTGCAACGAAGCCCTGGCCGCCGCCCGCCTGCGCGGCGCCATCGGCCTGCGCCAGACGGGCCACGCCGCGCAGCGCTTGCACCGCGACCCCAACGACGGCCTCAACGAGGGCCTGGCCCAGGCAGCACGCTGGGTGCGCCGCCAAGATGCACACGCCGCCCTGCTGGTGGTGGCCTGCGACCTGCCGCAGTTGCTGCCGGCCGACCTGCAGGCCTTGTGCGGCGACGGCCTGCGCTGCCGCGTGGCCACGGATGTGGCCGGCACCGGCAGCAACGCCTTGTACCTGCCGCCCGGCCAGGCGGCGCACTTTGCCTTCGGCACCGACAGCCGTTTCCGCCACCAGCAACTGATGGCGGCGGAAACCGCGCACATCCCCGGCCTGGCCTGCGACCTGGACACGCCGCAGGACTGGCAGGCGCTGCAGCGCCCGGAGCCCTGCGCCGCATGAACACGCCCGGGCAGCCGCCCGCAGGCTTCGAGCCGGTGAACCGCGGCGGGCCTTACTTCCGCCAGCTGGGGCCGGTGTATGTGCAGGGCGACGTGCTGGGCCTGTTCATCGCCGAATCGCACACCAACAACTACGGCATCGCGCACGGCGGCATGCTGGCCACGCTGGCCGACGGTGCGCTGAACATGGTGCTGCAGCGGGTGCGGGCCTCGGGCGAGCGCCTGGTCACCGTGCACCTGTCCACCGACTTCCTGGCCGCGGCCCGCCTGGGCGAGTGGCTGCAGGCCCATGTGCAGGTGGGCCGCCAGGGCCGTCAACTGGGCTTCGCCGAGTGCCGGCTGCAGGTGGGCAGCCGCGAGGTGCTGCGCGCCAACGGCGTGTTTGCGGTGACGACCACGCCCGGGTAGGCGGCAGGCGCAGCCTGCGCTTCAGCCGTCCCCGTCCTTCAGCAGCAGGCGCGCCAGCCAGGAGCGTCGCTGCCGCAGCGGCGGCAGCGCGGTGGCAGCGGGCAGCGGCACCCCCAGCTGCACCAGCCTTTCCACCACCGCCGTCATGCCCATGGCCTGCGCCGCCTGCATGGGTGTCTGCTGGTCGAACTCCGAGCCCAGCTGCGGGCTGGCCCCCTGCTCCAGCAGGTACAAGGCCACGGGCGCCTGGCCGGCCAGGATGCTGGCCACCAGGGGTGTGGACAGAAACTCCGGGTGCGCGTAGTTGATGTCCACGCCGGCCTGCACGTGGTAGGCCACCAGCGCCAGGTCGCCGTCGCAGGCGGCGTTGAACAGCTCTTTCCAGTCACCGCCCGACATGCCCGTGCTCCCTCAGCCTGGTTTGGATGTGCGCAGCCGGGCCCGCGGGTGCGCCGCGTCGTACACCTTGGCCAGGTGCTGAAAGTCCAGCTGGGTGTAGACCTGCGTGGTGGCGATGCTGGCGTGGCCCAGCAGCTCCTGCACCGCGCGCAGGTCGCCGCTGCTTTGCAGCAGGTGGCTGGCATAACTGTGGCGCAGCATGTGCGGGTGCACCTGCGTGGGCAGGCCGGCGCGCAGGGCCTGCGCGCGCAGGCGGTTGCGCAGCTGGTTGGGCGTGAGCCGCGTGCCGCGGCGGCTGACAAACAGCGCCGGCTCGCCGGGCTGGGCCAGCAGTGCGCGCTGCGGCAGCCAGGCCTGCAGCGCCGCCAGTGCCGCACGGCCCACCGGCACGTTGCGGCGCTTGCCACCCTTGCCCAGCACCTGGGCGCTGGCGTCGGCCACATCCACCCAGCCTTGTGCTGTGGCCGAGGCCTGCACGTCCAGGCCCAGCAGCTCGGCAATGCGCAGGCCGCTGCCGTACAGCAGCTCGGTGATGGCCTGGTCGCGCGCCGCCAGGTCCGGCGCCTGGCCCTGGTCTTCGCCGTTCTGCTCGGCCAGCGCCACGGCCTGCTCCACCGACAAGGCCTTGGGCAGGGGCTTGGCGGCCTTGGGTGCGCGCAGGCCGTCCACCGGGTTGAGTTCCACCTGCCCCTGCCGCCCCCACCAGCGGTACAGGCCGCGCCAGGCCGACAGCGTGAGCGCGATGCTGCGCGGCGCCAGGCCCGCGCGGCGCAACTGCGCCGTCCAGCCGCGCAGGTGGTGCGGCTGGGCCGCCTGCAGGCCCACCCCTTCGGCCTGCGCACTGGCCGCCAGACGCGCCAGCGCCTCGCCATAAACCGCCACGGTGCGCGGCGACAGGCGCCGCTCCACCGCCAGGTGCTGCACAAACGCCTGCAGTTCCTCGGGCAGCGGGCCAGCAGCGGGCGCCATGGCCAGCGGGCTCAGCGCGGCGGGCGCAAGCGCGACAACGCCGCGGCGGCGATGTCGCCTATGCGCATCAGGAACTCGGTGCCCATGTCGCTGGCGTAGCGCGTGGGGTCGGGCGAACCCAGCACGAGCAGGCCCATGGCGTCGTCGCCGCCGCGCAGCGGAATCATGGCCATGGAAGCCACGGCGGCCGGGTCGTCCAGCCAGGCCGCGGCTTCAAACCCGGTGTTGGCGCCGCAGTAGGGCATGGTGAGGCTGCCGACCAGCGTGCGCACGTCGTCGCTGACCGGCGCGGCAAAGGCCTGGCCGGCATGGGCGGTGTCCACGCCCCACAGGCGAATCGCCGCCTGCGGAATCAGGAACTCGTGGCGCAAGGCATCCACCAGGCGCTGCGGCAGCGCAGCCGCGTCGTCCGTCAGCAGCAGCACGCGCATCCAGCGGTGCAGGCGGTCGGCGATGGCCACGTTGTCCTGGCTGTGGCGGATCATCTCCACGATCTTGTGCTCCAGCCCGCGTATGCGCTCGCGCAGCATCTCCATCTGCCGCTCCTGCAGCGAAACGGCGCGCTGGCCGTGCGGGCTGGTCAGGCGCACGCTGGACAGAAGCTCGGCATGGCGCTCGAAGAACGCCGGGTTGTGCGCCAGGTACTGGGCGATGTCGTCCTCGGTGATGCCGTGTATGCCCTGGGTGCTGCTCACAGTTCGATTTCTCCTTCGAAAACGGTTTCGGCCGGGCCGGTCATCAACACCGAAGCCTGGTCATGCGGCCACTCGATCAGCAGTTCGCCGCCACGGGCCTGCACGCGCACGGCACGGTCCAGCCAGCCCAGGCGTATGCCGGCCACCACGGCGGCACAGGCACCGGTGCCGCAGGCCAGGGTTTCGCCGGCGCCGCGCTCGTACACGCGCAGCCGCAGCTCGCTGCGCGAGACCACCTGCACAAAGCCCACGTTCACGCGCCGGGCAAACCGTGGATGGGCCTCGATGCGCGGGCCCAGCGTGGCCACGGGCGCCTGGTCCACGTCGGCCACACGCAGCACGGCGTGCGGGTTGCCCATGGACAGCACGGCGGCCTCGACATCGCCGGCACCCGCCAGCCCTTCCAGCGGCCACAGCTCGAAGCCGCCCTCGCGACGCGGCCGCAAGCCGCTGGCATCAAAGGGCACCTGCGCCAGGTCGAACACCGGGCGGCTCATGTCCACCGTCACACGCCCGTCGTCGCGCAACTGCAGCTCGAGCACGTTGTTGACGGTGGCCACGCGCACGCGGCGCTGGTCGCTGAGGCCGTGTTCATGCAGGTAGCGCACGAAGCAGCGCGCGCCGTTGCCGCAGTGTTCGACCTCGTCGCCGCTGCTGTTGAAGATGCGGTAGCGGAAGTCCACGCCGGGGCGGTCGGCCGGCTCGACCAGCAGCACCTGGTCGGCACCCACGCCGAACCGCCGGTCCGCCAGGCGGCGCACCTGCGCTTCGCTCAGCGTGATGGGCGCGCGCGTGGCGTCGAGCACGACAAAGTCGTTGCCCGCGCCATGCATCTTGGTGAAGGGCAGCCGCATGGGCGGGATTATCCCGCCGCGGCTGCAGGCACCGGTTTCAGGCGGTGTAACGACGGCGGCGCAGCGCGGCGCCCAGCAGCGTCAGGCCGGCCAGCATGCCGGCCACGGTGGGCAGCTCGGGCACGGCAGACACCGAGAAGTCGAAGCTGTAGAAGGCCGTGCCCACGGCGGTTTCCTGCACCCAGAAGGCGTAGTCGCCGGCCGGCAGCGGCAGCGTGAAGCCGGTGGAGCCCAGGTCGGGCACCGACATGGTTTCCAGCAGGTTGGTACCGATGTCCTCTTCACGGAACAGCATCCAGCCCAGCAGGCCGTCGGCCATGAAGGCGTCGGGCGACACGGTCACCTGGTTGCCGGCTTCCATGCCTATGAACGAGGAGATGTGCACCGGCAGCGAGCCGGGCAGCAGCGTCAGCGCGTCCAGCGTGTAGCCCACCGGCACAGTGAAGGTGAAGTAGTCGCGGTCCACCGGGTCCTCGAACGAGGTCGGCCGGCCGGTGGTGCCGTGGACCACGTTGTTGCCCGCGCCCAGCGACAGCACGGTGGGTGCCAGGCCGTCGTTGGAGAAGTCGCCGTGGATGGCCTCGTCCCAGATCACGTTGGCCTGGGCCGCACCGACGGCCAGCAACAGGCTGGCGGCCACAGACAGGGTGGAACGGGCGGGCATGCGCATGGTGGTCACTCCTGGAAACTTCGATGGACGAGTATCTCCGGACTATGCCCGAGGCGCCGCGGCGCCCGCCAGCACGCAAACCGGGGGTATGCAGGCGCGCGTTGCGCCGTCCACGCCCCTACAGCGCACCAGCAACGGGCCTGGGAGGGCCGCCATGGGCCGTTGCGGGCTCAGCCGTACACCGGCGGTGCACCCGGCGGCCGCGTCTTGAAACGTTTGTGCACCCAGTAGTACTGCGCCGGCAGGCGGCGCACCTGCTCTTCGATGAACCGGTTCATGCGCGCGGCGTCGGCCTCGGGGTCGTCTGTGGGCCAGTCGGTCCAGGGCGGCAGGAAGTGCACGGCGTAGCCCTGGCCGCCGGGCAGGATCTCGGCCACGATGGGCTGCACCGTCATGCCCAGCGAACGTGCCAGACGCGAGGGCGCCAGCAGCGTGGCCGCCGGCTGGCCGAAAAAGGGCACGAAGGCCGCGTCGCGCAGGCCGAAGTCCATGTCCGAGGCGTTGAAGAAGCCCAGGCCCCGGCGCACCGCGCGCACGATGGCACGCGCGCCGTCGTCGCGCTTGAGGAACTCGCTGCTGCCGAAGCGTGAACGCCCACGCAGCAGGGCGCGGTCGAACACCGGGTTGCTCTGGGGCGCGTACACGTCCATGCCGGGGCGGCGCACATGCAGTTGCACGGCCAGGCCGGCCACCTCCAGCGCCAGGAAGTGCGGCACCAGCCACATCACCGGGCCGGGGTGGCGGTCGGCAAAGCCCACGTCGCCGTCTACGCGCAGCAGGCGCTGCAGCCGGGCCCGCGGCGCGTGCCACAACAAGCCCCGCTCCAGCACGCTGCGGCCCACCAGCGCAAAGTGCTCGCGCGCCAGGCGCTGGCGTTCGGCCGGCGGCAGCTCCGGCAGGCACAACGCCAGGTTGGTCTGCACGACGCGGCGCCGCGCGCGCCCGAACAGGTACAGCAAGGCGCCCAGGCCGCGCCCCAGCGCCGCCTGCAGCGGCAGCGGCAGCCAGTGCAGCAGCCACACCAGGGCCAATACGGCATGCGCCCCGCCGTGGGCCAGGGCCTGGCGCAGGCGTGCCAGGCCCGTGGCGGCCCCGGCGCTCAAGCGGCGCCCCCGTTCGGGGCGGCTGGCGTGGCTGCGGCTTCGGGCTGGCGCGGCTGCTTGTAGCGGTGGTAGGCCCAGAGGTACTGCGAAGGCTTCAGGCGTATCACCGCCTCCATGGAGCGGTTGAGGCTGGCCGCGGTGGCGGCTTCGTCTGCGCCCTGCGGCAAGGGCTCGGGCAGCGGCAGCGCACGCACCACGTAGCCGGCACCGCGCGGCAGCCGCTCGGTGAACAACACCCCCACCGCCGCGCCGGTCTGCTGCACCAGGCGCGCCGCCAGCGTCATGGTGTAGGCCGGCTGGCCGAAAAACGGCGCCCACACCCCCTGGCCGGCCGGCGGCACCTGGTCGGGCAGCAGGCCCACGGTTTCGCCGCGCTTGAGCGCGCGCAGCATCAGCCGCACCCCCGACAGGTTGGCCGGTGCGGTGGCCAGCGCCGGCCGCGCGCGCGCCTGCTCTTCCAGCTCGCGCAGCCAGGTCTGGCGTGCCGGGCGGTACAGCACCGTCACCGGCTGCAGTGCGCCGAAGCGTTCGGCATAGGCCTGGGCGCTGATCTCAAAACTGCCCATGTGCGGGGTCAGCAGCACCAGGCCCCGGCCCTGGCCCAGCCACTGCTCGATCAAGCCGGCGCCTTCCCAGCGCACCGGGTCGGCAATGGGCTGCTCGCGCGGGCGCAGCCACAGGCGCGGCAGTTCCATGGTCATGCGCCCGGCTTCGGCCACCGACTGCCTGCGCTCGGCATCGGAGACACCGGCCAACTGCGCGTTTTCGCGCAGGCGCAGCCGGTAGCTGGGCGACAACAGGTAAGCCAACCAGCCCAGTGCCGCGCCGGCGGCGTGCAGAAATCGCAGGGATCGGCGGGACAGCCAGGCGAGCAACAAGGGCATCGTTCGTATAATCGGCCGGTCGCCGAGTTAAAGGACAACTTGCGGGGCGACGGCCGGGTGCGAAGGATAACGAGCCCTCGGCGCCAAGTACCGCTAAAGCGTTCGCCGCGGCCCCGGTTGCACTGCGACGACGCCAATCTCGCACCAGCAACAGCACACCGGAGTTCAAGCACCGTGGCGAACGACTTCCTCTTCACCTCCGAATCCGTCTCCGAGGGCCACCCCGACAAGGTGGCCGACCAGATCTCGGACGCCATCCTCGACGCGATCTTCCAGCAAGACCCGAAGAGCCGGGTCGCCGCGGAGACGCTGACCAACACGGGGCTGGTGGTGCTGGCGGGCGAGATCACCACCAACGCGGTGGTGGACTACATCCAGGTCGCGCGCGACACCATCAAGCGCATAGGCTACGACAACACCGACTACGGCATCGACTACAAGGGCTGTGCGGTGATGGTCTGCTACGACAAGCAGAGCAACGACATCGCCCAGGGCGTGGACCACGCCAGCGACGACCACCTGAACACCGGTGCCGGCGACCAGGGCCTGATGTTCGGCTACGCCTGCGACGAGACGCCCGAGCTGATGCCGGCGCCCATCTACTACGCGCACCGCCTGGTGGAGCGCCAGGCCCAATTGCGCAAGGACGGCCGCCTGCCCTTCCTGCGCCCGGACGCCAAGAGCCAGGTCACGATGCGCTACGTGGACGGCAAGCCGCACAGCATAGACACCGTGGTGCTGTCCACCCAACACCACCCCGACCAGAGCGAGACGGCCACCAAGATGAAGCAGAGCTTCATCGACGCGGTGATCGAGGAGATCATCAAGCCGGTGCTGCCGGCCGAGTGGCTGAAGAACACGCGCTACCTGATCAACCCCACCGGTCGCTTCGTCATCGGCGGCCCGCAGGGCGACTGCGGCCTGACCGGCCGCAAGATCATCGTGGACACCTACGGCGGTGCCTGCCCGCACGGCGGCGGCGCCTTCAGCGGCAAGGACCCGAGCAAGGTGGACCGTTCGGCCGCCTATGCCGCGCGCTACGTGGCCAAGAACGTGGTCGCCGCCGGCCTGGCGCGCCAGTGCCAGGTGCAGGTGGCCTACGCCATCGGCGTGGCCAAGCCCATGAACATCACGGTCTACACCGAAGGCACCGGCAAGCTCAGCGACGACAAGCTCAGCGCGCTGGTGGCCGAACACTTCGACCTGCGGCCCAAGGGCATCATCCAGATGCTGGACCTGCTGTGCCCCATCTACGAAAAGACCGCGGCCTACGGCCACTTCGGCCGCGAAGAACCCGAGTTCAGCTGGGAGCGTACCGACAAAGCTGCAGCGCTGCGCGCTGCAGCCGGCCTGTAAGGCCGCCGCGCAAAGCGCGGTGTCGGTACGTGGGCGACGCTCATATCCGCGCAGCGGATGTGAGCGGAGACCAGAAGAACAACTCGCAGGCTGACTTCGCGCCAGCGAAGTCAAGGCCCGAAGGGCCGGCCAAAGCCAAGGTACTGACAAAGCCGCGCTGGAAGCCACCACCCCACGGGCGCCCTCCGGCGCCCGTCGTCATTTCAAGCCCCCAACTCCATCGCCGCCAAGGCCAACAGCTCGCGGTTCACCCCGTTGCGGTGCAGGAACGACTCCCGATACAGCGGCGGCACCTGCTCATCGTGCACCCGCATCACCCAGTCCCGCCCGGCCCGCAGCGCCTGCTGGGCCTCCCCTGAGCGCCCCAGCGCCAGCAGCACCCGCCCCGCCACCCACCACAGCTCGGCCAGGTAGAAGCTCTCGGGCTGGTGCTCGACCACCAGCGCCAGCGCCGCCTGCACATGGGGCAGCGCGCGGCGGTGTTCCCCCTGCGCCGCAGCGCAAGCGGCGGCGCGCACATGGGCCGACATGGCCAGGCCCTGGCGCCCACGCACGCCGGCCCACACCGCCAGGCCGGCAGCCAGCGCCTCGCCCTCGTCGGGCGGCACGATGCGGCTGGCAAACAGCGTGGCGATGCGGTGGAAGACATCGTCCTCGTTGCCCATCATGGCCAACGCCTCGCGCGTGGGCGTCAGTGCGTCAGCGCCTGTCGCGAAGGCCAGCTCGGCCTGCAGCACGCGCTGGAACATCGTGATGCCCGGCGGCACGCCGGGCTTGAACAGCGCCAGCGCCTGCTGCGCACGCGCAGGCTGGCCCAGGAACAGGTACAGCAGCGCCAGGCGCTGCGCCGTCATCGCCCGGTCGGTGGCCGAGCCCTGGGTGCGGAAGGCTTCCAGCGCCTCTTCCAGCAGCGGCAAGGCTTCGGCGTAACGGCCCACGTCGCGCAGGCGGTGGGCATGGGGCGTCTGCATCTGCATCAGCCGCAAACGCCCCACTTCGCCGGTGGACAGCGCGATCTGCCGCGCCTGTTGCGACAGCTCGCAGGCCTGCGCCACGCGCCCCATCTTGGCCGCCCCGGCCGCGGCGTTGGACAAGGACCGCCACAGCCAGTCCGGCCGCTGCGCCTGGCGCGCCAAGGTCTGGCAGGTCTGCCAGCCGTGGGCCGACTCGGCCAGGCGCCCGGCGTAGTCCAGCGCCAGCGACCAGGCCTCCCAGAACTCCCACTGCTGCTGCGCCGGCAGCCCACCGGCCTGCACCTGCGCCAGGTAAGGCTCCAGCGCTGCCACGCCCTCGGCGGTGCGCCGGGCGTCGCCCAGCACGCCGGACCACACCACCGCCAGGCGCAGCTCCAGCGCCTGCTGGCCCAGGCGGCGCGCCTCGGCCAGCGCTTGCGGCGCCAGCTTCAGCGCTTCGTCTATCTCGAAACGGGTGGCCGCCAGCTCCAGGCGCGTGGCCAGGGCCTGCAACTGCTGCAGCTCACCCTGCGCCGCGTGCTGCAGCTCGTCCACCGCGGCCTGGGCGTCCAGGCCCAGGTCGTTGGAAGCCAGCACCTCGGCGCGCTGGCGCAGCACGTCGAAACGGGCGGCCTTGTCGCCCGCGCGCTGCAAGGCATCGGCCGCCTGCTGCAGCCACTGCGCCTGCTCCACGATGCGCCCGGCGGCATGTGCCTTCTCGGCTGCTTCGCGCCAGGCCTGCGCCGCCAGCGCCCAGCGGCCGGCCAGCGCCCAGTGTTCGGCCAGGCGAGCCGGCTCGCCGCCGCGCGCCGCCACAAAGGCGGCGATCTCGGCGTGCAGCTGGCGCGCCACCGGCTGCGGCACCGAGGCCCGCGCCGCTTCGAAGATCAGGTCGTGGGCAAAGGCGCCGTCGTGCAGCACCTGCGCTGCCTCCAGCTCGGCCCAGGGGTCGGCCAGGTCCAGCGTGCGCAGGCCCATGACCTGGGCCGCGAGTTCTATGGAGAAATCCGCCCCGGCGATGGCGGCGCAGCGGGCCAGCTTGACCGCGGGCGGGGACAGCCGGGAGATGCGCCGCGTGATCAAGGCATCCACGCTGGGCGCTGCCGGCAGGCGCTGCGGCAAGGCCGGCGTGCCCTCGGCCAGCCAGGCCTTCACGGTTTCCAGCAGGAACAGCGGGTTCCCGCCGGTGTGGCGCCACAGCGCCGGCGCCGCCGCCTCGCCGCTCAGGCCCGGCAAGTCCAGCGTGTCCAGCAGCTCGGCCACCTGAGGCTGGCTCAAGGGGCCCAGCGCCACCCGGGCCGTCTGGGGCTCGGCCGCCAGCGCGTCCCACCAGGCGCGCGCCGCCGGGGCCAGCTCGGCTTCGCGCGCTGCCAAGGCCCAGCAGCCCGGCGAGCCGGCGGCCTGGCGCAGCAGCTCCACGCTGGCATCGTCGGCAAAGTGCAGGTCGTCCAGCATCCAGCCGGCGGCGCTGCTGCCGCAGGCCGAGCCGTCCAGCACCGCGGCCACGGCGTTGGCCAGGCGGGTGCGGGCCTCGCCGTCGGCCTTGGCGGACGGCAGCGGGGCGTCAGGCGGCGCCAGCTCCGGCAGCAGCCGCGCCAGCTCGCGGCGCAGCGGCGCCGCCACCACGGCCCACTGCTCGCGCGGCAGCGCGCGCAGCAGGCGCGAGGCGCTGGCGTAGACCACGTCGCGGTCGCCGGGCCGCGCGCTGGCGCTGACCACCGGCCCCGGCGCAGCCGCCGCCACCTCGGCCAGCAGGCGGCTCTTGCCCAGGCCGGCCTCGCCGGCCACCAGCACGCCCTGGCGCTGCTGCCAGGCCTGGCTCAGCACCCGGCGCTCGGTGGAGCGCCCCACCAGGCGCGGCGGCCTCAGCACCGCCGCCGGCACGGGCCCGCCGGCGGCAGCAGGCCGCCCACCCGCCACGACCACCGCCTGCGCCGGCGCCGGCTCCACCGCGGAGCGCTCCACGGTGCGCAGCAAGGCCAGGGTCTCGGGCGACGGGCGCAAGCCCAGCTCGGTCTTCAAGGCCTGCTCGCAGGCGTCGAAGGCCAGCAGCGCGGCGGCGGGGTCGCCGGCCAGGTAGTGCAGGCGCATCACTCGGCGGTGGGCCTCTTCGTTCAGCGGCTGCAGGGCCAGCAGCTCCTGGGCATGCGCCAGCGCGTCACTCCAGTCGCGCGCCGTCTCCGCGGCCGCGGCCAGCTCGGCCAGCGACAGGACCAGCCGGCTGCGACGACGCAGGCGCTGCTGCTGCAGCCAGGCTGCCAGTTCGCCGTCGACCTCGGGCTCGGCGTCGCCCAGCACCGTGTCGGCATCGTCCAGGTCGTGCCGCACCTGCGGCGCCAGCGCCAGCGTGGCGCTGCCGGCCACCAGATCGGCGCCGACCAGGCGCCGCAGCTGGAACAAGCGCTGGCGCAGGGTGTTGCGCGCTGCGTCGGTGGGGCTGTGGGGCCACAGCAGGGCAGCCAGGCGGGCGCGCGGCGTGGGGCCTTCCAGCGCCAGCCAGGCCAGCAAGGCGGCATCGCGCCAGGGCAGCGCGTGCTCGCCGGCGTCGTCGCAAAGAACACGGGGGGCCGGGCCGGCCAGCAGCAGCTGCATGGAACTAGCGTAACGGAGTGCGGGCCTGCCGCAGGCCGCGGCCTGGGCGTGGCCGGGTGTGGGCATGACGACGAGCCCGGTTGTAGGCGCAGCCGCGTTAGCCCGGCGTTAGGACCGGGCGGCCGGGGCACCGCCTTGCCGCCGCCACCCGGCTTACGGATACTGCCGGCATCGCCGTCTCAAGCCGCAACCCCATGTCTTCTGCACTCACCCTCTACACCAACCCCATGTCCCGCGGCCGCATGGTGCGCTGGATGCTGGAGGAAATCGGCCAGCCCTACGAGACCGTGGTGCTGGGCTACGGCGCGCCCATGCACACGCCCGAGTACCTGGCGCTGAACCCCATGGCCAAGGTGCCCACGCTGGTGCACGGCGAGACCGTCGTCACCGAGGTCGCCGCCATCCTGGCCTACCTGGCGGACGCCTTCCCGCAAGCCGGCCTGGCGCCGCCGCCGGCGCAGCGGGCGGCCTACTACCGCTGGCTGTTCTTCGCCGCCGGGCCGCTGGAAGCGGCGGTGACCGACCGGGCGCTGGGCGTGCAGGTGCCGCCGCAGCGCCAGGCCTTTGTCGGCTACGGCGACTTCGACCGCGTGATGGACACGCTGGCGGGCCAGCTCGCCGACCGCCAGTTTCTGTGCGGCGATCGCTTCAGCGCGGCCGACCTGTACCTGTGCGCGCACCTGAACTTCGGCATGCGCTTCAAGAGCATTCCGGAACGGCCGGAGTTCGCCGCCTACACCGCGCTGCACACCGGCCGGCCGGCCTTTGCCCGCGCGACAGCGCTGGACGACGCGGCGGCGGCGACGAAGGCCTGAAGACGCCGGCCCTCACCGCCAGGCATCACTGCCAGGCAAAGCGCGGCTGGTCGAAGTGGACCACGCGCGTGGCCCGGCCCCGCAGCAGCCACTCGCGAAACTGGTACAGAAAGGCCGCCGTGGGTGCCGCCACCCAGCCGCTGCCCAGCGGCATGCGCAGCACCGGGTGTTCGGCACCACGCACCTGGTTCAGCATGGGCGCGTCGTCACGCAACAGCTCGGCCACCGGCACACGGTGGATGCTGGCCACCTCCTGCGGGTTGGGCTGCAGCGCGCGCGCCGGGCCACCCCACACCAGCACCGGCGTGATGACATAGCCGGAACGCGTGGCGTAGTCATCCAGCCGGCCCAGCACCGCTTGCGGCGGCAGCTGCAGCGCCACCTCCTCGTGCAGTTCGCGCAAGGCGGCCTGTTCGGCGCTTTCGCCTTCGTCCATGCGGCCACCGGGCAGCGCCCACTGGCCGGCGTGCACCCGCAGGCTGCCGGCGCGGCGCGTGAGCAGCAGCGCACCTTGCAGGCTCCAGTGCGGCTGCCGCGGCAGGCCCGGCACCTCGGCACCCCAGCCGGCCTCGGTGCACACCAGGGCCACCGCAGCGCGGCGCCGGCCTTCGGTGGGCAGCGGCCGGGCTTCAAAGGCCGCCAGGCGCGCGCGCAGCGTGTCGGGGGTCCAGTCGGGCAGCGAGTCCATGCGGGGCTTGTACCGCATGGCCGGCGCAGCGGGCTGCGGCATCATGCCGGGCATGCCCATCACCCTGCCTGCGCTGCGCCGTTACGCCGTGGTGCGCAGCCTGTTCACGCCCACCACCTTGCCACGCGCCATCCAGCGGCTGGGCTTTGTGCAGGCCGACCCGATACGTGCACCGGCGCGCGCCCAGGACCTGACGCTGCGCCACCGCGTGCGCGACTACCGCGCCGGCGACCTGGAGCGGCGCTACGCCCGCCTGCCCATAGAGGAAGACTTCTTCATCAACTACGGCTTCCTGCCGCGCGCCACCCAACGCCTGATGCACCCGCGTACGGCGCGCACCGTGTGGCCGCCAACGCGCTGGACGCAGGCGCAGGCGGTGCTGGAGTTTGTGCAGGGCCGCGGCGTGGTGCACCCGCGCGAGGTGGACGCCGCCTTCGACCACGGCAAGACCAAGAACTGGTTCGGCGGCAGCAGCAACGCCAGCACGCAGCTGCTGGACGGCATGCACTACCGCGGCCTGTTGCGCGTGGCACGCCGCGAAGGCGGGGTGCGGCTGTACGCGGCCTGCGACGCCCACACCCAGACCGCCGCCGACCCGGCCGCCGCGCTGGACGCGCTGGTGGACGTGGCGGTGCAGAAGTACGCGCCGCTGCCTTCGTCCACGCTCAGCCAGTTCGTGATGTGGGTGGGCATGGCCGCCGCACCGCAGTGGCGCGAGCAGCGCCGCGCGGCCCTGGCCCGCGCCAAGGCGCGGCTGCCGCAGGCCGTGGTGGACGGCCAGAACTGGTACTGGCCGCCGGGCGACAACCCGGGCAGCCGCCGCTTCGCCAACGACGACGTACTGGGCGACACGCTGCGGCTGCTGGCGCCCTTCGACCCCGTGGTGTGGGACCGGCGCCGCTTCGAGGCCTTCTGGGGCTGGGCCTACCGCTTCGAGGCCTACGTGCCGGCGCCCAAGCGGGTGCGCGGCTACTACGCGCTGCCGCTGCTGTGGCGCGGGCAGGTGCTGGGCTGGGCCAACGCCTCGGTGCAGGCCGGGCGCCTGCAGGTGGTGCCGGGTTTTGTCAGCGGCCGCGCACCGCGGGACGCCGCCTTCAAGACGGCCTGGAGCGACGAGCTGCAGCGGCTGGAAAGCTTCCTGGGCCTGACGGACCCGGCGCCCTGAGACCCGACAGGCCGGCGGCCCGGCAGCTCAGCGCGCCGCCTTCCACGCCCGCACCACCTCGGCAAAGCCCTGGCCGCGTTCGGCCTGCGTGATGTAGGTGGGCCAGTGCCGCAGCTGGCCGGCAAACCGCTGCAGGTTGGCCACGCCCACCGACGCCGGGAAGGCCTGGAACATCAGCTGGTCGTTGGTGGAGTCGCCCACGTACAGCCAGCGGTCCATCTCCGGCGCCAGCTCGCGGCCGAACAGCAGCCGCAGCATCCAGTGCGCGGCGGTGAGCTTGGTGTGCTCGCCTATCCAGCCGTTGATGTGTATGGAGCTCACGGTGGCGATCAGGCCCTCGTCCTGCATCACCGCCACCACGCGGGCGATCTGTGCTTCCGACAGGTGGTGGAACTCGCTGTGGTCCACGGCGATGTCGGTCTCGCGCCCGTCGCTGTCGGCGGCCAAGCGCGCTTCAGGCACCTCGGCCAGCACACGGCGCGCCGCCGCGGCCAGGCGGCGGCTGTTGGCGGCGCGTGTGGCTGCGTCCTGCGCGTACTCCACACGCAGGCCCTGGCCTTGCGCCTGCGGCACCAGGGCCACCGCACCGTTCTCCGCCACGATGGCGGCCACCGGCCACTGCGCGGCGAAGGGCCGGCTCCAGCCCACCGGGCGGCCGGTGATGGCGACGACCGGCACACCGGCTTCGGCCAGCTGGTGCAGCGCCTGCAACGCGGCCGGCTCTATGACGCCGTCACGCGTGAGCGTGTCGTCGATGTCGGTCATCACGCCGCGCAACGCGGCGCGCTGGGCCAGCGGCCAGTCGGTCAGCGGCCGAAGCCCGGGTGGAACCTGCAAAGACAGCATGCAGGCAGTCTGCCACGGCGCAGCGGTGGTGCCGTGGCGGGCGCCTCATCAGGCGCTGTGCCTTCCCAGGCGCCTCATCAGGCGCCGTGGCGCCGGCGCAGCCCCGTCCAGCCCAGCAACCCCGCCAGGCCCAGGCCCAGCGTCAGCACGCTGGCGGGCTCGGGAATGGGCGCGCCTATGAAGGTGGTGATGGCCTGGCCGCGCACGCTCTCGAAGGCGAAGGCGTTGAGCGTCATGCTGTAGTCGGCGTGCAGCGTGATGTCGGCAAAGCCGTAGAACACATCGCTGGCCGAGACGCCGGAAGCGTCGCGCAGCGTCAAGCCCAGGAAGCCGCGGCCCGGCGCGCCGTTGCCGAACAAGGGGCCGATGTCCGGGAAGCCGGCGCCGGGGCTCTGGTAGCCGGTGGCCGGGCCTATGCTGACGCCCTCGCCGTACCAGCCCGGGTTCAGGTTGAACTCCGAGGCGTAGATGACGCCGTTGCCGCGCGAGAAGAAGCCCTGCGTGAACACCTGGGCCTGCGGAGCGCCGTAGGTGACGGTGTCGGTCAGCAGAAAAAACTTGCCGTCCTCGTACAGCGGGTCGGGGAAGAAGTAGCCACGCGCCTCGGCATACCCCGTCAGCGGGTTGAACCACACGCCGGTGCCGTCGCAGCAGCCGCCGCCGGTGTTGGACACGGTGGTCAGTGGCGTGGCCAGCGGGGTGTAGACCACCTCGGCCGCGCCAAGCTGCGGCAGGGTGGCAAGGGCCAGGGCGGCCAGGGCGGTGCGCATCAGAGAACTCCTGTGACCGTGATGCATGAACAAGAAGCAGCGGGCGGCCGGGAGGCCGAACCGGTGGGCGCCCACCGATGGCGGGGCCGCAAGCCCTACAATCTCGCCGCATTCCGAGGAGCGTTGCAACCCCCAGCCCGGGGGCCAGGCTCGGAAAACCGCTTGCAACCGCGCTCACCTGCACGCCCCCAGGCGTCGGTGAGCAACTGATCGCTCCCGCGCCCGCGGCGTGCAGGTTCCTCAACCGCCTGGAGCCTGACGATGAACGCCGTTCTCAAGCCGCTGCCCGACAGCAACTACGCCATTGCCGACCTGGGCCTGGCCGACTGGGGCCGCAAGGAAATCAACATCGCCGAAAGCGAAATGCCGGCGCTAATGGCCATTCGCGAGGAATACGCCGCCAAGCAGCCGCTGAAGGGTGCGCGCATCACCGGCAGCCTGCACATGACCATACAGACCGCCGTGCTGGTGGAAACGCTGCAGGCCCTGGGCGCCGAGGTGCGCTGGGCCAGCTGCAACATCTTCAGCACGCAGGACCACGCCGCCGCCGCGCTGGTGGCCAAGGGCACGCCGGTGTTTGCGCACAAGGGCGAAACGCTGGCCGAGTACTGGGACTTCACGCACCGCATCTTCGAGTTCGGCGCCAAGGGTGCCGAGGGCGAAGGCCCCAACATGATCCTGGACGACGGCGGCGACGCCACGCTGCTGATGATCCTGGGCAAGCGCGCCGAGAAGGACGCCTCTGTCATCAGCAAGCCCACCAGCGAAGAGGAAACCTGCCTATTCGCCGCCATCAAGGCCAAGCTGGCCGAGGACCCCAGCTGGTACACGCGCAAGAGCGCGCAGATCCTCGGCGTGACCGAGGAAACCACCACCGGCGTGCACCGCCTCAAGGAGATGAGCGCCAAGGGCACGCTGCCGTTCCGCGCCATCAACGTGAACGACTCGGTCACCAAGAGCAAGTTCGACAACCTGTACGGCTGCCGCGAGAGCCTGGTGGACGGCATCAAGCGCGCCACCGACGTGATGATCGCCGGCAAGATCGCCGTGGTGGCCGGCTACGGCGACGTGGGCAAGGGCTCGGCGCAGGCGCTGCGTTCGCTGTCGGCCCAGGTGTGGGTGACCGAGATCGACCCCATCAACGCGCTGCAGGCGGCCATGGAAGGCTACCGCGTGGTGACCATGGAGTGGGCGGCCGACAAGGCCGACATCTTCGTCACCACCACCGGCAACAAGGACGTGATCACGCACGACCACATGGCCGCGATGAAGCACAACGCCATCGTCTGCAACATCGGCCACTTCGACAACGAGATCCAGGTCGCCACGCTGGAAAAGTACCAGTGGGAAGAGATCAAGCCGCAGGTGGACCACGTGATCTTCCCCGACGGCAAGCGCATCATCCTGCTGGCCAAGGGGCGCCTGGTGAACCTGGGCTGCGGCACCGGCCACCCCAGCTACGTGATGAGCTCCAGCTTCGCCAACCAGACCATCGCGCAGATCGAGCTGTTCACGCACCCCGATTCGTACGACATCGGCAAGGTCTACGTGCTGCCCAAGCACCTGGACGAGAAGGTGGCGCGCCTGCAGCTCAAGACGCTGAACGCGCAGCTGACCGAGCTGACCGAGGACCAGGCGGCCTACATCGGCGTGCCGGTGCAAGGCCCCTACAAGCCCGACACCTATCGCTACTGAGATCGACGCCATGAGCACCGAACACAAGTCGGTGCCCATCAGCTTCGAGTTCTTTCCGCCCAACACCCCCGTCGGCAGCGAGAAGCTGAAGACGGTGGTGGCGGAGCTGGCGGCCGTGCGGCCGGAGTTCTTCAGCGTCACCTACGGCGCCGGCGGCTCCACGCGCGACAAGACGCTGGCCACGGTGAAGAGCATCGCGGCGATGGGCTTTGAGGCCGCCCCGCACCTGAGCTGCGTGGGCAGCACGCGCGAGGGCATCGCCGAGATCCTGGCCACCTACCGCGCACAGGGCATACGCCGCCTGGTGGCGCTGCGCGGCGACCTGCCCAGCGGCACCGCGGTGGCCGGCGAGTTCCGCTACGCCAGCGACCTGATCGCCTTCATACGCGAAACCCAGGGCACGGACTGGCACATCGAAGCCGCGGCCTACCCCGAGTACCACCCGCAGCAGCGCTACGCGAAGAAGGACCTGCAGCACTTCGCAGCCAAGATGAAGGCCGGTGCCAGCAGCGCGATCACGCAGTTCTTCTTCAACCCCGACGCCTACTTCCACTTCGTGGACGAGGTGCGTGCGCTGGGCGTGGACGCGCCCATCATCCCGGGCATCATGCCCATACACAACTACGCCAAGATCGCGCAGTTCGCGGCGCGCGACGGCATAGAGATCCCGCGCTGGGTGGCGCTGAAGATGGAAGGCTACCTGGACGACGCGGCCAGCGTGCGGGCCTTCGGCATCGAGGTGGTGGCGCGGCTGTGCGAACGGCTGATCGCCGGCGGCGCGCCGGGCATCCACTTCTACACGCTCAACCAGAGCGCGCTGAGCCTGGAGGTGTGCCGCCGACTGGGCGTGTGAACCAGCCCGCCGCGGCCGGCGCTGCCGACGGACAGCGCTCAGCCGCGGGTCACGTCCCAGGCCACCCCTTCGTCGGTGAGGATGGCGTCCAGCGGCACGTCGTGCGCCTCGCCCTGCAGCCAGGGCACATGGCCGTGGCTGTAGGCCAGGCCGCAGGTGAAGGGCCGCGGCTGCAGCGTGGCCAGCGTGCGGTCGTAGAAGCCGCCGCCGTAGCCCAGGCGCAGCCCGCCCGGGCCGTAGCCCACGCAGGGCACCAGCAGCAGCGTGGGGTGGAAGGCCGGCGTGTCCCTGGGCTTGGGGATGCCGTAGGCGTCCTCCTCCATCTCGCAGCCGGGCCACCAGGCGTGAAAGCTCAGCTGCTTGCTGGCCTTGTTGACCACCGGCAGGCCGATGACCCGCTGCTGGTCGGCCTCGGCCCAGCGGTACAGCGCCGGCAGCGCGTCGAATTCGCCCTTGATGGGCCAGTAGGCGCCTATCGCCGTGTCGGGCCGCGTCACCAGCCACACGCGCAGCGCGTGCTGCAGCTGCATCGCGCGCTCGTGCCGGTCCACCAGGGCTTCGCGCTCGGCCTGCAACTGGCGCCGCAGCACCGCCTTGTCGCGCGAGGGTTGCAAAGGGGGCAGGTTCAGCGCCATGCCCGCATTGTCGCGCCTGGCGGCGGTCGGCCGCCGGCGCTATCGTTGCTCATGGTCCGTTCACCTCCTCGGCCCGGCCGTGCTGCGAGCACCCCGCCGCCCTTCGTCGCCCATTGCCAGGAGCTGCTGGGCACGCTGGGCCCGGTGCGGGCGCGGCGCATGTTCGGCGGCTGGGGCTTGTATGCCGACGGGCTGATGGTGGCGCTGATCGCCTACGACCGCCTGTACCTGAAAACCGACGACGGCTCGCGCGGGCAGTTTGCCGCCGCCGGCTGCGAGGCCTTCGTCTACGAAGGCGGCGGCCGGCGCGTGGTGATGTCGTACTGGACACCGCCGGCCGAGGCGCTGGATGCACCACCGCTGATGGCGCCCTGGGCCCGCCTGGCGCTGCAGGCGGCGCTGCGCGTGGCCAATTCACCGGTCAAAACACCGGGCAGGAAGGCAGCAAAAAGCCCTTCGCGCAAGCCCTCAGCCGGCAACCCCTGAACTGAAGTGACATTGTCGCGCGCGGTGCTGCCGGGCCTGCGCTAAATTCGCTCGCATGTCTTGCCATCGGTCACAGCTGCGGCCCGCGGCATTCGCCGTCGCGCTCGGCGCCTCGCTGCTGCTCACCGCCCAGGCGGCGCCCACGCAGGCCCGGGCCGACGACCCCCTGGTCGTGCAGGCGCGCGAAGCGCTGCGCGTCAACGACCAGGCACGCCTGGCACGCCTGGCGCAGACACTGGGCCAGGCCGGCCACCCGCTGGCGCAGTGGGCCGAGTACTGGGTGCTGTCGGCCGGCCTCGCCAAGGCGCAGCAAGCCGACCTGAACGCCTTTTACGCCCGCTGGCCCGGCAGCTACGTCGAAGACCGCCTGCGCAACGACTGGCTGCTGGAGCTGGGCAAGCGCCGCGACTGGGCCGGCGTGGGCCTGGAGTTCCCGCGCTTTCGCATGAACGACGACCGCGAGGTCACCTGCTACGCCCTGATCGCGCGCCAGACGGCCGGCGAAGGCCAGCGCACGCTGCGCGACGAGGCGCGCGCCGCCTGGATGGCGCAACGCGACGTGGACGACGGCTGCCAGCTGATGGCGCGCTACTTCGTCGAAGCCGGCGTCCTGGACGAGGACGACGCCTGGGCCCATGCCCGCCAGGCCGCCGAGTTCAACCGCCCGCGGGCGCTGCGCGCCGCCGCGGCGCTGGTTTCACCGGCGGCAGCCCAAGGTGCTGCCGCCTTGCTGGAAAACCCGGCGCGCTACCTCACACGCCTGCCGCCCACCCCCAACGCCACCCAGCGCGAACTGGCGGTGCTGGCGCTGGCCCGCATCGCCCGCACCGACCCCGCCGCCGCCGCCGTGCAGCTGGAGTCATCCTGGGCGCGCCGGCTGCGCGCAGAGCAGGCGGCCACCGCCTGGGCCCTGGTAGGCAAGCAGACCGCCGTGCGCCTGCAACCCGAGGCCGTGGGCCAGGCGCGCCTGGCCTGGCAGCACTGGCAGCGTGCACGCGAGAAGTCGCCGCCGCCCTGGAGCGACGAGCTGCTGGGCTGGCAGGTGCGCAGCGCGCTGCGCCAGCCGCGCGAAGACCGCGACTGGGCCCTGGTGCAGCGCGCCATCGCCGCCATGAGCCCCGCCAGCCGGCGCGACGAGGCCTGGGTGTACTGGGATGCCCTGGCCACCCGGGCGCTGGCCGCCCGCGGCCCGGCCGGCGCCCCCGAGCGTGCGCTGGCCAGCGAGCAGCTGGGCCCCCTGGCTTCGCAGATGAGCTTCTACGGCAAGCTGGCCGCCGAGGCGCTGGACCAGCCCTACGGCCTGCCCAACCCGGCCCAGCCGCTGCGGCCGCCCGAGCGTGAGCAGGCCGCCGCCCACGCGGGCCTGAACCGCTCGCTGCACATGCTGTCGCTGGGCTTGCGCAGCGAAGGCATACGCGAGTGGAACTTCTCGCTGCGCGGCATGGGCGACCGCGAGCTGCTGGCCGCCGCGCAGCGCGCCTGCGAGCGCGAGATCTGGGACCGCTGCATCAACACCAGCGAACGCACACGCGGCGAGGTGGACCTGGCCCAGCGCTTCCCCACGCCCATGCGCGAACTGGTGGTGCCCAAGGCGCAGGAAGTGGGTCTGGACCCGGCGCTGGTCTATGGCCTGATACGCCAGGAATCGCGCTTCATCACCGACGCCCGCTCGCACGTGGGCGCCTCGGGCCTGATGCAGCTGATGCCGGCCACCGCGCGCTGGACGGCGCGGCGCGTGGGCCTGAACTACACGCCGCAGATGATCAACGACCCCGAGGTCAACCTGCACCTGGGCGCCAGCTACCTGAAGCTGGTGCTGGACGACTTCGACGGCTCGCTGGCCATGGCCGCGGCGGCCTACAACGCCGGCCCCAACCGGCCGCGCCGCTGGCGCGAAGGCCAGGTGCTGGAGCCGGCCGCCTGGGCCGAGAGCATCCCGTTCAACGAAACACGCGACTACGTCAAGAAGGTGCTGTCCAACAGCATCTTCTACCGCGCCATGCTGGGCCGCGACATGCCGGCGCTGGCCACGGTGCTGGGCCCGTCCATAGGCCCGCGCGAGGCCGGCGCCCGCCCGCCGGACCGCAACCTGCCGTGAGGCTTTGATGGGCCTGCCGCGGCGCCTGGTGGTCACCGGTGGCACCGGTTTTGTAGGCCGCTCGCTGCTGGCGCGGCTGGTGCAGCGCTACGGCGGCGGCGGTGCCCGCATCGTGGTGCCCACACGCCGCCTGCGCCGCGGGCAGGACGTGCAGTCGCTGCCCACGGTGGAGCTGGTGCAGGCCGACGTGCACGACCCGGCCCAGCTGATGCCGCTGCTGGCCGGTGCCGACGCGGTGGTGCACCTGGTGGCCATCCTGCACGGCAGCGCACGCGAGTTCGAACGTGTGCACGTGACGCTGCCGCAAACCCTGGCGTGCGCCTGCGCCGCCGCGGGCGTGCGGCGTGTGGTGCATGTCAGCGCCCTGGCGGCCGCGCCCGACGCGCCCTCCCACTACCTGCGCAGCAAGGCCGCCGGCGAGGCCGCGCTGCAGGCCGGCGGCCTGGCGCCCACCATCCTGCGGCCCAGCGTGCTGTTTGGCGCCGAAGACCGCTTCCTGAACTTGTTTGCGCAGCTGCAGCGCCTGGCGCCGGTGTTTCCGCTGGCCGGTGGCGGCGCGCTGTTCCAGCCGGTGTGGGTGGAGGACGTCAGCGCCGCCATCGTGGCCGCGCTGGAGCGCCCCGAGACCGCCGGGCAGTTGTACGAGATCGCCGGCCCCGAGCAGTTGACGCTGTCGCAGCTGGTGCGCCTGGCCGGGCGCTGGGCCGGCTGTGAGCGGCCGCAGATCGCCCTGCCCAAGGCCTTGGGGCAACTTCAGGCGCTGGCGCTGGAGTGGCTGCCGGGCGAGCCGCTGATGTCGCGCGACAACCTGCGCTCCATGCAGCGGCCCAGCGTGGCCAGCGGCCGCCTGCCCGGGCTGGTGGATCTGGGCATCACGCCCACACCGCTGGCCGCTGTGGCGCCGGCTTACCTGGGCCGCAGCGACGGCCCGGCGCGCCTGGACGCCTGGCGCGCCATGCGAGCCGTGCCGGCCACGCACCCCCCGGAGCCCGGCCCGCACGCGTAGCATGCGCAGCCGCGTCCCGACGACGCAAGGAAGCTGCGATGCCGTTGACGCTGGTGATAGGCAACAAGAACTACTCGTCCTGGTCCATGCGGCCCTGGGTGGCCATGCGCGGCCTGGGCATCCCCTTCCAGGAGCACCCGCTCAGCTTCACGCTGGGCATGGGCGCCGGGTTCCAGGCGGCCGTGCGCCGTTTCAGCCCGGCCGGCCGCGTGCCGGTGCTGGTGGACGGCGACACCGTGGTCTGGGACAGCCTGGCCATCCTGGAGTACCTGCACGAACGGTTTCCCAACATCGGCGTGTGGCCGGCGGCGCTGGCCGACCGCACGCAGGCGCGCTGCCTGGCCGCGGAGATGCATGCAGGCTTCGGCGCGCTGCGCAACCACTGCCCCATGAACATAGAAGCGCAGTTCCCCGAGATCGGCCAGCGCCTGCTGCAGGAACATGCGGCGCTGCGCGCCGACCTGGCCCGTGTGGATCAGATCTTCTCCGCCGCGCGCGGGCCCTTCCTGTTCGGCGACTTCAGCGCGGTGGACGCCTTCTACGCCCCGGTGGCGCTGCGTGTGCGCGGCTTTGCGCTGCCCCTGTCGGCGCCGGCGGCGGCCTACGCCCAACGCCTGCTGGCCGCGCCCGGCCCTGCCGCCTGGATCAGCGACGCGCTGCAGGAGCAGGAGTTCGTCCCCGAAGACGAACCCTACCGCACGCAGCGTTAACAACAGGCCCTGGCCGTGAAGCTATACATCGTCGGCGGCGCCGTGCGCGACCAGTTGCTGGGCCTGCCTGCGGCCGACCGCGACTGGGTGGCCGTGGGCGCCACGCCCGAGCAGATGCTGGCGCTGGGTTACCGGCCCGTGGGGCGCGACTTCCCGGTGTTCCTGCACCCCGACACCCAGGAAGAGGTGGCGCTGGCGCGCACCGAGCGCAAGAGCGGCCACGGCTACCACGGCTTCACCTTCCACGCCGAGCCCGGCGTCACGCTGGAGCAGGACCTGGCGCGGCGCGACCTCACCATCAATGCCATCGCCCAGGCGCCCGACGGCACGCTGGTGGACCCCTTCGACGGCCACGGCGACCTGCAACGCAAGCTGCTGCGCCACGTCTCCGACGCCTTTGTCGAAGACCCGGTGCGGCTGCTGCGCCTGGCGCGCCTGGCGGCTCGCTTCCCGGACTTTTCCGTCGCGCCGGAAACCCAGGCCTTGTTGGCCCGCATGGTGGACAACGGCGAGGTCGACCACCTGGTGCCCGAGCGTGTGTGGCAGGAGCTGTCGCGCGGCCTGATGACCGACAAGCCAAGCCGCCTGTTCGAGGTGCTGCGCAGCTGCGGCGCGCTGGCGCGCCTGCTGCCCGAGGTGGACCGCCTGTGGGGCGTGCCGCAACGCCCCGAGCACCACCCGGAGGTGGACACCGGCGTGCACCTGATGCTGGTGCTGGACATGGCAGCGCGGCTGCAGGCCCCGCTGCCGGTGCGCTGGGCCTGCCTGGTGCACGACCTGGGCAAGGGCACGACGCCGGCCGATCTGCTGCCGCGCCACCATGGGCACGAAACGCGCAGCGCCAAGCTGGGCCAGGCCCTGGCCGAACGCCTGCGCGTGCCGCGCGAATGCAGCGACCTGGCCGACGTGGTGGCGCGCGAGCACGGCCACATCCACGGCAGCGGCGCGCTGGGTGCGGCAGCCTTGCTGCGCCTGTTTGAACGCTGCGACCTGCTGCGCCGCCCGGCGCGGCTGGGCCCGCTGCTGCTGGCCTGCGAGTGCGATGCGCGCGGCCGCACCGGTTTCGAAGAACGGCCTTACGAACCGGCCCGGCGCCTGCCGCCACTGCTGGACACCGCGCTGGCTGTGGATGCCGGCGAGGCCGCTGCCGCCGCGGCGGCACGGGGCGCGCGGGGACCTGACATAGGCCGCGCCGTGCACACCGCGCGCGCACGGGCCCTGCAACTGGCCTTGCGCGAAACGGCAGGCTGAGGCGCCGGCGCCTCCCCAGCCTTCGTCGCTGCTTTCGTTTACCGCCGGTTACCAGGCCGTACCCACTCGGCCGCCAAGGCCATGGGGCCTGGCACACCATGTGCATCACCCGTGGCAGGCGCCACGGCCGGCGCCCTGGAAGGACACGACCGATGACGCTCGCCGAAGGCATACGCCGGCGCGGCTTTCGCAAGTGGTACGAGCGCGAGCTGCTGCAAAGCCACGCCCACCTGGTGCTGGGCTTCCTGTGCCTGATCGGCATCTTTGCCGCGGTGGAACTGCTGCTGACCCCGCAGCCGGGCTCGCAGCGCCTCACCGCCCTGGTGGCCTTTGTGGTGTGCGTGGGCGGCGGCCTGTGGGCGCTGCGGCGTTACGCCCTGCTGCTGGGCCACGCCGAGCTGGCTGCCAGCCAGGCCGATTGCCCGCAGTGCAAGACCTATGGCCGGCTGGACTTGCTGCAGTCCGACGCCAGCGGCGAGCAGGTGCAGGTGCGCTGCCGGCAGTGCAGCCACGCCTGGCGCATCGAGCTGTAGCGCCACGCTCAGAGCAGCAGACCGATCAGCATCATCAAGCCGCTGAGCACCAGCGAACTGGCCAGCGGGATGTACCAGGTGCGGCCGCGAAAGCGAAAGCTGAAGTCGCCCGGCAGCCGGCCCAGGCCTATGCGCTGCAGCCAGCCCTGCAAGCCGTTGAACAGCAGGCAGGCCAGCAGGAAGATGATGAGCCAGCGCATGGGGTGCCCGGCCTACAGGCGGTGGCTGCGGTCGCCTTCGGCAAAACCCAGCGCACCGAAGTCGTCGCCGCGCGCCAGGCCCACCACCTTGAACAACTCGCCCATCTCGTGCTCCGCCAGCAGGCGGTGGGCCGCGCTGCGCTGCGGCAGCGCGGCGGCCTCCATCAGCTGGGCGATGCCGCAGTTCAGCAGAAAACGCGCCTGCGAGGTGTAGCCCAGCACCTGCAGGCCGGCGTCCTGCGCCGCCAGTGCCACGGCGGTGAAGTCCACGTGTGCGGTGATGTCCTTGTCGCCCACGTCCGCCAGCGGGTCCGCGTCGGCGCGGTGGCCGCGGTGGCACATCAGCGTGCCGCCGCTGCGCTGCGGGTGGTAGTACTCGTGCTGCGGAAAGCCGTAGTCGATGAAAAACGCCGCGCCGCGCTGCAGCCGCTCGGCCAGTGTGCGCACGAAGGCCAGCGCCTGGTTGGGCAGCTCGGTGGTGGTGCCGGGCAGCCAGGGCCCGGGCTGCGGCGGCTGCAGCGCCGTGGGGCGGTCGGCCCAGGCAAAGCCACTGTCGGCCGCGGCCGCGGCCACACCCCGCTCGTGCCAGGCTTCACCGTCCCAGTGCAGCAGCTGCACCGGCATCGCGTCCAGCACCTCGTTGCCCACCACCACCGCTTCCAGCACCGGCGGCAGCTGGTCCAGCCACTGCACCTGCGGGCCGAAACGCGCCAGCCGCGCCTGCTGGCGCGCACGCAGCGCGCCCGACAGCTCGACGATGCGGTAGCGGCGCGGTGCGGCGCCCACGGCCGCCAGCGCATCCAGCAGTTGCTCGGCCAGGGCACCGGAGCCGGCGCCGAACTCCAGCACCTCGTCGGTGCCGGTGGCGGCCAGCGCCTGCGCCACCTGGCGGGCCAGCGCCTGGCCGAACAAGGGGCTCATCTCGGGGGCGGTGACAAAGTCGCTGCCGTCGGCGGCCAGCAGGCCGAACGGGGCCTGGTCGCCTTCGCGTTCACGGGTGTAGTAGCCCAGGCCAGGCTCGTACAAGGCCATGGCCATGAAGCGGTCGAAGGGCAGCCAGCCGCCGCCTTGGGCGATGGCCTCGCGCAGGCGGCGCTGCAGGCGCGCCGATACACTGTCGGCCCTGTCATCCGCGGCCCGGTTCGACTCGAACATCGCCGCCATTGTAGAAAGCATGGACCTCCACACCGACGCCAGGCCGGTGGCCTCACCGGTCGTGCTGGTCACCGGCGGCGCACAACGCATAGGCCGCGCCATCGCGCTGGAGCTGGCGCGTGCCGGCTGGACCGTGGCGCTGCACTACCGCAGCTCCGAGGCCCAGGCCGCCGACACCGCAGGCGAGATCGAAGCCGCCGGCGGCCGCGCCGCCTGCTTTCGCGCCGACCTGGCCGACGAGGCGCAGTGCCAGGCGCTGCTGCCCACCGTGCTGCAACACCTGGGGCGTGTGGACGCGGTGGTGAACAACGCCTCGCTGTTCGAGCATGACGACGTGAACAGCTTCGGCCACGCCGCGATGGAGCGCCACTGGCGCGCCAACACCGCGCCGGCCATCTTGCTGGCACGTGCGCTGCACGCCGCACTGCCGGCGGGGCGCGAAGGCGTGGTCGTGAACCTGCTGGACCAGAAGCTCTGGAACCCCAACCCCGACCACTTGTCGTACACCCTGTCCAAGGCCGCGCTGCAGGCGGCCACGCCGCTGCTGGCCCAGGCCCTGGCGCCGCGTGTGCGCGTGTGCGGCGTGGCGCCGGGCGTGACCTTGCCTTCCGGCCCCATGGACGACGCCGAGTTCAACGCCGCCCGGCGCATGACGCCGCTGCAACGCAGCGCCACCCCCGACGACCTGGCGCGCGCGGTGCGTTTCCTGCTGGAGTCCCCGGCCATCACCGGCACCACGCTGCTGGTGGACGGCGGCCAGCACCTGCAGGCGCAGCCGCGCGACGTGCTGTTCCTCGCGCGCGAAGCCGCGCCCCACGACAACCGTCCATGACCCTCTCGCTGTTGCACCCCGCCCTGGCCGGCTGCCGCCGGCTGTTTCTGCATGGCCATGCGGTGCAGATGCACATAGGCGCGCACGATTACGAGAAGCGCGGCCCGCAGCGGGTGCTGATCGACGTGGACCTGTACGTGCCGCTGGCGCATTCCACGCCGCGCGAGGACCGCCTGGACGAGGTGGTGGACTACGACTTCATACGCAGCGCGATAGCGCAGTACCTCACCCGCGGCCATGTGCAGTTGCAGGAAACGCTGGCCGACGAACTGCTGGCCGCCCTGCTGGCGCACCCGCTGGTGCGCGCCGCCCGCGTGGCCACCGCCAAGCCCGACGTGTACCCCGACTGCGACGCCGTGGGCGTCGAGGTCTTCGGCTTCAAGGACCCCGCCGCATGAACGACCTGTCCGACGCCGCGGCCGCCCGCAAGGCCGCCTTCGAGGCCAACAAGCTGTCCAAGCGCCTGTACCGCGAGGTGGGCCAGGCCATTGCCGACTTCAACATGATCGAAGCCGGCGACAAGGTCATGGTCTGCGTCTCCGGCGGCAAGGACAGCTACGCGCTGCTGGACGTGCTGATAGGCCTGCGCGAACGTGCGCCGGTGGCGTTCGACCTGGTGGCGGTGAACCTGGACCAGAAGCAGCCCGGCTTTCCCGCCGACGTGCTGCCGCGCTACCTGGCCGACCGCGGCGTGGCCTTCCACATCGAGAACCAGGACACCTACAGCATCGTCAAGCGCCTGGTGCCCGAGGGCCAGACCATGTGCAGCCTGTGCAGCCGGCTGCGCCGCGGCATCCTGTACCGGGTGGCCGGCGAGTTGGGCGCCACCAAGATCGCGCTGGACCACCACCGCGACGACATGGTGGTGACGCTGCTGATGAACATGTTCTTCGGCGGCCGCATGAAGGGCATGCCGCCCAAGCTGGTCAGCGACGACGGCAAGAACGTGGTCATACGCCCGCTGGCCTACGTGGCCGAAACCGATCTGGAACGCTGGGCCGAACACCGGCGCTTCCCCATCATCCCGTGCACCTTGTGCGGCAGCCAGGACAACCTGCAGCGTGTGCAGGTGAAACAGATGTTGCGCGACTGGGAGCGCCGCTATCCCGGCCGCAGCGACAACATGCTGCGCGCCATGGCCCACCTGGTGCCCTCGCACCTGATGGACCGGAACCTCTACCCTTTCACCACACTCCAAGCCACAGGCGTGCCGGACGCCGGGGGCGACATCGCCTTCGATGAAGAACCCTGCGCACCCCCGGCGCAGCCCCTGACGCTGCACCCGCGCCCACACGAAGACGACACCGAGGCGAAGACAGACGCAAGAACCGACGGAGGACCCGGACGATGAACACCCTGCCCCGCCGCACCCTGCTGCTCTCGGCCGTGGCCGCCGCACTGGTGCTCACCGGCTGTGCCGGCATGAACAACCTGTCCACCGACGTCTCCAGCTTCGGCGAGTGGCCGGCCGGCCGCCAGGCCGGCAGCTACAGCTTCGAGCGCCTGCCTTCGCAGCAGGCACGCACCGCCGAGGCCGAACGGCTGGAAGCCGCGGCGCAGGCGGCGCTGGCCCGCGCCGGCTTCACCCCGGCCGCCGCCGGCAGCGAGCCCGATGTGCTGGTGCAGGTCGGCGCACGCGAAACGCGCAGCGAGATGGGGCCGTGGGACGACCCCCTGTGGTGGCGCGGCGGCTTCGGCTACTGGCGCCACAGCCCCTGGATGAGCCCGCGCTGGGGCATGTCCATGAGCTACAGCGCGCCGCGCTACGAGCGCGAGGTGGCGGTGCTGATACGCGACCGCAGCAGCGGCAAGCCGCTGTACGAGGCGCGCGCCAGCAGCGAAGGCACCAGCCGCACCGACGCCACCATGCTGGGCGCGATGTTCAGCGCGGCGCTGATGGACTTCCCGCGCCTGGGCGTGAACCCGCGGCGGGTGGTGGTGCCGCTGAGCACGCCGTGATCCTCAGGCGATAGAGCGCTCGGCAACAACGGCGGCCTGTGGCCGCCGTTGTTGTTTGCGGCTGCGCCTGCGGCAAGGCCGTATCTCAACGTAAGTATCAAGTCACAAGGTCAGATCTCGGCCTTTTGCACCCCTATACCTAGGGACCCATGCGGGTTTGCACCCAAATGGGGCACGGACCCCCTTCCTACATTGAAACCAAGGCAGGCCGGCGACGCGTCGTTGTCGTCGGCCAGAGACTCTTTGCATGGGATCCGGCGGCCACGCGGCCGCTTGAGACGGCGGCTTGCGTCCGCGGCGCCTTGGCCTGTACAGCCAGCGCACCGGTGTGCGTGGTCGCTATTGCCACCCACCGACCAAGGAGTTTCAGATGGTCCGACCTGCCTCCCCCGCGCCGGGCACCCCCGCCCCGCGCCGCGACTTTCTGCGCCTGGCCAGCGCCGGCGCGCTGACCGCCGGCATGCTGCCACTGCTCAGCCTGCCCAAGGACACCTTCGCCGCCACGCCGCTGAACATAGGCGGCCCGGAGCCCTGGTTCGACCTGGACCCGAACCTGCTCTACATGAACATAGGCACCACCGGCTCCACGCCGGCGCACCTGCTGACGGCGTTCGACGAATACAACCGCCTGGTGGCCTTCAACCCGCGTGAAACGCTGGGCGGCACCGGCCCCATGCGCGCGGCCATCGCGCCGGGTTTTGGCTGCGTCACCGACGAGATCGTGATGAGCTACAACACGACCGACGGCATGAACAAGATCCTCGCCGGGCTGGAGCTGGGCCCGGGCGACGAGATCATCACCACCAACCACGAGCACCCGGGCGGCAACGGGCCCATGAACCTGCTGCAGCACCGCAGCGGCGTGGTCATCAAGCGGGTGGTGCTGCCGGTGGGCAACAAGCAGACGGCGCAGGACTACGTGGACCTGTTCGCCGCGCAGATCACCCCGGCCACCAAGGCGCTGGTGTTCTCGGCACCCACCTACCTCACCGGCACCATGCTGCCGTTCCGCCGCCTGGCGTTGCTGGCGCAGCAGCACGGGCTGATGACGGTGGTGGACGGCGCCCACGCCACCGGCATGTTCAACCTGGACTTCCACAGCACCGGCATCGACTTCTGGGGCTGCTCGGGCCACAAGTGGCAGTGCGGGCCCGGCGGCACCGGCATCCTGTACATACGCAACCGCGTCAGCGAGCACAACCCGCTGCCGTTGTTCAACTTCTGGCCCACCAACACCAACAACACCACGCTGACCGGGCCGCGCACCAACGCCAATGCGGCCAGCTACCAGATAGGCGCACGTGTGCAGGGCATAGGCAACCCGAACTACCCCATGCTGAAGGTGTTCGAGGGCTGCTGCACCTTCTGGGACGAGATCGGCCGCCAGGCCATAGAGGACCACGACCTGGCCTTGTCGGCCTACCTCAAGCAGCTGATCGCGGCGCAGTGGGGCGTGGGCAGCCTGTACTCGCCCATGGGCGACCCGGAGCTGGTTTCGGGCCTGACTTCGTTCCACCCCTTCCACCATATCAGCCAGGTGCTGAGCACGGCGCAGGCCACGGCCGAGGCGCAGCGGGCCAACACCTTTGTGGAGCGCCTGCGCACGCAGTACGGCATCGTGATCCGCAACACCTCGGTGCCGGTGGCCGGCTCGCCGGGCAACCACACGCCCATGCGCATCTCCACCCACCTGTTCCACGGCGTCAACGACGTGCGTCGTCTGGTGGCCTCCATGCGCGAGCTGACCAAGCTCATGCTGGCCGGCCGCTGAAGCGGCACGCGGCCTTGCACCCGAAGCCTTTGACAAGGAGATCCATGATGACCCTCTTCCCTCTCGCCAAGCTGGGGCCAGCGCTGCTGGCCGGCGCCGCGGCGCTGCTGCTGAGCACCGCCGCCGCCGCGGCCCTGCACCAGTACGACGGCGACACCACCGGCGGCCCCACCTTCGACCGCCCGCTGGAAACCCTGGACTTCCTGCCCGTGCCAGGGCAGAACTCCAACTACCACGCGCTGTGGTTCACCGTGGACACCGCCGGTGTCTACGACTTTCTCAGCACCGCCCAGGGCTGGGACAACTTCACGCTGCTGTACGCGCCGGCCTTCGACCCCATGATGCCGCTGGCCAACGCGCTGGTGGCCAACGACGACCTGGGCGGTGTGGGCAGCTCGGGCTTCAGCTGGGCGCTGAACACCGGCGTGGTCTACACCTTCGTCACCGCCGGGTTTGCAGGCGGCTTCGACTTTGGTGCCTTCAGCAACAGCATCGACGGCCCGGGCGTGGTGGCCGTGGTGCCCGAACCGGCCAGTGCCTGGCTCATGCTGCTGGGCGCCGCCGCGCTGCTGGGGCTGCGCCGCCAGCGGGCGGCCGGGACTGGACGCGACTGAACCCTGCCGCGATGATGCCCGCGGCAAAGCCCGCGCCCTGTGGCCCTGCCGCGGGCATGCCTCTCAGCGCGACCCCCTTGCCTTTCGTCTGACCACAACCACTGCAGGAGAACACCTGATGCAAACCTCTTCCGTGGCACGCGCCGCCGGCCTGCTGGCCGCCGCCTTGGTGCTGGCCGGCTGCTCGGCCACCGGCGGCAGCGGCAAGGCCATACACGCCAGCCCCAACGTGTACCCGGCCATAGGCCCGTACTCGCAGATGGTGCAGGCCGGCAACACCTACTACCTGTCGGGCGTGATCCCGCTCAACAAGGAAGGCACCGCGGTGGTGGGCACCACCATCGAGGAGCAGACCAAGCTGGTGCTGGACTACATAGGCGAGGTGCTCAAGTCCCAGGGCATGAGCCACGCCAACGTGGTGATGTCCAACGTGTTCATGAAGGACTTGAACGAGTTTGCCCGCATGAACGCGGTGTACGCGCAGTACTTCAGCAGCGCGCCGCCCAGCCGCGCCACGGTGGAAGTGGCCCGGCTGCCGCGCGATGTGAAGATAGAGATCGCAGTGATCGCGGTGAAGTAGGCCGGCGCGGCCCTGGGGCGCTCAGGACGCTGCGCTTGGCGCGTCGCTGAGCGACCGCAGGTCTTTCTCCCACCCCTGCAACAGGGCGCGGGCATGCTCACGCTGGGCGGGGGTGGTGCTGTTGTGCAGCCTGGCCATCAGCACGCAGTTGGCCTGTTCCAGCCGTTGCTGGCGCTCGCGGTCGGCCGCCTCCGTGGGCGCGTCGGTCTGCACCAGGCCGCGCAACACGGCCAGGCGCTGCTCGGGGGCGGCCGCCGGCGCGGCCAGTTGTTGGCGCAGCGCCTGCAGCACCGCCTGTTGCTGCTGCTGACGCGCGTCGCGCCAGCGCACTGGGTCCAGCGGCAACTCGGCCAGACCCTCGCGCAGCAGCGTGTGCTGGGCCGGGTCCAGCCGGCCGTAGATGCGTTCGGTGCGTTCCACCGCACGTTGCAGCGAAGCCTGCCGGCGCTGGTCCGGGTCGGCTTGCAGGTAGTCACGCTGCATCTCCTGCAGCGTTTTCTCGTAGCGCTTCTCCAGCTGGCGCACATTGGTCTCGCGCAGCAGCGGCAGCAACTCGGCAGCGGCCTGCACCGCGCGCTCCAGCGCCGGCTCGAGCTGCTGGCGCAGCGTCTCGTTCCAGCGGCACACCGCCTCGGGCGTGGTGGGGGCCGCGATCTGCTGCTGCGCCTGCTGCAGCACGGCGCCGTAGGCGGGCAGTTGCGTGCTGCGGTGCCAGGCGAACCAGCGGTCAATCTCGCCGCGCACGGCGGCGCGCTGGTCGCGCGCCACGTCCAGGTAGCTGTCCACACGCCACCACACCAGCATGGGCCCGTTGTCATAGGCCAGCCGAACCGTGCTGCACCCCACGAGCAGCGAGGCAACAAGCAGCAGCAGCCCGCCGATAATCCGCTTTTTCATCCTGGGCACACGCATGGCGCTGAACGTGGTGGTGATGGCGGCGGGCAAGGGCACCCGCATGAAGTCGGCACTGCCGAAGGTCTTGCACCGCCTGGCCGGTGTGAGCCTATTGCAGCATGTCCTGAACGCCGCTGCGGCCACAGGGGCTGATCGCACCGTGGTCATCACCGGCCATGGCGCGGCACAGGTGGAGGCCGCCACCGCCGCCAGCGGCGCGCTGTATGCGCGCCAGGAGCCGCAACTGGGCACCGGCCACGCGGTGCAACAGGCCGCGCCGCTGCTGCCCGATGAAGACGGCAGCGTCACGCTCATCCTCAACGGCGACGTGCCGCTGCTGCAGCCGGCCACGGCGCGCGCGCTGGTGCAAGCCTGCGCCGGCCGCAGCCTGGCGCTGTTGACGGTGCAACTGGCCGACCCGGCGGGCTACGGCCGCATCCTGCGCAGCCCCAGCGACCCGGCGCGCGTGCTGGGCATCGTGGAGCACAAGGACGCCAGCGACGAGCAGCGCCGCATCCACGAGGGCTACACCGGCGTGATGGCGGCACCCACCGCGCTGCTCAAGCGCTGGCTGGCGGCGCTGAAGAACGACAACGCACAACGCGAGTACTACCTGACCGACGTGGTGGCCATGGCCGCCGCCGAAGGCGTGCCGGTGGTGGCCACGCTGGCCGCCGACGAGACCGAGGTGCTGGGCGTCAACAGCCCCGTGCAGCTGGCCGAGCTGGAGCGGCGCTTCCAGCGCCGCCAGGCCGAGGTGCTGATGGAAGCCGGCGTGCGCCTGGCCGACCCCGCGCGCTTCGACCTGCGCGGCCGGCTGCAGGCCGGCAGCGACGTGGAGATCGACGTGGGCTGCGTGTTCGAGGGCGAAGTGACGCTGGGCGACGGCGTGCGCATAGGTGCGCACTGCGTGCTGCGCGACGCGCAGATAGCCGCCGGCGCGGTGATACACCCCTTCACGCACATCGAAGGCGCCACGGTGGGGGAAGGCGCGCTGGTGGGCCCTTACGCGCGGCTGCGCCCCGGCGCGGCGCTGGGGCCGGAGGTGCACATAGGCAACTTCGTCGAGGTCAAGAACAGCAGCCTGGCGCGCGGCGCCAAGGCCAACCACCTGGCCTACCTGGGCGACGCGCAGGTGGGCGAGCGGGTGAACTACGGCGCCGGCAGCATCACTGCCAACTACGACGGCGCCCACAAGCACCGCACCGTCATAGGCAACGACGTGCACGTGGGCAGCAACTGCGTGCTGGTGGCACCGGTGAAGCTGGGCGACGGCGCCACCATAGGCGGCGGCTCCACCATCAGCAAGGACGCCCCCGCGGGCCAGCTGACCGTGGCGCGTGCGCGCCAGGCCACGCTGCCGGGCTGGCAGCGGCCCAAGAAGGCCGCCAAGCCGGGCGGCTGAGTCCGAGCCCGGACTGAGCCCGGCGCAATAGCCGCTCAGACGCCGTTGCGAATGGTCGGGTCGACGAAGATGCGCTGGCCGCTCTCGCTTTGCACCACCACGCCGTAGGCGTAGTCGCCGCTGTCGGTGTCGGCGTCCAGCAGCGTGGCCAGTTGCGGCTGCACGGTCCACGACGGGTAGGGGAAGTTGTTGCCCGGGTCGCGCACGACGATGGCTTCCTCTGACGGGAAGGCCCAGCCCGGGGTCACGAGCTGGAAGCTCAGCAGCGTGCCGGGCTCGTTGACCACGGCGATGTCCGGGTTGCAGACGGCCTTGCCGCCGGCGACGACGCTGACTTCGACATTGACGATGGCGCTCATGGTGGTGCTCCCTCTTCTCAGGGCTCAGCGCTCCGGTGCCGCGGCCTGCAACGCAAGCACTTCCTGCACGTCCGGGTGCCGATAGGTGGAAGAAACCACCGTATCGGCCCAGCGCCGGGCATCTTGAGAGTGGCCCAACCGGGCGGCCAGCCGCGCGCGCAAGGCCGTGGCGGGCAGGCCGCCCAGCTCGCTGGCCGCGGCCAGGCGCTGCGCCGCGGCCAGCCAGACGGCACGGGCGGCCGCCTCGTCGCCGCCACGCTGCCGTTCGTCGCCCAGCACCAGCGCCACGCGGGCCACCACCTGCGCCTGCTGCGCGTCCAGCACCGTGCCTTCGGCTTCCAGCCGTTCAACGTCGGCCAGGTAGCCCGCCAGCTCCTCGACAGCGCCTTGGGGCCGCAGCCGCCATTGCTGCACCAGCAGCCGGCCGCGCAAGGTGACGCGCCAGTGCACCGCGCGTTCGGGGCGGGCCAGCAAGGCCGCCATCTGCGCCTGCGCAGCAGGCAACAAGGCCAAAGCGCCGTCACGTTCATCAGCCAGAGATTCGAGGAGCGCCAGCACCGCTGAGGCCAACTCGGCCTCCCAGCGGCGGTGGTCGGGGTCTGAGCGCACCAGTGCCTCGAAACGCTGGACGGACTCGCCGATAGTGAGCGCAGCGGCAGCGGCGTCGCCGCGCATCAAGTGCATGCGGCCTATCTCGTGCAGCGCATTGGCGTGCAGGTGCTGCACCTCGGCGTCGCGCGCCGCCCCGGGCACGCCGTCCAGCACCTCGCGCTTGCGCTGCTGCGCCGCGATGGCCTGGTCGTACTGGCCCATGAACTCGCGCGCCTTGGCCTTCCAGCCCACGGTGTTGGCCAGTTCCAGCCGCATGTCCGGGCGCTGCGGCAGCACCTGCTCCCAGATGGCCTCGCTGCGCCGGAACATGGCCAGCGCCTCGTCGGCGCGGCCGGCGTCCAGCATCAGCACGCCCAGGTTCTGCCCGGCGTAGGCCTGCTCGATGTGGCCCACGGGGTCGTCCGGCCGCAGCTGCACCAGGCGCTGCGCCAGGCCCAGGTAGCGCTGGAAGGCGGCTTCGGCCTCGGCGACGCGGCCGCGGCGACGCGCCGCGTACCCCACCCAGAACTCGCTCTGGGCGTGGTTGAAGACCTGCTCCGGGTCGTTCGGGCGCCGCGCCAGCAGGGCCGCGGTGCTGTCGGCAGCACGCCCGAAGCTGTTGGCGGCTTCGTCGAATTCGCCGCGCTGCTCGGCAATCTCCCCCACCAGGTGCAAGGCGCGGGCGCGGCGGCCCAGCGCCGCGGCGTCCAGGCGGCCCGGGTCCTGGGCGGCGTAATGGGCCAGCGCCCGTTCGCCCACGGCGTCCAGCACGTCCAGCCGGCCCACGGGCTTGAGCTTGGCCGGCAGGTCGCCCAGCATGAACTCGATCAGGCCTTCGGCCTGGGCCTGCTGCTGCTGGGCAACACGCGCCTCGTGCACCGCCACCGCGGTGCCGGTGACCAGCGCCAGCGCCGCGACGCTGCCGGCGGCCACGGCCACGCGGTGGCGGCGCACGTACTTCGCGGCGCGGTAGCGCCAGCCGTCGGGCCGCGCGACGATGGGCTGGTGCGCCAGGTGGCGGCGCAGGTCGTCGGCCAGCTCGGCGGCGCTGGCGTAGCGGTCGGCCGGCGCCTTCTTCAAGGCCTTGGCCACCAGCGTGTCCAGGTCGCCGCGCAGCGCACGGGCGCGGCGGCGGTCGCCTGTACGGGCCACCGCCTCGGACAGGCGCGGCGCCTCGGCCTCCTCCAGCAGCGAACGCATCTGCTGCACCGGTGTGGTCTTGGGGTCGGCCGTGGGGTGGCGCCCGGCCAGCAGCTTGTACAGCAGCACGCCCAGCGCGTAGACGTCGGTGGCGGTGGTCACCTCGCCGCCTTGCACCTGTTCCGGCGCGGCGTACTGCGGCGTGAAGGCCGCGCCGGCCCGCTGCGTCAGCTCGCCGGCGGCGGCGGGGCGGTCGGGCGCGTCCAGCAGCTTGGCGATGCCGAAGTCCAGCAGCTTCACCTCGCCGGCGGCGGTGACCAGGATGTTCGAGGGCTTCAGGTCGCGGTGCAGGATGAGCCGCTGGTGCGCATGCGCCACCGCGTCCAGCACGTCCAGCATCAGCCGCAGGCGGGCCGGCAGGTCCAGGCCCTGCTCTTCGCACCAGCGGTCCATGGGCAGGCCGTCCACGTACTCCAGCACCAGGTAGGGCGTGCTGCCGCCGGCGTCTTCCAGGTGCCCGGCGTCCAGCAGCCGCGCGATGTGCGGGTGCGCCAGCCGTGCCAGCACGCGGCCTTCGTGCGCAAAGCGGGCGTTGTCGCCGCGGTCCAGCAAGGACGCGTGCAGGAACTTGATCGCCACCTCGCCCTCGTAGCGCCCGTCGGTGCGGCGCGCCAGCCAGACGCTGCCCATGCCGCCGCGGCCCAGCTCGCGCTGCAAGGTGTAGGCGCCCACGGCGCGGTCGGCCAGCGAGGCGGGCTGCGGCGGCACCGCCAGCGCGGGCGCCTGCAGGAACTCGTCCTCGTCCACAAGGTCCATGTGCGCCAGCAGCTCGCGCAGCGCGGTGGCCAGCGCGGCGTCCTGCTGGGCTATCTGCGCCAGGCGCTGCTCACGCGGCGCCTCGTCCAGGTCCATCAGCTCGTCCAGCAGCGGCGACAGCGCCGGCCACAGCGCCTGCGGGCCGCCGGCCGCGGGACGTGCCGGCCCGTCGCTCATCGCAGGGCCAGCGACAACAGGGCGCGCGCCTTGCGCCAGTCGCGCTGCACGGTGCGTTCGGTGAGGCCCAGGCTGGCAGCGATCTCGGCCTCGGTCAGGCCGCCGAAGTAGCGCAGCTCCACCACCTGCGCCAGCCGCGGCTCCAGCGCCGCCAGCTCGTCCAGCGCCTCGTGCACGCGCAGCACCTCGTCGTCGTGCGCCAGTGCCGACTGCGCCACCTCGGTGTTCAGCGTCACCGCGCTGGCGCCGCCGCCGCGGCGCTCGGCCTGGCGCGCACGCACCAGGTCCACCACCACCGTGCGCATGACCTTGGCCGCGTAGGCCAGGAACTGCTGGCGGTCGGCAAACACCGCGCCGTCGCTGCCGTGCAGCCGCAGAAACGACTCGTGCACCAGCGCGGTGGTGTCCAGCAGCGTCAGGTCGCCGCTGCGGCGCAGCCGGCTGTGGGCCAGCCGCCGAAGATCGGCGTACAGCAGGGTGAAGGCCTGGTCGGCGGCCTGGCGGTCGCCGCTGCCGGCGGCGCGCAACAACACGGTGATGTCGGTCATGGAGCGGCGGCGCAAGGCAACCGGGCAGGCCGGAAAAGTCGGCAGGCCTGCACTTTAGCTGCCCATGGCGACGGCCATGTCGGGTTTGGTGTCGGAAATCCGTTTCAGTGAACAAGGGGGCGGTGTGCGTAGCTGCTCAGGGCAGCCTGTAAGGGCAGCACGCACACCGTCACCCACCCCATGACGGGACTTTGACCACTTTCCTGACCGCGACGACGACCCAGCCCATGCGAGCGCCCGCCGCCTGCCTGCCCGTGGACTTCACCGCGGCCCCACCGCCACAGCCGGCGGCGCAGGCCGGCACGCCGCTACGCCTGGACGGCGCCGCCGAGCTGGCCGAATGGCTGGACCGGCAGATCGGGCAGGCCCGCCGCCAGGGGGGCAGCCTGGCACTGCTGTTGCTGGAGGGCCTGGTGGCCCCGGCCGACGAGGCCCTGGCGCCCCGGTTGATGGCCGAGTGCGCTCGCCGCATCTGCGGCCGCGTGCGCAGCACCGACCACGTGCTGCACTGGCACCCCAGCCAGTTCGCGGTGCTGCTGCCCGGCGGCGGCGAGATGGCGGCCCAGCTGGTGGGCTTGCGCCTGCTGCACGCCGCCTCCGGCCCCTACCGCATCGAAGGCCAGTTGCCGCGCCTGAGCCTGCGCGTGGGCACCGCGCTGTACCCGGCCGACGGCGGCGACAGCGCCAGCCTGCTGCAGGCGGCCGCCACATCGCCCCCGCTGGCCGCAGTCAGCGCCGCCTGAGGGCCAGGCGGGCTGGGCGACGCTGCCGGCCGGTGCTGCTGGCCTGCTACCGCGCAGTTCCGTCAAACACCCGCGCCGCCAGGCACAGGTCTTCCCAGGCCTTGGCTTTGTCGGCGGGGCTGCGCAACAGGTAGGCCGGGTGGTAGGTGACCACCAGCGGCCGCTGCTCGTACTGGTGCACCCGGCCGCGCAGGCGGCCTATGGGCTCGTCGCTGCGCAGCAGCGACTGCACCGCAAAGCGCCCCATGGCCAGGATCAGCCGCGGCTGCAACAACGCGATCTGGCGCCGCAGGAAGGGCTCGCAGCGCTGCATCTCCTCCGGCGCCGGGTTGCGGTTGCGCGGCGGCCGGCACTTCAGCGTGTTGGCAATGTAGACACGGCGCTCGGGCGGTTCGGGGCCGTCCTCGCTGCGGGTCAGGCCCAGCGCCGCCAGCATGCGGTCCAGCAACTGGCCGGCCGGGCCGACGAAGGGCTCGCCGTGCAAGTCCTCCTGCTCGCCTGGCGCCTCGCCCACCAGCAGCCAGTGCGCCTGTTCGTGACCCACGCCGAACACCGTCTGGGTGCGGCTCTGGTGCAGGGCGCAGGCGGTGCAGGCGGCCACCGTGGCGCGCAGCGCAGGCCAGTCCAGCGCGTCCAGCTCGCTGCGCACCCGGGCCGGCACAGCCACCGCGAGGGGCGGTACCGGTGCGACCGGTGGTACGGGTGGTGTCGGCGGCGCTTCAACGGCGGGCACGGCCGCCGGGGCCTCGGCGGCTGGCAAGGCAGGCCCCGGCGCCGGATCCACCGCCGCTTGCAGCGGCGGCGACCAGGGCCGCAAGCCCAGGCCCTGCAGCAGCCGGTGCTGGTGCTCAGTCCAGGGCATGGCCGGGCAGCTTCAGGCTCATGATGACCGCGTCCTCGCGGCCCGCAGCGGCCGGGTAGTAGCCGCGCCGCAGCCCCAGCTCCTGGAAGCCCCGGTGCCGGTACAGCGACCGGGCGCGCTGGTTGCTCTGGCGCACCTCCAGCCACAGCTGCGCCATCCCACGCGCCACTGCGTGCTCGCACACGGCCTGCAGCAGCTCGCTGCCCAGTCCACGGCCCTGCCACTCGGGCGCCACCGTGAGGTTCAGCAGGTGCAGCTCGTCCACGCCGGGCATGGCGATGAAGTAGCCCAGCAGGCCGGGTCGCGGCGCCTGCAGCACCTCGGCCAGGTGGCCCACGCTCAGCGAGTCTATGAAGTTGCCGCGGCTCCACGGAAAGCTGTAGGCGCGGGCTTCCAGCGCGGTGACGGCGTCCAGGTCGGGCAAGCCCATGGGCCGCCGCTGCGCCTGGGGTTTGGGCAGGGCGCTCATGGCGTGCCGGCGCGTGCGGCGGCGCGCTCGGCGGTGGTCAGCGCCACCTTGTCGCGCAGGTACAGTGGCAACGCCTGCGCCGCGTCCAGGCCCTCGCCCTGCTGGGCAGCGGCCACCGCCAGGCGCCCCAGCGCCGCGGCGCGGCCGGTTTCCACGGCCACCCGTCGGCCGCCGGCCGGCAGTGCCAGGCGGTCGCCAAAGGCCGCCAGGGCCGAGCCGGCCCAGGCCGCCGTGCCTTCGGAAGCCCAGGCCGCCAGCGCGGCCAGCGTGTACAGCGCCGGGGCTTGCAGCACCGACCAGGCACCACCCTGCCAGCGGTAGCGACCGGCATAGACCTCGTCCATGCGCGCGTCCATGGCCACACCGATTTCCAGCTCTGTCGGCTCGCCGAGCTGGGCGCGCGCGTCCTCGGCGACGATGAGCAGGCTGTCCAGCGGTATCACGGGCCGGTCCAGACCCAGGCCCAGGCCCTGGGCCACCGCGCAGGCGGTGCGCAGGCCGGTGAACGCGCCGGGGCCGCGGCCGAAGGCGATGGCGTCCAGCTCCTTCAAGGCCACGCCGGCCTGGTTCAGCAAGGCATGCACCTGCGGCAGCAGCGCGGCCGACGCGGCCGCTCCGCCGGGGCCTTCGTGCGCCCAGGCGTGCCCGGCCGCCCGCAAGGCGATGGCCAGGCGCTCGGTGGAGGTGTCGAACGCAAGCACGGCAGGCGACGGCATGAACCGAGTGTAGCCATGCCATCATGCCGGACGTGCCTGCCCCGAGCCTGTTCCGCCGCCGCCCCCAGACCTGCCCGCCCACCCGTGGCCGCCCGGCCCGCTGGAGGCCGGCTTGGCGGTGGACCGGCGCGCTGACCCTGGCCTGGGCCGGCATGGTGCCGGCGGCGGCACAAGGCCTGCCGGCCGAGGTGCGCGCCGCTTTGCAACGTGCCGGCGTGCCCGAAGACGCGCTGACCGTGGTGGTGCAGGAGGTGAGCAGCCCGCTGCCACGGCTGCAATGGCGTGAGCAGGCGGCCGTCAACCCGGCCTCGCTGACCAAGCTGGTGACCACCGCGGCGGCGCTGGAGCAACTGGGGCCGGCCTGGACCTGGACCACGCCGGTGTGGCTGGACGGCCCGCTGCGCGACGGCGTGCTGGACGGCTCGGTCTACATACGCGGCAGCGGCGACCCCAAGCTGGTGCTGGAGCGGGTGTGGCTGCTGCTGCACCGTGTGCAGCAGGCCGGCGTGCGCGAGATACGCGGCGACATCGTGCTGGACGGCTCGGCCTTTGCCGTGCCGCCGGCATCGGCGGCAGACTTCGACGGCGAGTCGCTGCGCCCCTACAACGTGCAACCCGCGGCGCTGCTGCTGAACTACCGCTCGGTGCTGCACAGCTTTGTGCCCGACCGGGCGGCCGGCGTGGCGCGCGTGGTGACCATGCCCTTGCCCGCCGGCAGCCAGGTGGACGGCAGCGTGCCGCTGGCCGACGGCCCCTGCGGCGATTGGCGCGCGGCGCTGCGCGCCAGCTTCGGGCCCGGGCGCACCCGTTTTGCCGGCAGCTACCCGGTGGCCTGCGGCGAGCGCACCTGGCCGGTGGCCGACCCGCAGCCGGAAAGCTTCGACGCCCGCCTGGTGCAGGCGCTGTGGGCCGGCCTGGGCGGGCGCCTGCTGGGCAGCGTGCGCGAGGGCGTGGCCCCGACCGGGCGTCCGCCGACCTTCGAGGTGAACTCGCCGGCCCTGGCCGAGCTGGTACGCGACATCAACAAGTTCAGCAACAACGTGATGGCGCAGCAGCTGTTCCTGACGCTGGCGCTGCAGCAGGCGCCGGACCGCGCCGCCACGCCCGAGGCGGCGCGCGAGACGCTGACGCGCTGGCTGATAGAACGCACCGGCCCGGTCGGCACCGACGAGCCGGTGATAGACAACGGCTCCGGCCTGTCGCGCCTGACGCGGCTGAGTGCGGCGCGCCTGGCCCTGCTGCTGCGGCTGGCCTGGAGCGGGCCGGTGATGAGCGAGCTGATGTCCTCGCTGCCCATACTGGGCAGCGACGGCACGCTGCGCCGCACCGTTGCCGGCCAGGGCAGCGCCCACCTGAAGACCGGCTCGCTGCGCGACGTGCAGGGCCTGGCCGGCTACGTGCTGTCAGAGGGCGGCCGGCGCTATGTGCTGGTGGCCATCGTGAACCACCCGCGCGCCGGCCAGGCGCGCCCGGCGCTGGAGGCGCTGGTGCGCTGGGCGATGCGCGACGCACCGCCGGGTTGAAGGCCGGGGCCGGCCCTCAGAACGGGTTGCGCTGCGCGATCGTGACGGCCTGGCTGGCCAGGTGGAAGTGGCCGGCGGAGGTGAACTGGCGGTCGCCGGCCCAGAGATACAGGCTGGCGTTGCCCTCTTCGACCAAGGTGTCGGTGGTGCAGTCGGGCAAGGCCACGGCACACACGGGGTCGCTGATGTTGGTGAAGCCGTAACCCCCGGGGTAGCGGCCAATGGCCTGCGAGATCAGGTCCAGCTGCACCAGGCCGACGTAGCGGCCGTCCAGCAGCACGCGCACGCCCAGCTCTTCGTTGAAGGCTGCCGTCATGCGCCAGATCAACTCGGTGCGGCCGGGGTCGTCGTGGGTTTCGTTCTCTCCGCGCGCATAAGGCGTCAGACTCAGGTCCGGCAGGTTGGAGACCACCACCACGGTTCCCAGCGACACCATGCGGTTCACCAGCGCCGCCAATTGACCGCCGCGCGCACGCGCCTGGGCCACCAGGGTGTCGGCCGACACATCGGGGTACTGCTGGTACAGGTCGAAGATGTCGTGCATGCCGACCAGCACGGTGGCCAAGTCGCGGGCACGGAATCCGCCGGCGGCGACCTGCGCGTCAATCTGCGCCGACAGATCGGCCAGGCGCGCGCCGGACGCGGCACGGATGAACGCCTTGGGCTCGGCATCGTCGGGGTTGCACTCGGCGAACGTCAGGCCCCACACCGCGGCCAGCGACTGCACCCAGATGGGCTGCAGCGCGCAGTCGAACTCGTCGTCCTCGTCCAGCCCGTTCACGCCCCAGCGCCGCCCATCGGCTTCCAGCACGCTGTACTCGTCGCCAAAGGTGATCAGGCGCTGCGCGACAAAGGGGTCTTGCTGCGACGTACCACCGCCGCAGGAAGCCAACAACACCAGCGCAAACGCCGCTGAAGCCACCACCCGCGCCAGTTGCGCCGGGGCCTGGGAGAAAAAACTCATCGATGCTCCGAATGGGGGCTGCTCAGCGCGTGGCGGCACGGCGCAGGCGGTCGCGCACACCGTCCCAGGCCGCCGCGGACGGCGGCTGCTCGACCCAGATCGCTGCCACGCCGGCGGCGTCGAAGTCGCGCAACACCGCGAACAACTCGTGCGCCGTTGCCGCTGCGCCAGCCGGCATGCGCCGGTACAGCCAGTGCGCTGCCGCCCCGGGGTCGAGGCGGGAATATACCCCGACCGGACAGCCCTGCCCGGCGCCCGGCTGCTCGGCGACCAGCGCCTGCAGGCGGCGGCGCAAGGTGTCACGGCCCATCAAGGACACCGGCGCCGACGGCGCGTAGTGCGAAGCCAAGGTGCCCGACGCGCGTGGCGACTGCGCGTCCGGTGCCGCCAGTTCAGCCCCCAGCACCGCCTGCAAGCGCGCGCGCGACAACTGCCCGGGCCGCAGCAAGGCCGGCCGCGCGCCTGTGCAGTCCACGATGGCTGATTCGATGCCCACGTCGCAAGGCCCGCCGTCCACGATGGTCAGCGGCGGCAGCAGGCCCTGGAACTCGGCCTGCACATGGCCGGCGGTGGTGGGGCTGACGCGCCCGAAGCGATTGGCGCTGGGCCCGGCCACGCCGGGCACCCCCCGGGCCGCCGCTTCTCGCAGCAGCGCCACCGCCACCGGGTGCGCCGGCCAGCGCAGGCCGATGCTGGGCTGGCCGCCAGCGGCCGCGGCGGCGATGCCGTCACGCCGCGGCAGGATCAGCGTCAGCGGGCCGGGCCAGAACGCGTCCGCCAAGCGCTGGGCCGCATCGCTCCACGACGCCGCGAAGCGGGCAGCCGTCTCGCGCGAGGCCACATGCACGATCAAGGGGTGGTCGGCCGGGCGGCCCTTGGCGGCGAAGATCTTGGCCACCGCCGCGTCGTCGTCGGCGCGCGCGCCCAGCCCATAGACGGTCTCGGTGGGAAACGCCACCAACTCGCCGGCCGCCAGCTTCGCCGCGGCCACACGCAGCGCCGCCGGATCGCGGCCTGCCAGCATCGCCATCGTCGCCCCCGCGCCGCTCAGAACGCCGGCAGCCCCAGCCGCAAGGCCACGCGCAACGCCACGGCGCGCGCAGTGGCCGCGTCGGCAGCGGTGACGGTCAGGTGGCCCATCTTGCGACCACGCCGCGCCTGGGCCTTGCCGTACAGGTGCAGGTGCACGCCGGGCTCGGCCAGCACCGCGGGCCAGTCGGGTTCCTGCGGCGTTTGCGCATCGCCGCTGAACCACAGGTCGCCCAGCAGGTTCAGCATCACCGCCGGCGAGTGCAGCCGCGGCATCACCAGCGGCAGGCCGGCCAGCGTGCGCACCTGCAGCTCGAACTGCGACACGTCGCAGCTGTTGATGCTGTGGTGGCCGGAGTTGTGCGGGCGCGGTGCCATCTCGTTGGCCACCAGAGAACCGTCGGCCAGCACAAAAAACTCCACGCACAGCACGCCGACATAGGACAAGGCCTGCGCCAGCCGACCGGCCAGCACAACCGCCTGCGCAGCCACCTCCGCCGGCACACCCGGCGCCGGCACCTGGGTGACCGCCAGGATGCCGTGGCGGTGCAGGTTGTGCTGCACCGGCAGGTGCACCAGCGCGCCGTCATGCCCACGGGCCACCACCACGCTGACTTCGCCGGCCAGCGGCAGGCGCTGCTCCAGCACGCAAGGCACACCGCCCAGCGCAGCCCAGGCGGCCGGCAGCTCGGCCAGCGACATCACCGTGGCCTGGCCCTTGCCGTCGTAGCCCAGCTGCGAGGTCTTGAGAATGCCCGGCAGCAGCGGCGCCAGCGCCGGGTCGGCCGCCGCCGCGGCGCTGTCCACCACCGCGTGCGGTGCACAGGGCACGCCGGCCTCGACAAAACAGCGTTTCTCGCGCACGCGGTGCTGGCAGGCACGCACCGCCTCGGCCGGCGGCGCCACCGGCAGCGACTGCGCCAGCAGCGCCAGCGCATCGGCCGGCACGTTCTCGAACTCGGTGCTGACCGCGTCGCACACGCGGGCCAGCTCGGCCAGGGCGGCCGGGTCGTCGTAGGCCGCACAAAGATGGCGGTCGGCCGCCGCTGCGGCCGGCGACGCTGCATCGGGCTCCAGCACCACGACACGGTAGCCCAGCGTCTGCGCCGCATGCACGAACATGCGGCCCAGCTGACCACCGCCGAGCACACCCAGCGTCGCGCGGCCCGGCGCGAGGGGCAAGGCCTGCGGCATCAGCGCAGGTCCTGCGTCATGGCGCGCGCCGCCTCGGTCTGGCGCGCGCGAAACTCGTCCAGGCGCTGACGCAACGCATCGTCCACCGTTGCCAGCTGGGCCACGGCAAACAAGGCCGCGTTGGCAGCCCCCGCGGCGCCTATGGCAAAGGTGGCCACCGGCACGCCCTTGGGCATTTGCACGATGGAGTACAGCGAATCTACGCCGCTGAGATGTTTGCTGGCCACCGGCACCCCCAGCACAGGCACCGTGGTCTTGGCCGCCAGCATGCCCGGCAGGTGCGCCGCGCCGCCCGCGCCGGCGATGATGGCCCGCAGCCCACGCGCCGCAGCCTGCTCGGCGTAAGCGAACATCTCGTCAGGCATGCGATGGGCCGAGACGACTCGCTTGTCGTACGGCACCCCGAACGTATCCAGAATCTCGGCAGCGTGGCGCAGGGTGTCCCAGTCGCTGGAGGAGCCCATGAGGAGGGCGATGAGGGGAGTCATTGACACCTACTTAGCTGCCTTGTCGTCACACTAATGCCGGTAGCTGTAACAGCCCTCCGGCTAGTTTCGTCTCAGGTCGCAGGTTGTAGTTGCTTGATGCGAGTACGAAGGCCGTCCACAAACTCGCTGTGCTCCACTGACAACATGCTGAAGTCTCTCTCGGCCTCCGACCAGTCGCCTAGATGGAGCCCTAGAGATGCTAGCTGATGCCGCATCCATGCAGCGACGAGACGCTCATCAAGGTCAAGCTGACTAAACGACGCAACCTCTATGTTCACCAGCAGTGCAGCTGCTGATGACAGGTCGCCGAGCTTCGCAGAGCAGTACGCAATCTCAAGATCAATCAAACTTTCACTAAAGTTGTACGAGGCGAATGGCCCTCTACCTCGAACCGCCCGATACTTTTCTATCGCGCTTGCGTACTTTTCTTCGAGGACCGAAGTTCTTGCGTCGCATAGCAGAACAATGTTTGTCAGAGCGTCAACTCCGGTCAACCCCTGGTAATTCTTAGACGACTCGATCTCTGATCGCAGCAATGCCACCTCATCCGGCTCAATCTTCGATACACAGTTGTACGCTCTAAGCCACGCCAATCGGAACGCACAGCGGTTGTAGATCAAAGCCTCGACGCTAGCTTGGTCCCCATCTCGCAGAGCATGATCTCGACCGCGAAGAAACCACTGCTGCGCACTCTCCCGATCTCCACACAGAAGAAGAGCATTGCTGATCACGATAGCGAGTCGCGACTGTGCGCCGTGGTTCTCATCCGAAATCCACAGGAGCGCCGTCCGGATAGAGCCGAGCATGGCCTCAAACCGTGATGTCTCAAACTCAAAGTGCGCCTTCCACGCCGACGCCAGCGCGGCCAGTTCTCGGTCTCGCGTCGTGGTTGCGATGAGTTGGGCCCGCGTGACGCGATCCAACGACTCCGGCGCCAAGTTCAAGTAGTAGTGCCGCAAAGCCTCTGCCCACATGACCCATGCCGAGACACGCGAACTGCGTCCGTCTCCAAAGTCGCGACGAACCTCGGTGGTAACGAACTGGGCATCATCAAAGCGGCCTACTCTGGCGAGGTACCCTGCGATCTGCGCCTGCAAAACTCCTCGCGCGACAGGGTCGACTGCCAGATGGACACCTTGCTCCAATCTGTGAAGCAACTGGCTCATCCGTATGCCAATCGAAACGCTGTTGAGAGAGAGACATTTTCCTCGGATCGTTTGCCAGCCGCAAAGAAAAGAAGGCCCAGCAGACGCTGGGCCTCCTCAACATGCACGAGCACTTGGCAAACGCTACTGCATCGCAGTAGCGTTCCCGCGCCAATCAACTAGGGCTTGTTGCCCGTCGGGAACGGCCAAGCCGCCGCCGGATTCAGCGTGGTCTTCGCTGGCGCAGGCGCAGGGGCAGCGGGGGCCGCAGGGGCCGCCTTCTTCGCCGGCTTTTTAGCAGCGGCCTTCTTCGTGGCCGGCTTCTTCGCCGGGGCCTTCTTGGCAGCGGCCTTTTTGGCCGGTGCGGCCTTCTTGGCAGCAGCCTTCTTGGCCGGCGCCTTCTTCGCCGGTGCAGCCTTCTTGGCCGGGGCCTTCTTCGCCGGTGCCTTCTTGGCCGGTGCAGCCTTCTTCGCCGGGGCCTTCTTGGCGGGCGCGGCCTTCTTGGCCGGGGCTTTTTTCCCCGGTGCCTTCTTGGCCGGAGCGGCCTTCTTCGCAGTTGCCATTACGATCTCCTTGATCAAGTTGCAAAGGACTCGGTGCCACGCGTGTAGGCACCGAGATCCACCGCCCGTCGGTCTGCTGCGGGGCCTGCGCCCTGCAACCGTCGCCCCGGTGCGGTGAATGGGGTCGCGAGCTTGGCTTGTACTTCGGTCTGCTGCCTGCCTTGACTCGTCATCTGTCTTGATCTCTCACGGACACCGGAACGTGGCGCACGCTGGTCAGCGTGTGCCTGCACCCCGGCGTTGCGACCGCGGCACGTAGCGACGGGCATGGGCGATGCTGCTCAGTCCCACGCCAGCGCTCCGCCGGTCTGGTAATCGATGACCCGGGTCTCGAAGAAGTTGCGCTCCTTCTTCAGGTCGATCATTTCGCTCATCCAGGGGAACGGGTTCTCCTCGTTGGGGAACAACGGCTCCAGGCCGATCTGCGTGGCGCGCCGGTTGGCGATGTAGCGCAGATAGCCCTTGAACATGCTGGCGTTCAGGCCCAGCACGCCGCGCGGCATGGTGTCCTCGGCGTAGCGGTACTCCAGCTCCACCGCCTTCTCGAACAAGGCCTTGATCTCGGCCTTGAAGGCCGGCGTCCACAGCTGGGGGTTCTCCAGCTTGATGGCGTTGATCAGGTCGATGCCGAAGTTGCAGTGCATGGACTCGTCGCGCAGGATGTACTGGTACTGCTCGGCAGCACCGGTCATCTTGTTCTGGCGGCCCAGGGCCAGGATCTGCGTGAAGCCGACGTAGAAGAACAGGCCTTCCATCAGGCAAGCGAAGACGATCAGGCTCTTGAGCAGCGTCTGGTCGGTCTCCGGCGTGCCGGTGCGGAAGTTGGGGTCCATGATCGCGTCTATGAACGGGATCAGGAACTCGTCCTTGGCGCGTATCGAGCCCACCTCGTGGTAGGCGTTGAAGATCTCGCTTTCGTCCAGGCCCAGGCTCTCGACGATGTACTGGTAGGCGTGGGTGTGTATGGCCTCTTCAAACGCCTGGCGCAGCAGGAACTGCCGGCACTCGGGCGCCGTGATGTGGCGGTAGGTGCCCAGCACGATGTTGTTGGCGGCCAGCGAATCGGCGGTGACGAAGAAGCCGAGGTTGCGCTTGATGATGCGGCGCTCGTCTTCGGTCAGGCCGTTCGGGTCTTTCCAGGTCGCGATGTCGCGCGACATGTTCACTTCCTGCGGCATCCAGTGGTTGGCGCAGGTGGCCAGGTACTTCTCCCAGGCCCACTTGTACTTGAACGGCACCAACTGGTTGACGTCGGTCTGGCCGTTGATGATGCGTTTGTCGGCGACGTTGACACGGCGCTCGCTGCTGGCTTGTGCACTGGTCGCCGCGGGTGCGGCGGCGGGCGCCTTGGCTGCGGCAGGAGACACGGAAGCCGGCTTGGCCGCAGTCTCGGCCACTGCAGCTTGCAGGCGCGGTTGCGCCGCTTGCGCTGCATCGATCAGCGACGGCGCAACGCCGCCGCGAGGCATCGTGTTCGAAGAGGTCTTGACGTCGTCTTCCCAGACCAGCATGTGCTCACTTCCTGTCGTTGTGGATTATCAGAGTGTTGTGCGCGAACACCAAGCGATGTTGACTTTGCTGCACGATCGTTGTTGCAACAGCGCATCGACATGCACGGCATCGCCCATCGCGATGCCGCACATGCCAACGCGCTTTCAGCTCACTGACAAGCCTCGCAATCGGGGTTGTCGATCGAGCAGAACTTCACATCGCTCGCGGGCTCGCTGACGACTGCGGCCGATGCTGATGCCGCACCGGCCATGCCGCCCATGCCTCCCATGGGCACCGCGTTGAGCGCGCCCGACGCCACGGTGGACTTCTCCGAATACGTGGCGCTGGTGGTGCGCAGGTAGTAGGTGGTCTTCAGGCCGCGCTGCCAGGCCAGCTTGTAGGTCTCGTCCAGCTTGCGGCCCGAGGCGCCGGCCAGGTAGATGTTCAGGCTCTGCGCCTGGTCTATCCACTTCTGGCGGCGCGAGGCAGCTTCCACCAGCCACGAGGCGTCGATCTCGAAGGCGGTGGCGTACAGGCGTTTCATCTCTTCGGGCACGCGGTCCACCGGGCGCAGCGAGCCGTCGAAGTGCTTGAGGTCCATGACCATCACGTCGTCCCAGAGGCCCAGCTTCTTCAGGTCGCGCACCAGGTACTCGTTGACCACGGTGAACTCGCCGGAGAGGTTGCTCTTGACCGACAGGTTGGCGAAGCTGGGTTCTATGGACGCATCAACGCCGATGATGTTGCTGATGGTGGCGGTGGGCGCGATGGCCACGCAGTTGCTGTTGCGCATGCCGTGCTCGGCGATGTGCGCGCGCAACCCGCTCCAGTCCAGCGTGCTGCTGCGGTCCACGTCAAGATAACCGCCGCGCTGCTCGGCCAGCAGGTCCAGCGAATCCTGCGGCAGGATGCCGCGGTCCCACAGGCTGCCGCGGTAGCTGCTGTAGCGGCCGCGTTCGGCCGCCAGCTCGGTGCTGGCCCAGTAGGCGTGGTAGCACACGGCTTCCATGCTGCGGTCGGCAAACGCCACCGCCTGCTCGCTGGCATAGGGCACGCGTAGCTGGTACAGGCAGTCCTGGAAGCCCATGATGCCCAGACCCACCGGGCGGTGGCGCAGATTGCTGTCGCGCGCCTTCTTCACGGCGTAGTAGTTGATGTCGATGACGTTGTCCAGCATGCGCATGGCCGTGCTGACCGTCTTCTTCAGCTTGGCCTGATCGATCTCCAGGCCGTCGGGGCCGCTCTTCAGGTGCTGCGCCAGGTTCACGCTGCCCAGGTTGCACACGGCGATCTCGCTGTCGCTGGTGTTCAGCGTGATCTCGGTGCACAGGTTGGAGCTGTGCACCACGCCGGCATGCTGCTGCGGGCTGCGCACATTGCAGGCGTCCTTGAAGGTGATCCAGGGATGCCCGGTCTCGAACAGCATCGTGAGCATCTTGCGCCACAGGTCGCGCGCCGGCGTGCGCTTGTACAGCTTGATCTCGCCGCGGTCCACCGCCGCCTCGTAGGCGGTGTAGGCGCGTTCGAAGTCGGCGCCGAAGCGGTCGTGCAGGTCGGGGCAGGTGCTGGGGCTGAACAGCGTCCAGGGGCCGCCTTCCACGACCCGCTTCATGAACAGGTCGGGGATCCAGTTGGCGGTGTTCATGTCGTGCGTGCGCCGGCGGTCGTCGCCGGTGTTCTTGCGCAGCTCCAGGAACTCTTCCAGGTCCAGGTGCCAGGTTTCCAGGTAGGCACACACCGCGCCCTTGCGCTTGCCGCCCTGGTTGACCGCCACCGCGGTGTCGTTGACCACCTTCAGGAACGGCACCACGCCCTGGCTCTTGCCGTTGGTGCCCTTGATGTAGCTGCCCAGAGCGCGCACGCGCGTCCAGTCGTTGCCCAGGCCGCCGGCGAACTTGCTCAGCAGCGCGTTTTCCTTCAGCGCCTCGTAGATGCCGTCCAGGTCGTCGGCCACGGTGGTCAGGTAGCAGCTGGAAAGCTGGCTGCGCTGCGTGCCGCTGTTGAACAGCGTGGGCGTGCTGCTCATGAAGTCAAAGCTGGACAGCACGTCGTAGAACTCGATGGCGCGCGCCTCGCGGTCTATCTCGTTCAGCGCCAGGCCCATGGCCACGCGCATGAAAAACGCCTGCGGCATTTCTATGCGCTGCTCGTCCACGTGCAGGAAGTAGCGGTCGTACAGGGTCTGCAGGCCCAGGTAGTCGAACTGCAGGTCGCGCTCGGCCTTCAGCGCCGCACCCAGGCGGGCCAGGTCGTACTGCAGCAGCTTGTCGTCCAGCAGCTCGGCCTGCACGCCGCGCTTGATGAACTGCGGGAAGTACTCGACATACCGCTCGCCCATCTGCGCCTGGGTGACGGTTTCGCCCAGGATCTCGCGCCGTATGGTGTGCAGCAGCAGCCGCGCGGTGGCGCGCGTGTAGGCGGGCTCCTTTTCGATCAGCGTGCGCGCAGCCAGGATGGCGGCCTTGTAGACCTCGTCCATGGGCACGCCGTCGTACAGGTTGCGCCGGGTCTCGGCCAGTATGGGCTCGGCCCGCACGTCGGCACCCAGGTCGGCGCAGGCCGACTCGACCAGCGCCTTCAGCGCCCCCATGTCCAGCGCCACGCGCTGGCCGTTGTCGGTGACGTGCAGCTCCGGCGCCCGCGGCACCGCGGCGGTGGTCTGCTTGGCGCGCTCCTGCGAGCGGCGCTCACGGTACAGCACGTAGGCGCGCGCCACCTCGTGGTGGCCGCCGCGCATCAGGCCCAGTTCGACCTGGTCTTGCACGTCTTCGATGTGGAAGGTGCCGCCACCGGGGCGGCTGCGCAGCAGCCCCCGCACCACGCTCTCGGTCAGCCGGTCCACGGTTTCGCGCACGCTGGCCGATGCGGCACCTTGTGTGCCGTGCACCGCCAGGAAGGCCTTCATCAGCGCCACGGCGATCTTGTCGGGCTGGAAGCCCACGACCGCGCCGTTGCGGCGGATGATCTGGTACGCCGCGTAGGCGCTGGCCGGCGCACCGGCCACGGCCAGGTTGCTGGAGGCGGTGTGCGCGGGCGCCACGCCCTGCGGCGTCGTGGTCACGACTGCTTGCATTGATTCCCCTTGTATGGATGTTCGGTGCGGAGTTGTCTGGGGTGTGCCCGGCGGCCAGCGCCGCCTGCCGGTGCACCCGTGCCGGCGCTGCGTTCAGGCAGCGGCGACGCGAATGAAGGGGCTCTTGAACAGGCTCTGGAACAGGTGCTTGGCAGGGTCATGGCACACCACCCGCAGCCACTATATCTGGGGCTTGCCCCCCCATCAAGACACTAGCGGTAGTGTACTCGCCGGTGCTTTCACCGATGGCCGGCAGGCACAAGTGCGGCCGGCTCGCTGACGCCAGGGCGGGTGCCGGGAAACCGGCGCTGCAGGCACCGGCAGCAGCGCCTGGGGGCCAAGTGTTACCGATTGTGGCCGCAGGGCACCGCCCGCCCCGGCTCAGTCGGTATCGCCCGCGACGATGCCCAGGCGCGCCATGCGGTAACGCATCTGGCGCAGCGACAAACCCAGGCTGGCGCCGGCCGCGGTGCGGTTGAAACGGTGCTGTTCCAGCGCCCGCTCCAGGATGCTGCGCTCCACCGCGTCCAGGTGCGCCGCCAGGTCACCGGGCAACACCCCCGCCGCGTCTGCCGGCGGTGCAGCCGCAGGGTGTACCGCCCCCCCTGAGATGCCTGCAAGGCCCAGGGTTTCGGCACCGCTGACGGTATCCACCAGCGCCGCTTCCGGCAACTCCAGGTCTTCCGCCGCGATGTGCTGCCCGCCGGTCAGGGCCAGTGCGCGGTGCAGCAGGTTTTCGAGTTCCCGCACATTGCCCGGGAAGGCGTAGCGCTGCAGCAGGGCCAGGGCCGGTGCCGACAACACCGGTGGCGGGCTGACGCCGGCGTCGGCGGCAATGCGCTCGACCACCGCCGCACAGATGGCCGACAGGTCGTTCGCCCGCTCGCGCAGCGGCGGCACGACGATGCGTATGACGTTGAGCCGGTAGTACAAGTCCTGGCGGAAGCGCCCGGCCTGCACCTCGGCACCCAGGTCCTTGTGCGTGGCGCTGACGATGCGCACGTTGACCGGTGTTTCGGCCACTGCTCCCAGTGGCCGCACGGCGCGCTCCTGTATCACCCGCAGCAGCTTGCTCTGCATGGCCAGCGGCAGGTCGCCGATCTCGTCCAGGAACAGGGTGCCGCCCTGCGCGGCCTGGAAAAAACCTTCGCGGTCTTCGTTGGCGCCGGTGAAGGCGCCTTTGCGGTAGCCGAAAAACTCCGCCTCCAGCAGCGCCTCGGGGATGGCGCCGCAGTTGACGGCCACGAACGGCGCCGCGCCGCGCGGCGAGACTTCGTGGATGGCGCGTGCCACCAGTTCCTTGCCGGTGCCGGACTCGCCCTGCACCAGCACCGGTGCCATGCTGCGTGCCACCTTCTGCACCAGCGAGCGCACCTGCTGCATGGCCACGGAGTCGCCGACGATGCGGGCCAGCGCACCGACAGCGGTGCGCGCCGACAAGCGCTGCGCAGCCGCCGGCGGCCGCGGCGCGGCGGCGGCCGGCGCACGGCCCAGGGCGGAGGCCACCACGCTGCGAAACTGGCGCAGGTCCACCGGCTTGGTCAGGTAGTCGTAGGCGCCGGCCTTCAATGCCTCCACGGCGTTTTCCGGCGAGCCGTACGCGGTGATGACCACGGCCCTTTCGCCGCGGCCGGCGTTTTCCAGGCGGTGCAGCAGGTCCAGGCCGTTGCCATCGGGCAGGCGCATGTCGGTGATGACCAGCTGGAAGCCACCCGGCCCGCGCTCCTGCAGCAGCGCCCAGGCCTCTTCCACCGAGCCGGCGCTGTCCACGTCGTAGCCCTCACGCAGCAGCGTCAGCTCGTACAGCGTGCGCAGGTCGGGTTCGTCGTCGACGACCAGCAGTCGGGGGCTTGCGGCGGTGCTCACGTCGTGGCGGTCTGGGGCGGCTGGGACGGCGAGGGCGCCAGGCTGCGCCGCATGCCCACGACAAACTCGTTGCGCAGCCGCTCGGCCGTGGGCCGCGGGCGGAAGTCGATGCTGGCGCCGTGGCGCTCGCACAGCTCGCGGCAAATATACAAGCCCAGGCCCGAGCCGCGGCTGCGCGTGCTGAAGAAGGGCTCGAACAGGTGGCGCTCCACCTCCGGCGCCATGGCCGGCCCGTCGCTGAGCACCGACAGCCAGACGAAACCATCGTCGCGTGCCGCCAGGCGCAGGAAGATGGCGCCGGGCTGGGCGCTGGCATGGCGGTGGGCGTTGTCCAGCAGGTTCACCAGCACGCGGCGCAGGTGTTCGGCGTCAAACAACACCGGCAGCGGCTCGCTGGGCAGTTCGCTGCGCAGCCGGCTGTCGGCGCCGCCGGCCAGCTGCACGGTGCGTGTCCATTCCGCCATGGTCATGGCCACCACCGCGGTGGCGTCTATCACCTGCGTCTGGGGCGCCACGCCGGGCGCCACCTCCATCACGTCGTCCACCAGGCGCTTCAGCCGCGCGACGTTGTCGGTCACGATGCCGGCCAGGCGGCGCTGCGAAGGCGACAGCGCGTCCTCCTGCATCAACGCGTTGGCCTGGGCGATGGCCGCCAGCGGGTTGCGTATCTCATGCGCCACGCCGGCGGAGACACGGCCCATGGCCGCGAGCTTCTCCTGCAGGATGCGCGAGCGCAGCGTGCGCAGGTCTTCGATCAGCAGCACGGCAAAGGATTCGGGCACTTCGCCGTCGGCCTCCGCGGCGGGCGCGCCGGCGTCCACCAGCGCGCGGCCGCGCATGAAGCGCACGCGCAGCCGCAGCGTGCGCGTGTGGCCGTCGGCAAAGGCCAGCAGCACGTCGCGGCCGGCCTCGGGCCAGTCGCCTTCGTGCAGTGCGCGCGCCACGGCCTGGTGCAGGGCCGCCCAGTCGGCGCGGTCGTCCAGCGTGAACGGCGCCGGCGGCGCCAGGCCCTGGTCCACCAGCAGCGCCCGCGCTGCCGGGTTGGCGGCGCGCACACGCAGCCGGCGGTCCACCACCAGCACGCCGTCGGCCATCTCCTCGATGACCAGGCGGTTGAGCTGCGCCTGCTGGCGCGCCAGCGCCAGGCTGCCGCGGGCGGCCAGCTCTTCGCGCGCCAGGCGGCCGGCCAGCTCGCCGGCCAGCAGCGTGATCAGGAACAGCCCCAGCCCGGCCAGGCCGGACTGCACCATCAGCCCCGGCGCCAGCGCATCCACCGGCGCTGTCAGCACCGCCACCGCCAGCAGCATCAAGGCCACGCCGGCGGCGGTGCCCAGCGCCAGCAGGCGCGAGGTGAGCACGCCGGCCATCAGCACCGGCAGCACCAGCAGCGCGGCGTACTTGAACGACGCACCGGCCTCCAGCCAGTGCAACAGCGAAAACGCCAGCAAGTCCACGCCTATGGTGGCCAGCCAGCGACGCCGGCGCTGCGCCGCATGCGCGGGCGGCTGCGCCAGCGGGCCGAAACGCGGCAGCAGCCACAGCGTGATGGCCTGCACAGCGTAGGCCAGCGACACCAGCGTCATGGCCTCCGACACGCGCCCGCCGCCTATGACCGAGCTCAGCGCCTGGGCGCCGACCAGGCCCACGCCGATGACGGCGCGCGCCGCCGCGTAGGTGCGGTATACACGCACCAGCGCACTGTCCTGCGCATCGGCGGCGCGACGTGCCTGGCGCAGCAGCAGCCGACTGTCGCCGGGCGTGTCGCCAGCGGCCAGCCAGCCGGGCTCGAAGAACGAATCGCCGCCTGCCGAGTCGCCATGCAGGCTGGGGCCGAACAGCGTGTCGTCGCGTCGGCGGCCCCCGGGGTGGCGGCGGTCGCCGCGGCGCCGGTCGTTGCCGCGGCGGTCCCCTTCGCGACGGCCGGGGTGGCCGGGCGCGCTGTCCTGCTCGCTCACGAGGCGGGGCCGGCCTGCCGGTGCGCCTGGCTGCAATAGACCTGGCCGGCGGCGTCCATCAGCGCCTCGGTGCGCGGCAGTTGCACGCCGCAGCGGGCGCAGGCCAGCAGCGGCTGGGCGCGGCCGCGCCGGCGCTTGCGCGGCCGCACCGGCGCTTCGTCAGTGGGCTCTTCAGCGCCGCGGCGGCGGCCGAACATCAGCCACAGCACCAGGCCGACGACCAGCACCACCACCAGAATCTTGGCCATACCGCGTACCGCCTGGTTCGTCAGCCGCCGCGCGCCAGCAGCACTTCCAGCACAAAACGCGACCCGGCGTAAGCCAGCAGCAGCAGCAAGGCGCCGGCATACAGCCAGCGTGTTGCCCGCCGGCCGCGCCAGCCGCGCAGGCGCCGGCCCAGCAGCAGCGCGGCGAACACGCCCCAGGCCAGCAGCGAGAACACCGTCTTGTGGTCCCAGCGCCAGGGCACGGCGGTCTGCGCCGTGGTCAGCACACCCAGCAGCAGCGCGGCGGTCAGCACCACAAAGCCGGCGCCCACGAAGCGGAACGTCAGCCGCTCCAGCTGCAGCAGCGGCAGGCCGGTGCCGGCGCGGCCTTCGCGTGCCGCGACACCGCCGGCGCGCAGCCGGCGCTCGGCGGCGTCCAGCATGCAGGCATGCACCACCGCCGCACCGAACAAGCCGTAGCTGCCCACGCCCAGCGCAAAGTGCAGCGGCGCCAGCGCCGAAGCCAGCGGCCGCAACTCGCCCGGGTAGGCCGCCGCCAGCAGCACCGCCGCCGCCCCGGCCAGGCCCAGCCACTGCCGCACCGCAGCCAGGGGCAGCAGGCGCGCTTCGATGGCATGCACGGCGATCACCAGCCACACCGTCATGGACAGCACCGGCCCGAAGCCCAGCCGAGCCCCGGGCTCGGGCTGCCCGAAGCCGCCTATGTCTATCACCAGCAGCAGCAGGTGCAGCACAAAGCCGCCCATCAGCGCCGCCGGCGCCAGCCGCGCCATGCGTGCCAGCGGCAGCGCGGCCAGCAGGTACAGCAGCGCCGCCACGCCCGCCAGCAGCCACGCGCCACCAGGGGCCAGCGTCGGGGAGGCGGTCGATAGAATCATCGGCGACAGTGTAATGAGCCGGCGCCTCTGTGCGGCGCTGCGCCACCCCTCGCATGGCCTCCGCCCTTTCCGATCGCCTGTCGCGCCTGGTCAAGACCATGCGCGGGCAGGCCCGCATCACCGAAACCAACGTGCAGGACATGCTGCGCGAGGTGCGCATGGCGCTGCTGGAGGCCGATGTGGCGCTACCGGTGGTGCGCGACTTCGTCGCCCGCGTCAAGGACAAGGCGCTGGGCCAGGAGGTGGTGGGTTCGCTGAACCCCGGCCAGGCGCTGGTGGGCATCGTGCACAAGCAGCTGGCCGCCACCATGGGCGAGCTGGACGAAGCCGGCAAGCTCAAGGCGCCTGCCGACCTGGACCTCGCAGCGCAGCCGCCGGCGGTGATCCTGATGGCCGGCCTGCAGGGCGCCGGCAAGACCACCACGGTGGCCAAGCTGGCGCGCCACCTCATCACCAAGCGCAAGAAGAAGGTGCTGACCGTCTCCGGCGACGTGTACCGCCCGGCGGCGATAGAGCAGCTCAAGACCGTCACCGCGCAGGCCGGCGCCGACTGGTTTGCGTCCACGCCCGACCAGAAGCCGCTGGACATCGCACGTGCCGCGCTGGACCACGCCAGGCGCCACTACCACGACGTGCTCATCGTCGACACCGCCGGCCGCCTGGCCATAGACGAGGCGCTGATGGCCGAGATACGCGAGCTGCACGCGGCGCTCAAGCCGGTGGAGACGCTGTTCGTGGTGGACGCCATGCAGGGCCAGGACGCGGTCAACACCGCCAAGGCGTTCAAGGAAGCCTTGCCGCTGACCGGCATCGTGCTGACCAAGCTGGACGGCGACTCGCGCGGCGGCGCGGCGCTGTCGGTGCGCAGCATCACCGGCGCGCCCATCAAGTTTGCCGGCACCTCCGAGAAGATAGACGGGCTGGAAGTCTTCGACGCCGAGCGCCACGCCGGGCGTGTGCTGGGCATGGGCGACATCGTCGCGCTGGTCGAAGAAGTGCAAAAGGGCGTGGACATCGCCGCCGCGCAGAAGCTGGCCGAGAAGGTCAAGAGCGGCAGCGGCTTCGACCTGGAAGACTTCCTCTCGCAGATCAGCCAGATGAAGAACATGGGCGGCCTGTCGGGGCTGATGGACAAGCTGCCCAGCCAGCTCAGTGCCAAGGCCGCCGGCGCCGACATGGGCCGCGCCGAGCGCGACGTGCGGCGCATGGAGGGCATCATCCGCAGCATGACGCCGCTGGAGCGGCGCAAGCCCGAGCTGCTCAAGGCCAGCCGCAAGCGCCGCATCGCCGCCGGCGCCGGCGTGCAGGTGCAGGAAGTGAACCGCCTGCTCAACCAGTTTGAGCAGATGCAGGGCATGATGAAAAAGATGAAGGGCGGCGGCATGATGAAGATGCTGCGCCGCATGGGCGGCGGCGGTTTCGGCGGCCTGGGAGGCCCCGGCGGCCCGGGCGGCGGAGGCTTCCCCGGCCTGCCGCCGCGCTGACGACGGCCCTGAACAGGGGCCGAGGCGGCCCGCCGGCCGTGACGGAAGTCACAACCGGGCCGCGGCACCCTGGCGGTGAAACGCCTCGATACGCCTGTCGATGGCGTCTGGCTTGATCGTTGCGGCCTCGTGCCGATTCAGCGTTCTCGCCCCCGTCCGCCGCTGCCATGGAATTCCTGCCCTCTATCGCCACCTTCGCCCTGCCGGCCACGGTGCTGCTGCTGCTGACGCTGCTGGCGATGCGGTGGCGCCAACGCGGCGGCGCCGGCCGTCGCGACGACCGCGACGCGGTGGACACCCTGGCCGGCTGGCCGCCGGACGCGGCCCGCGTGCTGACCATCACCGAACGGCAGGCCTACGACCTGCTGCGCCGCGCGGTGCCCACGCACCTGATCCTGGCGCAGGTGCCGCTGTCGCGCTTCATACGTGTGCCCACGCGGCACTCGTACAAGGAATGGCTGGCCCGCGTGGGCTCGCTGTCGGTGGACCTGCTGGTGTGCGACGGCGGCTCGCGCGTGCTCATCGCCGTGGACGTGCGCAGCACCCAGGAAACCGAACGCAGCCGCCGCCGCCACGAGCGCCTGGGCCGTGTGCTGCGCGCCGCCGGCGTGCGTGTGCTCACCTGGCGCGAGGGCCAGTTGCCCACCGCCATCGAGGTGCGCCACGAGGTGGGGGCCTTGCTGGATGCCATCGAAGGCAAGCCCCAGGCCCAGAACAGCGGCGCCATGCCGCTGATCCCGGTGCCCGAGATCGCGGAGATCCTGGCCGAAGGCGACCGCGCCGCGGCCGCCGCCGCCATAGACGCCGGCATGGAGCCGGTGGCCTCGGCCTTCTTCGACGAACTGGAAGCCGCGTCGGCCGGCGCGGGGCGCTGAGGCAGCGGCGCCCTGCGCCGCGCTCCAGCCCCTTCAGCCCAACAACGCGTTGGCGAACTCGCGCGCGTCGAAGGTCTGCAGGTCTTCCAGCTTCTCGCCCACGCCTATGAAGTAGACCGGCACCGCGCCGCCGGCACGCTCGGTGCCCCAGCGCGCAATGGCCGCCAGCACGCCGCCCTTGGCGGTGCCGTCCAGCTTGGTGACCACCAGCCCGGTCAGCCCCACCGCCTCGTCGAAGGCCTTGACCTGCGCCAGCGCGTTCTGGCCGGTGTTACCGTCCACCACCAGCAGCACCTCGTGCGGCGCACCCTCTTGCGCCTTGGCGATGGTGCGGCGAATCTTTTTCAGCTCTTCCATCAGGTGCGCCTGGGTGGGCAGGCGGCCGGCGGTGTCGGCAATCACCACGTCGCAGCCGCGGGCGCGGCCGGCCGTCACCGCGTCGAAGCTCACCGCCGCCGGGTCGCCGCCGGCCTGCGCGACGATCTCCACCCGGTTGCGGTCGGCCCACACCGCCAGCTGTTCGCGCGCCGCGGCGCGGAAGGTGTCGGCCGCAGCGAGCAGCACGCGGCAGTCGGCCTGCGCCAGGTGGCGCGTGAGCTTGCCTATGCTGGTCGTCTTGCCGGCGCCGTTGACGCCGGCCACCATGATCACCGTGGGCTTGGCCTGGCCTATGACCAGCGGCTTTTGCAGCGGCGCCAGCAAGTCGGCCACCGCATCGGCCAGCAGGCCCTTCACGGCCGCGGGCTCGGTGGTGCGGGTGTCCTTCACGCGCCGGCGCAGGTCTTGCAGCAGATGCTGCGTGGCCGCCGTGCCGGCATCGGCCATCAGCAGCGCGGCTTCCAGCTCCTCGTACAGCGCCTCGTCGATGCGGGTGCCGACAAACACCGTGGCGATGCTGCTGCCGGTCTTGCGCAGGCCCTGTTTCAGGCGGCTGAGCCAGCCGCTGCGGGCCTCGGGTGCCGGCGGCTGGACGTCCGCGGTGGCGGCGGGCAAGCCTGGCACCGGCAGTGCCGCGGCCGGCGTCGGAGCCGGCACAGGGGTGGGCGCCGGCGGCGCGGCCTTCTTGCGGAAAAAACTGAACATCGTCAACGGGCCGTGTCGGAGCAGCGGCGGGCCGGGGCCAAGGGCTTCCCGAAGGGCCACGCCACAGCGGCTGGGCTCGCTATAATGGCCGGCTCAGGCGCTTTAGCTCAGTTGGTTAGAGCGACGGAATCATAATCCGCAGGTCCGGGGTTCAAATCCCTGAAGCGCCACCAGTTCCGGGCCCGAGCACTTGTCTCGGGCCTTTGTCTTTGTGCCACAGCCCCTGGATACACACCATGCTTCGCTGTGCCTTTCTCGCCGCCTTCGGCCTGCTGCTGGCCTGGCCCGCCGCCGCGCAGGTGCAGCGCCCCTTCCCGGCCAACGCCCTGCGCGGTGAAGTCGTCGTGCAGCAGCCGCCGGCAGTGCGGCTCAATGGCCGCGCCGCGCGCCTGGCGCCCGGTGCCCGCATACGCGGCGACGACAACCTGCTGAAGATGTCCGGCGCGCTGGTCGGCCAGCGCCTGACGGTGCATTACACGCTGGACAACGCCGGCGAGTTGCTGGACGTGTGGGTGCTGACACCGGCCGAGCTGGCCCGCCGGCCCTGGCCCACCACGCCGCAGCAGGCCGCGGCCTGGCACTTCGACCCCATCGGCCAGGTCTGGAGCCGGCCGTGAGCGACACGGCGGCGAACAAGCCCAAGGTGTTCATACGCACCTTCGGCTGCCAGATGAACGAGTACGACTCGGACAAGATGGCCGACGTGCTGGGCGCCGCCCAGGGTTTTGAAGCCACCGACAACGTCGAAGAAGCCGACCTGGTGCTGTTCAACACCTGCTCGGTGCGCGAGAAGGCGCAGGAGAAGGTGTTTTCCGACCTGGGCCGCGTCAAGCACCTCAAGCAAAAGGGCGTGCTGATAGGCGTGGGCGGCTGCGTGGCCAGCCAGGAAGGCGCGGCCATCATCGAGCGTGCGCCCTACGTGGACCTGGTCTTCGGCCCGCAGACGCTGCACCGGCTGCCGCAGATGATCGAGGCGCGCCGGCGCGAGCGCCGCGCGCAGGTGGACATCAGCTTCCCCGAGATCGAAAAATTCGACCACCTGCCGCCGGCGCGGGTGGAAGGCGCCTCGGCCTTCGTCTCCATCATGGAAGGCTGCAGCAAGTACTGTAGCTACTGCGTGGTGCCCTACACCCGCGGCGAAGAAGTCAGCCGCCCGCTGGACGACGTGCTGACCGAAGTGGCCGGCCTGGCCGAACAAGGCGTCAAGGAAGTGACGCTGCTGGGCCAGAACGTCAACGCCTGGCGCGGCAGCACAGGCGGCGACGGCGAAGGCGACGACTTTGCGCTGCTGCTGGAGTGTGTGGCCGAGATCCCGGGCATAGAGCGCATCCGCTACACCACCAGCCACCCCAACGAGTTCACGCCGCGGCTGATAGAGGCCTACGGCCGCATCCCCAAGCTGGTGAACCACCTGCACCTGCCGGTGCAGCATGGCAGCGACCGCGTGCTGATGGCCATGAAGCGCGGCTACACCGCGATGGAATACAAGAGCACGGTGCGCAAGCTGCGTGCGGTGCGCCCGGGCATCAGCCTGTCGTCGGACTTCATCGTGGGCTTTCCCGGCGAGACCGAGGAAGACTTTGCCAAGATGATGAAGCTCATCGAGGACGTGGGCTTCGACAGCAGCTTCAGCTTCGTGTTCAGCAAGCGCCCGGGCACGCCGGCGGCGGCACTGCACGACGACACGCCGCAAGCCGTGAAGCTCAAGCGCCTGCAACACCTGCAAGCCACGATAGAGACCAACGTGCGCCGCATCAGCGCCAGCCGCGTGGGCACGGTGCAGACCATCCTGGTCGAAGGCCCGTCGCGCAAGAACCCGGCCGAGCTGATGGGCCGCACCGAGTGCAACCGCATCGTCAACTTCGACGGCGGCCCCCACGCGGCGCGGCTGGTGGGGCAGATGCTGGCGGTGCGCATCACCGAGGCGCTGCCGCATTCGCTGCGCGGCACGCCGGTGCTGCAGGACGAAACGGCCCCTGCCTGAGGCCGCCGCCTGAGCCAGCGGCCCGTGCCGGCAGGGGTCAACGCCCTCGCCGCGCAGGCCCGAAACCCACGAACCACAAAGCCAAGGCCTCGGCCAACACCAAGGCGCCGTAAGTGGCCATGCGGCCATCGCGCCCGGTCAGGACCAGGCCGGCCAGCGTCACCAGCATGCCCGCCAACGCCGCCCAGCCCGCCAGCCGCGCCCAGGGCACGCCGGCCAGTTCGCGCCGCCACAGGCCCTTGGCCAGCAGCGCGCTCAGCGCCGCCAGCGCCAGCGCCGGCAGCTGCAGGTTGAACAAGTGCAAAAAGGCATCGACAAAGGACATGGTGAGCAGCGGGGGCAGGATCGGCGTTAACGATCGTGATCATTGCCATTGATCAAGACGCCCGCACCAGGGCAGGCACCTACAATTCTGGCGTGAGCGTCTTTGCCCTGGGCCTGAACCACACCACCGCGCCGCTGGACTTGCGCGGCCGGCTGGCGTTTGCGCCCGAGCAGATCACGCCTGCGCTGCACGAGCTGCGCCAGCGCCTGCACCTTGCGCTGCCCGAGGCCGCCCTCGTCTCCACCTGCAACCGCACCGAGCTGTACGTGGCCGCCGGCAGCGCCCCGGCACCCGAGCTGGTGCGCCCGGCGCTGGACTGGCTGGCGCAGCACCGCGGCGTGCCCGGCGGCGAGCTGCACGCCCACAGCTACGTGATGGAAGACCGCGCCGCCGCACGCCACGCCTTCCGCGTGGCGGCGGGGCTGGACTCCATGGTGCTGGGCGAGCCGCAGATCCTGGGGCAGATGAAGCAGGCGGTGCGTGTGGCCGACGAGGCCGGCACGCTGGGCACCACGCTGCACCAGCTGTTCCAGCGCAGTTTCGCGGTAGCCAAGGAGGTGCGTACCTCCACCGAGATCGGCACGCACAGCATCAGCATGGCCGCTGCGGCGGTGCGGCTGGCGGCGCAGATCTTCGAGCGCCTGGAAGACATGCGCGTGCTGTTCGTAGGCGCCGGCGAGATGATCGAGCTGGTGGCCACGCACTTCGCTGCGCGTTCGCCGCGTGCCATGGCGGTGGCCAACCGCACGCTGGAGCGCGGCGAGAAGCTGGCGGCGCGCTTCGGCGGTTCGGTGCTGCGCCTGTCCGACCTGCCGGCGCGGCTGCACGAGTTCGACGCGGTGGTGTCCTGCACCGCCAGCACGCTGCCCATCATCGGCCTGGGTGCCGTGGAGCGGGCGCTGAAGGCGCGCCGCCACCGGCCCATGTTCATGGTGGACCTGGCAGTGCCGCGCGACATAGAACCCGAGGTGGCGCAGCTGGCCGACGTGTTCCTGTACACCGTAGACGACCTGTCCTCGCTGGTGCAGACCGCCGGCGAAAAGCGCCAGGCCGCGGTGGAGCAGGCCGAGGCCATCATCGACGCCGGGGTGCAGAGCTTCGCCCACTGGCTGGACCAGCGCGCCGCGGTGCCGCTGATACGCGCGCTCAACCAGCAGGCCGAGGACTGGGGCGCCGCCGAACTGGCCCGCGCGCGCCGCCTGCTGGCGCGCGGCGAGCCGGTGGAGCAGGTGCTGCAGGCGCTGTCGCGCGGGCTGACCAACAAGATGCTGCACGGCACGCTGGCCGAGCTGCATGCGGCCGACGGCGACGAGCAGCGGCAGCTGGCGGCCACCGTTTCGCGCCTGTTCCTGCGCGGCAACGAGCGCTCGCGTTAGCGGCCCAGGCCGCTCAAGGTGGCCGGCCGGCTGCCAGCTTTTGTTGCTCGTCCCCACGCCCTGCACCCCGCACTCCTCCCACACCATGTCCCCCTCCCTGCGTGAACAGTTCGACCGCCTGGCGCTGCGCCTGGCGGAGCTGGACGCCACGCTGGCCGACCCGCAGGTGGCGGCCGACCCCAAGCGTTGGCGCGCCTTGTCGCGCGAGCAGTCGCAGGCGGCCGACGTGGTGGGCCGCTGGCGGCGCTACCAGCAGCGCGAAAGCGACGTGGCCGCCGCGCGCGAGCTGCTGGCCGACCCCGAGATGGCCGAGATGGCGGGCGAGGAGATCGCCGAGGCCGAAGCCGAACTGACCCGTCTGCACGAAGAGCTGCAGCTGGCGCTGCTGCCGCGCGACCCCGACGACGAGCGCCCTGCCTTCCTGGAAATCCGTGCCGGCACCGGCGGCGACGAAAGCGCCTTGTTCGCCGGCGACCTCACACGCATGTACCTGCGCTGGTGCGAACGCCAAGGCTGGCGCACCGAGGTGCTGAGCGAGAGCCCGGCCGAACTGGGCGGCTACAAAGAGATCGTGCTGCGCGTGGAAGGCCCCGGCGTGTATGGCCAGCTTCGTTTCGAGAGCGGCGGCCACCGCGTGCAGCGTGTGCCGGCCACCGAAAGCCAGGGCCGCATACACACCAGCGCCTGCACGGTGGCGGTGATGCCCGAGCCCGACGAAGCCGAAGAGGTGTCCATCAACCCGGCCGAGCTGCGCATAGACACCTTCCGCGCCAGCGGCGCCGGCGGCCAGCACGTCAACAAGACCGACAGCGCCATACGCATCACCCACCTGCCCACCGGCATCGTGGCCGAATGCCAGGACGACCGCAGCCAGCACCGCAACAAGGCCAAGGCCATGGCGGTGCTGCTGGCACGGCTGCGCGACAAGGAGCGCGGCGAACGTGCCGCCAAGGAAGCCGCCACGCGCAAGAGCCTGGTAGGCAGCGGCGACCGCAGCGACCGCATACGCACCTACAACTTCCCGCAGGGCCGGCTCACCGACCACCGCATCAACCTCACGCTGTACAAGCTGGCGCAGATCATGGAAGGCGACCTGGGCGACGTGGTCGCGGCGCTGCAGGCGGCACGCGCCGCCGAGCAGCTGGCGCAGTTGGAGTCCGGCGCACTGTGAGCCACGTGGACGCCGCGCTGCAAGGCGCCAAAGCGGTCGGCGTGGACCGGCTGGACGCGCAGCTGCTGCTGGCCGCGGTGACCGGCCGCCCGCGCAGCTGGCTGCTGGCGCATGGCGAAGCCGAGCTGGCCGCGCCCGATGCAGCGCGCTATGCCCAGCTGCTGGCACGGCGCGCCGACGGGGAGCCGCTGGCCTACCTGCTGGGCGAACGCGAGTTCCACGGCCTGAAGCTGCACATCACCCCCGCCGTGCTGGACCCGCGACCCGACACCGAAACCCTGGTGGACTGGGCCCTGGAGCTGCTGGCCGATGACCTGGCAGCGCTGGCGCAGCCGGTGGTGGCCGACCTGGGCACCGGCAGCGGCGCCATCGCGCTGGCGGTGGCCCAGGCCTGCCCGCTGGCCCAGGTCTGGGCCAGCGACGCCAGCAGCGAAGCCCTGGCCGTGGCGCAAGGCAATGGCCAGCGCCTGGGCCTGCCGGTGCAGTGGCTGGCCGGCGACTGGTGGGCGGCTTACGACGCCGCGCAGGCACCGCGCTTGCACCTGGCGCTGTCCAACCCGCCTTATATCGCCGGTGGCGACCCCCACCTGCCGGCGCTGCGCCACGAGCCCTGGAGCGCCCTGGTGCCGCCCGGCGGCGATGCGCTGGCCTCGCTGCGGCAAATCATCCAAGGCGCCGCGCCGCGCCTGGCAGCCGGCGGCTGGCTGCTGCTGGAGCACGGCCACGACCAGTCCCCGGCCGTGGCCGAGCTGCTGCGCGAAGCCGGGTTTGAGGCCGTCGCGTACCGCCTGGACCTGGCCGGGCATCGCCGCTGCACCGGCGGCCGAAAGCCCTGCATGTAACCCCCTGCAAGTAAGGGAACAGACCCCTGGTCGCGTGGTTTATGCACACTTGGGTGTTGTGCGGGCCGCGTGTGCCGGGTCTACCATGCCGACGTGTTGTTGCAGCCGCGTCGTGCCTGGGTGCCTGCAAAGCACGCCGACCGCGAAGGAGCAAAGAGATGCTGCGCCCTGCCCTCGCCCTGTGTGTTCTTGGCCTGCTGGCCGGCCCTGCGCTGGCGCAGCAAGGTCTGACCTTGAAGCCGGATGCATCTGCTCTCAGTGAGCGCTCACTGCGTTTTGGAGAACTGCAGATCGACCTGGCCGTGGCCGACTGGGGCTCCACGCAGCGCGCCCGGCTGTTCGGCGACTACTACCTCACCGGCCCCGGCTTCGGCGAAGGCCGGGTGGCCGGCGGCTTGCGCCTGACCAGCGGCCTGTCCATAGGCCCGCGCAGCGCCACGCTGGCGGTGCCGCCCAGCCGCACCGGCGAAGGCCTGCACCTGGGGCCGCGCGCCGTGGGCATCACGCTGGGCGATGCCGAGCGGGTGACGCTGCCCTACCTGGGCGTGGGCTACACCGGGCTGGCCTTGCGCGGCGGCTGGGCCTTCAGCGCCGACGTGGGCCTGGGCGGGCTGCGCCCCGGCGAGCGGGTGCGCTACGGCAGCAACCGCGCCAACGCCACGCAGGTGGAAAGCCTGCTCAACGACCTGCGCCTGGCGCCGGTCATCCAGTTCGGCGTCTCTTACGCCTTCTAGGGCCTGGCGGCGCGAGCGCTCAGCGGCGCCGCGCCGGCCTCCGCCCCCGCAGCGACAGCACCGCCAGCCCCAACGAAGCCAGCGCCAGCGTGCCGGGCAACGACACCGGGTTGCCGCCACCATCGGGCGGGAACAGGTCGTCCGGCGACGGGAACTGCAGGATGAAGTCGGCGCTGAGCTGCAGCAGGAACCCGCGTCGCTGGTACTCGTCGTTCACCGTGGCACGGTACCAGCCGTTGCCCGTCAGCCAGCCCTGGTCGTTGACGTCGGTGGCGCCCTCCAGCCGCCACAGCTCGGCCTCGTCGTCGGACAGCAGGTCGTTCAGGTCGAACACCCGCTCGGTGCCCACCCACAACGCCGCCACCCAGTCGCTGCTGCCCAGGCGCTCGGAGCCCACCACCCAGCCCAGGTTGTTGATGGCCGCCACGCTGCCGCCCAAGCTGGGGGCCAGGTGGCTGAGCGCGTACTCCGCCCCCTGGCTCCAGACCACGGCCTGGCGTACCGAAGGCACGCTGTCGCCCACGTCCAGCGTGGCGGCAATCTGCCGCTGGTCGTTCATGTCCATCATCACGCCCGACGCGTACACCCGCTGCGACAGCGCCAGCTCGGTCACGCCGCCGCCGGCGTCGATGATCTGCAACCGGCGGCCGTTGGACGAGGTGGTGTTGGCCACCAGCACGTCACCGGCGTTGTTGATGGCCTGGGCGTAAGTCCAGTAGCCGTTGTCCAGGCCGATCTGCTGCATGCCGCCGTTGGCGTCCCAGCGCCAGGCGCGGTCATTGCCGGTGCTGCAATCGGCCGCCGCACACTTCCAGAAGTGGCCGGCCACGCTGCCCTGGGCGTTGATGGCCGCCGCCGTGTGCGCCCCCGCTCCCAACGGCCCCAGTGGCTGCGGTGCGTTGCCGTAGACGCCCGGTGCGCTGGGCGTCCAGCGGTAGGCGCTGCCGCCGAAGCTGCCGGCCACCTGGCCGGCGTCGTTGATGGCGGTGGCGCGGCCGTCGGACCCCAGCGTGCCGGGCAGCGCAACGCCCGCCAGCGCGCCGCCCGCAGGCTGGGTGGGCGTGTTCCAGAAGCCCGGCAGGCTTTGTTGCAGCACGGCGCCGCCCAGGTTCACTTCGCCCACCGAGCGGCCCACCACCTGGGCCTGGTTGTTCAGGCCGTAGGCATAGGTCGCGGTGTGGCCGGCGGCCACCGGTGCCAGTTCAAAGATGGTGGCCGGCGCGGCGCCGGCAGGCACCACGGTGCCCAGCAGCGTCAGCGCCAGGCAGGCGGCCGGCAGGGGGAGTCGGGTTGTCATGGTAGGTCCTTGCAAGCGCGGGCTCAGGCCGCGGTGGTGAGCGTGAAGCGGCGCACGCGCCGGCCCAGCAGGCAAAGCCCGGCCAGCATCAGGGCCCAGGTGCCGGGCTCGGGCACCACGCTCACGTTGTAGGCGGTGCCGGAGTAACTGAGCAGCGACAGGCCCGGCGTGACCCAGATCTGCTGCAACTCGGCCGTGCCGTAGAAGTCGATGGACGCGTTGTTGGCGGCACCCGTGCTCAGCCGCGAAACCAGGCTGTAGCGGGTGCCGGCGGTGACGTCCAGCACCAGCGTCAGGGTGTCCACGCTTGCCACGCCGGCGTCTTCGGGGCCGAGCGAGCCGTCGGCCACGATCAGCGGCCCTTCGACGGGGTTCATGTCCACCAGCGAGTACTCGACGATCTGGTCCAGGTCAAACACCTGCACGTCCAGGTAGCCGGAGGCCCAGCCTTCCATGCGCGTGTGGGTTCCCGGCGGCGGCTGGTACTGGTACCAGTGCGAGCCCAGGTGCTGGCGCAGCTCAAACACCAGCGTGATCTGCCCGTCGGCCGAAGGCACCAGCACATCGGCCCACACGCTGCGGGCGCCGGTCCTGGCCTCGGAGTGGCCGGTCATCTCGACCACCGTCGGGTCCCAGGCGCTCTGTACGCGCCGCTCCGTCCAGTAGTGCGCGTTCCAGGCATGGGACTCGGCCAGGTTGGCGCCGAAGTCGCTGCGGGCACGCGAGCGGCTGGTGGCGTGGTCGAAGTCCAGCCCGGGGCCGAAGGCGCCGTCAGGGCGGGCGGCCTGCACGACGCGGCTGTCGCTGGCGCTGGCCTCCACCTGGTTGACAGGGTTCCACAGGTGGGCGTCCAGCCGTTCGCGGCACTCCCAGAACGACCAGGCGCTGGTGCAGTCGCTCTGGCGCCGGCTGCCATGGAAGCTGGAGGCCGCGTAGGCCCAGCTTTCCAGCTGCGGCGTTTCGGTGGCGTAAGCCAGCAGGGCCGGCGGCCCCTGCCAACCCATGCCGGCGCGGGCGGGTGGGGTGGCCAGCGCGGTGAGCGCGGCCAGGGCCGCGAGGGCCGTGGACAGGGCCGGACCGACGCGTCGGCGGCGGCCGGCGGCGTGTGAAGCAGGGGCGGGGGCAGGACAGTGCATGAGGGCTCCGGTACACCAGGGCCGTTGATCGGCCTGTGGTGGCATTGAGCCTTCGCGGGCGTTGCGAGAGCGTTGCGAACGGGGCGGCGCGCTGCGAGGCCCGGCCCTTGAACAAGGGGGGCCAGTGAAAAGGTTTCAGCGCAGCAGCAGCGGGGCGCCGGCCTGGGCCGCGGCCAGGGCGCGCCGCAGCACGGCGGCTTCCAGCACCGGGGCCGCCGGCGTGGCCAGCCAGGCCTGGGCCGCCTCTGCCGTGGCCACCTGCACGCCGCCCAGCCGCGCCTCGGCCTGCACCCGCATGGCCCATTGCAGGCCCTTGGCTTCTTCGGTGCCGGCGGCTGCCGGGTCGGGCACGGCCTGCAGTGCCAGGGCCGCATCGCCGGCCGCCAGGGCCAGGCCGGCCTCCACATGCCGGCGCACGTCCAGGGCGTCCGAGGGCGTGGTGTCCGGCAAGGGGCCCAGCGCGTCCAGCAGCGCCCGCGCCGCGTCGACCTGCCCGGCCAGCAACGCCGCCCAAGCCCGCTTGACCTCGACCACGCAGCGCATGGCGTCGCCCGCCTCGGCGACAAAGGCCGCGGCCTGCGCCAGCAGCCCGGCCGCCTGTTCGTCGTCGCCACCCAGCAGCAGCAGGTCCACCACCAGCTGGCGCGCGCCGGCCTGCCAGTAGGCTTCTTCGCAGGCATCGCTGGCGGCCAGCACACGCGGGATCAGCGCGCGGGCGGCCTGCACATCGCCCTGCAGCACCAGCGTGTAGTAGCGCGCCTGCACAAACGCCGCCTCGGCGATGCGCGACTCGTAGAAGGGCGACAAGGCTTCGCCCTCGTCCATCAGCGCCCGCGCCTCGGCCAGCTCGCCGGTCTGGGTGAGCAACTTGACCAGGTTGAGGATGGCGCCGCGCTGCACCGGCACGCTGCCCGAGACGGCCGCCAGTTCACGCGCCCGGCGCAGCAGGCGCAGCGCAGCAGCGGCGCGCCCGGCGTTGAGTTCGGCCGCGCCCTGCATGAAGGTGGCGCGGGCCACGCCCTCGGCGTCCCCCAGTGCGGCATAGGCGCGCACGGCGCGCGCCGCCAGGCCGGTCGCGCCCACCGCCTGGCCCTGGTAGACGGCGTTGCGGGCCAGGGCCAGCTGCAGCCGGGCGCGCAGCAGCGACACGCCGGCCGGCAGGCGGGCCAGCGCCTCGCGCAAGGCCTGCTCCGCCGCCGCCAGGTCGCCGCGGCGCAGCAGCACGTCGCCGCGCACCTCCAGCGCCTCGGCCTGCTGCAGCGGGCTCAGCACGCCGTCCTGCAACAGGCCGTCCACCAGCGCCGCACCTTCGTCCACGCGCGAGCTGCATACCCAGTGGTCGGCACGCGCCAGCAGCACCTGGCGGGCAAAGTCGCCGTCGCCCTGCTGCAGCGCGGCGCGCTCGGCTTCGTCCAGCGCTTCGTCCACCGCTTCGGGCCGGCTGGCGCGCTGCAGCACACGCGCGCGGCGCAGGTGCAGCGATGCCGTCTGCGCCGGCGGGCACAAGGCCAGCGCACGCGCGCAGGCGGCGAGCGCTTCGTCGTGCGCCGCCAGGCGCTCGGCGGCCTGGGCCGCCAGCAGCGTCCAGCGCAGTGCCGCTTCGCGCTGGCCTGCGGCTTCCAGGTGGTGGGCCACGCGCCCGGGCGGCGCGCCCAGGCGTTCCAGCACCGCCGCCAGGCTGGCGTGCAGCAGCCGCCGGCGCTCGGGCGACAAGCCGGCGGCCAGCGCGTCGGCCAGCAACTGGTGGCGAAAGCGCAGGCGGCCGTCGTCGGCCCGCTGCAGCACCTGGTGGGCCAGGGCCTGCTCCACGGCCTGCACCCGCTCCAGCGCGGTCAGCGCGGTGCCTTCGACCAGCTCGTCCACATCAAAGCGGTCGCCGCTGAGGCTGGCCAGCTCCAGCAGGCGGCGCGTGCCTTCGTCCAGACGCATCAGGCGCGCCATCACCGCGTCGTGCACGCTGGGCGGCACCGACAGCAGGCCGTCGCCGGCCAGGCGCGTGGGGTCGGCCCGGCGCAGCACCTCGATCAGGAAAAACGGGTTGCCGCCGGTGGCGGCCTGCCACTGCTGCAGACGGCCCGGCGCCAGTTGCACGCCGGCCAGCGCCTGCACCAGGTGGCCGGCGGCTTCGCCGTCCAGCGGCGGCAGCTCCAGGCAGCTGCACAGGCCCTCGTGCGCCGCCTGGCGCAGCGCTTCGCGCAAGGCGGGTTCGCCTTCCGCCGCCCGCATGGTGACGATGACCCGCCCCGGCCCGGGCAGTTGCCCGGGCGGCCACAGCTGGCGCGTCTGCGCGTCGGCCAGGTGCCAGTCGTCGAACACCGTCACCTGGGCGGCGCTGCCGTACAGGCTTTGCCAGGCGGTTTGCACGGCGGCGCGCAGGCGCGGCAAGTCCACCGTGCCGGCCGGCGGCGCCTGGCTGGGCAGGCGCGCGGGCAGCAGCCGCGCCAGCTCTTCGCGCACCCAGGCCGGCCAGGCCGCCACCAGCGCCGGCTGCCAGCGCCGGCCCAGCGCGCGGGTGGCCGTGGACCAGGGGCTGAGGGTGTCCTCGGCCAGCGCCTCGACCACGGTGTAGGCGCTGGCACGGGCCGCGGCTTCCACCGCCAGCCGGGTCTTGCCTATGCCGGCTTCGCCCAGCAGCCAGGTCTCGCGGCCGGCGGCCCGCGGGTCGGCCAGCTGGGCCAGCAAGGCTTCGCGCCCCACCAGCGGCGGCGCCGCCGGGTCCACGCCCGGTTGCGGCCCGGGCGGTGGCGCGTCGGCCAGGCCCGCCGGTGCACCGCTGCGTATGGCCTCGGCCAGGGCCACCGTCTGCGGCATGGGCCGCAGGCCCAGCTCGGCGGCCAGGCGCGTGCGGCAGCGCTCGAACACGCGCAGCGCCGATTCGCGCTCGCCCAGCGCCGCATGCAGGCGCATGGCCTGGCCGTACTGCTGCTCGTGCAGCGTGTCCAGTTCTATCAGCCGCAACTGCAGCGCCAGCGCCTCGCGCAGGCGGCCGGCGACCTCGTGGCCGGCGGCGGTGGCCAGCACCGCCTCGCGGTGGCGCAGGGCCAGGCGCTCGCGCTCGGCACGCGCCCAGGGGTCGAAGTCACCGCCGTCCACCAGGTCGAAGCCGTCCAGCAGCGGCCCGCTGTACAGCGCCAGGGCATGCGGGGTGTCGCCGCGGCCCAGCGCGGTTTCAAAGGCCTGGGCATCGACCGCCACCCCGTGGGCCAGCGAGACACCGTCGGCGTGCATCTGCAAGGCCTGCGCAGCGCCGGCGGTGCGCAGGCGGTGCAGCTCGCGGCGCAGGTTGCGGCGTGCGCTGGCGGCGTCCAGCTCGGGCCAGAACAGCGTGGCCAGACGCGCCCGCGTGGCCGGGCCGGACAGCGCCAGCCAGGCCAGCAGGGCCAGCGCCTTGCGCGCCCCGGGCTCCACCTCGCGGCCGCCCACCCGCAGCACCGGCCGGCCCAGCAGCCGCAGCTCGACGGCAGCGGGGCTTTGTGCGGCCAGCCCGGCAGGCGGGTCGGGTTCCTGTGTACAGTCCACCTTTGGGATTCTCCACCGCCGCAGCGCCATGTCCGACACGCAAGAACGTATCGCCGAAATCGTCAAGGGCCACCCCGTGGTGCTCTTCATGAAAGGCACGGCGCAGTTCCCCATGTGCGGCTTTTCCGGCCGCGCCATCCAGATCCTCAAGGCCTGCGGCGTGAGCGAGCTGGCCACGGTCAATGTGCTGGAAGACGAAGCCATTCGCCAGGGCATCAAGGACTACGCCAACTGGCCCACCATCCCGCAGCTGTACGTGCAGGGTGAATTCGTGGGCGGCTCGGACATCATGATGGAGATGTACGAGAGCGGCGAGCTGCAGCAACTGCTGGCCGCCGGCCACTGAGGCGCGCGTGGCGCAGCGCCTGGTCGTCGGCATCACCGGCGCCAGCGGGGCGCTGTACGGCGTGCGGCTGCTGCAGCGCGCCCGCGCTTTGGGCGTGCACACCCACCTGGTGGCCACGCCGGCCGGCGTGCTGAATGTGCACCACGAGACCGGCCTGGCGCGCGACGACCTGCACGCACTGGCCGCCGAGGCGCATGCGCCGGGCGACATAGGCGCCTGCATTGCCAGCGGCAGCTTCGACGCCAGCGCCATGGTGGTGGCGCCCTGCTCCATGAAGACGCTGGCCGCCATCGCCCACGGCTATGGCGACAACCTGCTCACGCGTGCCGCCGACGTGACGCTCAAGGAACGCCGCCGCCTGGTACTGGCGGTGCGCGAGACACCGCTGAATCTGGCGCACCTGCGCAACATGGTGGCGGTAACGGAGATGGGCGGCGTCATCTACCCGCCGCTGCCGGCCTTCTACCAGCGGCCGCAGAACATTGACCAGATCATCGACGAAGGCGTGGAGCGGCTGCTCGCGCTGGCCGGCGTGCCGGGGGCCGCGCCGCGCGCCTGGCAGGGGCTCTGAGCGACGCTGACCCTGGCCTGGCCTGGCCTGGCCTGGCCTGGCCGCCCGCTCAAGCGTCCAGCCGTATGGCGCCCTCGGACAGGTACTTGCGGTAGACCGCCATGGGCAAGGCCGCCACATTGCGCGTCTCGCCCTCGCGCCAGCTGAGCGTGGCGTCCTGCGCCGTGGTCCGCACGTCCACCAGGCCACGGCGAACACGCAGCAAGGGGCCGTCACCCTGGCGGTACTCCACGTTACCGACGATGTGAGCGCGTTGGGTCATGCGGCGGTCCTCCAAGCATGCGACATGGCTGCATGCTGGCCCTGCAGCAGTGGCCTGCCCAGCAGACAAGGGCGCCCGGGTGTGTAGGCGGTGGCTGACAAGGCCGGGCGCGGACCGCGCTTTCGGCAATGGCCACAGAACCCTGCCAGCCTTCGCTGGCGAAGGCTGGCGTCGCTTCCTGCGTCGGCGGTGAGCCCCCCCCTGGTTGCGGATGTAGCAACCGACCGGAGCAACTTATAGTCTTCTCGCCCGCCGGCACAAGCCCGTCAAAACTGCAACAGGCGCTGCGGGCTACAGGGAGGGTCACCATGAGCGAGTTCGTCCAGGACGGCGACGCAGCCGTCGCGTCCGCGGCTGCCCCAGCGGCTGCCGAGTGGCCTGTCCGCTTCGGAGGCAGCGGCAGCGAGTACTTCCGCATCTGGATCGTCAACCTGCTGCTGACGCTGCTGACGCTGGGCCTGTACTACCCGTTCGCAAAGGTGCGGCGGTTGCGCTACTTCCACGGCGTCACCGAGGTCGGCGGCCAGCCCATGAGCTTCCACGCCGATCCGTGGAAGATGTTGCGCGGCTACCTGCTGGTGACGGCCATGCTGGGCGCCTATGCGCTGGCCGGCCACTTCTCGCCCACCGCCGGCCTGGTGGCCTTGGTGATCGTCGCGTTGATCTGGCCGGCGCTGTGGCACTCGTCGCTGCGTTTCCGGCTCGCCAACACCGGCTGGCGCGGCCTCAGGCTTCGTTACACCGGCACCCGGGGCCAGGCCTACGCGGTGATGGCCGTACCGCTGGTGGTGGCGGTGCTGGGCCTGATGGCGATGCTGCTGCTGCCTCAGCCTGGCCCCACCTCGCCCGAGCCGGGCGCCGCACCCGAGGTGCCGCCGCTGAGCTTCTGGTCCGCGCTGCTCACGCTGGTGCCCCTGCTGCTGTCCATGCTGTTGATGCCCCTCTTCCTGTGGCTGCTCAAGCGCCAACAGCACACCCACTACGCGCTGGGCAGGGAACACACCGGCTTCGATGCCGGGTTGGGCCGTTTCTACGGCCTGTTCGCCAAGTCCTTCATCTTGTCCATAGGCGTGGCCTTGCTGGTGGGGCTGCCAGCCATGCTGCTGGTGATACTGCTGGGCAGCCTGGGCAACGGCGACGAGACCTCGGCGGTGCGGCGGCTGCTGCCTATGGTGGGCGCAGCCGTGTTCTACCTGCTGATTACCGCGCTGGCGGGCGGCTACTGGACCGCCCGCCTGCAGAACCTGGTGTGGAACCGCACCCATACCCGGCACCTGCGCTTCGACAGTCGGCTGAAGGCGCGCGCGCTGGGCTGGCTGTGGCTGCGCAATGCGGTGTTCATCCTGCTGACGCTGGGGCTGTACTTCCCGTTCGCGCGCATTGCCAGTGCAAGGCTGCGGCTGGAGTCCGTCACGGTGACCTCCACCCTGGATCCCGACGCGCTGGCAGCCGACGCGGCCACGTTGGACGAGTCCGCCGCCGGCGACGCCGCGGGCGACTTGCTGGGTTTTGACATAGGCTTGTGACATGGCAGGCCCCGGGCCGGCAATCGCCGCCGTCTGGTTCGACGGCCGGCTGGCGCGAGAGCAACCGGTGCTGGCCAGGCTGGAAGGCGCCACGCTGGTGCTGGACGGCGGTGTGGCCGGTGAGCACCGTTTCCCGGCGCGCCAGGTGCAGTGGCCCGAACGGACACGCCACGCCCGACGGGTGGCGCACCTGCCCGGCGGCGGTTCGCTGGCTTTTGAGGACGCCGCCACCTTCGACGCCTGGCGGCAGGCAGCCGGCCACCGTGACAGCTGGGTGGTACGTGCGCAGCAGCACTGGCGCGCCACGGCGGCGGCCGCCGCCCTGGTGCTGGTGTTGGCGGGGGGCTACCAGTGGGGCCTGCCCTGGGCGGCAACGCGGCTGGTGGCGGCACTTCCCGCAGGGGCCGACCAGGCACTGGGCGACAACGCGTTGGCCCAGCTGCGCGGCAATCTTCTAGCACCCAGCACTTTGCCCGCAGCAGCGCAACAACAGTGGCGGGAGCGTTTCGCCAACGTTGTGGACCAGGCTTGGCCACAGGCCGGGCGGCCGGACTGGCAGCTGCACTTCGCCGGCGGTGGCCGCCTGGGTGCCAATGCGCTGGCGCTGCCCGGTGGGCACATCGTCATCACCGACGAGCTACTGCAACTGCTGGACGGCGCTGACGACGCGGTGCTGGGTGTGCTGGCGCACGAGTACGGCCATGTGCGGCGGCGCCATGGCCTGCAGGCCGTGGTGCGATTCGGCCTGGTTTCTGCCGTCACTTCGGTGGCGCTGGGCGACGCCAGCACCATCCTGGCCGGCGTGCCTGCGCTGCTGGCCCATCTGGGCTACGCACGCGATGCCGAGCGTGAAGCCGATGCAGACGCCGCCCATGCACTGGCCGCAGCCGGCCGCGACCCGGCGGCGATGGTGCAACTGTTCGAGCGGCTGGCAGCCCGGGACGACCAGCGTAGCGGCACCATGCCCATCGCCTTTGCATCCCACCCAGCCGACGCCGAGCGCGTGCGCTTCTTTCGCGAAGCAGCCGCAAAGCGCTGAACAACGCCGCGCCCGGTTCAGGCCGGCGCCACGTTCCACTGCCGCCGCGCCCCGAACACCAGGTTCGGGTACTCGGCGCGGCCGCGGCTGCCGTTGTAGCGGCCCAGGGCCATGAACAGGTCGCCGCGCTCGCGGTCCAGGTAGTGGCGCAGGATGACGCAGCCGAAGCGCAGGTTGGTCTGCATGTGGAACAGGCGGCTCACGTCGCCGTCGCCTATCAGGCGCGCCCAGAACGGCATCACCTGCATGTAGCCGCGCGCGCCCACGCGGCTGATGGCGTACTTGCGAAAGCCGCTTTCCACCTGCACCAGACCCAGCACCAGCGCCGTTTCCAAGCCGGCGCGGCGGCTTTCGTACCACAGGGTTTCCAGGAACTCCACGCGCACGTGGTGATCGGCCTTGCGGCGCTTCAGGCGTTCGCTGGCCGCCCCAAGCCAGCGCAGGTAGGCCAGGCGCTGTTCGATGTCGTCAAAGCTGGCGCGCGGCGGCGCCGCGTCCCGCACCGCCGCGGCCAGCGCGCCCCGTACCGAATCGGCCAGCGGCTCTTCGATCTGCCCGCGCCCCTGCTGCGCGGCCGCGTTCTGCAGGGCCAGGCCCAGGGGCGCCGCCAGCAGCGCGCGCCGCGCCAGCGTCATGCCGGAGGTCTCACAAGCACCATCGTCACAAGGCCAGCAAGGCCTTCACCGCCGGCACTGCTTCGGCCAGCGGCAGCACGCTGGCCGCAGCCTCGCGACGGCCCTGCACCTCCACGGTACCGGCCTTCAGGCCCCGTTCGGAGACCACCACGCGCGCCGGCACGCCTATCAGTTCCCAGTCGGCGAACATGGCGCCGGGGCGTTCGCCGCGGTCGTCCAGCACCACGTCCAGGCCCTGCGCCTGCAGCTCGTCGTGCAGGCGTTCGGCGGCTTCGCGTACAGCCTCTATGCGGTCGTAGCCTATGGGGCACACCACCACCTGGAAGGGCGCGATGGCCGCGGGCCAGACGATGCCGCGCTCGTCATGGTTCTGCTCTATGGCAGCGCCCAGGATGCGCGTGACGCCTATGCCGTAGCAGCCCATCTCGAAGGGCTGGGGCTTGCCGGTTTCGTCCAGGAAACAGGCGTTCATGGGCTGGCTGTACTTCTTGGTGCCCAGGTAGAACACGTGGCCCACCTCGATGCCCCGCTGTATGTCCAGCACGCCCTGGCCGTCGGGCGACGGGTCGCCGGCCAACACGTTGCGTATGTCGGCCACCAGGTCGGGCTCGGGCAGGTCGCGGCCCCAGTTCACGCCGGTGTGGTGGAAGTCGGCCTCGTTGGCACCGCACACAAAGTCGGCCATGTTGGCCACCGTGCGGTCGGCCACCACCTTGACCGGCTGGATGGTGGCGATGGGCCCCAGGTAGCCGGGCTTGCAGCCGAAGTGCGCTTCGATCTCGGCCACGGTGGCAAAGCGGAAGCCGTCCTTCAGGCCCTCGACCTTGCCGGCCTTGACTTCGTTGAGCGCGTGGTCGCCGCGCACCAGCAGCAGCCACACCGTGGACTTCACGGTCTCGCCGGCGGCGTTTTTCTCATCCGTGGCCAGCACCAGCGACTTGACCGTGCGGGCCAGCGGCAGGCCCAGCAGCGCGGCCACGTCCTCGCAAGTGCTCTTGCCGGGCGTGGGCGTCTTGGCCAGCGGCTCGGCAGGCGCGGCGCGCTGCGCCAGCAGCGGCAGCGCCTCGGCCAGCTCCACGTTGGCGGCGTAGTCGCTGGCCGGGTTGTAGGCGATGGCGTCCTCGCCGGTTTCGGCGATCACCTGGAACTCGTGCGAGGCATCGCCGCCTATGGCGCCGGTGTCGGCCGCCACGGCGCGGTACTGCAGGCCGAAGCGGTCGAAGATGCGCTTGTAGGCCTCGAACATGGCCTGGTAGCTCTTGAGTGCGCTGTCCTTGTCGCGGTCGAAGGAGTAGGCGTCCTTCATGGTGAATTCGCGGCCCCGCATCACGCCGAAGCGCGGGCGGCGCTCGTCGCGGAACTTGGTCTGTATGTGATAGAAGTTGCGCGGCAGCTGTTTGTAGCTGCGCAGCTCCTGGCGCGCGATGTCGGTGATGACCTCTTCGCTGGTGGGCTGGATGACAAAGGGCCGGTCGTGCCGGTCCTTCACGCGCAGCAGCTCGGGGCCGTAGGCCTGGAAGCGGCCGGTCTCCATCCACAGCTCGGCCGGCTGCACCACCGGCATCAGCAGTTCCACCGCGCCGGCGCGGTTCATCTCTTCACGGATGATGCCCTCGATCTTGCGGATCACCCGCAGGCCCATGGGCATGTAGTTGTAGATGCCGGCGCCCAGGCGCTTGATGAACCCGGCGCGCATCATGAGCTGGTGGCTCACGATTTCCGCGTCGGCGGGCGCTTCCTTGAGCGTGGAGATGAAGGTCTGCGAGGCTTTCATGGCGGGCCGTTGCTGGCCGCAGGCAGCGCTGCGGCGGTGGGTGCACACGGCGCCGGAGCCGCGTGCGAGGCCCTTGAACGGCTCGCCGGGCCCCCGCGCCGGTACACGGGTTAGGGGTTAGCGAGGGTTCGCGCGTTGCTTGGCGCCAGTGCAATAATGAATTCAGTCACAAATTCGGGGTGCGATTATGCTCGACCGAGAGGGCTTCAGGCCCAACGTCGGCATCATCCTGCTCAACCAGCGCAACCAGGTTTTCTGGGGAAAGCGGCTGCGGACACACTCCTGGCAGTTTCCGCAGGGCGGGATCAAACACGGCGAGTCGCCTGAGCAGGCGATGTTCCGTGAGCTGCACGAGGAAGTCGGCCTCATGCCGGAACACGTGCAGATACTTGCGCGCACGCGCGACTGGCTGCGCTACGAGGTGCCCGAGCACTACATTCGCAAGGACGCGCGCGGCCACTACAAGGGCCAGAAGCAGATCTGGTTTCTGCTGCGCCTGGTGGGCCGCGACAGCGACATGAACCTGCGCGCCACCGACCACCCCGAGTTCGACGCCTGGCGCTGGAACGAGTACTGGGTGCCGCTGGACGTGGTGATCGAGTTCAAGCGCGGCGTCTACGAGATGGCGCTGACCGAGCTGGCGCGGTTTCTGCCGCGTACCCACCACAGCAACCGCTACCTGCGCGCCGGCCTGCGCGGGCCGCGGCAGGACAACGCCGAGCCGCGCCAGGCCACGCCCTCGTCCGCCGAGTAAGCCGCGGGCGCGCCACGCGCGCAAGCCGGCGTCAGACCAGCACGAGGTTCGTGCGGTGTATCAGCTCGGGCTCGTTGACGTAGCCCAGCAGCGCCTCTATCTGCGACGAGGGCTTGCGGGCGATCAGCCGCGCCTCGGCCGCCGAGTAGTTGGCCAGGCCGCGCGCCACCTCCACGCCGGCCAGCGTGCGCACCGCGATCACGTCGCCACGCACAAAGTCGCCCTGCACCTCGTGCACGCCTATGGGCAGCAGGCTCTTGCCTTCGGCCCGCAGCTTGGTCGCCGCGCCGTCGTCCACGCGCACCGCGCCGCGCAGTTGCAGGTGGTCCACCATCCAGCGCTTGCGCGCCGTGTGCTTGGGCGTGCCGGCGCGCAGCACCGTGCCCAGCGCCTCGCCGGCGGCCAGGCGCAGCAGCACGTCGGGCTCGCGCCCCCAGGCGATGACGGTGCCGGTGCCGCCGCCGGCGGCGCGCTTGGCCGCCAGCACCTTGGTCAACATGCCGCCGCGGCCTATGGCGCTGCCGGCGCCACCGGCCATGGCCTCCAGGCTGGCGTCGCCGGCCAGGGCCTGGTCTATCAGCCGCGCCGCCGGGTCGCGCCGCGGGTCGGCGGAGTACAGGCCGCGCTGGTCGGTGAGGATGACGTAGGCGTCAGCCTCCACCAGGTTGGCCACCAGCGCGCCCAGGGTGTCGTTGTCGCCGAACTTGATCTCGTCGGTGACCACGGTGTCGTTCTCGTTGATGACCGGCAGCACCTTCAGCTGCAGCAGCGTCAGCAGCGTGGAGCGGGCGTTGAGGTAACGCTCGCGGTCGGCCAGGTCGGCGTGGGTCAGCAGCACCTGTGCACTGGCCAGGCCATGTTCGCGCAGGTGGGTTTCGTACATCTGCGCCAGGCCCATCTGGCCCACGGCGGCGGCGGCCTGCAGCTCGTGCAGCTGGTGCGGGCGCTGCACCCAGCCCAGGCGCTTCATGCCTTCGGCGATGGCGCCGCTGGACACCATCACCAGCTCGCGCCCCTGCGCCGCCAGCGCGGCCAGCTGGCGCGCCCAGTTGCCTATGGCCGCAGCATCCACGCCGCGGCCTTCGTTGGTGACCAGGCTGGAGCCGACCTTGACGACGATGCGGCGTGCCTGCGTGAGCAGCCCGCTAGCCATGGTCGGCCGCGGGCCGGCCATCGGGCTTCGGGCTGTCTGCGCCCGGGCCGTCAAAACGCGGGTCGGGCTCGGCGGCGGGCTGCTGCTGGCGCGCCACCTCGGCCCAGATCTTCTCGATCAGGGTCGGCAGGCCCTCGCGCGCCAGCGCCGAGATGGCGAACACCGGCCCCTTGAAGCGCAGCCGGCGCACCCAGGCCTTGATGCGGGCCTCGCGTTCTTCGGCCGGCAGCATGTCTATCTTGTTGAACACCAGCCAGCGCGGCTTGGCGGCCAGGCCGGGGTCGTACTTCTTCAGCTCGGCGACGATGGTGCGCACCTGCTGCACCGGGTCCACGTCGTCGTCGAAGGGTGCGGCGTCCACGATGTGCAGCAGCAGGCGCGTGCGTTGCAGGTGGCGCAGGAACTGGTGGCCCAGGCCGGCGCCTTCGCTGGCACCTTCGATCAGCCCGGGGATGTCGGCCACCACGAAGCTCTGCGCCGGCCCCACGCGCACCACGCCCAGGTTGGGGTGCAGCGTGGTGAAGGGGTAGTCGGCAATCTTGGGCCGCGCGTTGCTGATGGCCGCCACCAGCGTGCTCTTGCCGGCGTTGGGCATGCCCAGCAGGCCCACGTCGGCCAGCACGCGCAGCTCCAGCTGCAGCTTCTTGGCCTCGCCGGGCCAGCCGGGGGTTTTCTGGCGCGGCGCGCGGTTGGTGCTGCTCTTGAAGTGCAGGTTGCCGAAACCACCGTCGCCGCCCTTGACCAGCAGGCTGCGCTGGCCGTGCTCCAGCAGCTCCACCAGGCGCTCGCCGCTGTCGGCGTCGCTGACGATGGTGCCCACCGGCATGCGCAGCTCGATGTCGGGCCCGGCGGCGCCGAACTGGTCCGAGCCGCGGCCGGGCTCGCCGTTGCGCGCCTCGTGCCGGCGCGCGTAGCGGTAATCGATCAGCGTGTTGATGTTGCGGTCGGCCAGCGCCCAGACGCTGCCGCCGCGGCCGCCGTCGCCGCCGTTGGGGCCGCCGAAGGGAATGAACTTCTCGCGGCGAAAGCTCACGCAGCCGGCGCCGCCGTGGCCGGCAGCGACATCGATGGTGACTTCGTCGACGAACTTCATCGTGCTGGTGATGTTACGGCGCCGGCAAACAACAAAGCCCCGGCGAACCGGGGCTTCGTCTGGCCGGCAGGGCCGGCAGCGTCAGGCCACCGGCGTGACGGACACCGTCTGGTGGTTGCCGGCGCCCTGGATGCGGTAGGACACCGAACCGTCGACCAGCGCAAACAGCGTGTGGTCGCGGCCCACGCCGACGTTCTTGCCGGCATGGAAGCGCGTGCCGCGCTGGCGCACGATGATGCTGCCGGCGCTGATGACCTGGCCGCCAAACACCTTGACGCCCAGCATCTTGGGTTGGGAATCGCGGCCGTTGCGGGTGGAGCCGCCGCCCTTTTTCTGTGCCATGGTGCTTTACCTCAGCCGTTGACCGCGCTGATCTGCAGCTCGGTGTAGTTCTGGCGGTGGCCGCCGTGCTTCTGGTAGTGCTTGCGGCGACGCATCTTGAAGATGCGCACCTTGTCGTGCCGGCCGTGTGCGACGACGGTGGCCGTCACGCTGGCACCCGCGACCCAGGGGGCTCCCACCTTCAGATCCGCGCCGCTACCCACGGCGAGCACCTGATCGAGAGTGACTTCCTGGCCCACGTCCGCAGCAATCTGTTCTACCTTGATCTTTTCGCCAGCAGCAACCTTGTATTGTTTGCCGCCGGTTTTTATGACCGCGTACATGTGTGACCTCTTTGAATGAGCTTCCCCCGGCGAATTCCGAGAGAAGCCTTCCAGTATACCATGCCGGGCGCCAGAACAGGCCTGGCGCGCAGGCCGTTGTGCCCGCAGGGCCGGCCGGTGCCGGCGCCGCTTTCTATAATCTGCAATCTGCTGCCGACACCCGCCCGTGCTGGAAACCACCGCCCCCGCGATCACCGACCCCACGGCAGCGGCCATGCAGCAGGTGGACGCCGTCATACGCGAGCGCCTGGCGTCGCGCGTGGCGCTGATCGACCAGATCTCGCGCTACATCGTCGGCGCCGGCGGCAAGCGCATTCGGCCGCGTCTGGTGCTGCTGTTTTCCGAGGCGCTGGGCTTCGAAGGCCCGGAGCGCTACGAGTTGGCGGCCATCGTCGAGTTCATACACACGGCCACGCTGCTGCACGACGACGTGGTGGACGAATCGGCGCTGCGCCGTGGCCGCGCCACCGCCAACGCCAAGTTCGGCAACGCCGCCAGCGTGCTGGTGGGCGACTTCCTGTACTCGCGCGCCTTCCAGATGATGGTGTCGGTGAACCGCATGCGCGTGCTGGACGTGCTGGCCGACGCCACCAACGTCATCGCCGAAGGCGAGGTCCTGCAGTTGATGAACATGCACGACCCGGACCTGGCGGTGGCCGACTACCTGCAGGTCATACGCTTCAAGACGGCCAAGCTGTTCGAGGCCAGCGCCCGCCTGGGCGCAGTGATCGCCGGCGCCGACGCGGCGCTGGAGGAGAGCTGCGCCGACTACGGCCGTGCCCTGGGCACCGCCTTCCAGCTGGTGGACGACCTGCTGGACTACGAGGGCCACACCGATGAGCTGGGCAAGAACGTGGGCGACGACCTGCGCGAAGGCAAGCCCACGCTGCCGCTGCTGGTGGCCATGGAACGCAGCAGCCCCGAAGAACGCGCGCTGATACGCCAGGCCATAGAACACGGCGAAGTGCAGCGCCTGCCGGACATCCTGGCCATCGTGCGCCGCACCGGCGCCCTGCAGGCCACGCGCGAAGCCGCTCAGCAGGAAGCCGACACCGCGCGCCGTGTGCTGGCCGCGCTGCCGCCCACAGCGGCGCGTGAGGCTCTGCTAGACTTATGTGTTCGGTCGGTGCACCGGTCGTCTTGAAGCTTGTCGCCGCGCTTGTCTGGTTCTTCCGGCAGCGCGCACGCTTCGAAGACGACCCGGTAGCACCGCACCTCGGGGTGTAGCTTAGCCTGGTAGAGCGCTACGTTCGGGACGTAGAGGCCGGAGGTTCGAATCCTCTCACCCCGACCAGGATCTCCTCCTGGTTCTTACTGCAACACCCGCCGCTGGTGCCGCACTCAGGCCTGCCTGAGGTCTTGCCTCGCATAGGCCGCCAGCCTCGGATACCGGCGCGCCCACGACCAGCCATTGGCCTTGTGCGGCTTGCACAGCAGACAGCCGCAACGCGCGGACTTGGGTTTCTTTCGCTTGTGGTGCATGGCAGCGGGCGTGGGGGGTCAAGACCGAGCGCCGGCTGCCGATGCTAGTGGCAAGGCGCAAAAACGACAGGCCCTGAGGTCATCGGTTGACGTGGCACGCACACCACGCCGGGCCGGCGGGCACCGGAGAAGCGGCCTGCAGGCGCGGTCACCTTAGACGCTGTAACGGTTCGTCTGCACTGGGCGAACGCGGCTTTTCTCACGTTTACACCCTGGGACGGATCGGCGATCATCCCAGGGATATGCCTATGTACCTTGCCTGAGCCATGGCCGCAGAGGCCCTCGTTGAACCTCCACAGTCTTCGCTGACCGGCGTTGCGCGCGTGCTTGTCAACGCCGGCAAGCTCAGCGCCCGCTCGGCCGAAGAGCTGCTGAAGTCGGCCCGCGAACGCAAGGCCGGCTTCGTGTCCGCCGTGGTGAGCGCCGGCGCGATGAAGGCCGACGACCTGGCCCACACGCTGTCGGCGGCCCTGGCGCTGCCGCTGCTGGACCTGAACGCGGTCGACCTGCAGAAGCTGCCCAAGAACCTGGTCGACCAGAAGATCGCCCAGCAGTACCAGCTCACGGTGCTGGGCAAACGCGGCAACCGCTTGTTCATAGGTGCCTCCGACCCCACCGACCAGGAGGCGGTGGAGCGCATCAAGTTCGCCACCCAGCTCACGCCTGAGTGGGTGATCGTCGAGCACGACAAGCTGGCCAAGCTGCTGGAAGCGCAGAACGCCAGCGCCAGCGAGGTGCTGGAGTCGCTGGCCGCGTCCGACTTCGACTTCGACGTCACCGACGAGGACACGGCCCCCCAGGAATCGGCCGATGTCGCCACCGAGGTCGAAGACGCGCCGGTGGTGCGCTTCCTGCAGAAGATGCTGATCGACGCGATCAACGCACGCGCCTCCGACCTGCACTTCGAGCCCTACGAGTACCACTACCGCGTTCGCTTCCGCATCGACGGCGAGCTGCGCGAGATCACGCAGCCGCCGCTGGCCATCAAGGACAAGCTGGCCTCCCGCATCAAGGTCATCAGCCGCATGGACATCGCCGAAAAGCGGGTCCCGCAGGATGGCCGCATGAAGCTGAAGTTCGGCAGCAAGGCCATCGACTTCCGCGTCAGCACGCTGCCCACGCTGTTTGGCGAGAAGGTGGTGATCCGTATCCTGGACCCGTCCAGCGCCCGGCTGGGCATCGAGGCCCTGGGCTACGAAAAGATCGAGAAGGACCGCCTGATGGCCGCGATACAGCGGCCCTACGGCATGGTGCTGGTCACCGGGCCCACCGGCTCGGGCAAGACGGTCTCGCTGTACACCTGCCTGAACATCCTGAACCAGCCGGGCGTGAACATCGCCACCGTGGAAGACCCGGCGGAAATCAACCTGCCGGGCATCAACCAGGTCAACGTCAACGACAAGGCCGGCCTCACGTTCGCCGCGGCGCTGAAGAGCTTTCTGCGCCAGGACCCGGACATCATCATGGTCGGCGAAATCCGCGACCTGGAAACCGCGGACATCGCCATCAAGGCCGCGCAGACCGGCCACATGGTGATGAGCACGCTGCACACCAACGACGGCCCGACCACGCTGACGCGCCTGATGAACATGGGCGTGGCGCCGTTCAACATCGCCGCCAGCGTGCTGCTGATCACCGCGCAGCGCCTGGCGCGACGCCTGTGCGAAAACTGCAAGAAGCCGGCCGACTACCCGCGCGAAAGCCTGCTCAAGGCCGGCTTCAAGCCGGAAGACCTGGACGGCAACTGGAAGCCCTACCGCGCCGTCGGCTGCTCGTCGTGCAACAACGGCTACAAGGGCCGCGTGGGCCTGTACCAGGTGATGCCCATCACCGAAGCCATACAGCGCATCATCCTGTCCGAAGGCACGGCGCTGGACATCGCACGCCAGGCCGAGGCCGAAGGCGTGCGCGACCTGCGCCAGTCCGGGCTGGTCAAGGTGCGCGCCGGCGTCACCACGCTCGAAGAAGTGATCACGGTCACCAACGAGTAGTCAACACCCCCTCGCACCCCTTCCTTCCACCTCGTTACCCAGGCACCCCATGGCCACTGCAACACTAGGCAAAGCCCCGAAGGAAATCGTCTTCGAGTGGGAAGGCCGCGACAAGAACGGCAAGATCGTGCGCGGCGAGATGCGCGCCGGCGGCGAGGCCATGGTCAACGCCAGCCTGCGCCGCCAGGGCGTGCTGGTGACCAAGGTCAGGAAGCGGCGCACCAGCGGTGGCCGCTCCATCAAGCAGAAGGACATCGCAGTCTTCACGCGCCAGCTGGCGACGATGATGAAGGCCGGCGTGCCGCTGCTGCAGGCCTTTGACATCGTCGCGCGCGGCAGCACCAACCCGCGCCTGACCAAGCTGCTGACCGACATACGCAACGACGTGGAAACCGGCACCAGCCTGTCGGCCGCGTTCCGCAAGCACCCGCTGTACTTCGACTCGCTGTACTGCAACCTGGTGGAAGCCGGCGAGGCCGGCGGTATCCTGGAACAACTGCTCGATCGCCTGGCCATGTACCAGGAAAAGACGATGGCGATCAAGAGCAAGATCAAGTCGGCGCTGATGTACCCGGTGGCGGTCATCGTGGTCGCCTTCGTGGTGCTCACGGTGATCATGCTGTTCGTGATCCCGGCATTCGAGGACGTGTTCAAGAGCTTCGGCGGCGACCTGCCCCTGCCGACGCAGATCGTCATCTCGATGTCGAAGTTCTTCGCCCAGTGGTGGTGGGCGATCTTTGGCATTTTGGGCGGTGGCGGCTACTTCTTCATGCAGGCCTGGCGCCGCTCGGAGAAGATGCAGATCTTCATGGACCGCCTGCTGCTGAAGGTGCCGGTGTTCGGCGACCTGGTCAACAAGTCGGTCATCGCCCGCTGGACGCGCACGCTGTCCACCATGTTCGCCGCCGGCGTGCCGCTGGTCGAGGCTCTGGACTCGGTGGGCGGGGCCTCGGGCAATGCGGTCTACCAGATCGCCACCGAGCAGATCCAGAAGGACGTGTCCACCGGCTCGGCGCTGACCACCGCGATGACCACCACCGGCGTGTTCCCGACCATGGTGCTGCAGATGGCCGCCATCGGCGAAGAATCCGGCTCGCTGGACCACATGCTGGCCAAGGCGGCGGAGTTCTACGAAGAGGAAGTCGACGAGATGGTCAAGGGCCTGTCCAGCCTGATGGAGCCCTTCATCATCGTGATCCTGGGCGTGTTGATCGGCGGCATCGTGGTCTCCATGTACCTGCCCATCTTCAAGCTGGGTTCCGTCGTCTGACGTGGCCGACGCCCTCGCCGGCTTGCCGCTGGAGCTGCTGCTCTCGCCCTGGGTGCTGGCCCTGCTGGGGCTGATGGTCGGCAGCTTCCTGAACGTGGTCGTGCACCGCCTGCCGGCCATGCTGGAGCGCCAGTGGTGGGCCGATGTGGCCCACCAGCTCACCGACTCCGCCAGCTACCAGCGGGTGTTCGGCGCCGGCATGCCGCCGCCGCTGCGCCAGGCCGGCGGCACGCTGGAGAAAGCGCAAGAAGGCCTGACCCGGCTGTCGCTGGCGCGCCCGGCCTCGCGCTGCCCGTCCTGCGGGCACCGCATACGCTGGTTCGAAAACATCCCGGTGCTGAGCTGGCTGGTGCTGCGCGGGCGCTGCTCGTCGTGCCGCAGCCCCATCGCCTGGCGCTACCCGCTGCTGGAGCTGGCCACCGCGGTGCTGTTTGCGCTGCTGGCCTGGCGCCTGGGGCCGCAGCCGGCGGTGCTGTTGTGGTGCGCCGCCGGTGCGGTGCTGCTGGCGCTGGCGCTGATCGACTGGGACACCACGGTACTGCCCGACGCGCTGACGCTGCCGCTGCTGTGGGGCGGCCTCATCGCCGCCGCGCTGGGCTGGCTGCCCGGGCTGACGCTCACCCAGTCGCTCACCGGTGCGGCCGTGGGCTACCTCTCGCTGTGGTCGGTGTACTGGCTGTTCAAGCTCACCACCGGCAAGGAGGGCATGGGCTACGGCGACTTCAAGCTGCTGGCTGCGCTGGGCGCCTGGCTGGGCTGGCAGGCCATACTGCCCATCGTGCTGATGGCTTCGGTCATAGGCGCGCTGGTGGGCCTGGTGATGAAGGCCACCGGCTCCTTGCGCGAGGGCCGCTTCGTGCCCTTCGGCCCCTTCCTGATCGGCGGGGCGCTGGTCGTCATGCTGGTGGGCCTGCCCGAGGTGCTGGGCTGGATCGGTTGGTGAACACGCCGGCCGCCGGCAACGTCCTCGTCAAGCATATCGGCTTGACCGGAGGCATAGGCAGCGGCAAGAGCACCGTGGCGCGCACCCTGGTCGAGTGCGGCGCCGTGCTGGTGGACACCGACGCCATCGCCCGTTCGCTCACGGTCGCCGGTGGCGCCGCGATACCGGCGCTGGCCCAGGCCTTCGGTGCACAGGCCCTCACCCCCGAAGGCGCGCTGGACCGCGAGCACATGCGCCAGCGGGCCTTTGCCGACCCGGCAGTGCGCGAACGCCTGCAGGCCATCCTGCACCCGCTGATAGGCGAAGAAGCCCAGCGCCAGGCTGCGGCCGCCGGCACGCAGACGGTGGTCTTCGACGTGCCGCTGCTGACCGAATCAACCCACTGGCGGCAGCGTGTGCAGCGCGTGCTGGTGGTGGACTGCGAAGAAGCCACGCAGGTGGCGCGTGTCGCCGCCCGCCCCGGCTGGGACGCCGAGACAGCCCGCCGCGTCATCGCGCAGCAGGCCACGCGGGCACAACGCCGTGCCATCGCCGACGCGGTGATCCACAACGACGGCATCACGCCGGAACAACTGGCCCAGCAGGTGCGTGCGCTGTGGCAAAGCTGGGCGGGCAACAACACCCGCCACCACAGCCTGTAGGCCCGGCAAGGCCCCGCGCAGGGGCTGTGGAACAATGCACGAACACCGTGGCACCCCCGTGCCGCACCCGTTCGCCGCGACGCCAGCCGCCTTGGTCCTCTACGAGTACCCGTTCAACGAGGGCATCCGCACGATGCTCCGGCTCGAACATCTGTTCGAGCGCCTGGGCCTGCTGATCGCGCGCGATGCCGCCGTGGACCACCACTTTGCGCTGGCCACGCTGTTCGAGATCATGGACGTCGCCTCGCGCGCCGACCTGAAGAGCGACCTTCTCAAGGAACTGGAACGCCACCGCGCGCAGTTCGAGGGGTACCGCGGCCACCCCAGCATCTCCGAAGCCGCGCTCGACGAGGCCGTGGGCCACATCGAAGCGGCCTACGCCGGCCTGAACCAGCTGCAGGGCAAGGCCGGTCAGTCGCTGACCGGCAACGAGTGGCTGATGAGCATACGCAGCCGCATCAGCATCCCCGGCGGCACCTGCGAGTTCGACCTGCCGGGCTACTACGCCTGGCAGCAACACCCGCCCGAGAACCGCCGCAGCGACCTGCTGGGCTGGACCCACACGCTGGCGCCCCTGGGCCTGGCGCTGGACGTGCTGCTGGGCCTGCTGCGCAACAGCGGCCCGCTGCAGCGCATGGCGGCCCCAGGCGGGCAATACCAGCAAAGCCTGCCCGCCGGCCGCGTGTACCAGCTGCTGCGGGTACGCGTGGACGGCGACAGCGGCCTGGTGCCCGAGATCACCGGCCACCGGCTGCTGGTCTCGGTGCGCTTCATGCGGCCCGACCCCGAAGGCCGGCTGCGGCCCGCCGGCTGCGACACCAGCTTCGAGCTGGCGCTGTGTTCATGACCGCCAAGCCCGCACGCGAGGTCAGCTGCCCCAGTTGCGGCGAGCCGGCGCTGTTCGACCCGTCCAACCCCTGGCGGCCGTTCTGCAGCGAGCGCTGCCGCAGCGTGGACCTGGGCGCCTGGGCCAGCGAACGTTTCCGCGTGCCGGCCGAGGCACCCACCGACGACGAGACCCCGGCGCCGCCCGCGGCCCCGCACTGAACGGCGGGCGGCCGCGCCATGTTGGTCTTTCGCCAGCTGTTCGACCCCATCTCGTCGACCTACACCTACCTGCTGGCCGACGGCGGCGAGGCGCTGCTGATAGACACCGTGTTCGAGCAGGCGCGGCGCGACCTGGCGCTGCTGGATGAACTGGGCCTGCGCCTGGTGGCCACGCTGGAAACCCATGTGCACGCCGACCACGTCACCGCCGCCTGGTTGATGCGCCAGCGCTGCGGCAGTGCCATCGTGGTGCCTGCCGCAGGCGGCGCACAAGGCGCCGACCACCAGGTGGCCGAGGGCGACACCGTGGCCTTCGGCGGCCGCCACCTGCGCGCCCGCGCCACCCCGGGCCACACCGACGGCTGCACCACCTGGGTGCTGGACGACCAGTCCCTGGCCTTCACCGGCGACGCCCTGCTGATACGCGGCTGCGGCCGCACCGACTTCCAGCAAGGCAGCGCCGAGCGGCTGTACCGCTCGGTGCACGAGCGCATCTTCACGCTGCCCGACAACTGCCTGGTCTACCCCGGCCACGACTACCGCGGCCTGACGGCCACCAGCGTCGCCGAGGAGCGCCGCTTCAACCCCCGGCTGGGCGGCGATGCCAGCCTGGAAGACTTTCGCGGCTACATGCAGCACCTGGGGCTGGCGCACCCGCGGCTCATCGACGTGGCGGTGCCGGCCAACCTGCGCTGCGGCCAGCCCGACAGCGGTGGCGGCCTGCCGGCCGAGCCGGCCTGGGCGCCGCTGCGCTACACCTTCGGCGGCGTGTGGGAAATCGACCCCGAAGCGCTGGCCGAACGCCTGGGCGCAGAAAAGACGGGCGTGCAGGTGCTGGACGTGCGCGAACCCGCCGAGTGGAGCGAGTCGCTGGGCCGCATAGACGGTGCACGGCTGCTGCCCCTGGGTGAACTGGCCGCCCGCGCCGGCGAACTGGACCGCAGCCGCCCGGTGGTGGCCGTGTGCCGCTCCGGCGCGCGCTCGGCCCAGGCTGCGGTGCTGCTGGCCCGCGCCGGTTTTGCCGAAGTGGCCAACCTGGCCGGCGGCATGCTGCGCTGGCGCGCCGCCGGTTTGCCGGTGGCCGGCGGCGGGCAGGCCTGACTGGGCGGGTGCCCTCTTGAAGCCGCGGCGGCGGCCCCTATAATCGCTCTGCTAGCACTCATCTACATTGAGTGCTAACGACCCGCCCTCCAAGCCGGCCCGGCCGGTTCAGGCGGCGGGTTGAAGTTTGTCAGCGTGCGCTCACACTTATAAAGCGCCCTACGGACTGCCCATCATCATCACTCGCACCCCATCAGGAGCTGGAATGAAGCTGCGTCCCCTGCACGATCGCGTGATCGTCAAGCGCCTCGAAAACGAGACCAAGACCGCCTCGGGCATCGTGATCCCCGACAACGCCGCCGAGAAGCCCGACCAGGGCGAAGTGCTGGCCGTGGGCCCGGGCAAGCGCAACGACAAGGGTGACTTCGTCACCCTGAACATCAAGGTCGGCGACCGCGTGCTGTTCGGCAAGTACAGCGGCCAGACGGTCAAGGTGGACGGCGACGAACTGCTGGTCATGAAGGAAGACGACCTGTTCGCCGTCGTCGAGAAGTAACTGAGGCCCCCAGGCTGTGGTCGCGGCTCTGCCGCGATCCTCGCCACCCCCCGAGGGGGCTCAGGCAGCGGCCCGGCAAAGCCGGCTCCGCGCCTGGCCTTGGCTTGGGATCCACTTGATTTCGGAGATATACACAAATGGCAGCTAAAGAAGTCGTTTTCGGCGGTGAAGCCCGCGCCCGCCTGGTTGAAGGCGTGAACATCCTGGCCAACGCGGTCAAGGTCACCCTGGGCCCCAAGGGCCGCAACGTGGTGCTGGAGCGCAGCTTCGGCGCCCCCACCGTCACCAAGGACGGTGTCTCGGTCGCCAAGGAGATTGAGCTGAAAGACAAGCTCATGAACATGGGCGCGCAGATGGTCAAGGAAGTCGCTTCCAAGACCAGCGACAACGCCGGTGACGGCACCACCACCGCCACCGTGCTGGCCCAGGGCATCGTGCGCGAAGGCTCCAAGTACGTGGCCGCCGGCCTGAACCCCATGGACCTGAAGCGCGGCATCGACAAGGCCGTCGCCGCCCTGGTCGAGCAGCTGAAGAAGGCTTCCAAGGCCACCACCACCAGCAAGGAAATCAGCCAGGTCGGCTCGATCTCCGCCAACAGCGACGAGTCCATCGGCGAAATCATCGCCAAGGCCATGGACAAGGTGGGCAAGGAAGGCGTGATCACCGTCGAAGACGGCAAGAGCCTGGACAACGAGCTCGACATCGTCGAGGGCATGCAGTTCGACCGCGGCTACCTTAGCCCCTACTTCATCAACAACCCGGACAAGCAGGTCGCGGTTCTCGAGAACCCGTTCGTGCTGCTGTACGACAAGAAGATCAGCAACATCCGCGAACTGCTGCCGGTGCTGGAAGCCGTGGCCAAGAGCGGCCGCCCGCTGCTGATCATCGCTGAGGAAGTGGACGGCGAAGCGCTGGCCACGCTGGTGGTCAACACCATCCGCGGCATCCTGAAGGTTGTGGCCGTCAAGGCACCGGGCTTCGGCGACCGCCGCAAGGCCATGCTGGAAGACATCGCCATCCTGACGGGCGGCAAGGTCATCGCCGAGGAAGTGGGCCTGACGCTGGAGAAGGCCACGCTGACCGACCTGGGCAGTGCCAAGCGCGTTGAAGTGGCCAAGGAAAACACCACTGTCATCGACGGCGCCGGTGCCGCCGCCGACATCGAAGCGCGTGTCAAGCAGATCCGCGTGCAGATCGAGGAAGCCACCAGCGACTACGACCGCGAGAAGCTGCAAGAGCGCGTGGCCAAGCTGGCCGGCGGCGTCGCCGTCATCCGCGTCGGTGCTGCCACCGAAGTCGAGATGAAGGAAAAGAAGGCCCGCGTGGAAGACGCCCTGCACGCCACGCGTGCCGCGGTGGAAGAAGGCATCGTCGCCGGTGGCGGCGTGGCCCTGCTGCGTGCCCGCCAGGCCGCCGGCACCATCAAGGGTGACAACCCCGACCAGGAAGCCGGCATCAAGATCGTGCTGCGCGCCATCGAGCAGCCGCTGCGCGAAATCGTGGCCAACGCCGGTGGCGAACCCAGCGTGGTGGTCAACAAGGTGCTCGAAGGCAAGGGCAACTACGGCTACAACGCCGCCAACGACAGCTACGGCGACCTGATCGAGCTGGGCATCCTGGACCCGACCAAGGTCACCCGCACCGCGCTGCAGAACGCGGCTTCCGTGGCCAGCCTGATCCTGACGACCGAAGCCATGGTGGCCGAGGCGCCGAAGGAAGAAGCGCCCGCCATGCCCGGCGGCGGCGGCATGGGTGGCATGGGCGGCATGGGCATGGACATGTGATGTCCCGCCTGCAAGACCGCGCACGCGGTCTTGCAGGCGCCGGTCGTGCACAGGGCTCGCGCCGAACGATGGCGCGGGCCCTTTTTCTTCCTCACTGCACAAGCCCAGGCCCTGCCCACCCGTCGGTCAGGGGCGCCCAATGTACGGGCCACTCCCCGCCTTATGGGCGCCTGTGAAACTGCTGCACCAGCAGCGGGGTTCCTGTGGTGTGGTAAGCGCGCCCGGGGACATCGCCCCAGCACAAGACGGCAGCGGTGGCGGTCAATGCGCAGGCACGGCCTGCACCCATCGAGATCTGGACCACGCTTTCGGTCAGCCCGGTGACATCCACCGCCGTCCAGGATGAGGACTGGCTTCCGTTTCCGAGGATCGTGGCTAGCCCCCAGCACTTGACGCCTCCACGGGACGTCAGTGCACAGCCGCCGACGTCGACCACGCCGATAGACACCACGTCGTCAGGCAGCCCGGGAATCTCGGTCGGCACGTCGACCACGACATGCACTCTGTCATGCCATGGCCTCGCCGGCACGTCCTGCGGTGGCGTGCCGGCGAGGACACCCCAGCACTTGACACGCTGCTCGACCAGGACGCAGTTGCTGTAGCGGCTCACGGCCAGCGCAGTCACCTCGGCGGACAGCCCGATGGGCGTCACCGGCAAGGCCTGCAAGGGGCCGGTCGCCTCATCGTACGGCCCCTTGCCGAGGCCTCCATGCACGTCGGACCCCCAGCACAGCACGCTGCCGGCCTCCTTCAGCGCGCAGGCGTGATACTGGCCTATCCCCACCGAGACCACGCCGCCGTTCAGCCCGGCCACCGGCGGCGGCTTGGGCTGCCCCATCACATACCGATCGATGGAGGCCGCCCCGGTACCGGCCAGCGCCACCACGTTGTTCACGCCGTAGCAGTTCAGCGCTCCCTCCCGGCTCGTCGTGCACAGGCCGTCCCAGACCGGTGTCGCCGGTTCGCCATTCGCGAACGGCAGTACCACCGGCAGATTGGGGACCGGACCGTAGGGTGGCGGGAACCCCATCATTGGCCAGTCGACCGGCCAGCACTTGACCGCGCCATTCACCAGGTTGGCACAGGTCCTGTAGTGTGCGGCGGAAAGCGATGCGACACCCGCCTCCAGCCCCGTGGGTATCACCGGCTCGAACGACACCGGTCCATAGATGCTCTCATACGCACCACCGTCCCCCAGCGACCAGCCCCAGCACTTGACGGCGCCCTCGTCGGTCAGCACGCAGTCATGCAGGTCGTTGGACACCATCTGCACGACCGGTCCGTCCGCGACGATCAGCCACCAGGCCTTACCGCGGGTGAGCGTGCGACCCTCGGCATCCATCACGACCGCACGGAAGGTATGTGTGCCGTATGACAGCGGCTGCGGCACACTGAAGCTGAAGCTGCGGTAGCTCGGGGTGACCGCCACCGTCGGCAGCAGCACGGAACCATCGTAGATGCGGACCACATGACCGGGGGCCAAGTCCTCACTCAAGCTGCCTATCAGCACCGGGCGGCGGTCATCGGTGCGACCTCCCAGGGGCACCTCGCCGGTCACCGGCCCGACGTCGTCCACGGCCACCCTTATGGTCGGCACCGGCCCTGGCCGGACGTGCGGATCGCTGCCGACCAGGAACTCCTCTAGATTGCTCAATCCGTCCCCGTCGGGATCGGCCTGCGCCATAGCCTGAGCGTCGCCCGTCAGTCCGTACTTCGCCTCCCACTGGTCGATGATGCCGTTGTGGTTGTGGTCAGTCAGCACCAGCGTCGTCTCCACCACCTGCCGCGCCCAAGCGCCCAGTGCGCTGTAGCCGCTGAGCCGCACGACGTAGGTGCCTGGCTTGGTGAACGCGATCCAGAAGTCGCCCGGCTTGGCGTCCGGCGGCGGCGCCAGCAACTGGTAGCCCGTGTCGTCCGCTGCAATCACCGTCGGGGCCGTCCAGGCAACGAAGCGCAAGAAGGTGTCGGGTCCGCCGAACGTGGCCTGGAGCGGATTCGGCACCTCGGTGAAAGCGCCGCGGAACAAGAACGCGCGGCTGTCTTCAGCGTTTCGCCTTTGGACATCGGCCGTCGCCGACAGGGCCGGCAGGCCGATGACCGGCGTGGCGCCTACCAGCGTGAGCTTGCGGAAGCTGTCCAGATTGGACGGGTCGGCCCCGCTGGGCCAGGCCAGCAGGGTGTGGTCCAGCACCGTCAGGTCGCCCATCAGGTAGGCGTCCACCCCCACCGACAAGTGGCCCTTGGTCAGCCAGTAGTCGTTGTCGGCGTATGTAGCGCCATCGACGACACCACGCACCACCTGACCGTGCATGCCGGCTTGCGCCGTCATCGACGGTGCAAGCGCCAGCCGTGCGCCCACCGTCTCGTAGATCTTCAGGGTGAACTTGGGCAGCAGCGTCAACGTCAGCCGGGCTTCGGCGTCGCCTTCGCCGCTGAGCGTCAGCGAATGCGTCGGCCGGGCCGACGCGATCGTTGTCCAGTTACCGCTGTCGTACACGAAGCCGTAGCTCAGCCCTTCGATGGCCAGGCGGGCCGTCTGCGTGGCCGTCAGGCGGCCATCGACCCGGCCCTGGACCCGCAAGTCGGCCGAGAAGGTGCCCGAGACCACAACGGGCGGGGTCGTGGGCAGCAGATGCACGAACCGCCTCTCCGAGATGGCCGGCAGCGTCTTGTCCAGCGTCGCCGCGCCGGTGGCGGTCACGCGCAGCACGTGCTCCAGTTCCGCACGGCCCTTGACTTCAAAGTGCGCGCGATCCAGCTTGTAGCCACGTATGTCCGCAACGGCCTCAAACGCCGGCACGAAGTCGACCTTCAGGTTGTTCTCGACCGAGAGACCGCCTTCGAAGCGCAAGGCCCGCCTTTCCACCTGCGGGAAGCCGGCGGTCGAGGCGACCAACACCTTGACCTGGACGTCCAGAACTTCCTTCCAGCCAAGGAGCCCGCGTCCCGCGACCTCGGCGCAGCGGTTCTGCGCCTCGTCCACGTACAGGCGCACGCCGACGATGTAGGGCTCGGCGCGGGCAGCCACGGCCGTCATGTCCAGGGTCAGCACATCCAGGGCTTGCCGGGTGGCCTGGAACAGGCCCGTCGGCGTCATCACATCCTGAACGGACAGCGCCTGGCGCGTCGCCACGCGGATGGCCGCCGGCAGCGGGTTGTCGTACAGCTCGACGCGACAAATGGCCGTCGGGATGCGCTGCGGAACCGCGGCTTGGGTGAGGTCGTCGTCAACAACGGTCGAGCGCAGTTCGAGACGCCCCGTCGTGCCCGTGAGGATGGCCACGTCCTGCGGTGCGGCCCAGCGCGTCCAGCGGCCAAAGCCTCCCTCGGCCTCGCTTGAACTGACGGAGATGTTGGCTTCGAGAACGCGTTTGGTGCCAGCCCGTTCAGTCGCAGCCGGATACGACAGCATGAACTGCGACGAAAGCCAGCGATACTCGTCTCGCCCTTCGCCGTGGGCCGCCTGAAGCCCGGCCCCCGGTGGCACCGCCTGCCCGGTGACGCTGGGCGACGGCGGCAGGACGAGCGTGGTCGCGATGCGCACGTCGCGCGCCACTTCGGCCAGGGACGCGAACTGCGTCGCGACCACGGTCCCGGACTGCGAGTTCGACACCCCCGCGACCTTGCGCAGCAACCCCTCCCCTTCGGTGCTCAACAGGTACTGCCCTATCGCTGGCACCGGCCCGCCGGCTGCTATCGTGAGGCTCGTGGCGTCAACCGCGATGATGCGGCCCGGCTCGAGCATCACCAGGCCATTCGGTGTCGGCTGTGCAGGGTCGGTGTCGGAGATGAATATCTGGAGCGCCTCGCTGACCCCCCGCGCGCCCTGCGCGTCGACGGCTGCCACGCGCACGGTGTACCGAACGCCGCCCGTCAGGCCGGAGACGGTAGCGGCCGTGGCGCCCACCTCGGAGAAGAGCAATGTCGACGCGCTGGGGGCGAACCCGGCTTCGGTCGATGCGTGCAGTTCGTAGGACAGCTCGGCGCTGGGCGTCGAGTCATCGGTGGCAGGCAACCAGCTGGCAACCAACTGGCCCGACGCAGCGGACGACAACTGAACCAGGCGCCCTGCCACGGGCGCTGCGTTCGACGCCGGGGGATCGGGCTGTGCCGGCGGGCCTTGCGTCCTGCCCGCCGGGTCGGCACCGCCTCCGCAGGCCGCCAGAAGTAGGGCAAGCAGGCAAACGCCAACCCGCCCGACAAGCCAAGTCGATATGCCAGACACCCCTCGCCTCCGACGATCCCGCTTTGCAAGCAGCTTAGCGACCGGCCAGTCGTTCGGCCCGCTGGTTTTCTCGGGGGGCCCAAACGCCTGAACGGCGCCGACACCCGGCACCGAACAGCGCAGTCAGTGGGCGGTAGTCCGGTGCCATCTGGCGACATACAGGTCAAGAAGCCGTCTTTTTCCACGATGGGCGTCGCCGCCGGCACCGCAGAATCGGCGCGTCATGCCTGCTCCCACGCCCGCCGCCAAGCTCACCCCGGCCATGCAGCAGTTTGTCGAGGACGAACTGCTGCGCGCGCCGCTGCTGTTCGACCAGCTGGTCGAAGGCACGCTGGACCATGTGCGCAAGGCCCTGCCCTCGCTGCCGCCGGCCCAGCGCTCGGCCATAGGCGACCTGATGCAGGCCCTGCTGCAGCACCGCACGCGGCTGGCCGATGCCTTCTTGCAGTCGCTGCAGGAACAGGTGCAGATCGAGCTGGCGCAGCAGCCCACCGCGCTGGCCGCGCACAAGGCGCCGCCCAAGGCGGTGGCGCTGGCCCTGGTGGACGAAGACGAGGTGGCGCTGGACGTCGAGCTCTCGCACATGATTGAGGAGGTCAAGAGCACCGCCGAGTTCGAGGTGCGCGAGCTGCAGGCCTTTGTCTCGGCGCTGGTGGGCGACCTGGACGTGGCACGCGACCACAACCCCTTCCGCCCCGACACCTGGGCGCGCGCGGTGTGGGCCGCGGCGCAGGCGCTGCCGCTGTCGCGCGGCCACCGCGTCACCTTTTTGCGCCACGCCTCGTCGTCGCTGGCGCAGCTGCTGCGCCGCAGCTACGCCGCTTCTTGTTCGCGGCTGGAAGGCATGGGCTTCGAGCCGGCGTCCTACCGCACCATGATCCTGCCGGCCGGCTCGCGGCGCGGCGGCCGGCCGGGCGACACCACGTTCTCGCCCGACCTGCACCGCATGCGCGAGACCATGCCGGCCCCGCTGGACTCGCGCCTGAGCTACGATGGCCAGCTGCCGCCGGACAACAGCCGCCTGCGCGAGCGCTGGACCGACATCGCCCGCCACACCAGCAACCGGGCCGACCGGCAGAGCATCGAACTGGTCAGCCGCCTGTTCGACGCCATGCAGCACGACGACCGGGTGCCGGCCGACGTGGCGCTGCTGATCTCGCGCCTGCACGGCCCGGCCATGCGGCTGACGCTGCGCGACGCCGGCATGATGGACCAGGCCAAGCACCCGCTGTGGCGCCTCGTCAACCGCCTGGCCTACGAGGCCGAGATGGCCCCGGACCCGCAAGACCCCGAGCGGGTGCGGCTGCTGAAGATCACCCAGGCCACCATAGACCAGCTGGCCAGCGAGCCGGAGCAGAGCACCGGCCTGTACAAGTGGGCCAACGAGCGGCTGGACAACTTCCTGCGCCAGCGCCTGGCGCGCCGGCTGACGGCGGTGGCCAGCCACGTGGGCGCGCTGCAGAAGCTGGAAGACAAGCTCGCGGCCGGCGGCGCAGCCGTGCCGTCCACGCTGCACGGCATGCTGGACGTGCCGCAGATGGACACTGTGCCCGCCGCGCTGATCCCCGAACAAGCCACCGACCACGCCGCACCGGCCAGCGTGGACCAGTGGCTGGACGACCTGCAACCCGGCGACTGGCTGCGTGTGTTCCTGCAAGGCCGCTGGGTGCATGCCCAGCTGCTGTGGCCGGGTGAGCGGCGCGAGGTCTGGCTGCTGGGCGACGGCGCTTCCGATGCCACCTGGGCCGTGCGCCGCGGCGCCCTGCTGCTGATGCGCGAGCAGGGGCTGATGAAGAGCCTGAAGCAGCGTTCCATCGTGGGCAGCGCGGCACTGCGCGTGGAACACGAGGTCGCGCGCGGCGCTGCCGCATAACGCTCGCCCCCAGGCTCCCTCCCGGTCGCCGCCCCCGAGGGGGCCGCCGGCTACGGACCGGCGAAGCCGGATCCGTGCCGGGGCTGGGCTGGCGCCGGCTGGTCAGCGTCAGTCAAGGCGCTGACGCCAGCAGGCGGCGTATGGTGGCGACCACCAGCGCGGGCTGTTCGTGCGCTATCCAGTGCGAGGCCTCGGGCACGCGCACGACCTCCAGTTGCGGCACCCAGCGGTCCAGGCCGTCCAGCAGGCCGGGGCGCAGCGCGATGTCCTGCTCGCCCCACAACACGGTGGTGGGCACGCGCACTGTGACGGCTTCGTCAGGCAGCAGCAGCGTGGCCAGCGGGTCGGCCGCGGCGTCGGTGGCGGGGCGCAGGGGCGAGGCGCGGTAGTAGTTCAGCGGGCCTTGCAGGCCGGCGCGCCAGGCTTGGCGGTACTGCTCACGCAGCACGTCGGTCAACCAGGCAGCTTCGCCGAAAAAGGGCCACAGGCGCGCGAAGTCGCCTTCGGCCAGGAACTGCGCCGCGTCGTCGCGGCACAAGAAGTTCATGTAGGCGCTGGCGCGTTGCTGCGCTTCGCTGTTGCGCAGCTCGCGCACAAACGCCGCGGGGTGCGGTGAGTTCAGGATCAGCAGCCTGCGCAGCAGCTCCGGCCGCTGCGCCGCCAGGTTCCAGGCCAGGGCGCCGCCCCAGTCGTGCGCCACCAGCAGGTCCAGCGGCGCGCCCAGGGTTTCGATCAGCGCCGCGATGTCGGCCACCAGCGGCTTGGCGCGGTAAGCCGCGGTGTCCGCCGGCGCCGACGAGCCCGGGTAGCCGCGCAGGTTGGGCGCCAGCGCCGGGGTGTCCGGCGCCAGGGCCTGCAACACCTCGTCCCACACGAAGGCGGCTTCCGGAAAGCCGTGCAGCAGCAGCACCCGCACCTGCGATGTCGCTGGGGCGTTGGCACGGCACGCCAGCGTGATGCCGTGCGGCAGTGTGATGTCGAACAACCGCATCAGGGCGCACTCAGGGAGCCGCTTGCGGCTCCTGCCCTGCCTGCGCGCCCTTCGCTCCCTGGCGCCAGCCGTGCAGCAGCTCGGCCACGTCGGCCACGCCCTGGCGCTTGAGCGCCGAGAACAAGGCCACGCCCACATCGGCCGGGCTGTCCTCGCCGTCGCCGGCCAGCGGCGCCAGCTGCGCCTGTGCGGTGCGCAAGGCCTCGGTGGCCTCGCGCCGGTTGAGCTTGTCGGCCTTGGTCAGCAGCACCAGCAGGCGCACCTCGCCGGTGGTGATGCGCGGCGCCACCAGCGCCAGCAGGCGCTGGTCCAGGTCGGTGAACCCCAGGCGGGCGTCCACCATCAGCACCACGCCGTGCAGCGGGCGCCGCCACTGCAGGTACTCGGCCATCACCTGCTGCCAGCGCAGCTTGGCGCCGCGGTCCACCGCGGCGTAGCCGTAGCCGGGCAGGTCGGCCAGCAGCGCGTCGGGCGCGTCCTTGGGGCCTACGGCGAACAGGTTGATGTGCTGGGTGCGTCCCGGCGTGCGCGAGGCAAACGCCAGGCGCTTTTGCTGTGCCAGCGTGTTGATGGCCGTGGACTTGCCGGCGTTGCTGCGGCCCACGAAGGCGATCTCGGGCAGTTCGCCACCGGGCAGCTGGTCCAGCTTGCTCGCGGTGGTGAGGAAGCGGGCCCCGTGGGCCCAGGCCAGGGCCTCGCGCGCAGCGGGGGTTTCTCGCTGCTTGGAGGCCGGGCCGGAAGCCGGGCTGGAAGGGGCGCGCGGCGCCGCGGCCGGGCGCGCAGGAGCGGTTGTCATGACACATTGTAAAATCGACGGGTTTTGGCCCCGCCGTGCCCGCTTGCCGCGCACGCCGCCCCTTTCAGAGACCTGCCCGAGGCACCAGACGAATGATGTCGCTCCACGCGCCCGCCCTGCCGTCCTTGCGCACCCTTCGTGCCGCCCGCACCGCCTGCACCGCAGCCGCCATGCTGGTGCTGGCCGCCGCCGTGCCGGCCTTTGCCGCCAGCGGCGACGCGCCGTTCAAGCCCGACCTGGCCAAGGGCCAGCAGCTGGCCGCCACCTGCGTGGCCTGCCACACGGCCGACGGCACCCGCGGCGTGGCCGCCAACCCCATCCTGCAGGGCCAGCACCCGGAGTACCTGGTCAAGCAGCTGCAGGAGTTCAAGAACGGCAAGCGCAAGAGCGCCGTGATGGCCGGCTTTGCCGCCACGCTGTCGGACGACGACATGCGCCACGTCGCCGCGTTCTACGCCTCCAAGAAGCCGGTCAACGGCGTGGCGCGCAACAAGGACAGCGTGCTGCTGGGCGAGCAGATCTGGCGCGGCGGCATCATGAACAAGGGTGTGCCGGCCTGCGCCGCCTGCCACAGCCCCAATGGCGCCGGCCTGCCGGCGCTGTACCCGCGCATAGGCGGCCAGCACGCCGACTACACCGAGCAGCAGTTGCTGCAGTTCCGCTCCGGCGAGCGCGGCAACAACCCGCAGATGACCACCATCGCCGACAAGATGAGCGACCGCGAGATCAAGGCGGTGGCCGACTTCGTCGCGGGCCTGCGGTAACAGCTGTTGCCGTGGCGCAGCGCGCCCGGCTGGGCCCTTGAGTTCAGCGGTTGATCCAGGGCGCCGATAATCCGGCCATGAGCGTCTCCACCTCCGGCGTCGAGGTCGCCGTCGGCTCGCGCTGGCTGCGCGAATCTGTCGAGCTGCTGAGCTCGATGCGTTTTGCAATCTCGCTGCTGACGCTGATCTGCATCGCCTCGGTCATTGGCACCGTGGTCAAGCAGAACGAGCCGCTGACCAACTACGTCAACCAGTTCGGCCCGTTCTGGGCCGACGTGTTCGGCAGCGCGCAGCTGTACACCGTGTACAGCGCGCCGTGGTTTCTGCTGATCCTGGCGTTTCTGGTGGTCAGCACCACGCTGTGCATCGTGCGCAACACGCCCAAGATACTGACCGACCTGCGCCAGTACAAGGAAGGCCTGCGCGCGCAGTCGCTCAAGGCCTTTCACCACCGCGGCGAGGCGGCATTGGCCGACAGCCCCGCGCAGGCCCGCCGCCACGTCGCCGAAACCCTGCAGACCGCCGGCTGGACGGCGCGCATTCAAGAGCGCGACGGCGGTGTGATGTTCGCCGCGCGCAAGGGCCGCGCCAACAAGATCGGCTACCTGGCGGCGCACTCGTCCATCGTGCTGATCTGCCTGGGCGGCCTGTCCGACGGCGACCTGGTGGTGCGTGCGCAGATGGCGCTGCTGGGCAAGAGCAGCTTCGGCGGCGGCGGGCTGATACAGGACGTGCCGCCCGAGCACCGCCTGTCGGTGAACAACCCCACCTTCCGCGGCAACCTGTTCGTACCTGAAGGCGCGCGCGCCGGCGTGGCGGTGCTGACCATGCCCAACGGCGTGGTGCTGCAGGACCTGCCCTTCGACGTGGAGCTCAAGCGCTTCATCGTCGAGTACCACGTCACCGGCATGCCCAAGCTGTTTGCCAGCGAGATCGTGGTGCACGACCACGCCACCGGCGAGCAGATCGAGCACCGCGTGGAGGTCAACAAGCCCGCCTTCCACCGCGGCGTGGCCATCTACCAGAGCTCGTTCGACGACGGCGGCTCGCGCGTGAAGCTGCGCGCGCTGCCGCTGGCCGCCGGCGGGCAGAGCTTCGAGGTCGAAGGCCAGATTGGCGGCAGCACCGAGCTGGTGTCCAACAGCAGCGCCGGCGAGAAGAAGGTGACGCTGGAGTTTGCCCAGCTGCGCGTCATCAACGTCGAGAACCTGGGCGCCGTGCAGGGTGCCGGCAGCGGCGGTGCCAGCGCCGGCGTCGACCCGCGGCGTGTGGACCTGGTCAACTCGCTGCAGCAGCGCCTGGGCAGCGGCATACGCACGGTGGAGCAGCGCGAGCTGCGCAACGTGGGGCCCTCGGTAACCTACCGGCTGCGCGACGCCGCCGGCCAGGCCCGCGAGTACCACAACTACATGGCGCCGGTGATGCTGGACGGCGGCCTGGTCTACCTGGCCGGCGTGCGCGCCACGCCGCAGGAGGAGTTCCGCTACCTGCGCCTGCCGGCCGACGACCAGGGTTCGCTGGACGGCTGGCTGCGCCTGAAGCGCGCGCTGGACGACCCGGCGCTGCGCGACGTGGCGGCACGCCGCTACGCGGTGCTGGCCACGCCCTCAGACCGCCCCGAGCTGCGCGACCAGCTGGCCGCCACCGCCCGGCGCACGCTGGGCCTGTTTGCCGGCGCCGAACCCAGCGGCCGCCCGCCGCCGCCCGCCGCGGTGGCCGACGGCGTAGGTGGTGGGGGCCTGCAGGCGCTGGCCGACTTCATGGAAACCGCCATCCCCGAGCACGACCGCCTGCGCATGTCCGAGGTGCTGCTGCGCGTGCTCAACGGCGCCTTGTTCGAGCTGATGAACGCCGCGCGCGAGGGCGAAGGCCTGGCGCCGCTGGCGGGCGACGAAGAGACCCAGCGTTTCATGACCCACGCCGTCACCTCGCTGTCGGACAGCTTCTTCTACCCCGCCCCGCTGCTGATGCAGCTGGCCGACTTCACGCAGGTGCAGGCCAGCGTGTTCCAGGTGGCGCGTGCGCCGGGCAAGAACCTGGTCTACCTGGGCTCGGTGCTGCTCATCGTGGGGGTGTTCGTGATGCTGTACGTTCGCGACCGCCGGCTGTGGGTGTGGCTGCAGGACGACGGCCGGGGCGGCACCCATGTGAGCACCGCGCTGTCCAGCACCCGCCGCACACTGGACGCCGACGCCGAGTTCGACCGCCTCAAAGCCCGGCTGCTGAAGGAGACGACATGAACACCACCACGCTGGCCAGCGAGCTGGGCGACCGCCGCAACCCCAACCCGCTGACGCGGCTCGGCGTCTACGACTGGGTGTTTGCGCTGCTCATCGTGGCCGGCGCCGGCTACGCCTTCCAGCGCTACAGCGCGTCCATGGACGTGTACGAGCACTGGATCCTGGTCGGCTCGGTGCCTTCGCTCATCGCTCTGGGCTGGTTCTGGCGGCCGCTGCGCACGCTGTCGCTGGGCGTGGGTGCGGCGGTGCTGCTGGCCATTGCGCTGTACGCGCGCACCACCGACGACTTCGGCGCCGACCTGGCCGCCGGCGACAACGTCTTCCTGCTCAAGTACTTCCTGTCCAGCCAGAGCGCCATCCTGTGGATGAGCCTGCTGTTCTTCATGAGCACGGCCTTTTACTGGATAGGCCTGTTCGCACGCCGCCCGGGCGACGCCGCCACCGCCGACAACACCGCGCTGCGCATAGGCACGGGCCTGGCCTGGGCCGCGGTGGTGATGGCGCTGATCGGCACCCTGGTGCGCTGGTACGAGAGCCACCAGATCGGGCCCGACATCGGCCACATCCCGGTGTCCAACCTGTACGAAGTGTTCGTGCTGTTCGCCTGGATGACGGCGCTGTTCTACCTGTACTACGAGCAGCACTACAAGACGCGTGCGCTGGGCGCGTTTGCCATGCTCATCGTCAGCGCCTCGGTGGGCTTCCTGCTGTGGTACACGCTGGTGCGCGAGGCACACGAGATACAGCCGCTGGTGCCCGCGCTGCAAAGCTGGTGGATGAAGCTGCACGTGCCGGCCAACTTCGTGGGCTACGGTACCTTCGCCATCGCGGCCATGGTGGCCTTTGCCTACCTGATCAAGCAGCAGGCCGCCGAGACGCGCTGGTGGAAGCTGGCCCCGCTGTGGCTGCTGGGCGTGGTGCTGTGCTTCGAGCCGCTGGTCTTCCGCCGCGACGCCGGCGGCGGCAGCTACTGGTTCATCTACTTCGGCGTCAGCGCGCTGCTGGTGGCCGGCATCATCGCGCTGCGTGGCCGCATCGCGCCGCGCCTGCCCAGCTTCGAGGTGCTGGACGACGTGATGTACCGCGCCATCGCGGTGGGCTTTGCGTTTTTCACCATCGCCACCATCCTGGGTGCCTTCTGGGCCGCCGAGGCCTGGGGCGGCTACTGGAGCTGGGACCCGAAGGAAACCTGGGCCCTGATCGTGTGGCTGAACTACGCCGCCTGGCTGCACATGCGCCTGATGAAGGGCCTGCGCGGCACCGTCAGCGCCTGGTGGGCGCTGGTGGGCCTGGCGGTGACCAGCTTTGCCTTCCTGGGCGTGAACATGTTCCTGTCGGGCCTGCACAGCTACGGCGAGCTGTAGGCGCCACAAGCCCGGCGGCTGAACTTCGGCGGGCCTGGCACAGTCTCAACTGCGCTAGCCGATTGAGGAGCCGCCCATGCCCAGCCCGAAAGACCGCGGGTTCTTGCACCCGCTGGCGTCGGAGATCACGCCGCAGGGCCTGTACCAGCAGGCCCGGCAGGCGCGCCTGCGCCGCCGCACGCTGCTGCAAGGCCTGGGTGCCGCCGCCCTGCTGCCGGCCGCCACGGTCGGCTGGGCCCAGCGCGCCGACAGCCTGCCGCTGCCCGGCACGCGCAGCACCGTGCCCGGCGCTGTGGCCGCCGACAAGCCCACCTCCTTCAAGGACGCCAGCAGCTACAACAACTTCTACGAGTTCGGCACCGACAAGGGCGACCCCGCCGCCAACGCGCACCGCCTGCAGACCCACCCCTGGACGGTGGCCATAGAAGGCGAGGTGCACAAGCCCGGCACCCTGGACATGGACCAGCTGCTGAAGCTGGCGCCCATGGAAGAGCGCATCTACCGCCTGCGCTGCGTGGAAGGCTGGAGCATGGTCATCCCGTGGGTGGGTTATTCGCTCTCGGCGCTGATCAGCCAGGTGCAGCCCACCGGCAACGCCAAGTTCGTCGAGTTCGTGACCCTGGCCGACCGCGCGCAGATGCCCGGCCTGCGCTCCAGCGTGCTGGACTGGCCCTACCTGGAAGGCCTGCGCATGGACGAGGCCCTGCACCCGCTGACGCTGCTGGCCTTTGGCATGTACGGCCAGCAGTTGCCCAAGCAGAACGGCGCGCCGCTGCGCCTGGTGGTGCCCTGGAAGTACGGCTTCAAGAGCGGCAAGAGCCTGGTCAAGATCCGTTTTGTTGAAAAGCAGCCGCGCAGCAGCTGGGAACAGGCCGCGCCGCGCGAGTACGGCTTCTATTCCAACGTCAACCCGCAGGTGGACCACCCGCGCTGGAGCCAGGCCACCGAGCGCCGCATAGGCGAGGACGGGCTGTTCGCCAAGAAGCGTGCCACGCTGATGTTCAACGGCTACGAGCCCCAGGTGGGGCAGCTGTACGCCGGCATGGATTTGCGCCGGCACTACTAGGGCCTGTTAACGCTATGGGAGGGCTCGCGCCGCCGCCTGCACCCCCGCCGCGTCGCCCGTCGGCCGCCATCAACCGCTGGCTGCTGGGGCGCGGCAGCAAGCCGCTGTTGTTCGCGCTGCTGCTGTTGCCGCTGGCGCAACTGCTGTGGGGCGCCGTGGCGGGCACCCTGGGGCCCAACCCGGCCGAGGCGCTGATACGCGGCAGCGGCGAATGGGCCCTGCGCCTGCTGTGCCTGACGCTGGCCGTGACGCCGCTGCGCCAGGCCAGCGGCTGGCATGCGCTGGCGCGCTTTCGGCGCATGCTGGGCCTGTTCACCTTTTTCTACGCCTGCCTGCACTTCGCAGCCTACGCCTGGCTGGACATGGGGCTGGGCCTGGCGGCCATCGTGGCCGACATCCCCAAGCGCCCTTTCATCCTGGTGGGCACGGCAGCCCTGCTGCTGATGCTGCCGCTGGCGGCCACCTCGTTCAACCGCGCCATCAAGGCCCTGGGCCCCGCCCGCTGGCAGGCCCTGCACCGCGCGGTGTACGCGGTGGCCTTGCTGGCGCTGCTGCACTTCTTCTGGATGCGGGCAGGCAAGAACGACTTCGGCGAGTGGAGTGTCTACGCCGCCATCGTGGCCGCGCTGCTGGGGTGGCGGGTGTGGCGGCGGCTGCGACGGCAGGCTGTGCAACAGGGTGCCGTCGGTCACTGAAGACCACGACCCGCCGCACCCTTCAAGCGGGAACCGGCTCGTACAGCCCCTTGCACCAGGGCTTGGCGTGAGCGCCTAAGCGTCGCTGAGGGCAGCCATCAGGTACTCATCAACGTAGCCCCCGGCCACCCACAGCGAGCGGCGGCGCACGCCTTCGACCTGAAAGCCCGCGCGCAGGTAAACGTTGATCGCTCTGATGTTGGTGGTGTGCACGGTCAGGTCCACCCGCGTGACACCGGCGCCACGCGCCCAGGCCAGGAGGTGGGCCAGCAAGGTGCTGGCAACACCTTGCCCCCAGCAAGAGCGGGCAACAGCCAGGCCCAGGCTGGTGCAGTGGCGTTGCCGCCGGACTTGACCACCCACCGCGTTGAGAAAGCCGACAAGCCGGCCCTGGTCTTCGGCCACAAGGCACAGCGAATTAGGCTGGCCGTTGAAGCGCGCGATGCGGCTGCGCTCGTCGGCTTCGGTGTCCAGGAACTCGCCGGGCTCCCACAGCATGAACGCCGTCTCTTCGAAGACCTGTGTACGCAAAGCCAGCAGCGCTGCGGCATCGCGTTCTTCGGCACGGCGAACGTTGATGGTGGCTTGCATGGCGAGGTCGGCGGTTCAAGATTCTGCCGTACCGCGCGCTACCATCCCGGCCACGCGCCGCCTGCGCAGCGGCCGTCACAGGGAGCGCCCCATGATCAAGTTCCTGCAAGGCTTGCTGCTGGCAGTGGCCTTCCTGGGCCCGGCCGCCGTGCAGGCCCAGGTGCCCCAAAGCACGGCGGAAACGCTGCTGCGCAAGTCCGGCCTGTGGGAACAGCTGTCCGACATCGCGGCCCAGGCGCAAGCCGCCTTTGCGCAGGAAATCGCCCAGTCCGATGGCACGCCCAGCGAGACGGAGCGAGCGCGTGTTGTGGGGGTCATAGGCCAGGCCTATGCCGCGGACAGGTTGCGCAGGGCCGTCGCAGACTCCGTTGCCCAGAAACTGAACCCCGCGCATGTGGCGATGCTGGAACGGTGGTTCGACTCACCCGTCGGGCAGGCTGTGACCAGGCTGGAAGAAGCGGCCTCCAAGGACGAAACCGACCCGCAAACCCTCATGGCACAAGGCGCATCGTTGCTGGCCAAGCTGCCGGCGGAACGCCGCGAGTTGCTGGATCAACTGCTGGTGGCCAGCCAGGCCGCCGAGGCGCTGACACAAATCGCCATCAACACGGCAATCGCAGCGCAGCGTGGCGCCGCCAGCGCGATGCCCAGTGAGCCCACTGTTTCGGAAGCCGAGTTCCAGGCCTTGCTGCAGGCCCAGCGGCCACAGTTGCTGCAAATGATCTCTGGCTTGTCCCTGGCCGGGTTTGCCAAGGCCTACGCCGAGCTGCCGCAGCCGCAGCTGCAGGCCTATGTCGCTTTCATGAAGTCAGCAGCCGGCAGCCACTTCAACACACTGTGCCTGGCCGCGCTGGATGCGGCGCTGACCGATGCCGCCAACGAACTCGGCCGCAGGCTGCCGGGCACGAAAGACGGCGCAAACACATGAGCGGGCTGGGCAAGAGGCCTACATCTGCAGCCCGAAGCACAGGCTGAACAGGCCGCATCGCAGGCTTCCTGCGGCGCCGACAACCACCGCTGACAAGCCGGTCTTGAGAGGCCGCCCATGGCCTGGCCGGTAGGCCGCAGGCCGCGCCCCTGTCCGCTTTCAACCGACGCCTGCGAATGCGTTGACGGGTGCCTTTGCACCCGTCAACCAGGAGCTGCACCATGTTCACATCGTTTCGCGTCGGAAGCCTGGCGTTTGTCGCCGCCGTCGCCGTCAACCTGGTCATCGCGGCCGGCCTGCATGTGCGGGCCGATCCCGAGAGGGCAGCGGCCACGCTGGCTGCTGACGCCATGGCCTCGAAGACGCACGCGGCGGCCGCCGCCGGCCCCGTGCTTTGAGCGGCGCTGCGGTGCCGGGCCTTCAAACGCCCGGTGCCGCAGCCCCGTCTTCAGCCAATGCGGTGTGCAGGAAGGCGCGCGCCTTGTCCCAGCGCCGGCGCACGGTGCGCTCGGTGACGCCCTGCGTTGCGGCAATCTCGGCTTCGCTGAAGCCGCCGAACCAGCGCATGTCGGCCACCTCGGCCGCGGCGGGGTCGAAACGTTCCAGCTCCAGCAAGGCCTGGTGCAGCGCCTGCACGCTGTCGCCCACCGTGGGTGCCGGCAGCTCGGCGGCCGTCAGCTCCACGTGCAAGGCGTCGCCGCCGCGGCGGGCTGCATGGGCGCTGCGCAACTCGTCGATGACGATCAGCCGCATCGCCCGCGACACCAGCACGAAGAAGTGGCGGCGGTTCTCCAGTTGCAGCCGCGCCGCCGGCGCCAGGCGCAGAAAACTCTCGTGCACCAGCGCCGTGGTGCCCAGGTCACCGGGCCGCCCGCCCTCGTACAGGCGGGCATGCGCGATGCGCCGGAGTTGGGGATATAGTGCCCGGAAAACTTCGTCGAATGCCGCCCGGTCGCCCACGGCCACCCGGTGCAGCATCTCGGTGATAGGGGGAAGCATGCGTGCAGCGTTCCAATGCTTGCGCAAGCTTAGCGGCCCATGCCGGCCGCAGGCAATGCCCGCCCGTGCCGGCGCGCCACCCACAGGTGCCCCGCCATGAACCGGCCCCAAACGCCGGCCCACGACAGCCTGGCCCGCCTGTCGGCCCTGTTCGACGAACTCAGCGCGCTGCCCGCGCCGGCCCAGGCCGCGCGCCTGCAAGCCCTGCAGGCCGAAGGCCACCCGCTGGCGCCGCGCCTGGCGCGCATGCTGCAGGCGCTGGACGGCCCGCGCACCGACGAGCTGCTGACGCGCTGGCGCCGCAGCCACCCGCCGCCGGCCGGCTTCCAGGCCGGGCAGCGCATCGGCCCCTGGGAGCTGCTGCAAACCCTGGGCCGCGGTGGCATGGCCGAGGTGTGGCTGGCGCGCCGGCACGACGGCTGGCTGGGCCGCGCCGTGGCGCTGAAGCTGCCGCATGCGCTGCCGGGCATGGCCGGCGCCGCGCGGGCCCAGCGCTTCGAGCGCGAGCGCGACATCCTGGCCGCGCTGCGCCACCCGAACATCGCCGCGCTGCTGGACGCCGGCATAGAGCCCGACGGCCAGGCCTGGCTGGCCATAGAGCGCGTGGAAGGCGAACTCATCACCCGCTGGTGCGACAGCCGCCGGCTGCCGCTGGCCGGCCGCGTGGCGCTGTTCCGCCAGGTGCTGCTGGCGGTGCGCCACGCCCATGCCCAGCTGGTGGTGCACCGCGACCTGAAGCCGGCCAACATCCTGGTCAATGACGAAGGCGAGGTGCGCCTGCTGGACTTCGGCATCGCCAAGCTGCTGGCCGGCGAACAGCAGCCGGCCGAGGCCACCACGCTCACGCAAGAGGCCGGCCGGCCGCTGACGCCCCGCTACGCCAGCCCGGAACAGATGCGCGGCGAGCCGCTGTCCACCGCCAGCGACGTGTACGCGCTGGGCGTGCTGCTGCACGAGCTGCTCACCGGCGGCCTGCCCTACCGGCTGGACCACGGCGGCGCGGCCGAGCTGGAACGCGCCATCGTCGAGCTGGACCCGCTGCCCGCCAGCCGCATGCCGTTGCCCGAGGCGGTGGCCGCCACCCGCGCCAGCACCCCGCGCGCGCTGCGCCGTGCCCTGGCGCCCGAGCTGCAGGCCGTGCTGCAGCGCGCGCTGGCCAAGGCGCCGGCACAGCGCTACAGCTCGGTGGACGCCCTGCTGGCCGACGTGGACCGTTGGCGCCAGGGCGTGCCGGTGCAGGCGCGCACGCCCAGCCGCTGGTTCCGCCTGCAGCGTTTTGTCGCCCGCCACCCGCTGGGCGTGGGCCTGGGCGTGGCGGTGGCGGCCAGCCTGGCCGGGCTGAGCACCGCGGCCCTGCTGTTCGGCCTGCAGGCCACCGAGCAGTCGGCCCGTGCACTGGCCACCCGCGATCTGGTGCTGGACATGTTTCGCAAGGCCGACGTGGACCAGAGCAAGGGCGCCGACATCAGCGCCCGCGACATGCTGGACTGGGGCCGCCGGCGTGTGGCCGAGTTGCCGGTGCAGCCCGACCTGCGCGCCGAGCTGCTGATGGGCATAGGCGAGGCGCAGTTGCAGACGGCGGAGTACGAGGGTGCCGACCGCAGCTTCAGCGAAGCGGCACAGATCTACCGCCGCCTGGGCCGCGCCGAAGGGCAGGTACTGGCGCTGGCCAACCAGGCCGAGGTGGTGATGCGCCTGGGCGACTACGCCCGAGCCGCCCGCCTGGTGGCACAGGCCGATGCCGCGATGCCGGCCGCACCGCCGCCTGCGCTGACGGCACGCACGCGCTACGTGGCCGGCCTGCTGGCCACCGAAGCGGGCCGTGGCGACGAGGCCCAATCCCATCTGCAGCAGGCGGCTTCGGCTGCCGAGCAGGCCTGGCCGCCCACAGACCGGCGCCGGGTGGAGGTGTTGCGCGCCCAGGCACAGGCCGAGGCCGGCAACGGGCACGCCCAAACGGCGCTGGACAGGCTGGATGAGTTGCGCACCCGCATGGCCGCGCCGCCTGCAGCGGAGCTGCGTGAACGCCTGGCGGTGGAGTGGGAGCGCGCGCGCATCGCCGCCACGGAAGGGCACTACCACAGCGTGGTCATGCAACTGGGCGAGGTGCTGCCGACCTGCGAAGTCGGCCTGGGCCCGTTGTCGGAGACCTGCACCATGGTGCGCCAGCTGCGAGCGCTTTCACTGCTGCGCCTGGGGGATGTGGAAGCCGCCGTGGCTTTGCTGCCGGCCATCCAGGCGGAGATCGCGGCACGCGCGGCGCCACGCCGGCATGCCGAGTCGGTGCTGGTGTCGGCCCGCATCCTGGCCAGCGCCGGGCGGGTGGAAGATCCGGCAGCGCTGTGGTCGGCCGTGGAGGACATCGCGCTGGAACGCAGCGCCGAACCGCTGCCCGAGAGCGCCTCGGTGCTGGCGCGGCTGGCCCTGGCAGAAGCCATGCTGCGTGCTGGCCGGCCGGCGGCAGCGCGCGCCTGGACACGGCTGGCGCATGAGCGCCTGACCACCGCCGACGCGCGCATGCCGGCCTCGGTGGTGCGGGCACAAGTCTTCGACGGCGCCGCACTCCTGCTGGAAGGGCAGGCCTTGCCGGCCTTGCACAGCTTGCAGGCGGCGCAGCGCGAGGCCGCCGCTGTGCTGGGTTCTCAGCATCCGCTGACTTGGCTGTACGCCTTGAACATGGTGCCCGCGCTGCGGGCCGTCGGGCGCGAAGAAGAAGCCCAGCGTCTGCTGACCGACGGCCTGCCGGTGCTGCAGCAAGCACTGGGCGCCGACGCGCCCAACCTCCAACGCGTTGCCGCTTGGCAGCGCCTGCCTGCGCCGCCGTGGCCGGCTGCGCCGCAGGACCTGTTGCTGTGAACACCGGCTGCAAGGAACCCCACCATGTCGAGCAACCGCCGTCTGCAGCCGCCCCCCCTGATCCACTACATCTACAAGGGCCCGCCTCCCAGCATGCCCATCATCTCGCCGCAGGACTTGGTCCGCTACCTGCGGGACACCGACGACCTGGTGGCCAGCGCCTTGCAACCGAGTGCAGTGATCATCAATCTGAAACGAGCCCCGGGCAACACGCTCAGTCTGGAGCAGCAGGCCGAGACGACCAGCGCAGCCGCACCGGCCCCGCGACAAATGCCTATGTCCTCGTGCGAGGTCACCCAGGAGGCACTGGACGCGGCCTGCCACCACTTTGTGGAACTTCTGGAGCAGTTCATCGCGCAGCACGGCTTGGCCGCCGACGACACGACGCAAACCAGTTAGGCGCGAGGGAGACACAGCGGCCCAGCCAACCGTGCGCTGTCTCACACCGCGCCCCCGCAAGCACGGGGCCATGTAACGCGGCGGCGGCCCGTAGCATGGGCCGCACCATGAAGTCCTTGAGCAGTACCCCGCCCCACGCCGCCGAGCCGCGCGCCCGTGACACGCACCGCGACGAGGCGGCCCGCGAAGCGCTGCGCCTGGCCGCGGCGGCGCTGGACCAGGCCGAGCTGCAAGGCCAGCCCTTCAAGATCTCGCACGCGCTGGCCACGCTGGCCCACGCCCACCGCCTGGTGGGCGCGCTGGCCGAGGCCGAGACGCAGCTCGAAGCCGCGCTGCGCTGGGCGCGCCTGGCCGGCTCGCACGACGCGGTGGTGGACTTGCTGTGCGAAGCCGCCGACACCGCGGCCCGGTTGGCCCGGCGGCTGGACGACGAAAGCCCCAGCCTGGCCTACGCCGCCCGCGAGCGTGCGCGCGACCGCGCCTTCGAAGCCGGCCAGCTGGCGGCCCGCGTGGCCGACAGCGGCTGGGAGCTGCAGGTGCTGCTGCGCATCAGCGAGGTGCTGGACCGCTGCGGCGACCGCGCCGACGCCATGCACTGGCAGGCGCGCGCGCTCAGCCTGGTGATACGCCAGCCGGCGCCCGACCCGCGCGTGCTGACGGCCCCGCCCCGGCTGGCAGACGTCTGAGAGCGGCTGCCAGCCGCCGCCATCAACCCGCCGCCATCAACCCGACGCTTGCACGCGGCGCCGGCGCCGCACGGCCCCCAGGGTCGCCAGGCCTCCCAGCGCAAACAGGCCCAGGGAAGCCGGCTCGGGCACGGCCGTGATGGCCACGTTGTCTATGTCCAGCCGCAGGTCGGTGAACGTGGTGCTGGGCAGCACGTACAGCCCCAGCTGCAGGTTAGCGATGTTGGAGAACACGCTGCTGAAGTTGCCCGCGCCGTAGGACAGGAAGGGCGGGTTGCCGTCGGTGATGGCGACGGTGAGCGTGGTCCAGGTGCCCGGCTCTATCCTGTACTGCGCGTCGTAGGCCAGGCTGGCGGCGCGGCCGGCGCCGGCGTCGAAGCGTGCGTACAGGCTCAACGCCTCGCTGTGGTTGTGCCGTATCGCGAGGCTGAACGACTGGATGCCGCCTTCCAGCCAGTTGCCCACAAAGGCGTCACCGCTGGCGTTGGCCGCGTCGTTGCCGCGGAACAGGATCTGCAACGGCGGCGCTCCAAAGGGCCCGGTGGCGCCGGAGGTAAAGCTGGAGGTGAAGGAGATGTAGCCCGAATCGCCCACACCGCCGCTGGCGTTGTAGCTGGGCGCGGCCGAAGTGCCGGTGAGCCAGCCGCTGGTGCCGGTGTCGAAGGTTTCGGTGAAGGTGGTGACGGCGGATGCGGAAACGGCGGCCAGGGCCAGGGCCGAGGCGCAAACGAGTTGGGGCAGCAGCTGCATGGTCTCTCCCGATGACGAGGGGCTGGGCGGTGGGCGATGAACGGCGCAGCGCGGGCAGTGCGCTGCGCCTCATGACACCGGAATAGTGATGATAATGATTCTCGTTACTTGTTTGCGACTCGCCGACCCCCTGGGCGCGGGGGCAAACGCCGCGGTGGCCACGCAGCCGCTGCGCCCGCCGGTTGAAGCGACTTCGCTTAAGGTGCGCAGGCCCCCCCGAACCTGGTGACGCGCCATGAAGCTGCTGCTGCTTGCGGGAACCCACCTGGCTGTGCTGGCCCTGGGCTTTGCCCTGGGGGTGTACACCCTGCCCCTCCTCATCGCGCCGGCGTCGCCCAGCGCCGCCGAACTGGCCCAGTCACAAGCCCAGGCGAGGTACCAGGGCGTGTTCAGACGCGACCTGCAGGACAGCGACGCGCTGCACTGGGGCGAAGGCACGGTGAGCGTTGGCGACGCCCACATCAGCTTGGCAGGCCGGCTGGCGCCGGGGCCGGACTACAAGCTGTACCTGTCCCCGGCCTTTGTCGAGACCGAGGCCGAGTTCCTGCGCCTGAAGCCGCAGATGCTGCGCGTGGGCGATGTCAAGACGTTCAAGGGTTTTCTGGTGCCGGTGCCGCCCGGTGTGGACGTGTCGCGCTTCAACACGGTGGTGGTCTGGTGCGAGGCCTTCGGCCAGTTCATCTCCGCGGCCAGGTACCAGGCCGGCCCGTAGGCGGGCAAGCCGGCGGCGCACAGGCCAAGACCGGTGCCCAAGCCCGCACGGACAGCCGGCAAGACATCACGCACCGTGCCGCTGCTGCACCCGCCACCCCCGCGGGGCCATGGCGGCCCGTTGCCGCCCAAGACGGCATGCACCTATGATGATCCGCCAAGCCAGCAGCAACAGCGCCATGCTGCGCTGCCCCGCCATGAGTTCGATGCAAGGCGTCAGTTCCCAACTGATCGCACGGAACGAATCCTGGGTCCGTGCGCAGGCCAGTGCGCTGGCGCGCCGGCTGCCCTCCAACGTGGAAAAGGCCGATCTCATCCAGGTGGGCCTGATCGCCGTGGCGCAGGCGGCGCTGGGCTTCAAGTGGGAAGGCGACGCCGAAAGCGAAGAGGGCAAGGAAGCCTTTGTGCGTTACGCCCGCATGCGCGTCAAGGGCGCCATGCTGGACGAACTGCGCCAGATGGACCGCCTGGGCCGCGGGCAGCGCCGGCAGGTCAAGTCCATACAGATTGCACGCGAACGCTGGCTGGCGCAGCAAGGCACCCAGCCCACGCTGGCCCAGCTCAGCCAGGTGTGCGGCCTGCCGGTGGAAGAAATCGCCGCGCTGGAACAGGCGGCCCGGGCCGCGCAAGAAGAGAGCCTAGACGACGACCCCGACCATGACGGCGCCCCCAGGCCACACGCCGCCACGCCGCAGGACGAAGTGGAAGCGCGCGTGGACACCGCCATCGTGCTGCGGCACCTTGAAAAGTTCTTCGCGGCCCTGCCCGAGCGCGAGCGGCAGGTCATCGACGCGTACATGGGCATAGGCCTGTCGCCCACGGAACTGGCCGCCAGCCTGAAGCTGACGCCTTCGCGCATTTCCAGGATGTACAGCGAAACCGTGCAGCGCATCGCCAGGCACTTTGACAACGCGCCCCAGCGTGCGCTGGACCGGCGTGGCCGCCCCAGCCCTGCCGAGCTGGACGCCATGATCCGCGCCCGCGAAGACCAGCTCGCCGCCGAGAACCACGGCGAACGCTGGGGCGACCTGATGGAGCGCGCCTTGACGCTGCCGCGCGAACAGTTCGGCACGGCCAACGATGCGCAGCGCCTGCAGGTGGGCAGCAGCACCCGCTGGGGTTGAAGGCGCGCGGCCAGGCGCCAGCGCCAGCCCAGGCTCTGCAAGCAGATCAGCGTGGCGCCGAGCGGCTGCTCTCCACGGCACTGCGCACGCTGTCGGCCAGCGCCTGCGGGTGCACCTGCGACAACGGTTGGCCGTTGACAAAAAACGTGGGCGTGGCGCGCACGCCCACGGCCTGCACGTCGGCCATGTCCTGCTGCAGCAGGCGGTCGGCGGCGCCAGTGGCCACGAGAGCGCGGGCGCGCTCCAGGTCCAGGCCGGCGGCACGCGCAAACTCCCAGGCCCGTTCGACGGCGGGTGCGCTGTGGCTGGCCCAGACGGGTTGGCTGTCCATCAGCGCGTCCAGGATGGTTTCAAAGCGGCCTTGCTCGCGCGCCGCTTCCAGGATGTGCACCCCGGCCACCGAGGCCTCGCGGTGAAAGGGCGTGTAGCGCATCACCAGCCGCACGTCGCGCGGGTAGGCGGCCAGGATCTGCTTCACATAAGGGTGAAAGGCCCGGCAGGCCTCGCAGGCGGGGTCGAAAAACTCCACGATGGTCACCGGCGCATCGGGCCGGCCCATCACCGGCGAGTGCGGGCGCACCATCACGTCGGACTGCGCCGCGGCCTGGTCCACCGCCTTCTGGCGCTCGCCGCGCTGGTACAGGAAGGCGGCGGCGGCAAAGGCCAGCAGGCCGGCCAGCGTGACGAGCAAGAGGGTGGTGGTGCGTCGGTTCATGCGGGGTGTTGTCAGCGGGGTGTTGTCAGCGGAAGGAGAGGCGGGAGGTCAGGCGGGAGATCAGCAGCAGCACGGCAATGGCCACAAACACCCCCAGGGCCAGCACAGGCAGCGGCAGGCCGCCCAGGATGGTCATGTCGGCACTGGTGCAGGAAACGCCCGGGCTGCAGGGGGTGATGCGCTCGGGGATCACGCCCAGGTACAGCAGGCTGTGAAAGCCGGCGATGGCCGCGCCGCCCAACGCCAGCGGCAGCGCGTACGCCCAGGCTGCGGTGTCGGCACGCAGGCAGGCCACGCCCAGCACGATGGCCAGCGGGAACATGAAGGCCCGCTGAAACCAGCACAGGTTGCAAGGCGCCTGGCCCATGACCTCGCCGACGAACAGCACCGTCAGCGAAGCGGTCAGCGCCAGCAGCCAGGCGGCGAACAGCGCGGCCCAGGCGTTGCGCGGCAGGGGGGGTGACGGCGTTTCAAAAGACATGGCTGCACACGGTAGAGCCTGAAGCCGCTGCAGAGTCAAGCCGGCCGGCGCTGCCGCTTGGGGCTCCACCGAACGCGGTACCCTCGCGCACCGGGTTCGCTGAACCCGCCAACCGCAGCCGGGCCATGCAAGCACACATCACCCTCGTCACCCTGGGCGTGGACGACCTGCACCGCGCCGTGGCCTTCTACCGCGACGGCCTGGGCCTGCCCACCCGCGGCATCATGGGCACCGAGTTCGAGATCGGCGCCGTGGCCTTCTTCGAACTCAGTGGCGGGCTGAAGCTGGCCTTGTGGCCACGCCAAAGCCTGGCGGCCGATACCGGCTTGCCGGTGCTGCCGCCCAGCCCCACCAGCTTTTCGCTGGCGCACAACGTGGGCTCGCAGGCCCAGGTGGACGAGGTGCTGGCGCAGGCCCAGCGCGCCGGCGCGCACCTGGTGAAGCCGGCACAGAAAACCTTCTGGGGCGGCTACGCGGGCTACTTTCAAGACCCGGACGGCCACCTGTGGGAAGTGGCCTTCAACCCGGCGCTGCCGACGCCATGACGCAGTACCTGGCCTCCTGCAGCTGCGGCCAGCTGCAAGCCCGCGTCAGTGAGGCGCCGCTGCGCGTTTCGGTGTGCCACTGCCTGGCCTGCCAGCGCCGCACCGGCAGTGTCTTCGGCGCCCAGGCCCGCTTTGCGCGGGAAGCCGTCGCCGTTACCGGCAACAGCACCGCCTACGTGCGCGTGGGCGACGCCGGCAGCCGCATCACGTTTCACTTCTGCCCCCAGTGCGGCGCCACCGTGTACTACCCGGTGGGGCCGGACCAGGCGTTCATCGCCATCCCGGTGGGTGCGTTTGCCGACCCGGGGTTTCCGGCACCTTCCGTCTCGGTCTACGAAGAGCGCATGCACGCCTGGGTGGCCTTGCCGACGGACATGGAGCACCTGGCGTGACCACACCGGCGCCCGCCACCTTCTTTGAAACCGCACCGCAGTTCCGGGCCTGGCTGCAGCGGCACCACGCTTCGGCAACCGCGTTGATGGTGGGCTTTCGCAAGGTGGCCAGCGGCCAGCCGAGCATGTCCTGGCCGGCGTCGGTGGACGAAGCGCTGTGTTTCGGCTGGATAGACGGCGTGCGCAAGCGCCTGGACGACGTGTCCTACGTCATACGCTTCACGCCGCGCAAGGCGGGCTCGATCTGGAGCCTGGTGAACGTCAACAAGGTGCAGGCGCTCATCGCGCAGGGGCGCATGCAGCCCGCGGGCCTGGCCGCCTTCCAGGCGCGGCGCGCCGACAAGACCGGCGTCTATGCGTTTGAACGCGCGCAGCCGGCCGAGTTGAGCACCGCCGAACTGCAGGCCTTCCAGCGCAACCGGCCCGCATGGCAGTACTTCGAAAGCGCGGCGCCCAGCTACCGCCGGGTGATCACGCATTGGGTGGTCAGTGCCAAACGGGCCGAGACGCGCGAGCGCCGGCTGGCGCAGCTCGTGCAGGCCTGCGCCGAACAGCGGCGCATCCTCAGGTAGCGGGGCCCGCCTTGCCGGGCAGGCGGCCCGCCGGTACCGCCCAGGTGGAATCGCAGCCCGTGCCGGCCGAGATGTAGCGCCGCGCCAGCCTGCGCAGCAGCCGCCCGAAGTGCCGGGAGAACCAGCCCTGGCGTGCCGGCGGGCTCAGCAGCAGACCGCACCGGTACAGGCCCTGGTCGGGCTGCCAGCGCAAGGCGCTGCAGGCGCCGGTGCTGCGCCGGCTGACCAGCATGCCCACGGGGCAGGGCACCGCCAGGCAACACACGCCGCAGCCATTGCAGGGCTCGCCGGCGGCCGGCTTGGCCGGCGCGGCGGGGTGGACCCGTATGGTGCGGTGCATGCCCGCAGCATCCCTCAAGCGGCGCCGGCTCGGTGGCTGAAGAAGCCGGGGCTTTCAGGCGCTGGCCCGGGTGCTGCGCTGCGGCGCGCCGGGTTTGACATCCGCTTCACGCCGCCGCGTGCACACTGCAGGGCCGCCGCTGCCGCACCGCGCCCCCACCTGCATGCCTGCCCTGCCCTCACCGCGCATCCTGGTGGTTGAAGACCACGCCGCGCTGCGTGCGCAGATCGTGGCGGTGCTGGCGCGCGACCGCTGGCGCGTGGAAGAAGCCAGCGACGGCCGGCTGGCCCTGCAGATGGCGCTGCAGGAGCCGCCGGACGTGCTGCTGCTGGACCTGGGCCTGCCGGGCCTGGACGGCCTTGCGGTCTGCCAGCGCCTGCGCGAACAGGCCGACCGCCACGTGCCGGTGCTGATGCTCACCGCGCGTGACACGCTGGCCGACAAGGGCCAGGGCTTTGCCGCAGGCGCCGACGACTACCTGCTCAAGCCCTTTGCCAGCGAAGAACTGCTGTGGCGCTGCCGCGCGCTGGCGCGCCGCGGCGAACTGGGGCGCAGCCCGGTGCTGCAGCTGGGCCCCCTGCACATCGACCGCCGCAGCGGCCAGGTGGCTTGCCACGGCCAGCCTGTGCCGGTCACCGGCCAGGCCTACCGCCTGCTGCTGGCACTGGCCGAGGCCTGGCCACGCACCCTGAGCCGCAGCGAACTGCTGCAGCTGCTGTGGGCCGACGAACCGCCCGAATCCGACGCCTTGCGCAGCCACCTGTACACCCTGCGCCAGGCACTGGGCGAAGCGCAGGCTCTGGTGAAGACGGTGCACGGCGTGGGCCTGCGCCTGGACGTGCCGGCATGAACGAGGCGGCATGAACGAGGCGACCACCACGTACCGCCCGCGCCTGCAGCAACGCCTGATGTGGGCCCTGGCCGGCTACACGCTGCTGGTGGCGGCAGCGCTGGGCGGCCTGGCCATGGCCTTTGTCTATGCGGTGGAAGACGAGTTTTTCGCCAGCGCGCTGCGGGCCGAGACACAACGCCAGCAAACCTACCAGGCGCAGCACGGCAACTGGGCCGCACCGGCCCTGCCCTTTGTGCAGGTCTACCCGCAAGGCCAGGGCCTGCCGGCCGACCTGGCCGCGCAGATGTCCACGCAGATGTCCGCACAGATGGCCGCCCAGGCCAGCCACCACCCCAAATGGCGCGACCGGCGCGAGTTCGCCGGCACCGAAGGCCGCCACTACCACCTGCGGCCGCTGCATGCCGACGGCACGCTGCTGGTGGCCGAGGTGGGCCGGCAGTTGGTGGTGCGTCCGCTGCGGCAGACGCTGCTTGGGTGGCTGGCCGTTGCCGCGGCCGGCCTGGTGTTGCTGGCGCTGGGGCTGGGCTGGGCCTTGTCGCGCCGCATCAGCGCGCCGCTGGCGCTGCTGGCCCGGCGCGTGGCCGGCAGCCGGCCCGAAGCCTTGCCTGAGAACCTGGCCCAGGGCCTGGCGCACGACGAGGTGGGTGCGCTGGCGCGCCACCTGCAGGCCTTGCATCAACGAACACGCGACTTCATAGAACGCGAACAGGCCTTCACCGCCGACGCCAGCCACGAACTGCGCACGCCGCTGACGGTGCTGGGCATGGCCTGCGAACGGCTGCGTGCCGAAGCGCCCGCGAACCTGCAGCCCACGGTGCAGTCGCTGCAGGCCGCGGTGTGGCAGTTGCAGCAGACGGTGGCGCTGCTGCTGGCGCTGGCGCGCGAAACGCCGGCCGCGCCACAGCCTGCCGCGCCCCTGCCGCTGCTGCCGGTGCTGGAGCAGTTGCTGCTGGCCCACGCGCCCTTGCTGGACCAGCTGGGCATGCAGGTGCAGCTGGATGTGCCCGCGGGCGTGACACGCCCCTGGCCACCGGCGCTGACGCAGCTGCTGGTGGGCAACCTGCTGGCCAATGCCCTGGCCCACACGCAGGCACCGCAGCTGCGCATAGAAGCCGATGCCGCCCAGCTGCGCGTGTGCAACCCCAGCCTGCCGCCGCCTGAGCCCTTGCTGGCCGAAGGTGCCGCCGGGCGGGTGCGCGGTGTCAAGGGACCGGCCAGCCCGGGCCAGGGGCTGGGCTTGTCTATCGTGCGCCGGCTGGCCCAGCAGCACGGCCTGGTGCTGAGCCTGCGCCATCAGGACGGGCACACCTGCGTGAGCCTGCATTGAGCAGTCGCGACACCTTCGCAAACGCTTCACACACCGGCGCGTAGCCTGCAGGGCCTGGGGCCGCGGCCTTGCTCGCCGCGCTGCCCGTGTTGTTTGCCCGCGCAGTCACAACTTCCATGCTCAAGAAGATCATGTTCACCTTGTTCGGCCTTGCCGGGGCCGTGGCCGCCCTGTGGTGGGCCTTGTTCGCCCTCAAGCCCTATGACATCAGCCCCGCGCAGTTGAGCGCGCTGTACCAGCACCGGGCACCCGCCTACGCCGGCCCGGCGATGCAGCTGGGCGAGGTGCAGGCCATCACCGTGGGCAGCACGCCGGCCTGGGCCGTGGCGCTGCGCTTCGCCAGCTTCGACGGCGACCAGGCCGTGGGGCTCATCGTCTATCCCGAGCATCCCGCCCAACAGGACGCCACCGCACGCCGGCCGGTGCTGCTGGCCTTGCACGCCATGGGCCGCACGCACTGGCGCTGGTGGCAGGCCGAGTTCAAGGGCCGGCCCACGCTGGAGCACACGCACCTGCTTGCCGAGCAGGCGCTGCAGGCGGGCTACGCCGTGCTGGCCCTGGACGCCCGACGCCACGGCGATCGCAAGGACCCGCAGCAGCCCATGCTGGTGCGCAACCTGATGACCGACCTGCACCTGTGGGGCCGGCGCGAGCCGTACGAGCGCCTGATCGTGGACACGGTCAAGGACTACCGCGTGCTGCTGGACTGGGTGCAGCAGCAGCCCCAGTTCGACGGCACCCAGGTGCGCGCAGTGGGCTACAGCATGGGCGCGCAGATGGCCTTGTTGCTGGCCGGCACCGACGGCCGGGTGCACAGCGTGGCCGCGGTGGTGCCGCCGCACCTGGACAACAAGGTGGCCGCGGTGGCGCCCCTCAACGTGGCGCCTGGGCTGGGCCAGGTGGCCGTGTGGCTGCTCACGGCAGACGACGACGAGTACGCCAGCGCCGCCGACAACGCCGCGCTGTTTGCCGCGCTGCCCGGCACCGGCGGGCAGCACCTGCGGTTTGCCGGCGGGCATCTGCTGCCGGCAGCCTATGTGCCCGCCCTGCTACCCTGGCTGAAGCAAGCGACCCCGTAGCCCGCCACAAGACACCGCACCCATGCCGCTGCCCGTCTTTGAATCAGCGCGCTGGCGGTGCAGGCGCTGGCGGCCTGAGGCTCTTGAGCCGCGGCCATCGGCACGATGGCCGGGCCTGTCGAACCCCGCCAAGCCCGTTCGTCGTGGCGAGAGGGCCCTGCGCGGCAGGGGCCTGCATTCCAGCAAGGAGACCGCCCATGAACGCTGAAGAACAGGCCGTGCGCGAACTGCACGCGCGGTGGATAGAGGCCGTGAACGCCGGCGACCTGGCCTTCCTGCTGGGCCGGATGACCGACGACGTGGTCTTGATGGACGCCAGCCAGCCGCCGTTTGGCCGCGATGTGCTGGCCGCACGCTTCAACGCCGCCCACCAGCAGCACCACCTGCGCTGCATCAGCGAACCTGAAGAGGTGGTGGTGCTGGGCGACATCGCCTACACACGCTGCCGCGACCACGTGAGCGTGACACCGCGTGCCGGTGGCGCCACCACGGCAGTGGCCGGGCACCGGCTCACCATCTACCGCCGCCAGCCGGACGGGCGCTGGCTGCTGGCGCGCGACATGAACACCTTGTCGCCGGTGGCGCCGTAGGCCACCATCGCCACACCGCGGCTTGCAGCCTTCAGTGCTGCGTCACCACGAGGGGCGCACCACGCGTGATGATCATGGTGTGCTCGTACTGGGCCGACAGGTTGCCGTGCGTGCCCGTCAGCGTCCAGCCGTCGGCCGCTTCGCTGACGAGGCGGCTCTTGGTGGACAGGAAGGGTTCTATGGTGATGACCATGCCTTCCTGCAGCACGCGCTTGTCCGAAGGGTCGAAGTAGCCGGCGATGTGTTCCGGCGCTTCGTGCAGCGCACGGCCCACGCCGTGGCTGCCCAGGTTTTCTATGACCTTGAAGCCGTAGGCCTGAGCCGTGCGCTCTATGGCGGCGCCTATGCCGTTCAGCGGCCGGCCGGCGCGGGCCTGTTTCATGGCTTGCGCCAGCGCGGTGCGCGCGGCGTGGCACAGGCGTGTCTTCTGCGGCGTGCCGGGGGGCACGACCACGGTGCCGCCGGTGTCGGCAAAGTAGCCGCCCAGCTCGGCCGACACGTCCACGTTCAACACGTCGCCGGCGCGTATCACCCGGTCGCCGGGCACGCCGTGCGCCGCTTCTTCGTTGATGCTGATGCAGGTGGCGCCAGGGAAGTTGTAGGTCAGCCGCGGCGCCGAGCGTGCGCCGTGCGCGGCCAGCAGTTGTTCGCCCAGCTGGTCCAGCTCACGCGTGGACATGCCGGGCCTGGCGGCTTGCAGCATGCGGTGCAGCACCAGCGCCACCACGCGCCCTACTCGCTGCAGCCCGGCGACGTCGTCTTGGGTTTCTATGGTCATGCAAAGCTCCTGTAGCGTGCCATGGTCGCTCAAACACCGCGCGCCAGCACCGGCGCCAGCGCACGCCCGGTGTGGGTGCCGGCGGCCACCACGGCCTCCGGCGTGCCCTGGGCCACGATGCGCCCGCCGGCAGCGCCGCCTTCGGGGCCCAGGTCCACGATCCAGTCGGCTTCGGCGACGAGGTCCAGGTCGTGCTCGATCACCAGCACGCTGTGGCCGCCGTCCACCAGGCGGTGCAGCACGCGGATCAGGCGTTCCACGTCGGCCATGTGCAGGCCCACCGTGGGTTCGTCCAGCACGTACAGCGTGTGCGGCGGCTTCTGGCCGCGGCGGGTGACGTCGTCGCGCACCTTGCTCAGCTCGGTCACCAGCTTGATGCGCTGCGCCTCGCCGCCGCTGAGCGTGGGGCTGGGCTGGCCCAGCGTCAGGTAACCCAGGCCCACGTCACGCAGCAGGCCCAGCGGGTGGGCGATGGCGGGCATGCTGGCGAAGAAGTCCACCGCCTCGTCCACCTCCATGCGCAGCACGTCGCCGATGTTCCTGCCGCGCCAGGTAACGGCCAGGGTCTCGGGGTTGAAGCGGGCACCGTGGCACTGGTCGCAGGCCACCTTCACGTCGGGCAGGAAGCTCATCGCAATGGTCTTCACGCCCTGGCCTTCGCAGCCGGGGCAGCGGCCCTGGCCCGTATTGAACGAGAAGCGTGCGGCGGCGTAGCCGCGGGCGCGCGCCTCCAGCGTTTCGGCAAACAGCTTGCGGATGTTGTCCCAGAAGCCTATGTAGGTGGCGGGGCAGGACCGGGGCGTCTTGCCTATGGGGGTCTGGTCCACCTCCAGCACCCGGTCTATGGCTTGCCAGCCCTGCACCGCCGTGCAGCCCACAGGGGCGGCACCGCCCAGCTGGGCTTGCACGCTGGCCAGCAGCACGTCGCGCGCCAGCGTGCTCTTGCCGCTGCCGCTGACGCCGGTGACGGCCACCAGGCGCGCCAGCGGCACGCTCACGTCCACGGCCTGCAGGTTGTGCAGCGCGGCGCCCAGCAGGCTCAGGCGCGGGGTGTCGTCCGCCACGGCACGGCGTGGCTGCAGCGGGTGCCGCAGCGGCTGCGCCAGCAGGCGGCCGGTGACGGAGTCCGGTGCCGCGGCCAGTTGGGCCACACCGCCCTGGGCCACCAGACGCCCGCCGCGCCGGCCGGCACCGGGGCCGATGTCGATCAGGTGTTCGGCGCGGCGTATGGTGTCTTCGTCGTGCTCCACCACCACCAGCGTATTGCCCTGCCGGCCCAGGCGGTGCAGCGCGTCCAGCAGGATGCCGTTGTCGCGCGCATGCAGGCCTATGGTGGGCTCGTCCAGCACGTAGCAGACGCCTTGAAGATTGCTGCCCAGTTGCGCCGCCAGGCGTATGCGCTGGGCCTCGCCGCCGCTGAGCGTGGGCGCGGCGCGGTCCAGCGTCAGGTAGCCCAGGCCCACGTCTTCCAGGAAGCTGAGGCGGCTCGCCACCTCGGCCACCACGTCGCGTGCGATGTCGGCGTCACGGCCCTGCAGCTGCAGCGCCCCCACCCAGGCGCGGGCCTGGTGCACCGACAACGCGGCCACGTCGGCAATGGGCAGGCCGCCGAAGGTGACGGCACGCGCCACCGCGTTCAGGCGCGCACCGCCGCAGTCGGGGCAGGGCGTGCCGGCCAGGCCTTCCACCTCGGGCTCCTCCGATGGGAAGCCTTGTTCGCGGCCTTCGGTGCGGGCGGTCTCGTCACGCTGCGTGTCGTCCAGCGCCTGGCGCTGTTCACGCGTCAGCGCCAGCCCGGTGCCCACGCAGCCGGGGCACCAGCCGTGTTTGCTGTTGTAGGAAAACAGGCGCGGGTCCAGCTCGGCGTAGCTGGTGCTGCACACCGGGCAGGCGCGCTTGGTGCTGAACACCGTGACCTGGCCTATGCCCTGGCCCGTGCCTTCGCCGCCCGCGTCGGTGTCCATGGCCGCGGCCAGGCCGTCCAGCGGGTGCAGCAGGTGCAGCACGCCACGGCCCAGCTCCAGCGTGCGCGACAGCAGCGCACGCAGGCCGGCTTCGTCGGCCGGGTCGACCACGAGGTCGCCCACCGGCAGCTCGATGGTGTGTTCCTTGAAGCGGTCCAGCCGCGGGAACGGCGCCGTGGGCAGGAACTGCCCGTCCACCCGCAGGTGGGTGTGGCCCCGCGCCTTGGCCCACTTGGCCAGGTCGGTGTACACGCCCTTGCGGTTGACCACCAGCGGCGCCAGCAGCCCCACGTGCTGGCCGCGGTGGCCGCCGGCCTCGGGCGGCTTCAGCAGTTGTGCGGCGATGCTCTCGGCGCTTTGTGCACGCACCGGCGCGCCGTCGTGCACGCAGTGCTGCAGGCCCAGCTTCACCCACAACAGGCGCAGGAAGTGCCAGACCTCGGTGGTGGTGGCCACCGTGCTCTTGCGCCCGCCGCGTGACAGGCGCTGCTCTATGGCCACCGTGGGCGGGATGCCGTAGACCGCGTCCACCTCCGGCCGCCCCGCGGGCTGCACGATGCTGCGCGCGTAGGCGTTCAGGCTTTCCAGGTAACGCCGCTGGCCTTCGTTGAACAGGATGTCGAAGGCCAGCGTGCTCTTGCCGCTGCCGCTGACACCGGTGACCACGTTGAACTTGCCGCGCGGGATGTCCACCGTCATCGCGCGCAGGTTGTGCTCGCGTGCGTTGACGATCTGTATCGCGTCGCTCTGCGCACCGGCTGTCGCACGACGGCGGTTGCGCACCAGGGTTTGCAGCGGCTGGCCGTCTGCTTCGAACGCCGCGCCCGCCCCGGGCTCGGCCGCCAGCAGCGCGCTGCCCAGGCCCAGCGCGGCCTCGTACTCGCGCAGCGCGGTGCCGGTGTGCGAGGCCCGGTGCTGCTTCAAGTCTTCCGGCGTGCCGGTGCAAACCACCTCGCCGCCGGCCTCACCGCCTTCGGGGCCCAGGTCCACGATCCAGTCGGCGGCGCGTATTACGTCCAGGTTGTGTTCTATGACCACCAGCGAGTGCCCGGCCTCCAGCAGCTTGCGCAGCGCGCGCATCAGCTTGTTGATGTCGTCGAAGTGCAGGCCGGTGGTGGGCTCGTCAAACAGGAACAGCGTGCCCTTCTTGGCCAGCGGCTGGCGGCCGGCGCTGGCTGCGGCTTCGGCCAGGAAACCGGCCAGCTTCAGGCGCTGCGCCTCGCCACCGCTGAGCGTGGGCACGGGCTGGCCCAGGCGCAGGTAATCCAGGCCCACATCCACCAGCGGCTGCAGGCGCGCCACCACTTCGCGGTCGGCCTGGAACCAGTGCGCCGCCTCGGCCACGGTGAGCTCCAGCACGTCGGCCACCGACAGGCGCATGGGCCCGCGCAGCAGCTTCACGTCCAGCACTTCGCTGCGGTAGCGGCGGCCGTCGCAGTCGGGGCAGCGCAGGTACACGTCGCTGAGGAACTGCATCTCCACGTGTTCGAAGCCGCTGCCGCCGCAGCTGGGGCAGCGCCCGTCGCCGGCGTTGAAGCTGAAGGTGCCGGCGGTGTAGCTGCGCTCGCGCGCCAGCGGGGCGTCGGCAAACAGCTTGCGCAGCTCGTCGAACGCGCCCACGTAGCTGGCCGGGTTGCTGCGTGCCGTCTTGCCTATCGGGCTCTGGTCCACAAACACCGCGCCGGCCAGCCAGTCGGCACCCAGCAGGCTGTCGTGCACGCCCGGCGCCTCGGTGGCCTGGCCGAAGTGGCGCGCCAGCGCCGGTGCCAGCACGTCCTGCACCAGCGTGCTCTTGCCCGAGCCGCTGACGCCGGTGACCACCACCAGGCGCTGCAGCGGCAGCTCCACGGTCACGTCGCGCAGGTTGTGTTCGCGCACGCCCTGCAGCACCAGTTTGGGCGTGGACAGCTGCACCAGACGGCGCTGGCCCAGGCCCACCTGGCGGCGCGCGCCCAGGTAGGCGCCGGTGAGCGTGTCGGCCTGGCGCGCGTCTTCCGGCGTGCCGTCGTACACGATGCGCCCGCCGCGTTCGCCCGGGCCCGGGCCCAGGTCGATGAGGCGGTCGGCGGCCAGCATCACCGCCGGGTCGTGTTCCACCACCACCAGCGTGTTGCCGGCGTCGCGCAGGCGGTGCATGGCCTGCACGATGCGGCCCATGTCGCGCGGGTGCAGGCCTATGCTGGGCTCGTCCAGCACGAACAAGGTGTTGACCAGGCTGGTGCCCAGCGCCGTGGTCAGGTTGATGCGCTGCACCTCGCCGCCACTGAGCGTGCGGCTCTGGCGGTCCAGCGTGAGGTAGCCCAGGCCCACGTCGCACAGGTACTTCAGGCGCGTGCGTATCTCGTCCAGCAGCAGCTTCAGCGCTTCGTCCAGCAGCGAAGAAGGCAGGCTGAGCTGGTCGAAGAAGCGTCGCAGGCGGTGCAGCGGCAGCTGCATCAGGTCGTGCAGGCACAGGCCGGGCAAGGCGTCCAGCTGCGCGCGGCTCCAGTCCACGCCGGCGGGCAGGAAACGTGCGCTGTGCTCGCCGGCGCCGGCCGGCGGCAGCACGGCCTGGGCGTCGGCGTGGCTGCCCAGGCGCCACAGCAGGGCCTCGGTCTTCAGGCGCGCGCCGTGGCAGGTGGTGCAAGGCGTGTAGCTGCGGTACTTGGACAAGAGCACACGGATGTGCATCTTGTAGGCCTTGCTCTCCAGGTAGCCGAAAAACCGGCGCACGCCGTACCACTGCTTGTTCCAGTTGCCGGCCCAGTGCGGCGTGCCTTCTATGACCCATTCACGCTGCGCTTCGGACAGCTGGCTCCAGGGCGTGTCGCGCGGGATGCCGGCTTCGCCGGCGTACTTGATGAGGTCGTCCTGGCAGTCGGCCCAGGCCGGCGTCTGCAGCGGCTTGATGGCACCGTTGCGCAGCGTCTTGCGCCCGTCGGGGATGACCAGGCCCAGGTCCACGCCGATGACGCGGCCAAAGCCGCGGCAGGTGTCGCAGGCGCCGTAGGCGCTGTTGAAGCTGAACAGCGCCGGCTGCGGGTCGGCGTAGCGCAGGTCGCTCTCGGGGCAGTGCAGGCCGGTGCTCCAGCGCCAGACCTGCGGCTCGCCTTCGTCCGCTGCCAGCGCGTAGACCTTGAGCCGGCCGCCGCCCCGCTTGAGACACAGCTCTATGGCCTCCATGGCCCGCACACGCTCGGTGCTTGACAGCCGAAACCGGTCGGCCACGATGTCCAGCACCTTGACGGCGGTGGCTGCCGCCGGCTTGGCGGCCTTCTTGCCGCCGGCCGCTGCGGCGGGCTGCGCCGCAGCACGTTCTTCCAAGCGCTCGGCCTGCACACGCGTGAAACCGCTGGCGGCCAGCCATTGCTCCTGCTGCTCGGCGCTGGTGTCGGCCGGCAGCTCGGCAGCAAAGGTCAGCACCAGGCGTGGGTCGCCGGCCGCCGCGGCGCGCTGGGCCAGGTCGGTGTAGATGCTTTCTGCCGTGTCGTGGCGCACCGGCAGCGCAGTGACCCGGTCGAACAACTGGCCTGCGCGTGCAAACAGCAGCTTCAGGTGGTCGTTCAGCTCGGTCATGGTGCCCACGGTGCTGCGGCTGGTGCGCACCGGGTTGGTCTGGTCGATGGCGATGGCCGGCGGCACGCCGTCCACCTTGTCCACCGCCGGGCGGTCCATGCGGTCCAGGAACTGGCGCGCGTAGGCGCTGAAGGTTTCCACGTAGCGCCGCTGGCCTTCGGCATACAGCGTGTCGAACACCAGGCTGCTCTTGCCCGAGCCGCTGGGCCCGGTCACCACCGTGAACTCGCCGGTGTGGATGTCCAGGTCCAGGTTCTTCAGGTTGTGCTGACGCGCACCGCGGATACGGATGACACCGGTGGACATGGCGGCTGGGGGCCTGTTAACGCTGTGGGAGGGCTCGCGCCGAGGCCTGGCGGGCCCTGGAAGAAGCTTCCCGGGCTGCAGGCAATCGGTCATTTTAGGGACCGGCCGGCCCTAGCATCGGGCCTCACCCATGAACCCGATCTCCACCCAGGGCGCTGCGCTGCCCGCCAACCCCGACCCAGCCAGCTTTGATGCGTTGCAGGCAGATCCGGCCCGCTGGCGCGACGCCATCGCGGCCATCGCCGCGCGCCACGGCGCGGGGCCGGCGGCCCCCGTGGAGCCGGTGGGCCAGGGCACCGTGCTGGTGGCGTTTGTGGGCACGCAGCAGGTGTTGAAGCTGTATCCGCCGTTTCTGCAAGACCACTTCGCCTACGAAGAGGCCATGCTCCAGCGCCTGCACGGCCAGCTGCACCTGCCGACGCCGCAACTGCTGGCCAGCGGGCGTGAGAACGGCTGGCCCTGGTTGCTGATGACCCGCCTGCCCGGCGTGACGCTGGAACAGGCGTGGCCCGCGCTGGACGAAGCGGCGCGCCGCGCAGTGCTGTGCAGCATGGGCCGCCTGGCCGCCGAGGTACACGCCCTGCCCGTGGGCGACACCGCGGCGCTGTCGCCGCGCTGGAGCGACTTCCTGGCCGGCCAGCGCCAGCGCTGCGCCGCGCGCCAACAGCGCACCGGCCTGCCGGCACATCTGCTGGCCCGGCTGGACGACTTTCTGGCCGGCCCGCTGCCCGAAGGCCCTGCGGTGCTGCTGACCGGCGAGTACACGCCCATGAACCTGTTGTACGACGCCGGCGCAGGCGGCGCGCCCGGCCCGCGCGGCGCCCTGGCCGGCATGTACGACTTCGGCGACGGCCTGGTGGGCCCGGCCGCCTACGACTGGCTGGGCCCGCTGTGTTTTCTGGCCGCTGGCGACGCGGCGCGCACAGACGCCTTCTTTGACGGCTACGGCCGGCCCTTCGACCGCCGTCGGCGCGACGAGCTGCTGCGCCTCTTGCTGCTGCACCGCTACAGCCACCTGCGCGCGCAGCTGCAACTGCCGGGCTGGGAGCTGGCGCCGGACTTCCACACGCTGGCGGCGCGCGCCTGGCCCTGAGCGCGGCCGCCGGCCGGCCGGGCTGCACCGTATAGTCCCGCGACCCGCGATCATGTCCAGCCCCGACGCCCCACCCGAGCTGCCCCTGCCACCCCCGCAGGGCGCCAGCGACGCCGAGCGCGCCTGGCGCGTGCTGCTGGGGGTGGACCAGGCCTACTGGGAGCACGACCTGCGCACCGGCCAGGCCTGGTTTTCGCCGCAGTTCCACCGCCTGCTGCAGCTGGCTCCCGGCGTGGAACGTGCCGTGGCGGTGGAGCGCATACACCCGGAGGACCGCCCCGTCTACGAGGCGTACTACACACGAGCCCGCGCCGCCTGCGGCGAACTGCGCCACGACCTGCGCTACGCCATGCACGACGGCCAGTGGCGCTGGCTGCGCGTGCAGGGGCGGTTCTGGCCGGGCGACGACGGGCAGGCCCAGCGGCTGGTGGGCATGCTGCAGGACATCAACGACGAGCGGCTCACCCAGCAGCGGCTGCAAGGCCTGTCGCAACGCATGGAACGGGCCATGGAGGCCTTGTCCGAAACCATCGTTGCCACCAGCGGCGAGCCAGGCGACCTGTTCCTCAGCAGCAACCTGCCACGCATGCTGGGCTACCCCGAAGGCACGCCGGTGCCCGACGCCGCCACCTACTACAGCTGGGTGCACCCGGACGACCTGGCGCTGGTCAAGGCCGAGATCCGCCACGTGCTGAAGACACCGGCCCGCTGGGACACCACCTACCGCCTGCGCGACGCCCAGGGCGCCTGGCGCTGGGTGCGTGCGCGCGGCGAGAGCCGGCGCGAAGCCAGCGGCCGCATGTCGGCGGTAGGCATGGTCGGCGACATCCACGCCTTCACGCTGACGCAGCAGGAACTGGCCCAGCACCGTGAGCAGCTCGAAGCCATGGTGGCCGAGCGCACCGCACGGGCCGACACCGCGCTGGCGGCGGCCGAACACGCGCGCGAACGCGCCGAGCAGGCCGACCGTGCCAAGAGCGTGTTCCTGGCGCACATGAGCCACGAGATACGCACGCCGCTCAACGGCGTGCTGGGGTTGACCGAGCTGGCGCTGGCCAATGCCGAGTCGCCCACCCAGCGCCGCCACCTGGAGGTGGCGCTGCAGTCCGGCCGCCAGCTGCTGGACGTGATCAACGACGTGCTGGAGATCTCACGCCTGGAAACCGGCACGCCCATGCTGGCCGACCAGCCCTTCGACCTGGGCGAGCTGCTGGCCGAGGCCTTGCGCACCACCAGTTCGCTGGTGGGCACCCGGCCGGTGATCCTGCGCTACGACATCGAAGGCGGCCCCACGCTGCTGCGCGGCGACCCGCAGCGCCTGCGCCAGATCTGCGTCAACCTGCTGGGCAACGCGATCAAGTTCACCGAGCGCGGGCACATCGACTTCCGCACCGAGTTGCAGGCCCGCAGCGACGGCCGCGTGGCGGTGCAGATCGTGGTGGCCGACACCGGGCCCGGCATGGCACCCGAGGTGGCGGCGCGCGTGTTCGAGGCCTTCTACCAGGCCGACAGCGGCCTGTCGCGCCGCCACGACGGCACCGGCCTGGGCCTGGCCATCGCGCGCAGCCTGGCCCGCGCCATGGGCGGCGAGATCACGGTGGACAGCCTGCCCGGCAACGGCAGCCGCTTCACGCTGAGCCTGGTGCTGGCACCGCAGGCCGACGCCGCAGCGCCCACCCCGCTGCCCCCGGGCCGGGCCTGGCTGCTGGTCAGCCACGCCGACCACGGCGAGTGGATCAGCCGCCGCATCCAGCGCCTGGGCTGGCGTGCCGAGACCGTGACCTCGGTGGACGCCATCGCCCAGCGCCTGGCCGAGGGTGAGCCGGCGCCGCAGCTGCTGCTGTCCAGCCCGCGCGACATGCCGCTGGACGAAGCCGGCTACACCCGGCTGCGCGCGTTGCTGCCGCTGGCGCGCATCAACCTGCTGATACGCGCCGACTGGGCCGACCCGGAACGCGAGCGCCAGGCGGCGCAAAGGGGGCTGACCACCACCGTGTCGCCGCTGTCGCCGCAGGCCCTGGCCGACCTGCTGACCGAGTCGCTGGCCGGCGCGGTGCCACCGGACGAAGCCGCCCATGCACTGCGGCCGGCCGAGGTGCTGCTGGTCGAGGACAACGTGGTCAACCGGGTCATAGGCCAGCACCTGCTGGAACACCTGGGGCTGCGTGTGCGTGCGGCGCACGATGGCGCGCAGTCGCTGGCCGCCTGCCTGGCGCAGGCGCCGGACCTGGTGCTGATGGACGTGAGCATGCCGGTGATGGACGGCCTGGAGGCCACGCGCCAGCTGCGCCGCCTGCAGCAGCAGGGCCGGCTGCCGCGCTTCCCGGTGGTGGGGCTGTCGGCCCACGCGCTGGAAACCGACCGCCGCGCCGCCATGGACGCCGGCATGGACGACTACCTGACCAAGCCCATAGACGCCGAACGCCTGCGCCAGGCCATGCAACGCTGGATGCCGGCGCGCTCGGGTACCGCGCCGGCCTGAACGGCGGGGCGGTTCGCAGGCCCAAGCGTTAATCGGCCACGAAACGTGGCGCGAAATCGCGGGCCGGCGCACCAGAATCGCGCGCTGCTGCCGAAATCAGCACACTTCGTCGCCCGCCCCCCCTTATCCTGGGGGGCTGACACAGACTTCCAAGGCCCGCTCCCATGCGTCTGTCGCTGCTGATCCCGCTTCTGCTCGCCACCTGCCTGGCCGCCGCCCCCGCAACGGCGCAGATCCGCGTGGGCATGCCCTCGGGCTTTACCGGCTCGGTGGCGCCCGGCGTGAAGGAAAACGCCGACGGCGCCAAGCTGTGGATAGACCACATCAACAGCCGCGGCGGCGTCAACGGCCAGCGCGTGGAGCTGGTGACGGTGGACGACAAGTTCGACCCCAAGCTCACCGTGCAGCTGGCGCGCCAGCTCATCACCGAGCAGAACGTGGTCGCGCTGTTCCTCAACCGCGGCACGCCGCACGCGCAGGCGCTGCTGCCGGTGCTGGACGAGTTCAAGCTGGCGCTGGTAGGCCCCAGCACCGGCGCCATGGTGCTGCACGAGCCGGTGCACCCGTTTGTCTTCAACGTGCGCGCCACCTACCAGCGCGAGGCGCAGCGCGCGGTGGAGCACCTGGCCTCGGTGGGCATCACGCGCATAGGCATTCTGCAAACCGACGACAGCTTCGGTGCCGATTCGGTGCTGGGGGCGCTGCGCGGCCTGGAGACGGCCAAGCTGCAGCCGCTGTTCCTGGAAAAGCTGGACCGCGCCAAGCCCGAGGTGGACAAGCTCGCCGCCATCGTCGCCAAGCAGGAGCCGCAGGCGGTGATCTTCATCGCCTCCGCCGGCACCACGGCGGCCGGCACCAAGGCCATACGCGCAGCCGGCTCGCGGGCCCAGGTGGTGACGCTGTCCAACAACGCCTCCGGCGGCTTCATACAGCTGCTGGGTGAGCACGGGCGCGGGGTCATCGTTTCGCAGGTGTTCCCCAGCGAACGCTCGCTGACCGTGCCGCTGATACGCGAGGCCCACGACCTGGCCCGCGCCAAGGGCCTGCCCGGCGTGACACCGGCCATGATGGAAGGCTACGCCGCCGCCAAGGTGCTGGTGGAAGGCCTGCGCCGCGCCGGCGCCAACCCCACACGCGCCGGCCTGGTGGCGGCGCTCAACGGCATGAGCCGCTACGACCTGGGCGGCCTGGAGGTGAGCTACTCGCCCACCGACCATACCGGGCTGGACTACGCCGACCTGTCCATCATCAGCGCCGACGGTCGCTTCCTGCGCTGACGGCCCGGCGCGGCGCACCGCGCGGGCCGCCCAGCGCTCACGGCTGCTGCAGAAACGCCAGCACCGCGGCCCGGGTCTGCGGTGAGTTCAGGATGCCCAGGTGCGCGGTGCCCAGCACCGGGTCGTGCTGGCCCTGGCCCGTGAGGTCCAGCCTGCCGGCCCCGGGGATGGCGGCGCTGAGGCTGAAGTCGTGCGGGCGGCCCAGGCGGTCTTGCGCCGGCACGCCGGGCAGCACGCCGTCCTGCGTGGGGAAGTAGACGAAGCTGGTGTCGGCGTTGCGCAGCGCCAGCACGCGCACCGCGCGCAACATCTCGCCCAGGCCGGCACTGCTGTTCAGGCGCTGCAGGAAGGGCGTGTCGGCGGCGCCCAGCTCCTGGCAAAGCTCGGCGTCGGGCGTGAAGCCGCCGCTGCCGGGCAACTGGTAGAAGTTCAGCGGGTCGGGGCTGCAGTTGATGATGCCGCCGTGCGGCCCGTCTATGGACACCAGCCGGCGCACCTTGGTGTGGGCCCGGTCCTGGCGCATCCACTCGCGTGCCAGCGTGGCGCCCATGCTGTGGCCCACGATGTCCACCTTGCTGGCACCGGTGTAGGCCAGCACCGCCTCCACGAAACGACGCAGGTCGGGCACGTTGGCCTGGTGGCTGTGGCCTATGCGGGCGCGCAGCGTCTGGTCGGCCGGCAGGTCGCACTGGTCGCCCTGGTAGCCCAGGCCCCACAGCTCGCTGGGGCTGTAGCCGTTGTCGGCCAGGTGCTGCGCCAGGGCCTGGATGCGGCCGTTGGTGGGGCTGCAGGCGGTGGCGTAGGGCACGTCGTTGTTGCCGTGCAAAAAGATCACCGGCACCCGCTGCACCTTGCCGGCGGCGCCGAAGCCTAGGACCGGCTTTTGCAGCGTGGCGTCCTCGATGACCGGGAAGCCGTTGGGGAAACTGTCGCCCACCGTGCCGCCGGCTCGGGCTGAAAGGCTGGCACAAAGGCTGACGGCCAGCGCCAGCACAAGCTTGGAGGTCTGCTGCTTCATCACCGCGGTCTCCTGGTCAGTGGTTGCCGTTGAAGAACCTTTCGACGAGGCCGATCTGCGCCTCGGTGTTCAGCGCCGGTGCGTGGCCGCAGCCGGGGATGGTGGCCACCACCGCACGCGGGCCGCGTGTGCGCATGGCCTCGGCCACCTCGGGCAGCAGCAGGTCGGAGCTTTCGCCGCGCAGGCACAGCACCGGCAGCTGCAGGCTGTCCCAGGCAGCCCACTGCACGTAGTCGCTGGGGTGGTGCTCGAACTGCTGCACCATGGCCGGGTCGTAGTGCGGCGTCCAGCGCCCGTCGGGCAGGCGGCGTGCGCTGGTTTCGGTGAGCCGCCGCCACGTGGCGTCGCTGAGCCAGCCGTAAGGTGCGTACACGCTGCGGAAGTAGTTTTCCAACTCCACCAGCGTGACAAAGCTGGGCGGCCGGCCGGCGTAGGCCCGTATGCGCGCCACCGCCGGCGCGGCCAGCTCGGGGCCTATGTCGTTGAGCACCAGCTTGGTGATGCGCCCGCGCAGCGCACCCGCGGCCGCATGCAGGCCTATGGCCCCGCCCATGGAGGTGCCCAGCCACACGCAGCGCGCCACGCCCAGCTGGTCCAGCAGCGACACCGCCAGGCGCTCGTAGAAGGCCAGGCAGTACTCGGCGGCCGGCTGCGGGCTCCACTGGCTGAGACCGCGGCCCAGGGTGTCGGGCGCGATCACGCGCCAGCGCGGGGCCAGCGCCTGCGCAATGTCGTCCATGTCGCGCCCCGTGCGCGCCAGGCCGTGCCAGGCCACCACCACCGGGGCATCGGCCGCACCCCAGTCCATGAAGTGGATCTCGCGGCCTTCGCAGACCAGGTAGCGGGAGTTCATCTTGCGCCCCTGGCCGCCCAGGCCCGCAGCCGCCCCACGATGCCGGTGGGGAAGTGGTAGACCGACAGCACGAACAGCACGCCCAGCCACAGCAGCCAGCGATCAGGGCTGACCAGCTGCGCCAGCACCGGCACGCCTTCCACCGCGCCTGCGCCCAGGCGCAGCAGGTCTTGCAGGTAGTTCTGGGCCAGCACAAACAGCACGCTGCCCAGCACCGCGCCGTACAGCGTGCCCATGCCGCCTATGACGACGATGAGCAGGATGTCCAGCATGATCTCGAAGCTGAGCGTGGTGTCCGGCCCCACGTAGCGCAGCCACAGCGCCAGCAGCGCGCCGGCGACGGTGGCGAACAGCGCCGCCAGCACATTGGAGAGCGTGCGGTAGACCACCGTGCGGTAGCCTATGGCCTCGGCGCGAAAGTCGTTCTCGCGTATGGCCTGCAGCACGCGCCCGAAGGGGCTGTTGACGATGCGCAGGATCAGCAGGAACAGCGCCACCACCACCACAAACATCAGCCAGTAGGTGAGGCTGCGCCCGTCTATCAGCAGGCCGAACACCTCGTTCTCGAAGGGCTCGAAGCTGGGGCTCAGCCAGGTGGGGTTGCGGAAGGTGAGGCCGTCTTCGCCGCCGGTGAAGCTGCTCAGCTGCGAGGCCAGGGTCTGGAAGGCCGAGGCCACGGCCAGCGTGATCATCGCGAAGAAGATGGCCTTCACGCGCAGGCTGAACAAGCCTATCACCAGCGACAGCAGCACCGAAGCCACGATGGCCAGCGCCAGGCCCACGCCTATGGCGGCCCAGCCGGCGCCCATGCGCTCACTCGCAATGGCCACGCCGTAGGCGCCTATGCCGAAGAACATGGTGTGCGCAAAGCTGACGATGCCGGTGTAGCCCAGCAGCAGGTCGTAGCTGACCACCAGCAGGATGAAGACCAGGATCTTCGCCACCACCGACATGGACTTGGCGCCCGGGAACAGAAACGGCGCCAGCGCCAGCACCACGAAGGTGATGAGCAGCGCAGCCGCCAGCCAGCGGCTGCGCGGCAGGTCGTGGGAGAGCAGACGGTTCAGCATGGCCTGCGGCTCATCGGTTCGCGACGGGGTACAGGCCTTGCGGCCGCCACAGCAGGATGGCGACCATCAGCGCGATGTTGGAGAACAGCGCCACCTTGGGTGCCAGGAAGCCGGTGTAGTTGGCCATCAAGCCCACCAGCAGCGCGCCCACAAAACACCCGAAGGTGCTGCCCAGGCCGCCGATGATGATGACGATGAAGATCAGCACATTGACCTGCGCGCCGATCTGCGGCGTCACCGTCTGCTGGTACAGGCCCCACAACACGCCGCCCAGGCCGGCCAGCGCCGAGCCGGCCACGAACACGCCCACGAACAGGCGCTTGATGCGGTAGCCCAGGGCTTCCACCATGCTGCGGTCCTGCACGCCGGCGCGTATGAGCAGGCCTATCTTGGTGCGGCTCAGCGTCCAGGCCACGGCCACGAACACCAGCAGGCCGATGGCGGCGGCCAGCACGCGGTACTTCTCTATCGCGGCGTCGCCCAGCAGGAAGGCACCGCGCAACTCGGGCGGCAGCGGCAGCGCGATGGGCAGCGGACCCCAGATGACCTTGATGATCTCCTCGCCCACGATCATGCCGCCCATGGTGATGAGGATCTGCTTGAGGTGCAGGCCGTAGACCGGCCGCACGATCACACGCTCAAACGCCCAGCCCACGGCGCCGGCCACGGCCATGGCCACGAACATGGCGATGAACACCGCGGCAAAGCCGCCCCAGCCGGCGGTGGCGCCTACCACGCTGGTGGCGATGAAGGCCCCCAGCGCGATGAACACGCCGTGGCCGAAGTTCAGCACGTCCATCAGGCCGAAGATCAGCGTCAGGCCCGAGGCGATGACAAAGATGATCAGCCCCATGGCCAGCCCGGCGAAGGTGAGCGTGACCCAGGTGCTGCCGCTGCCCAGCAGCGGAAAGGCCAGCACCATCAGGCCCAGCAGCAGTGCGATGGGCTTCCAGTCGAAGCTGGACTTCGGGATGGCGTCGCCCGACGCCGGCGTTGCGACAGCGGCAGTCGTCGTGTTCATTGGTGTGCCCCCAGCGACAAGCCCAGCAGGCGCTGCTGCAGCTCGTCGTTCTCGGCCAGTTCGGCCATGGCGCCGTGGTGCACGACACGGCCGTCGTCCATCACGGCCACGGTGTCGCCCAGGGCCTTGGCCATCTGGAAGTTCTGCTCCACGAGCAGGATGGTGGTTTGCTGCGCCTTCAGCTCGCGCAGCGCGCTGATGAGGTTCTGGATGATGGAAGGCGCCAGGCCCTTGCTGGGCTCGTCGATGAGGATCAGCGCGCGCGGCTCCACGATGGCGCGCGCCACGGCCAGCATCTGCTTTTGCCCGCCGCTGAGCTTGCCGGCCGGGTACAGCCAGAACTTCTTCAGCGCCGGGAACAGGCCGAAGATCCAGTTCAGGCGCTGGCTGTCCAGCTCGCCCGCATGGCGTGCGGCGCGCGCCGCCAGCACCATGTTTTCCTGCACCGTGAGGTCGGTGAAGATGCCCATGCTCTCGGGCACGTAGGCAATGCCGCGCTGGGCGATGTCCGGCGTTTCCAGCTTGTGTATGGGCTGGCCCTGGAAGCTGATCGTGCCCTGGCTGGCGCCGTACAAGCCCATGATGGTGCGCAGCGTGGTGGTCTTGCCGGCACCGTTGCGGCCCAGGAGCATGGTCACCTGGCCCTCGGGCACGGTGAGGTCCACGCCATGCAGGATGTGGTACGCGCCGATGTGGGTGTGCACGCCGGCGAGGCTTAGCAGGTCGCTCATGTCGGCGTTGTTGGGTTGCTGTGTTCGTTGCTGTGGAGCGCTCGGCCGGCGGCGCTGCCGGTGTGCCGGGCTGAACCCGCGGTCCGGCCGCTGGCCGGACCGCTCTGCGCTGCTCGGTCACGCGGCCCCGGCGCGGAACTCGCTGCGCGGCCTGCGGCCGCTGCGCTCGAACAGCCGCGCCGAGTCAGAGGTCGTGGCGCGCTGCGCGCGCGGGCCGCGCGCCCTGCGCTGCTCGACGCGGGGTCTGATGCGCCCGGCACACCGGCAGCGCCACCGGCCTCCTGGATGCACCGTGGCGTCTTGACGCGATCACCTCGGCAGGGGTTCGGCCCAGGGTGCTGCGGGCAGGCGGCGGCGCGCGTGGGAGGCGCCGAGTAGCGCAGGGCCGGTGGCCGCGCGC
>JBBCJV010000016.1:0-77530 GCA_037190565.1 Burkholderiaceae bacterium
CCAGGCGACGCGCGTACGTCAATCGGGCATGCTTGTGGCTGTTCATCCGGTTGGCTTCCTTGAAGATTGGGTGTTTGGCGACTTCCAGTCTCTCAAACCCAATCCGGATGAACACCGGATACAACCTATTGAAGCTTCACACCCTGAATCCCCAGACACGGTCTATCGCGCTTATCTTTGAGGATAGGAGTAGGACTGTGAGTATGCCTAGGCATACGGAGACCATCGAGGTGGTGACCATAGACCAGCGCAGTATGCGCTGGCCTCCCGCGGAGAAGGCAGCGCTGGTCAAGCGCACCTATGAACCGGGGATGTCGGTGTCGCTGGTGGCCCGTCAAGAAGGCGTGGCAGCAAGCCTGCTGTTCCAGTGGCGCAAGCTCGAGCGCCAGGGCGCGCTGACGGCAGCGTCCGCCGGGGAAGCCGTCGTGCCTGCCTCGGAGCTGGCGGCCGCCCGGGCCGAGATCGCCAAGTTGCAGCGGGTGCTGGGCAAGAAGACGCTGGAGAACGAGATACTCAAGGAAGCCGTGGAGATCGCCGCGGCAAAAAAGTGGATTGCACGCTCACCCTTGTTGCCGACTGACGACCAGTGAAGGCCGTCAGTCAAGCGCTGGGTGTGGCGCGCTCGCAGGTGCACGCTCGACGCCGTCGCGGCCCAGGCTGGACCGATGGCCGCAGCGCCAGGCTGCGCGACGACGAGCAGTTGTTGACTGAGTTGCGCCTGCAGATCGCGGAGTTGCCGAGCTATGGCTACCGGCGAGCGTGTGCCCCGGTGAACCGCCAGCGCGAAGCCGAGCAGCTACCTCGGGTCAACGCCAAGCGTGTTTACCGGGTGATGCCCAGCGACGGGCTGTTGCTCCCCAAGGCACCACGCCGAGCGCAGTCGAGCCGACTCCACAACGGCACCGCGGCTGTGGGCACCAGCGACACCCGGTGGTGCTCGGACGGCTTCGAGATCAAGTGCGACTCGGGAGAGACCGTCACAGCCACGTCCGCCAAGGACTGCTGTGATCGCGAGATCATGGCCTGGCGCGCCTGGCCGGGGAAGGGCTTGCCGGGTGCGCCGGTGCGAGAGATGTTGATCGAGGCGGTAGAGAAGCGCTTCGGTGCTGTGGAGGCCATCCCTGAGGGGTACGGGCTCGAGTTCCTGAGCGACAACGGCGGGGCATACATTGCCGAAGACACGCGCAGGATCGCCAAGCAGCTGGGAATGCAGCCGATCAACACCCCGGTGTGCAGCCCGCAGAGCAACGGCATGGCCGAGAGCTTCGTCAATGCGTTCCGCCGCGACTACCTGGGCCGCATGGACTTGAGCGATGCCGGTGCAGTCATGGCGCAATTGCCTGCCGCGTTCGAACACTACAACGACGTGCATCCGCACTCGTCACTGCGCATGAGGTCGCCGCGCGAGTTACGCCGGCACCAGGATCGCCAACGTCAGGCGTTGGTTAACAGATAGCTCGTGTCTGGAGATGCGGGGGCAAGATCAGCTGCGACGTACCACGCAGGTCCAGCACATTGCTGACGGAGTGGGTGCTCAAGTACAACGAGCAGCGCCCTCAAGACCCCCTGGGGCCCTGCCTCCGCGGCTGTTCATGCCCAGGGCACACCGCCGCAGACTCCAGCTCCAGACTGTCTGCTTGACAGGAGAGCTTACGCGGCGGCCACGGCACGAAGCAAAAATCATTTAGCACGATGTGCGCTAAGTGCTTGTTTTTGCTGATGTATCTTTGGTGGGCCCTGTAGGATTCGAACCTACGACCAACGGATTAAGAGTCCGCTGCTCTACCAACTGAGCTAAGAGCCCCCTGTGGATGCCTGAGCACCCTTCCTGCACGTGGTGGGTCGTGCAGGATTCGAACCTGCGACCAACGGATTAAAAGTCCGCTGCTCTACCGACTGAGCTAACGACCCCCGGGTGTCAAACCGGCGTGGACCCGCAGGCAGAGCCCATCATTATAGCCAGGCTTCAGCGCTTGTCGGAAGTCGCCTGTCGGCTGGGTTGAAGCTGCAGCAATTGCTGCAAGGCCTCGCCGGCCGCCACCATGCCGAAGGTGGCGGTCACCGTGACGCTGGAGCCGTAGCCGGCGCAGTTCAGGCTGCCGTCCACGGTGCAGTCCTCCCCCTGCGGGCGCGCCACGCTCTCGCGCGAGAACACGCAGCGCACGCCCGTGGCACCCTGGCGCGGGACCAGGCCGTCGCGCCGCAGGCGCTGGCGCAAGCTGGCCAGCAAGGGGTCGTGGGTCACCTCGGCCAGGTCGGCCACCTGCACCGCCTGCGCCTGCTGCTTGCCGCCTGCCGCACCCACCACAATCAGCGGCACACGTTCACGCAGGCTCCAGGCCACCAGCGCTGCCTTGCTGCGCACCTGGTCGCAGGCGTCGATGACCAAGTCCACCGGCGCGGGCAGCAGGGCCGGCCAGTTGTCGGCGGTGGCGAACTCTTCCACGGGCCACAGTTCGCAGCCCGGGTGGATGTCGGCAAACCGCGCGCTCAGCGCCTGCACCTTGGACTGGCCCAGGGTGCTGCCCAAGGCCTGCACCTGGCGGTGTACGTTGGACTCGGCCACCTGGTCCAGGTCCACCAGCACCAGCCGCGCCAGGCCCGAACGCACCAGCGCCTCGGCCGCCCACGAACCCACGCCGCCCAGGCCCACCACCGCAGCGCTTGCGGCGCGCAGCCGGGCGTAGCCTGCGTCACCATACAGCCGGCGCAGGCCGCCAAAACGGCGTTCGAGGTCGGCGCCGTCGGGGGGCACCGCCGCGGTGTTTGGCAGGGCCTTCAGGCCAGGCGCTCCAGCCGCCACATCTGCCAGCGCAGGCCCAGCACGCCACCGGCGACGATGCCACCCAAGGCGATGAAGCTGCCCAGCGCCAATGTGGACACACCGGTCAGACCCTGGCCTATGGTGCAGCCCATGGCGGTGACGCCGCCCACGCCCATCAGCACCGCGCCCACCAGGTGGTTAGCGGTGTCCTCCACGCCGCTGAAGCCCTCCCAGCGAAAGCTGCGCGTGACCAGCGCCACCAATGCCGAGCCGACGATCACGCCCAGCGTGGTGACGATGCCGACGGTCAGCACCTTGCTGGTGTCGCTGAACAGGATCAGCCAGTCCAGCGTGTAGGCCACCGGGGCGACGAAGGTCAGCGATTCCATGCGCCGCGAGTTGGTGCCCAGGAAGGCTTCCTCCAGCGTCTGCGGGTGTTCTTCCAGATGGCCCAGCTGCCCGGACACCCACCACACGCCCACCACCACCAGGCCTATGCCCAAGCCGCCCAGCCAGACCTCAGCGCGCCGCCCTTCGGGCCGTGCCAGCACAAAGGCCAGCAGCGCGCCGCCCACCAGCAGGCCCAGCAGCAGCGCCAACGTGGGGCGGGCGCCCCAGCCCAGGTGGGCCAGCAGCGACGGCAAGTCCTGCCCCGCAGGCAAGGTAAGCGCCACGGCGTCCACGGTGTTCACGCGCCACACCGCGGTCAGCCCGCGCATGGTGGCGTAGGCGGCAATGCCCAGCACGCAGAACACCACGAGCGATTTCAGGTTGCCGCCGCCTATGCGCACCAGCGTCTTGCTGCCGCAGCCCGAGGCCAGCACCATGCCCACGCCGAAGGCCAGCCCGCCCAGCAAGTACGACAGCCACAGCAACTCCGCCCCGGCGTAGATGCTGTGGCCAGCCTGTACCCAGCCCAGCGCCACCATGGTGTTGAAGCCGATCATCGCCACCGCAATGGCCAGCAGCCACATGCGCATGCGCGTCCAGTCGCCGATGTTCACGATGTCGGCCACCGCGCCCATGGTGCAGAAGTGCGTGCGCTGGGCGATGGCGCCGAATACCACGGCCAGCGCAAAGGCGGCCCACAGCACCTGCGACAACAAGCCGGGCAGATCGGATTCCTGCACCATGAACGTGGTCCGAAGAAGACGGAAGCGAGAAGGTTGGTGTTCGCGCTGCGGCGGCGCTCAGCGCCGGGCCGGTGCCTGTGCCGGCGGCAAGGCCGCCAGGCGCTGCCGGCCGGCCTGCGCCGCCTCGGACTGCGGGTAGGTCTTGAGCAGCTCTTCCAGCGTCTGCCGGGCTGCGCGCGGGTCTTTCATCTCGACCTGGCTGTTGGCCACGGCCAGCAGCGCCTCGGGCGCACGCGGGTGCTGGGGAACACGCCCGACGAATGTGCGGAAGGCGGTCACCGCTTCCTTGTAGTTGCGCCGGCCGTACTCGGCATTGCCCAGCCAGAAGCGGGCCGGCTCGGCATAGGCGCTGTCCGGCCAGCGTTGGCCAAAGGTGGCCAGCAGCACGGCGGCGCGGTCGAACTCGCCGCCGCGCAGCGCGGCGATGGCCTCGTCGTAGGCCAGCTTCTCGGTCGGGTCCACGCTGACCTCGGTGCCGTCCAGCGTCACCCGCACCGGCTCCAGCTTGCGCACGCGGTCGTTCAGCGTCTGCCCGGCATCCTTGCTGGCGCGCTGCACCTCGGCCAGGCGGCGCGCCGTCTGTTCGTCGGCGCTGCGCAGCTGCGCCAGTTCTTCACGCACGCTGGCCAGTTGCTCCGTCAAGGCCTGCAGGCTGCGCTGCACCGCGGTGATCTGCTCCAGCAACTGCTGGTTGGTGGCGGCCAGTTCGGCAGCACGCGCCTTGACGGTCTGGTCGCTGGCGTCGGCACGGTTGCGCAGGTCCACGATGGCCTGGCGGGCCTCGCTGTCGTTGATCTGCGCCTGCGCCGCCAACGGCAACGCAGCCCCGGCCAAGCCTGCCAAACCCATCAGCGCCAGCAGCGTGGCGCGCAAGAACGGCACGTCAACGTTCCTTCAGTTCGGCGCGGCGGTTGCGCGCCCAGGCGTTCTCGTCGGAGCCCTCCACCGCCGGGCGCTCCTTGCCGAAGCTCACCGCCTCCAACTGCTGCTCGGCCACACCCAGCAGCGTCAGCGAGCGCAGCACCGCCTCGGCGCGCTTCTGGCCCAGTGCGAGGTTGTACTCGCGCCCGCCGCGGTCGTCGGTGTGGCCCTCCACCAGCATGCGGCGGCTGGGCTGCGCGGTCAGCGCGCGGGCATGGCCTTCCAGCATGGCGCGGAAGTCGTCGCGTATGGCGTAGCTGTCGAAGTCGAAGTACACGACACGCTGGGTGGGCGCGGCCAGCAGCGCCGCACCGCCGGCACCGGCGTTGCGCGACAAGTCCACCGTGGCCACCTGCGACTGCGGTGCGCCACCGGCCGCAGCGCCAGTGGCCGGCGTGCTGCTGCCGCCGGCACCGGCCGGGCCTACGGCACGGGTTTCCACCGGCGCGCCACGGGCCGGCTCGTTCAGCGGCACGGCGGTTTCGCAGCCGGCCAGCGCGAACAGCACAACCAGTGCACCCAGCGACAACAGGGTTCGGCGGGGCAATCGGTTCATCGAGGCATCTCCAGGTGGTGGGTGGCGCCCGCGGCCCAGGAGCCGCAGCGCCCACCCCGTGTCATGCGCATGTCATCGCGCAAACGGGCCCCAGGCCGGTTCGCGCATGTCGGCGCCGGTGCTCAGCAGCCGCGTCTTGATCTTGCCATCCAGCGTGGTGGTCATCAACATGTCGGCGCCACCGCGCTGGCGCGTGGCGTAGACGATGAGGCGGCTGTTGGGCGCAAAGCTGGGGCTTTCGTCGTCCTGCGTGTCGGTCAGCTCCAGGCGTGCGCCACTGGACAGGTCTTGCGTCACCAGGCGGAAGGCGCCGCCCACCCGCGCGATGCAGGCCAACAGGCGGCCGTCGGGGCTGATGGCCGGGCTGATGTGGTAACCGCCCTCGAAGGTGATGCGCTCCGCAGCGCCGCCGCCGGCCGGCGCGCGGTAGATCTGCGGGCTGCCGCCGCGGTCGCTGACGAAGTACACGTGCTGCCCGTCGGGCGAGTACACCGGCTCGGTGTCTATGCCGGCGCTGTTGGTCAGCCGCTGCGGCGTGCCGCCAGCGGCGGGCAGCGTGTACAGCTGGGTGCCGCCGCCCTGCGACAAGGCCACCGCCAGGCGCTGCCCGTCGGGCGACCAGGCCGGCGCGCTGTTGCTGCCGCGGAAGTTGGCCACGATGCGGCGGTCGCCGCCGGACACGTCCTGCACCCACACCACCGCCTTGCCCGACTCGAAGGACACATAGGACAGGCGCTTGCCGTCCGGCGACCAGGCCGGCGAGATGATGGGCTGCGGGCTGGCCAGCGCCACCTGCCCGCCTTCGCCGTCGGCGTCGGTGATGTGCAGCGTGTAGCGCGGGCCGGTCTTCATCACGAAGGCGATGCGCGTGGCGTTGACGCCTTTCTCGCCGGTCAGCGCCTCGTGGATCTCGTCGCTGACACGGTGGGCCGCCAGGCGCAGGTCGGCCGGCAGCACCACGCGGCTCTGGCCCAGCAGCTGCTCGTCGCGCACCGCGTCCCACAGGCGAAAGCGCACGTCGAAGCGGCCGTCGGCCAGGCGCGCCACGGAACCGGCCACCAGGGCGTCCACGCCGCGGGCGCGCCAGTCGCCCAGCGCCACGGCGCTGCGTTCGTCCAGCCGCTGCTCGGTAGGCACGCTGCGGAACACGCCGCTGCGCTCCAGGTTGGCGCGCACGATGGCGGCCAGCGGCTGGCCGGCTTCGTCCTCGCCGCGGAAGGCGGCCACCGTCACCGGCACCTGGGTGGCGCCTACGCCGGTGACCTCCACGCGGAACTGCGCCCACGCCGAGGGGGCCGCCAGGGCCGCGGTGCCGCCCAGCGTGGTGGTGAAGAACCGCCGGCGCGACCAGCCCGCGGCGCTAGAAACCAGGGCCGGCCAGGGGCCCTTCATGGTTGATTTGTTGGGTGCCATCGCTGCACAGATTGTAGGCAGGGCCTGTAGGTTCCCCTGGGCGGCACGCGCCGGCCCGGGCTCGGCCCCTGATAATGACCTTCGCCGGCGGCTGCCAGCGCCTTTGTCCATGCCCCCTGCATGCCCTCGTTGCTCCAGCGTTTTGCCCGGCTGCTGCCTTATCTGCGTGAAAGCCGCGCCGGGCTGGTAGGCGCGGCCATCGGTGCCATCACGATGGCCCTGACCGAACCCTTGATCCCGGCCCTGCTGGCGCAGTTGCTGGACCGCGGTTTTGCCGCGCGCCAGTTGCCGCTGTGGACGGTGCCGGTGGCCATCATCGGCCTGTTCGCGCTGCGCAGCGCCGCCGGCTTTGCTGCCCAGTACGGCTTGGCCTGGACGGCCAACCGCGCGGTGCTCAAGCTGCGCGCCGCCATGTTCGACCGCCTGCTGCACGCCGCCCCGCCGGTGTTTGCGAGCCACACCAACAGTGGCCTGACCAACACCCTGGTCTACGAGGCACAGGCCGGCGTGACGCTGCTGGTGGGCACCCTGCTCACGCTGGTGCGCGACTCGCTGACGCTGCTGGCGCTGCTGGGCTACCTGCTGTGGCTGAACTGGCAGCTCACGCTGTTCGTGGGCGTGCTGTTCCCGGCCGTGGCGCTGGTGATGCGTGCCCTGGGCCGCCGCCTGCACCGGCTGACGGTGGAAGGCCAGAAGGCCACCGACGAGCTGGCCTACGTGGTGGAGGAAAACGTCATGGCCTGGCGCATCGTGCGCCTGCACGGCGCCGCCGCCCGCCAGGCCGCGCGCTTCTTCGAGCGCGCCGACCGCATGCGCCGCCTGGTGATGAAGGCCGTGGTGGCCGGCGGCACCATGACACCGGCCACGCAGATGCTGGCGGCGGTGGCGCTGTCGGCCGTCATCGTGCTGGCGCTGTGGCAGGCGCAGGACAGCGGCGCCTCGGTGGGCAGTTTCGTGGCCTTCGTCAGCGCCATGCTGATGCTGGTGGCGCCCATCAAGCACTTGTCGGACGTGATGGCGCCGCTGACACGCGGCCTGGCGGCAGTGGAGCGCGGCCTGGACCTCATCGAACACACGCCGCTGGAACAAGGCGGCACGCACGGGGCCGCAAGCCCGGCCGCTTCACCCGCATCCGCCGCCGGGGCAGCGCGTGCGCGAGGCGACATCCACTTCGACGACGTGAGCCTGCGCTACCGCGAAGACAGCCCGCCGGCGCTGGAGCACGTGACGCTGGCCGTGCGCGCCGGCGAAACCGTGGCCCTGGTAGGCCCCTCGGGTGCCGGCAAGAGCACGCTGGTGCACCTGCTGCCGCGCTTCGTGGAGCCGGGCAGCGGGCGCATCACCCTGGACGGCGTGAACCTGGCCCAGTGGGAGCCCGCCGCGCTGCGCCGGCAGCTGGCCCTGGTCAGCCAGGACGTGGTGCTGTTCAACGACACGGTGGCGGCCAACGTGGCGCTGGGCCACCAGATGAGCGAGCAGCAGCTGCGCGACGCCTTGGCGGCGGCCAACCTGCTGGACTTCGTCGAGCGCCTGCCGCAAGGCCTGCAGACGTTGATAGGCCACAACGGCAGCCAGCTCAGCGGCGGCCAGCGCCAGCGCCTGGCCATTGCACGCGCCATTGCCAAGGACGCGCCGGTGCTCATCCTGGACGAAGCCACCTCGGCACTGGACTCGGAATCCGAACGCGCCGTGCAGGACGCGCTGGACCGCCTGATGGTGGGCCGCACCACGCTGGTGGTGGCGCACCGTCTGTCCACCATAGAACGTGCCGACCGCGTGGTGGTGCTGGAAGCCGGGCGGGTGGCCGAACAAGGCAGCCACGCCCAGCTGCTGGCCGCCGGCGGGCTGTATGCACGCCTGCACGCCATGCAGTTCAGGACGTAAGGCCCAGCGGCAAGATCTCGAGGAGCCCCACACCATGACCACCGCCCCCCTCTCCCGCTGGCCGGTGCCCGAGCTGGCCGGGCTGCCCGAAGACATGCGCCAGCGCATCCTGGAGGTGCAGGACAAGGCCGGCTTCGTGCCCAATGTGTTCCTGGCGCTGGCCCACCGCCCGGCCGAGTGGCGCGCCTTCATGGCCTACCACGACGCCTTGCTGCTCAAGGAAACCGGCAGCCTGACCAAGGGTGAGCGCGAGATGATCATCGTCGCCACCTCGGCGATGAACCACTGCCTGTACTGCGTGGTGGCGCACGGCGCCATCCTGCGCATCTACGAGAAGAAGCCGCTGGTGGCCGACCAGGTGGCCGTCAACTGGCGCAAGGCCGACATCCCGCCGCGACAGCGCGCCATGCTGGCCTTTGCCGCCAAGGTCTGCGACAACAGCCACCAGGTGGAAGAGGCCGACTTCACCGCGCTGCGCGAACACGGCTTCGACGACGAGGACGTGTGGGACATCGCCGCCATCACGGCGTTCTTCGGCTTGTCCAACCGCCTGGCCAACGTCAGCGCCATGCGGCCCAACGACGAGTTCTACCTGATGGGCCGCGTGCCGCGAGAAAAGCGGCCCTGACTCGCGCGAGTCAAGTCCAGCGGCCGCCGCGGGCCCGGATTCGCCGGACCGCTGGCGGCGCCCCCTTGAGGGGGCTGAGCCCGGACATGCGCCGTCCCTGCGGACGGCGCATGCCTGGCGAAGGGCCGCAGCGTCCTCGCTGCGGCGCGGCCTGCAAGGCCGCGAAGGCGCTACGGGGGTGGGTCTAGTTCGCCTGCTGCAGCGCCCGAATGCGCTCTTCTATGGGCGGGTGGCTGGAGAACAGCGCCGCGATGCCGCTGGGCCGCGAGCTGATGCCCATGTTGGCCACCGTCTTGGGCAGCTCGCCCGGGTCCAGGCCGCCCAGCCGCGCCAGCGCGTTGATCATGGGCTGCTTGCGCCCCATCAGCTGCGCAGCGCCGGCGTCGGCACGGTACTCGCGCTGGCGCGAGAACCAGGCCACGATGATGGCCGCCAGCACGCCCAGCACGATGTCCATCACGATGGTGGTCACGTAGTAGCCGATGCCCACGCCGCGGTCGTTCTTCAGGATCACGCGGTCCACGAAGTAGCCCACCACGCGCGAGACGAAAACCACGAAGGTGTTCATCACGCCCTGGATCAGCGTCATGGTGACCATGTCGCCATTGGCCACGTGCGCCACCTCGTGGCCGATCACGGCCTCCACCTCTTCGCGGCTCATGCTGTGCAACAGGCCGGTGGACACCGCCACCAGGGCCGAGTTCTTGAAGGCGCCAGTGGCAAAGGCATTGGGCTCACCCTCGTAGATGGCCACTTCCGGCATGCCGATGCCGGCCTTCTGCGCAAAACCCTGCACGGTGCCCACGATCCAGCGGTGCGTGGGGTCGGCCGAGTCGTTGATGACCTGGGCCTTGGTGCTCCACTTGGCCATGGGCTTGCTGATCAGCAGCGAGATGATGGCGCCGCCGAAGCCCATGATGGCCGCAAACCCCAGCAGCGTGCCCATGTTCAGGCCCTGGGCGGTGATGAAGCGGTTCAGCCCCAACAGGTGCGCAGCCAGCAGCAGCACCGCCATGACGGCGAAGTTGGTGACAACAAACAGCAGGATTCTCTTCATGGTGTGCCAGGCCCTTGCGGGCCGGTAACAGGAGGTTGCCGACGGGGCGAGATATTAGGGCCGGCAGCGGGGTTTCAAGCGCACCCGCGGCCTGTGGGGACAAATCAGGGCTCGCTCAGGCCTTCAGGCGTACCTGAGAGGGTTTGCCTGCGGGCAGCAGCTCGAACTGTTCACCCAGCTGCGAAAACAGCTTCAGGGACGAGGTGTTGCGGCCCAGCAGCCCGGCTTCGCGCAGACGCTGCACCGCGGTGTTCAGCGCCAGGGTCTGGCCGGCGGCCAGCTCGGGCAGACGGGCCAGCACGGCCTCGGCGGTGGCGGCTGTGCGGGCGGGGGGCTTCGACGGCAAGGCCGCGGCCGCCACAGAGGCCGGCGCAGGCGCCGGTGGCGCTTCGACCGTCGCCGCCTCGGCGGCCGCCGGCGCAGCGGCCTTCTTCGCCGCGGTCTTGCGCGCCGGTGCCTTTTTGGCAGCGGGGGTCTTGGCCGCTGCCGTCTTGGCGGCCGTGCTCTTGGTCGCCGTCGTCTTGGTGGCAGCCGTCCTGCCGGTGGCCGACTTGGCCGCCGGAGCCTTCTTCGCCGCGGTCTTGCGCGGCATGGGCGCCGGGGCGGGCTTGGCTGCCGCGGCGCGGTGCTCCAGCACCGTGTAGTCGTCGTACACGTCCAGGGTTTCTTCGCCGGTCTTGCCCTGCTGGCCTATGCCGCGCACGGTGCAGCCCTTCTCTCGCAGGCGCTGCACCAGCGGGGCGAAGTCGGAATCGGACGACACGATGACCACCACCTCGGGCCGCTCGCTCAGCACCAGGTCCATGGCGTCCACCGCCAGCGCGATGTCGGTGCTGTTCTTGCCCGCCGCCAGGTTGACCATGGGCTTGATGCCCAGGCGCTTGAAGGCCGCCTGGTGGCGCACCGCGCTCTCGGCCGTGCCGTAGGCGCGCCGCACATGCACCGCACCATGCTGCTGGTGCACCAGGCGCAGCGCCTGCTCCATCACGTCCACCGACACGTTGTCGGCGTCGATGAGCAACATCACGCGTTCGGTCTTCATGTTTGCACCAGCTTCCACTGCAAGGTTTCGCCGGCGCGCAGCGGCTTGATCTGGGCGTCTTCGGCAAACGGCATTTCCGCCGGCAAGGCCCAGGGCTGGCGGCGCAACGTCACCTGGCCGGTGTTGCGCGGCAGGCCGTAGAAGTCGGCGCCATGGTGGCTGGCAAAACCCTCCAGCTTGTCCAGCGCGCCGGCGGCTTCAAAGGCCTCGGCATACAGCTCCAGCGCCGCCGGCGCGGTGAAGCAGCCGGCACCGCACACGCTGGCTTCCTTCAGCACCGCGGCGTGCGGCGCGCTGTCGGTGCCCAGGAAAAACCGGTCGCTGCCCGAGGTGGCGGCACGCAGCAGCGCCTGGCGGTGGCGCTCGCGCTTGAGCACCGGCAGGCAGTACCAGTGCGGGCGCAGGCCGCCGACAAACAGCGCATTGCGGCTGTACAGCAGGTGGTGGGCGGTGATGGTGGCGGCGGTGTGCTCGCCGGCCGTGGCCACGTAGTCGGCCGCCTCGGCGGTGGTGATGTGCTCGAACACCACCTTCAGCCCGGGCAGGTCGCGGCGCAGCGGCTGCATCACCTGGTCGATGAACACTGCCTCGCGGTCGAAGATGTCGATCTCGGCGTCGGTCACCTCGCCGTGCACCAGCAGCAGCAGGCCCTCACGCTGCATGGCCTGAAGCGTGGCGTAGGTCTTGCGGATGTCGGTGACGCCGGCGTCGCTGTTGGTGGTGGCGCCGGCCGGGTACAGCTTCAGCGCCACGATGCCGGCGGCCTTGGCACGCACGATTTCCTCGGGCGGCGTGTTGTCCGTCAGGTACAGCGTCATCAAGGGCTGGAAATCGGCGCCCGGGCCTTCACGCGGCAGCGCCGCCAGGATGCGCTCGCGGTAGGCCAGGGCCTGCGCCACGGTGGTCACCGGCGGGCGCAGGTTGGGCATCACGATGGCGCGGCCGAACTGGCGCGCGGTATAGGGCAGCACCGAGGCGAGCGCGGCGCCGTCGCGCACGTGCAGATGCCAGTCGTCGGGGCGTGTGAGGGTGAGGGTGTCGATGGTGGTGTCGGTCACGGCCGGCATTCTCGCGTACAGCGGTGAACGTACCCCGAGGCAAGCGGCCTCAGGCCGCCGCGCCCCGCGTGTTGACATGCAGCGCGTACAGCGAGTGGCTGGCTGCCATGAACAAGCGGTTGCGCCGCGGCCCGCCGAAACACAGGTTGGCACAGCGCTCGGGCAGGTGGATGTGCGCCAGCGCGGTGCCGGCCGGGTTGTAAACGCGCACGCCGTCCCAGGCGGCCGGGTCGGCGCCGGCCGAGCCGTCGCTGCCCAGGCCGCACCAGACGTTGCCCAGCTCGTCCACCGCGATGCCGTCGAAGGCGCCCGGGCCCTGGGCGCTGACAAACAGGCGCTTGTTCGCCAGCCGGTCGCCGGCCACGTCGTAGGCCCAGATCAGCCGGTGCGGCCTGGCGCGGCTTTCCACCACGTACAACACCCGCTCGTCGGGGCTGAAGGCCAGGCCGTTGGGGGCGGCCAGGTCGTCCAGCACCAGGCTCAGCTCGCCGCCGGCCGGATCGATACGGTAGACACTTTCAGGCAGCTCTCGCGGGGCCGGCGCACCTTCCCACCAGCCTTGCAGGCCAAAGCCCGGGTCGGTGAACCAGATGCCGCCATCGCCGGCGCACACGATGTCGTTGGGCGAATTCAGGCGTGCGCCACGGTAGCGCTCGGCCAGCACGGTGAGGCTGCCGTCGTACTCGGTGCGTGTCACGCGCCGCGTGCCGTGTTCGCAGGCCAGCAGCCGGCCCTGGCGGTCGCGCGCCAGGCCGTTGGCGTGACCGCTGGGCTGGCGGAAGGGAGACAGGACCCCGCTGGTGTCGTCCCAGCGCAGCATGCGGTTGTTGGGGATGTCGGAAAACAGCAGGTAGCGCCCGTCGCCGAACCACACCGGCCCTTCGGCCCAGTAGAAGCCGCTGGCCAGCTGCTCCACGGTGGCCGAGTACAGGCGCAGCGCCAGGAAGCTGTCGTGCAGCACCTGCACGCGCGCATCGGGCAGGCGCTGGCTGGGCGTGAAGTTGAAGGCCGGGCCCTGGTCCATGCGGCGCTCCGTGGCTCAGGCCGCGCCGCGTTCGTTGTTGTTGGGAGCCGGCGGCGACTCCATGGGTTCAAAGGGCCCCATCTCCATGAACGCACCGCCCTGGTAGCGTGCCACCGCCTCGTCAGGCCCAGGCACCGGCTGCGCGGCCTGCACGGCAGCGGTGTGGTCGTCGGCGCTGTCCAGCGGCTGGTAGCCGATGCGGCGGGCCGGCGCGTCGTCCCACCAGCGGCGGCTGTTGTTGCTGACCCCATAGACGATGGTGTGGCCCACCTGCGGCGCGCGCAGGCTGGCCAGCACCAGGCGCTCCAGGTCGTCGTAGCTCAGCCAGGTGGTCAGCATGCGGTGGTCACGCGGCACCGGGAAGCAGCTGCCTATGCGCAGGCTCACGGTTTCTATGCCGTAGCGGTCCCAGTACAGCTGCGCGGTCTGCTCGCCGAACACCTTGGACAGGCCGTAGTAGCCGTCGGGCCGTGTGGGCACGCGGTCGTCCAGCCGCTCGCTTTGCGGGTAGGCGCCTATGGCGTGGTTGGAACTGGCGAACACGACGCGGCGCGTACCCGCCAGGCGCGCGCCTTCGTACAGGTTGAACAAGCCGTCGATGTTGGCCGGGCGCACCAGCTCCCAGGGCTTTTCCACCGAGACGCCGCCCAGGTGCACCACGGCGTCCACGCCTTGCAGCAGCGCGGCCATGGCAGCGCGGTCCTGCAGCGGCGCGGCCTGCACCTCCTCGCCGGGCGCCGCCTCGCCCAGGCCGCCAAGGTCGCTGACCCGCAACACCTCGCAATGCACACGCAGGCGGGGGCGCAGCATGCTGCCCAAGGCGCCGGCGGCGCCGGTGAGCAACAACCGCCGCGGCGGCGGGGGAACGGAAGCGGTGTTCATGCGGCGACGGCCTGGTGGTTGAAGGAGAAGGTACAGACATGGTTATACGATGGGCACCGCCTGAAGCCACCATGCCCGCCCGACCATGAACGACCCCGCCCAACGTTGGAAACACGACGGTGTACGCGTCGTGCCCGGCAACCAGCTCGACGCCAGCACGGCGCAAACACCCGGCATGGACCGCAAGGCGGCCATCAACTTCGCGCGTGTGGGCGCCAGCAAGCTGTGGGCCGGCACCGTGCACATACACCCCGACGCCAAGACCGGCGCCCACCACCACGGCCCGCTGGAAAGTGTGATCTACGTGATCAAGGGTCGCGCCCGCATGCGCTGGGGCGAGCGCCTGGAGTTCACCGCCGAGGCCGGCCCGGGCGACTTCATCTACGTGCCGCCCTGGGTGCCGCACCAGGAGATCAACGCCAGCCCCACCGAGGTGCTGGAGTGTGTGCTGGTGCGCAGCGACGGCGAGGCCGTGGCCGTCAACCTGGACATAGAGCCGGCCGAGCGCCCGGAGCATGTGCCCTGGGTGGACCCCACCCACCCCGACCCGCGCAAGCCCGCATGAGCGCGCCGGGCCGCTCCCAAGCGCTCATCCCGAAGCGCGCAGCGCGTAGGACCATCAAGTGAGCCTTCCCTCCCCCCAGGCCGACCCGCGCGGCTTTCTGCGCGCCCTGTTCGACGCCGCCGTGCAGCGCGCGCTGCCGGCCCACACCCTGGCCGCCCACCTGCCCGCCCCGCCGAAGCACGGCCGCACGCTGGTGCTGGGCGCCGGCAAGGCCGGCGGTGCCATGGCCGAAGCGCTGGACCGGCTGTGGCCGCGCGCCGCGCCGCTGTCGGGCCTGGTCATCACCCGCTACGGCCATGTGCCGCCTTCGTACACCGAACGCCGCATCGAGGTCGTGGAAGCGGCGCACCCGGTGCCCGACACCGCCGGCGAACAGGCCACCGCCCGGCTGATGCGCCTGACGCAGGGACTGAGCGCCGACGACCTGGTGCTGTGCCTGGTCTCCGGCGGCGGCTCGGCGCTGTTGTCGGCGCCGGCGCCGGGCCTGACGCTGGCCGACAAGCAGGCCGTGAACCGCGCGCTGCTGGCCAGCGGTGCGGCCATAGACGAGATGAACTGCCTGCGCAAGCACCTCTCGGCCGTGAAGGGCGGGCGGCTGGCGGCCCTGTGCGCGCCGGCCAAGGTGGTGACGCTGCTGATCAGCGACGTGCCCGGCGACGAGCCAGCGGTCATCGCCAGCGGCCCCACGGTGCCCGACAGCAGCACCTGCGCCGACGCGCTGGCCATCTGCCGCCGCTACGGCATCACCCTGCCCGCGGCGGCGCAGCGCGGCCTGGAAAGCGGCGAGTTCGAAACGCCCAAGCCCGGCGACGCCTGTTTTGCCGGCCACGAAGTGCACATGACCGCCACGCCCCTGCAAAGCCTGCAGGCCGCGGCCGCGCTGGCGCGCCAGGCCGGTGTGGAGGCGCATGTGCTGTCCGACACCATAGAAGGCGAAAGCGCCGAGGTGGCCAAGGTGCACGCCGCGCTGGCACAGGCGGTGGCGCGGCACGGCACGCCGTTTGCGCGGCCTTGCGTCATCCTCTCCGGCGGCGAGACCACCGTCACCGTCACCGGCCGCCACGGGCGCGGCGGCCGCGCTTCGGAGTTCTTGCTCTCCTGCGCCGTGGCGCTGCAAGGCCAGGCCGACGTGTACGCGCTGGCTGCCGACACCGACGGCATAGACGGCATAGAGGACAACGCCGGTGCCCTGATCGGCCCCAGCACGCTGGCACGCGCCGCGGCCAGCGGCCTGGTGGCACGCGACGCGCTGGACGGGCACGACGCCTACAGCTTTTTCTCGGCGCTGGGCGACCTGGTGGTCAGCGGCCCCACCTACACCAACGTCAACGACTTCCGGGCGCTGCTGGTGCTGTAGCCGGCGCTGTTGCCAGTGCAGTACCCAGTGGTCCGCCGCGCCCACCGGCGAGAAAATCCCACAAGGCCTGCGCACCCGGTTTGGCGGGGCGCGCGGCCGTGGGGCGCTCGCGGTAGATGCGCACTTCCATGGTAATCGCAAACTGCCCCGGCGGCGCGGCCGGCACCAGCCGGCGCGCCTTCACTTCCTTGCGCACCGAACTGGCCGGCAGGAAGGCCAGGCCGTGGCCTTCCTGCGCCATGGCCTTCAGGCCTTCGGCCATGTCGGTTTCGTAGATGGGCTCCAGCGCCAGCGGCGCCTGGGCCTGGCGCAGCACCGCGTCCACCAGCTGGGCCATGTAGGCGCCGGGCGCAAAGCTCAGCAGCGGCACTGGGTGGCCCGGGGTGCCGGGCAGCGTGAACAGCGGCCGCCCGTCGGCGCCGGCCTTGGCATAGGGCGCCAGCGTCTCGCGCGTCAGCGGCAGCATCTCGTAGCGCTCGGCCGCCAGCTTCAGCGGCTGCGAGGCGTGGTGGTAGGCGATCAGCAGGTCGCAGCTGCCTTCGGTAAGCCGCAGCACGGCATCGTGCACGTTGGAAGCCATCAGGCGCGACTTCAGCGGCGGCTGGCCGGTGCTGCGCTGCAAGTCGCCCTGCATGCCCATCCACCAGTGCGGAAAGAAGGTGAAGGCCAGCGTGTGCGGCACGGCAAAGGCCAGCACGTCCTGCGCCACGGTCTGGTGGCTGCGCATCAGGTTGCGCGCGGCCTGCAAGGCTTCCAGCACCTCCAGCGCCTGCGCGTGCAGGGTTTCGCCGGCCGGCGTGAGCCGCGTGGGGAACGACGAGCGGTCCACCAGGTCCACGCCGGCCCAGGCCTCCAGCGCCTGTATGCGGCGGCTGAAGGCCGGCTGCGTGACATGGCGCAGCTGCGCCGAGCGGCTGAAGCTGCGCGTCTCGGCCAGGCTCACGAAGTCTTCAAGCCACTTGGTTTCCATCGCCTATCTCAGGCGACGTGCTGGGGCCACCCGGGTCGCCATCATGCCCGGCCTGCTGCAGCCGCCACATGCGCGCATACACGCCGCCGCGTGCCAGCAACTGCGCATGCGAACCGCGCTCCACGGCGCGGCCGGCTTCCAGCACGATGATCTCGTGCGCGTCCACCACGGTGGACAGCCGGTGCGCGATGACCAGCACCGTGCGCCCCTGCGCCGCGCTCTTCAGCTCGGCCTGTATGGCGCGTTCGTTGGCGCTGTCCAGCGCCGAGGTGGCTTCGTCGAAGACGAGCAGCGGCGGGTTCTTCAGCAGCGTGCGCGCAATGGCCACGCGCTGCTTCTCGCCGCCGCTGAGCTTGAGCCCGCGCTCGCCCACCACGGTGTCGTAGCCCGCCGGCAGGGCCTGTATGAAGCCGTGGATGTGCGCCGCACGCGCTGCGGCCTCCACTTCCGCCTGGCTGGCACCGGGCCGGCCGTAGGCGATGTTGTAGCCAATGCTGTCGTTGAACAGCACGGTGTCCTGCGGCACGATGCCTATGGCCTGGCGCAGGCTGGCCTGCGTGACCTGGCGCAGGTCCTGCCCGTCCACGGTGATGGCGCCTTCGCCTACGTCGTAGAAGCGAAACAGCAGCCGCGCCAGCGTGCTCTTGCCGGCGCCGGAAGGCCCCACCACCGCCACCGTCTTGCCCGGCGGGATCTCGAAGCTGAGTTCGTGCAGGATGAGCCGCGCCGGCTCGTAGGCAAAGCTCACGCGGTCAAACCGCACCTGCCCGGCGCTGACCTGCAGCGCCGGGGCGCCGGGCGCGTCGTCCACCTCGCGGTGGCGCTCCAGCAGGCCGAACATCTTGTCCAGGTCGGTCAGCGATTGTTTGACCTCGCGGTACATCATGCCCAGGAAGTTCAGCGGGATGTACAGCTGGATCATGAAGGCGTTGATCATCACCAGGTCGCCCAGCGTCAGCCGCCCGTCCACCACGCCCTGGGTGGCGCGCCACAACATGGCCAGCAGCGCCACCGCGATGATGAGCTGCTGCCCGGTGTTGAGCAGGCTCAGCGTGCTCTGGCTGGTCAGCGCCGCGCGGCGCAGGCGCTCCAGGTTCTCGTCGTAGCGGCGGGCCTCGAAGTCCTCGTTGCCGAAGTACTTCACCGTTTCGTAGTTCAGCAGCGCATCGATGGCGCGCGTGTGCGCCGCCGAGTCCAGCTCGTTCATGCGCCGGCGAAAGCGTGTGCGCCACTCGGTGACCACCACCGTGAAGCTGATGTAGACCACCAGTGCACTGACGGTGATCCAGGCGAACGCGGCGTCGAACTTCAGCGCCAGCAGCGTGATCACCATGCCCACCTCGATGACCGTGGGCAGGATGCTGTACAGCGAGTAGCTGATCAGCGAATGCACGGCGCGCGTGCCGCGCTCTATGTCGCGCGTCATGCCGCCGGTCTGGCGCTCCAGGTGAAAGCGCAGGCTCAGCGCATGCAGGTGGCGAAACACCTGCAGCGAGATGCTGCGCGCCGTGCCCTCGGTGGCCTTGGCGAAGATCAGCTCGCGCAGCTCGGTGAACAGGCTGGTGCTCAGGCGCAGCAGCCCGTAGGCTAGCAGCAGGCCGCCAGGCACCACCAGCAGCGCGGCCACCTCGTTGCCGGCGCGCGGCGTCAGCGCGTCCACCAGCTCCTTCAGCAGCAGCGGCACGCTCACGTTGGCCGCCTTGGCACCCACCATGAACAACAACGCCGCCAGCACGCGCCAGCGGTAGCGCCACAGGTAGGGCAGCAGCTTGGCCAGCGTGCCCCAGTCGGAGCGGCGCTGGGCGGGGTCGGGGGTGGCGGTGCCCGGCGTGGCGGGCAAGGCGGCGGTTGAACGTCTCATGGCGGCGGCTGACGCCATTGTCCGCAAGAAGCTTCCACCAGCCCCAAACAGGCCCCAACGGGCCCGGCCCCGGCAGCGTGGGCTGGCTGCAACGCCCGGCGGCCCGCGGTGCAACCAGTGGTGACGAGGGCGGAACCCCGGCCCTTCGGGCCGGTCGCACCACCACTATGCGACGCGAGTGGGAGTTCGATGCGCTGCGGGGGCTGATGTTGGTGCTGATGACACTGACCCACCTGCCCACGCGCTGGTCCGGGGCCCTGGGGCAGCCGCTGGGGTATGTCTCTGCCGCCGAAGGCTTTGTGCTGCTGTCGGGCTTCGTCGCCGGCCTGGTGTACACGCGCCGCGCGCTGCGCGACGGCGAGCAGCCCATGCGCCAGGCCTTCTTCAAGCGCGCCGTCACCGTGTGGGCCTGCCAGGCCGCGCTGCTGGCCTTCCTGCTGACCGTGGTGGCGGCCATCGGCCTGGCGCTGAACCAGCCGGCCATCAACAACCTGGTCTGGTACTACCACGAGCAGCCGGTGCAGGTGTGGCTGGGGGGGCTGCTGCTGCTGTACACGCCGCCGCTGCTGGACATCCTGCCCATGTACGTGATCTTCCTGCTGGCCAGCCCCTGGCTGGTGCAGTACGGGCTGCGCCACGGGCAGAACAGCCTGCGCAGCGGCTGGGGCCTGCTGCTGGCCGGCAGCCTGGGGCTGTGGCTGGCGGCGCAGTTCGGCCTGCGCGGCTGGCTGCAGACCCAGGTGCTGGGCAGCGCCGGCATCCCCATGCCGCTGGCCCAGAGCGGCAGTTTCGACCTGCTGGCCTGGCAGTGGCTGTGGGTGCTGGGCCTGTGGCTGGGCGCCAGCCGGGCCGCCGGCACGGTGCTGCTGCCGCGACGCCCCCCGCCGGCACTGCTGGTGGGCGCGATGACGCTGGCGCTGGGCGCCTTGCTGTGGCGGCACGGCGTGGGCCAGGCGCCGCTGCCGGGCCACGCGGCAGTGAGCCTGTTGTTCGACAAGTGGCAGCTGGGCCCCCTGCGCATGCTCAACCTGATGGCCTTGCTGCTGCTGCTGGTGCACGGCGCCGCCGAGTTGCGCCGCCGGCAATGGCGGCTGCCGCGGCTGCCGGCGCTGGAAGCCATGGGCCGGGCCTCGCTGCCGGTGTTCTGCGCCCACCTGGTCATCGTGCTGCTGGCGCTGGCACTGCTGGGCGAGGCCGACCCGGGCCGAGACGGCTTCATAGACCTGGTGCTGCTGGCCGGCACCTTCGGCCTGCTGCTGCTGGTGGCCCGCTGGCGCAACACGGGCGGGCTGCGGCTGCCCAGGCTGGTGTTTCAGACTTCCTCAGGGGCTGTGGCCCCCCGCTAAACACCGGCCAGCCCCGAGCGTTCGCTGGGCGCCCGCGGCGCCTTCAGCGCAGGTAAGGCGCCAGCGTCTGCTGCCAGAGGGTGTAGCCCTCGGCGCTGAGGTGCAGGCGGTCGGCCGCATACAGCGCCGGCATGGGCTGGCCGTCTTCGCCCAGCATGGCGGCGTGCACGTCCACAAAGGTGGTCTGCGGCCAGGCCGCTGCCTCTTCGCGCAACAGCGCATTGGTGGTCTGCATCAGCGGCGCCAGGCCGGCGCGCGCCGGGCTGGGCTTGATGGACACCAGCACGATGCGGGTCTGCGGCAGCGCCACGGTCACCCGCTCGGCGAAGGCGCGGAAGCCGTCGCGCACCTGCTGGGGCGTGCGCCCCTCGGCCAGGTCGTTTTCGCCGGCGTACAACACGATGACCCGCGGCCGGTGCACCAGCACCAGCAGCTCGATGTGGCGCACGCAGTCTTCTATGCGCGAACCGCCGAAGCCCCGTTGCACCACGGTCTTGCCGAAGACCTGCTGCAGCGCCGGCCACAGGCGTATGGACGAACTGCCCACGAACACGATGCCGCCGGAGGAAGGCGGCACGGTCTGGTCGGCCGCCGCAAACTGCGCCAGGCTGGCGTGCCAGCGGTCGGTGGCCAGCACCCCGCCGGTGGACAGCAGCAACATCGCAGCAACGGCGACGCGAGCTACAGTGGTGGCGGTGGGCATCGCGCGATTGTGTAGGCGTGCCCGCTTGGCGCACAGCCCCTAAGGACTTCACCGTGACCGAAAGCACAGCTTCCACCTCGCTGCGGGCCAGCACCCACTTGCCCGACGGCAGCGAGCTGGTGCTGCGCGTGATGCCCATGCCGGCCGATGCCAACGCCAACGGCGACATCTTCGGCGGCTGGATCATGGCCCAGGTGGACCTGGCCGGCGCCGTGCTGCCGGCGCGCATCGCCAAGGGGCGCATCGCCACCGTGGCGGTGAACCAGTTCCTGTTCAAGCAGCCGGTCTCGGTAGGCGACCTGCTGAGCTTCTACGCCCGCGTCACCCGCGTGGGCCGCACCTCGGTCAGCGTGCACGTGCAGGTGTGGGCCGAACGCAACCCGGCCGACCCGCAGTTCGTCAAGGTCACCGAGGCCGACCTGGCCTACGTGGCCATAGACGGCCAGGGCCGGCCACGCGTCATCACCCCGGGCTGAGGCCTTCGCAGCGCCGAGACATCGGGACGGCCTGCGTTGGGGGCGTCCGCCCCCTTGTCCGCGGCGTTGTCCGCGGCGTTGTCCGCGGCACTGTCCGCTTGGTGTCCGCGGACACCGCCCGCGGCGGTCATCGCTCCGCTAACTGCCTGACCTGAAACAGGTTTTTGCAAACACGGCGGCAGGCCCGCAGTTTGCAAACAGGGTCGGCATGATCCGCGACACCTCCGCACAAGACCGCGTCATCGCTGCTTCGCCCCGCCGCGGGCGCTGGGTGGTGGCCGCCGTGCTCATCGCCGCAGCGCTGGCCCTGGCGGCCTGGTGGCTGACGCGCCAGCACGGCGTGGGCCACTCGGTCAGCCAGTCGCGCCTGGTCATCGCGGAGGTGCGCAACGCGCCGCTGGTGCGCGACGTGGCCGGCGACGGGCGGGTGGTGGCGGCCGTCAGCCCCACGCTGTTTGCCGGCAGCGCCGGCACCGTCACGCTGCGCGTGAAGGCCGGCGACACGGTGCGCCGCGGCGAGGTGCTGGCCCACATCGCCAGCCCCGAGCTGGACGCCCGCCTGGCGCAGGAGCGCTCCAACGCCGACGCGCTGCACAGCGAGGTGCTGCGCACCGAGGCCGATGCGCGCCAGCAGCGGGCCCAGGCCCAGGGCCAGCTGGAAACCGCCCACATCGCGCTGGCCTCGGCGCGCAACGACCTGCAGCGCCAGGCCCAGGCCTTCGAGGCCGGCGCCACGGCCGGCGCGCAGGTGGACCAGGCGCGCGATGCGGTGGCCCGTGCCGAGGTGGCGCAGCGCCAGGCCCAGGGCCAGCTGGGCCTGATGGACGAGGCCCGCCGCTTCGAGCTGCAGGCGCGGCGCCAGGCCTTCGAGCGGCAGCAACTGCTGGTGCGCGACCTGGAGCGCCAGCACACCGAGCTGGCGGTGCGCTCGCCGGTCGACGGCCAGGTGGGCCAGCTCTTCATCGCCGACCGCTCCAGCGTGGCCCGCGACGCCGGCCTGCTGTCGGTGGTGGACTTGTCGCAGCTGGAAGTGCAGATGCAGGTGGCCGAGAGCTTCGCGCGCGAGCTGGCGCCGGGCATGCCGGGCGAGATACGCGGCCACGGCCAGGTGTGGCGCGGCGTGGTCAGCTCCATCTCGCCAGAGGTGGTGGGCAACGAGGTCGCGGCGCGCCTGCGCTTCGAAGGCGAACAGCCCGCCTCGCTGCGCCAGAACCAGCGCCTGTCGGTGCGTGTGCTGCTGGAGCAGCGCGAGCAGGTGCTGCAGGTGGCACGCGGCAGCTTCGTCGAACAAGGCGGCGCGCGCGTGGCCTACGTGGTGCAGGGCGGCCAGGCCGTGCGCCGCACGGTGCGCCTGGGCGCGCAGAGCCTGTCGGCCATCGAGGTGCTGGAAGGCCTGGCGCCCGGCGAGCGCGTGGTGATCTCCGGCAGCGAACACTTCCAGGGCGCCGATCGCGTGGCGCTGGCGCCTTGAGCACCGCCGCCGCCGACCTTCGCCAGCCCACACCCGACAAGCGCCCGACAACGCGCCCCACAACACGCCCCACAACGCGCCCAACCCCGTGATGGAGAACCCATGCTGAAGATGCAGTCGCTGTGCAAGGTCTACCGCACCGAGATGGTCGAGACCTACGCCCTGCGCAACTTCGACCTCGAGGTGCGCGAAGGCGAGTTTGTCGCCGTCACCGGGCCTTCGGGCAGCGGCAAGACCACCTTCCTGACCATCGCCGGGCTGCTGGAGGCCTTCACCAGCGGCCGCTACGAGCTGGACGGCGTGGACGTGAGCGGCATGAACGACGACGAACGCTCGCGCATACGCAACCGCAAGATCGGCTTCGTGTTCCAGGCCTTCAACCTGATCCCGGACCTGAACGTGCTGGACAACATCGAGGTGCCGCTGCGCTACCGCGGCCTGCCGTCGGCCGAGCGCCGCCAGCGCGCCGCCGATGCGCTGGCGCGCGTGGGCCTGTCGGCGCGCGAGCGCCACTACCCGAACGAGCTCTCCGGCGGCCAGCAGCAGCGCGTGGCCATCGCCCGCGCGCTGGCCGGCTCGCCGCGGCTGCTGCTGGCCGACGAACCCACCGGCAACCTGGACAGCCAGATGGCACGCAGCGTGATGGACCTGCTGCAGGAACTGCATGCCGAAGGCGCCACCATCGTGATGGTCACGCACGACCCGCAGCTGGCGGCGCGCGCCGACCGCAACGTGCACGTCATCGACGGCCAGGTGGTGGACCTGGCCGCCGAGCTGCAGATGGAACCGGCGCTGGCGCGCTGAGGGCGAAGCCCGGTGCCTCGCATCTTCATCGCCTGGTGCGCCGGCTGGTTGGTGGTCTGCAGCGCCGCCCTGGGCGGGCTTGCCGGCGCCACGCCGGCCTGCGCCGCCGACGACCTGCTGGCCGTCTATGCCCAGGCGCGCGCCGCCGACCCGCAGCTGGCGGCGGCGTTCGCCCGCCACGGCGTGCAGCAGGAACTGGCCGTGCAGGCGCGCGCACCGCTGCTGCCGCAGTGGTCGCTGGAGTTGGGCGAGGCCCGCCGCCACCCCGGCGGCCCGCGCGAAAGCGCCGCCACCAGCCGCCTGACGCAGGCCCTGTTCGACCTGGGCAGCCTGCGCCAGTGGCAGGCGGCGCGCACCGAGGTCTCGGCGCAGGCGGCGCAACTGCAGGCCGCCGAGCAGGACTTGCGCGCCCGCGTCGCACGCGCCTACCTGGGCGTGCTGCTGGCCCGCGCCAGCACGGGCCGGGCCGAGGCCATTGCCGCGGCCTACCAGCAGCAGGTGGACCAGGCCCAGACCCGCTTCGAAACCGGCCTGTCGGCTGCGGTGGACGTGGAACAGGCCCGCACCTACGCGGCGCTGGCCCAGGGCCAGGCGGTGCGCGCCCGCCAAGGCCTGGCGGATGCCCAAGAGGCGCTGGCGCAGATCACCGGCCGGCCCGGCGGCGCGCTCAAGGCGCTGGCCGCCACGCTGCCGGTGCACGCCCCGCCCGACGACGACACGGCGGCCTGGCTGGAACGCGCGCTGGCCGGCAACCCTTTGCTGCAGGCCGAAACCTGGCGCCTGGCCGCCGACGAGCAGCGCATAGGCGCCGCCCGCGCCGCGCACACCCCTACGCTCAGCCTGGGCTGGGACAACACCCGCCACGGCGGCAGCCTGGCCGTGGGCGAGCCGCGCAGCAGCGGCCAGGTGATGCTGCGGCTGAACGTGCCGCTGTTCGCCGGCGGCGCCACCGCCTCGCGCGTGCGCCAGACGGCGCTGGAACGTGACCTGCAGCGCGAAACCCTGGAAGCCGCCCGCCGCGCCGTGCTGCGCGACACCCAGGCCCAGTTGCAGGCCGTACGCGCCGGCCGCGCCCTGGTGGACAGCGGCGCGCTGGCCGTGGCCGCCGCCGACCGCGCGCTGGCGTCCACGCGCGCCGGCATCGCCCTGGGCACACGCAGCATGACCGACCTGCTGCTGGCCATCCAGACCCAGGCCCAGGCCCTGGAGGCCTTGGAGCAGGCCCGCCACGGCTGGGTGCTGGCCACCGTGCTGCTGCTGCAGGCCGCCGGCGCCCTGGGCGACGCCGAACTCGCCACCGTCAACGCATTGCTGGAGGACACCCCCTGATGCTGGGCTACTACCTCGACCTGGCCTGGCGCAGCCTGCGCCGCCACCGCGCCCTGACCGCCTTGATGGTGCTGGCCATCGCGCTGGGCATAGGCGCCACCATGACCACGCTGACGGTCTTCCATGTGCTTTCCGGCGACCCCATCCCGGACAAGAGCGACCGCCTGTTCTACGTGCAGCTGGACGCCGAGAGCCTGCACGGCCTGGACGAAGGCGACGAACCCGCCGACCAGCTCACGCGCTTTGACGCCGAGACCCTGCTGCGCGACGCGCGCGGCCTGCGCCAGGTGATGACCAGCGGCGGCGCCGCGGTCGTGGACCCGCAGGTGGCAGGCCGGGCGCCGGCCATGACCGACACGCGCTACGCCTCGGCCGACTTCTTCGCGATGTTCGACGTGCCGCTGCGCCACGGCCGGGCCTGGACCGCGACCGAGGACGAGTCGCGCGCCCGCGTGGCCGTGATCAGCCACCCGCTCAACGAGCGGCTGTTCGACGGCGCCGACAGCGTGGGCCGCACGCTGCGCCTGGGGGGCCACGACTTCCGCATCGTGGGCGTGATGGCGCCCTGGCGCCCGGTGCCCAAGTTCTACGACCTGAACACCGGCAACTACGCCGAGACCGACGACGTGCTGCTGCCGTTTTCCACCTCGCGCGACCTGCGGCTGGTGACACGGGGCAGCACCACCTGCTGGGACGACAGCGGCGGCGACCCGCGATCGCTGAACGCACCCTGCGTGTGGGTGCAGTACTGGGTGGAGCTGGCCTCGGCCGGCGAAGCCGCCGGCTACCGCGACTACCTGGTGCAGTACTCGGAGCAGCAGCGCGAGGCCGGGCGCTTCGAGCGGCCCACCAACGTGCGCCTGCGCGACGTTAACGAATGGCTGGCGTTCAACGAGGTGGTGCCGGGCGACGTGCGCCTGCAGATCTGGCTGGCCTTCGGCTTCCTGCTGGTGTGCCTGGTCAACACCGTGGGCCTGCTGCTGGCCAAGTTCCTGCGCCGCAGCGCCGAGATCGGCGTGCGCCGCGCGCTGGGCGCCTCGCGCCTGGAGATCTTCAAGCAGTGCCTGGTGGAAGCCGGCGTGGTGGGCGTGGCCGGCGGCGTGGCCGGCCTGCTGCTGGCGCTGCTGGGCCTGTGGGCCGTGCGCCAGCAGCCCCATGCCTACGCCAAGCTGGCCTACCTGGACGGCAGCATGCTGGCGCTGACCTTCGGCCTGGCGCTGCTGGCCAGCCTGCTGGCCGGCTTGCTGCCGGCCTGGCGCGCGATGCAGATCACCCCGGCCGTGCAGTTGAAGACGCAGTAAGGGAAGACACCCGCCATGCAAGCCCGCCCCATACTCTCCGCACTGCGCCGGCACAAGACCGCCGCGGCCCTGATCGTGGTGGAGATCGCGCTGACCTGCGCCATCGTCTGCAACGCGCTGTTCCTCATCATCAGCCGCATCGAAGGCATGCAGGTGCAAAGCGGCATCGCCGACAACGAACTGGTGGTCATCCAGGCGTCCAGCCTGCGCCAGCTGGCGGGCGACCCGGCCCTGAACAAGTCGGTCACGCAGGACTACCTGGCCGCGCTGCGCGGGGTGCCGGGCGTCACCCACGCGGCAACGGCCACGCAGCTGCCCTTCGGCCGCTCCAGCAGCAACAGCGGCGTGCGGCTGCAACAGGACCAGCCCTCCAGCACCCTGAGCGCCACCGTGTACCTGGACGGCGGCTCGCTGCTGGACACCTTCGGCCTGCGCCTGGTGGCCGGGCGCGACTTCCTGCCCGAAGAGTATGTGGACCTGTCGGTGCTGGAGCGCTCGGGCAGCGAAGGCCGCGTGGCCGGCGCCATCATCAACCGCCGCATGGCCGAGCGCCTGTTCCCGGGCGAGGACGCGCTGGGCCGCACGTTCTACAGCTGGGGCTCGGCGCCCATCCCGGTGGTGGGCATCGTGGAGGAACTGGTGCGCCCCAACAACTTCAGCGGCAACCAGTACGCGATGATCTTCCCCATACGCAGCCACAGCCCCGGCATACGCTACGTGCTGCGCACCGCGCCCGAGCGCCGCGCCGAGGTGCAGCAGGCCGGCGTGGCCGAGCTGCAGCGCCTGGACCCGCAGCTGCTGGTGCTCAGCGAGGAACCGTTCAGCGACATACGCAGCCGCTACTTCCAGCAAGACCGCGCCATGGCCTGGACCTTGGTCATCGTGATCGCCGGCCTGTTGCTGGTGACGGCACTGGGCATCGTGGGCCTGGCCAGCTTCTGGGTGCAGCAGCGCACGCGGCAGATCGGCGTGCGGCGCGCGCTGGGCGCCACGCGCGGGCAGATCCTGCGCTACTTCCAGCTTGAGAACTTCCTGCTGTCGGGCCTGGGCATCGCGCTGGGCATGCTGCTGGCCTACGGCCTGAACCTGGCGCTGATGCTGCAATACGAGCTGCCCCGTCTGCCCTGGGTGTACCTGCCGGCGGGTGCGCTGGTGCTGTGGGCCCTGGGCCAGCTGGCGGTGTGGGCGCCGGCGCGGCGTGCCGCCGCCCTGCCGCCGGTGGCGGCGCTGCGCAGCTGAGCCACAAGCGCGCTGCGCCCTTAAGCTGCCGGCCTGATGCGCACTGTTCTGATCATCGACGACAAGCCCGCGGTGGGCGAGGCCCTGCACCTGCTGCTGTCGCTGCGTGACATACACGCGGTGGTCGCCACCACGCCGGCCGACGGCCTGGCCGTGCTGGCGCGCCAACCGGTGGACCTGGTCATACAGGACATGAACTTCAGCGCCGACACCACGTCCGGCGAAGAAGGCCGGGCCCTGTTCCATGCGCTGCGCGAGCGCGACCCCGACCTGCCGGTCATCCTGCTGACCGCCTGGACGCACCTGGAAACCGCGGTCGAGCTGGTCAAGGCCGGCGCCGCCGACTACCTGGCCAAACCCTGGGACGACACCAAGCTGCTGGCCAGCGTGGAAAACCTGCTGGAGCTGGCCGAGTCCACGCGCGAACTCACCCGCACGCGGCGCGAACGCCGGGCCCGCGTGGCCGCCGTCACGCAGCAGCTGGACCTGCAAGGCCTGGTCTTTGCGTCCGACGCGATGGCGGCGCTGCTGGCGCTGGCCGGCCAGGTGGCACGCACCGAGCTGCCGGTGCTGATCACCGGGCCCAACGGCAGCGGCAAGGAGCGTGTGGCCGCCATCGTGCACGCCAACTCGCCGTGCCGCCGCGGCCCGCTGGTGGCGCTGAACTGCGGCGCCCTGCCGGCCGAGCTGATAGAGGCCGAGCTCTTCGGCGCCGAAAGCGGCGCCTACACCGGCGCCAACCGCGCGCGCGAAGGCCGCTTCGAGGCCGCCAACGGCGGCACGCTGTTCCTGGACGAGATCGGCAACCTGCCGCTGGCCGGCCAGGTGAAGCTGTTGCGCGTGCTGGAGACCGGCCGCTTCGAGCGCCTGGGCTCCAGCCGCACGCGCGAAACGCGGGTGCGCGTGATCAGCGCCACCAACGCCGACCTGGGGGCGCTGGTGGCCACCGGCCGCTTCCGCGAAGACCTGTACTACCGGCTGGCGGTCTTTGAGCTGCGGGTGCCGGCACTGGCCGAGCGCACGGACGACGTGCTGGCACTGGCCGAACACTTCCTGGCCGCCAGCCCGGCACGCCTGGGCGACGCCGCGCGCGCGGCCTTGCTGGCCCACCCCTGGCCCGGCAATGTGCGCGAGTTGAAGAACGCCATGGCCCGCGCCGCGCTGCTGGCGGGCCAGGGCCTGATCACCCCGGCCGAGCTGGGCCTGGCGGCGGCGGCCACCGCCTCACGCGGCGAACCCGAGCGCGAGGCCGTGGTGGCGGCGCTGGCCCAGGCGCGCGGCGTGGTCAGCCACGCCGCGCAGGCACTGGGCTTGTCGCGCCAGGCCTTGTACCGGCGCATGGAACGCTACGGCCTGCATGACGCGCTGAACGAAGCCGACCCGCGCGGCGGGCCCAAGGCGCCCGAGGCCGGCTGACACCATGGGCGGGCTGCAGGCCAGGTTGACGCTGCTGCTGCTGGCCAGCGCCGTCATGGTGTGGCTGGCGCACGCCGCGCTGACCCACTGGCCGCTGCCGGGCGTGCTGCAGGCGCTGCAACGCCTGGGCTGGGCGCTGCAAGCACCCCAGCCCTGGAGCCTGAACGCGCTGACGCTGACGCTGCTGCTGGTGCTGCCGCTGGCCGCCGCCACGGCGGCCTGGGCCACGGCACCGCTGCTGCGGCTGATCAACGCGCTGCAAGGGGCGGTGCTGGGCTACCGCGACGGCGACTTCAACACCTCCATAGGCGGCCAGGCCGGCGGCGAGCTGGGCGAACTGCTGCGCCTGCACCGCGAACTGGGCGGTGTGCTGCGCGACCAGCGCCGCACGCTGGCACAGCGCGAGCTGATGCTGGACACCGTGGTGCAGCACTCGCCGCTGGCGCTGCTGCTGACCGACGCCGAGCACCGCATCGTCTACAACAACCTGGTGGCGCGGCAATGGCTGGCCCACGGGCGTTCGCTGGTGGGCCAGCCGCTGGCCCGCGCCCTGGCCCAGGCGCCTGCGGCCCTGGCCGAGGCGCTGCAGGCCGGCCGCGACCAGCTGGTCAACGCCGAGGTCGACGGCCAGACCGAGAACTTCCACGTCTCGCAGCGCGCGCTGTCACTGCACGGCGCGCCCCACCACCTGCTGCTGCTGCGGCGCATGACACGCGAGCTGGCGCGCGAGGAGGTGGCGGCCTGGAAGCGCGTGATACGCGTCATCAGCCACGAGCTGAACAACTCGCTGGCGCCCATCTCGTCGCTGGCGCACAGCGGCGCCGAGCTGGCCCGGCGCGGCCAGGTGGACAAGCTGCCGCGGGTGTTCGAGACCATCGCCGAGCGCAGCGCGCACCTGCACAGCTTCCTGGCCGGCTATGCCGAGTTCGCCAAGCTGCCCAAGCCCCGGCTGGAGCCGGTGGATTGGGCCGAGTTTGTGGACGGCCTGCAGAGCCACAGCCGCTTCATGCTGCAAGGCCCGCTGCCGCCGGCTCCCGGGCGTTTTGATGCCGGCCAGGTGGCCCAGGCGCTGATCAACCTGCTGAAGAACGCCGTCGAGGCCGGCGGCGCGCCAGAGGCGGTCACGCTGCAGGTGCTGCAGCGCGAGAACGAGCACCACCTGTGTGTGGCCGACCGCGGCCGGGGCATGACCGAGGCGGTGATGGCGCAGGCGCTGCTGCCCTTCTATTCCACCAAGCGCAGCGGCACCGGCCTGGGCCTGGCGCTGGCGCGCGAGATCGCCGAAGCCCACGGCGGGCGCATACACCTGGCCAAACGGCCCGAAGGCGGGCTGGCCGTGACACTGGTGTTGCCGGCCTGAGCCGTCGACCGCCCGGGCCTGTGTGGGCGCGGCCGAGGCCGGCCTTCAGTCCACGAAGAAGTCCGGGATGAAGTTCTTGGTGCCCGGCGTTACCGAATACGGCTCCAGGTCGGTGATGCCGTGCTGGGCCAGCAACTCGTCGTCTATGAAGAAGTTGCCGCTAACCTGGCGCGCGTCGCTGGTCAGGATGAAATAGGCCGCGTCGGCCAGGATCTCCGGCTTGCGGCAAAGCTTCAAGTCCACACCCGGGATCATCTGCAAGGCGGCGGTGGCGATGGCGGTGCGCGGCCACAGGCTGTTGACGGCAATGCCCAGCGGGCGGAACTCGCCGGCATGCCCCAGCGTGCACATGCTCATGCCGTACTTGGCCATGGTGTAGGCCACGTGGCTCTTGAACCAGTGCTCCTTCATGGACAACGGCGGGCTCATGTTCAGCACATGCGGGTTGCGGCCGGCCTTGGCGCTGTTCTTCAGCGCGTCCAGGCAGGCCTGGGTGCAGGTGTAGGTGCCGCGCACGTTGACGCCGAACATCAGGTCGAAACGCTTCATGGGCGTGGCCGGCGTGGGCGTCAGGCTGATGGCACTGGCGTTGTTGACCAGGATGTCTATGCCGCCGAACCGCTCAACGGCCGCCGCCACCGCCGCCGCCACCGCGTTCTCGTCGCGTATGTCGGTGGGCACCGGCAGCGCCTGGCCGCCGGCGGCCTGCACTTCCTCGGCCGCGCTGTACAGCGTGCCCGGCAGCTTGGGGTTGGGCTCGGTGGTCTTGGCCAGCAGCACGATGTTGGCGCCGTCGCGCGCGGCACGCTTGGCAATCTCCAGGCCGATGCCGCGGCTGGCGCCGCTGATGAGCAGGGTGCGGTCCTTCAGCGTGCGGGGTTCGGTCATGCGTGCGTCTCCGGGTTGTGGGTGTGCATGTTGATGTGCGTGCTGCCGTTGTGCAGGCCGGTCTGCAAGTGCAGCCGCGGCCACACCGTGCTGACGATGTGCTCGGCAATGACCGAGGCGCAGTAGCGGTACACCGGCTCGCCGGGGTGGAAGCCGTCCTGCGCCATGGTGCCGCGGTTGAGCTGGGCCTGCAGCGCCGGCACCGAGACATCGCCGCCGCGCGCCGCGGCCCAGTCACGCAAGGCCTGGTTGTGGCGTTGCGCGTCGCTGCCCGCCACCCAGCGCAGCGGCTGCGGCAGGCCAGGGAAGTGGTGCACCGGCGGCAGCGGTGCAAACACCACGTGCTGCACACCCTGGTGGTTGCGCAGCCAGTTGGCCAGCGCGTCGCGCGCGGCCACCGCGCGGGCCGTGGGCACCTGGTCGATCAGGTCGTTGACGCCGGTGCACACCACCGCCAGGTCGGCCCAGGGCGGCGGCTGCTCGCGCAACGAGTTCAGCGTTTGCGCGGTGGTCAGGCCGCTGCGGGCGTGCAGCCACCACTGCACACGCCCCGGGCCTTGCTGCGACAACAGGCGTGCCAGCTGCACCGCCAGGGCCTGCTGCTGGTGGCCCACGCCCACGCCGGCGGCCGACGAGTCGCCGGCCACCAGCAGACGCAGCGCGGCACCACGCCGGCCGGCCCGGCCTTCGCGCGGCCCGGCCGCCTCGGGCAGTCGTGGCAGGCGGCGCTTGGTGCCCACGGCCTGGGCCACCAGCAGGGGCGAGAGCATGAGCTTGAGCGTCAGCGACATGAGCGCCAGCCTCGGTTCGGCACTGCCCGGCGGCAGCTCAGGAGAACTTGGAGAAGTCGGGCTTGCGTTTCTGGAAGAAGGCCTGGAAGGCCTCCATGGCCTCGGGGCTGCGCAGGCGCTGGGCGAACACATCGGCCTCGGCCTGTATGGCGGCCAGCAGTTGCGGGCGCTGCGGCCCGCGCATCAGGCCCTTGGTCTGGCGCACGGCACCCGGCGGCAAGGCGTTGAAACGTTCGGCCACGCGGCGCGCGTGGTTGACCACTTCCGACGCCGGCAGCACGGCATTGGCGATGCCGCACTCCACCGCCTGCTCGGCGCTGAACGGGTCGCCCAGCAGCAGCTTCTCGGCCGCGCCGCGCGGGCCCATCAGCGCCGGCACCAGCGCGCTGCTGGCGAACTCCGGCACCAGGCCCAGGCCCACGAAGGGCATGGCCAGCCGAGCCTCGTCGGAAACGTAGACGAAGTCGCAGTGCAGCAGCAGCGTGGTGCCTATGCCTATGGCCGGGCCGGTGACGGCGGCGATGACCGGCTTGTCGCAGTCCAGCAGCGCGCGCATGAAGCGGAACACCGGCGATTCCATGGGGTCGCTGCCCGGCGCCGGTGCGCGCGCCATGAAGTCTTCGATGTCGTTGCCGCTGGTGAAGATGCCGGGCTGGCCCGTGATCAGCACCGCCCGCACGCTGCTGTCCTCGCGCGCGGCGGCGATGCCTTCCGACAGCGCCTGGTACATGGCCTGCGTCAGCGCATTCTTTTTCTCGGGGCGTGCGATCTCCAGGGTCGCAACGCCGTTGACGGTGGCGGTCTTGATGCTCATGCAGGGGCTCCGGTAGAGGAAGGGGCGGCGGCCATGCCGCCCAGCAGGCGTTCGGCGCGCGGCCACAAGGTGGCGGCAAACTGTTCGCGGAAGAAGCCGAAGTGTCCTATGCGGCGCACGCCGGCATCGGCCGGGTTGATGCGCTCCAGCGAGTGGGTGGCGCCGGTGTACAGGTTCATCAGGCTCTGCGTGCCGCGTTCGGTCATCAACTCGTCGTCGGTGACGGACCAGGCCACGATGGGGAAACGCGCCTGTGCAAACTGCCGCGCCAGCGCCGGGCCTTCGGCCCCCACGTGGTAGCGCGGGTTCAGGCACCAGCGCCGCCATTGCAGGATGACGCCGCGCGGCAGGTCGCCCACCTTGCGCAGGCGCCGGCCCGGGAAGTAGCCGAACAAGGCGGTGGCCAGCGGCACCAGCACATGCCAGAAGTACAACACGCCACGCTTCAGGCGCGGCGTGTTGTCGCGCCAGTAGCCGCTGCCGGCCGCGATGGACACCAGGCCGTCTATGCGGTCGCGCAGGGCCAGCATGCCGGGCAGTTGTGCGCCCAGGCTGTGGCCCACCACCAGCAGCGGCACGCCGGGGGCCGCCGTGGCGGCGGCCTCGATGGCGGCGTCGTAGTCACGCGCCCAGCTGTACAGGTCGGCGTCGAAGCCGCGCAGCGACGCCTTGGCACCAGTCGGGCGTGAATCGCCCATGCCGCGGTAGTCGAAGCTGATCACCAGGTAGCCGCGTTGGGCCAGCCAGCGCGCAAACGGCAGGTAGTAGTCCTGCTTCACGCCCATGGCGCCGCCCAGCACCACGGCGGCCACCGGCGCGCCGGCCGGGCGCAACAGCCGCGCCGCGATGCTGGCGCCGTCCTGGCTGGTCAGCGTGAGCGCCTGCACGGGTTCAGACCCGCTCGAACACACCCGCGGCGCCCTGGCCCATGCCTATGCACATGGTCACCATGCCGTACTTGAGCTGGTGGCGGTGCAGCGCATGCACCACGGTGGCCGAGCGTATGGCGCCGGTGGCACCCAGCGGGTGGCCCAGCGCGATGGCGCCGCCCATGGGGTTGACGCGGTCCGGGTTCAGGCCCACGGTGCGTATCACCGCCAGCGCCTGCGCGGCAAAGGCTTCGTTGAGCTCTATCCAGCCCAGGTCGTCCTGCGTGATGCCGGCGTGCTTGAGCGCCACCGGGATGGCTTCTATGGGGCCTATGCCCATGATCTCCGGCGGCACGCCGCGCACGGCAAAGCTGGAAAAGCGCGCCAGCGGCTTCAGGTCGAACTGCTTCACGGCACGTTCGCTGGCCACGATGAGCGCACCGGCGCCGTCGCTGGTCTGGCTGCTGTTGCCGGCCGTCACGCTGCCCAGGCCCGTGGCCTTGCCGGTGGGGTCCTTGGGCGCGGCAAACACCGGGCGCAGCCGGGCCAGGCCTTCCAGCGAGGTGTCGGCGCGCGGGCCTTCGTCCAGGTTCACGCTGCGGGTCTGGGTGTGCACGCTGCCGTCGGCCAGGTTGGGAAAACGCTCGACGATGTCGATGGCCGTCATCTCGTCGCTGAACTCGCCCGCGGCCTGGGCCTTCAGCGCCTTCTGGTGCGAGGCCAGCGCAAAGGCGTCCTGGTCTTCGCGGCTGACCTTCCACTGCTGCGCCACCTTCTCGGCCGTCAGGCCCATGCCGTAGGCGATGCCCACGTTCTCGTCCCTGGCGAACACCTCGGGGTTGAAGCTGGGCTTGTTGCCGCCCATGGGCACCATGCTCATGCTTTCGGCGCCGCCGGCGATGAGCAGGTCGGACTCGCCCACGCGTATGCGGTCGGCGGCCATGGCCAGCGCCGTCAGGCCGCTGGCGCAGAAGCGGTTCACCGTGACGCCGCCCACGGTGTGCGGCAGACCGGCCAGCACCACGGCGGCGCGCGCCATGTTCATGCCCTGCTCACCCTCGGGGAAGCTGCAGCCGATGATGGCGTCTTCTATGGCCTGGGGGTCCAGCGAAGGCACCTGCCTGAGCGCGCTTTGAATGGCGGCCACCAGCAGGTCGTCGGGCCGCGTGTGGCGGAACATGCCGCGCGGCGCCTTGCCTATGGGCGTGCGGGTGGCGGCGACGATGTAGGCTTCTTGCACTTGTCGTTGGCTCATGATGGTTCCTCTCGTCGCGATCAGTTGCGCACCGGCTTGCCGGTGGACAGCATGCCCATGATGCGTTCCTGGGTCTTGGGGTGTTCCAGCAGCGCGCAGAAGCGGTCGCGCTCCATGGCCATCAGGTAGTCCTCGGTGACCAGGCTGCCGGCGTCCACGTCGCCGCCGCACACCACCTCGGCGATCAGCGTGCTCAGGTGGAAGTCGTGCGCGGTGATGAAAGCGCCGTCGCGCATGTTGGCCAGCTGGCCCTTGATGGTGGCCAGCGCGCTGCGCCCGGCCACCGGGAACAGCGCGCGGTGCGGCGGGCGGTAGCCGCTGTCGAACAAGGCCTTGGCCTGGGCCGTGGCCACGAACAGCAGCTCGTCCTTGTGCGGCACCACGATGTCGCTGTCCAGCAGGTAACCCAGCTTGCGCGATTCCAGCGCGCTGGTGCCCACCTTGGCCATGGCGGCGCTGGTGAAGCCGTCGGTGACGAACTTCAGGATGTCGGCATTGGCATTGCCGGCGCCCGCCATCTCGGCCGCACGGCGGGCGATGTAGGTCAGGCCGCCGCCGCCCGGGATCAGGCCCACGCCCACTTCCACCAGGCCCACGTAGGTTTCCATGGCCGCCACACGGCGCGCGCAGTGCACGGCCAGCTCACAGCCGCCGCCCAGCGCGATGCCGCGCATCGCAGCCACCACCGGCACCTGGGCGTAGCGCACACGCAGCATCAGGTCCTGCAGCTTCTTTTCTTCGGGCTTGATGCCCTTGGCGCCGTGCTTCATGAACACCGGCATCAGCGCTTCCAGGTTGGCGCCGGCGGAAAACACCTCGTCGGGCGACCAGATGACCAGGCCCTTGTACTGCGCCTCGGCCAGCTCCACGGCCTTGAGCAGGCCTTCGGTGACCAGCGGGCTGATCAGGTGCAGCTTGGCGGTGATGCTGGCGATCAGTACCTCGCCGTCCAGCGTCCAGACGCGGATCTCCTCGTTCTTGAACACCTCGGTGCCGCTCTTCAGCGGCGCCGTGGCACCGGCACCCAGCACCTCTTCCGGGAAGTGCTGGCGCTGGTACACCGGCAGCGTGCTGCGCGGCACATAGGCCTGCTGCGTGGGGCTCCAGCTGCCTTCGGGCGTGTGCACCCCGGTGCGGCCGTCAAACACCCAGGCCGGCAGCGGCGCACTGGACAGCGCCTTGCCGGCGTCTATGTCTTCCTTCACCCACCGCGCCACCTGCTGCCAGCCGGCTTCCTGCCACAGCTCGAAGGGGCCTTGTTTCATGCCGAAGCCCCAGCGCATCGCAAAGTCCACGTCGCGCGCGGTCTCGGCGATGTCGGCCAGGTGCACCGCCGCGTAGTGGAAGCCGTCGCGCAGAATGGCCCACAGGAACTGGGCCTGCGGGTGGCTGCTCTCGCGCAGCAGCTTCAGGCGCTCGGCCGCGGGCTTCTTCAGGATGCGGTCGACGATGGCATCGGCCTTGCCGCCCGCAGGCACGTAGTCAGCCTTGGCCGGGTCCAGGCGCAGGATGTTCTTGCCGTCCTTGCGGAAGAAGCCGGCGCCGGTCTTCTGGCCCAGCGCACCCTTTTCTATCAAGGCCTTCAGCACCGGTGGCGTGGCATACAGCGGGAAGAAGGGGTCGCCCGCCAGGTTGTCCTGCATGGTCTTCACCACGTGGGCCATGGTGTCCAGGCCCACCACGTCGGCGGTGCGGAAGGTGCCGCTGCTGGCGCGCCCCAGCTTCTTGCCGGTGAGGTCGTCCACCACGTCGTAGGTGAGGCCGTAGGTCTCGGCCTCCTTCATGGTGGCCATCATGCCGGCGATGCCCACGCGGTTGGCGATGAAGTTGGGCGTGTCCTTGGCGCGCACCACGCTCTTGCCCAGCGCCGTGGTGACAAAGGCTTCCAGCTGGTCCAGCACCTCGGGCTGCGTGGCCGGCGTCTTGATCAGCTCCACCAGCGCCATGTAGCGCGGCGGGTTGAAGAAGTGGATGCCGCAGAAGCGTGGCTTGATGGTCTCGGGCAGCGCCTCGGCGAGCTTGGTGATGCTCAGCCCTGAGGTGTTGCTGGCCACGATGGCGTGCGGCGCCACCGCCGGGGCGATGCGCTGGTACAGCTCCAGCTTCCAGTCCATGCGTTCGGCGATGGCCTCGATGATGAGGTCACACTCACCCAGCAGCGCCAGGTGTTCTTCGTAGTTGGCGGGCTGTATCAGCGCCGCGTCCTCGGCCACGCCCAGCGGCGCGGGCTTGAGCTTCTTCAGGTTGTCTATGGCCTTGATGGCGATGCCGTTCTTGGGGCCTTCCTTGGCGGGAAGATCGAACAGCACCACAGGCACCTTGACGTTGACCAGGTGGGCGGCAATCTGCGCGCCCATCACGCCGGCGCCTAGAACGGCTACCTTGCGCACGGGGAATCGGTTCATCGTTGCTCCTTGCAAAGTCAGTGTGTTGTTCGGGTTCAGCCGGCCTGCAGAAACCGCAGCACCGCCGGCCAGTAGGTGGCGTGTTCGTCGCGCAAGCCGTGCGTGTGGCCGGCACGCTGCAGCACCAGGCGCTGCAGCAAGGCGCCCGGGGGTGCGGCGGCCGCCAGGCGGTCGCCGTGCGCCACGGGTGTCCAGCGGTCGCCGTGGCTGTGCACCAGCAGCACGGCCACGCCCGGCGGCAGGTGGCGCAGGCCTTCTTCGGCGCGCAGCCGCCTTTCCACACGCGGCGCCAGCAGCTGGCCGGCACGCAGCACGGCGTGCGCCAGCGGGTAGGCCTTCCAGAACAGCGGCAGCGTGGGCGGCACGGCTTCGGCCACCACACGCTGGTAGGGGTAGTCGCCGCCCGCCGCCATCGCGGTGAGCGTGTTGGTGGCTCCGAAGGACGCGCCCAGCGCGTGCACCGGCAGCCCCGGAAAACGTTGGCGCGCCCAGCGGCCCGTGGCCAGTGCATCGGCCGACCAGTCGAAGTTGGTGCTGGGGCTTTCGCCAAAGCCGTTGAAGTCGTAGCTCAGCACATGGAAGCCGGCGTCCAGCAAGGCCTGGGCGTGGCCCTCACGCAACCAGAAGCCCTTGGCCGCCATGCCCATGGGGTGGGCGCACACCACCACGCCCAGCGGCTGCGCCGCCGGCGTGGTCTTGAGCAGCGCGGCCAGCGTGCTGTGGCTGCCGCTGGGCAGGCTCACGCGCTGCCAGCCTTCGGTGGGCACTTCCGCGGGCCAGCGCCAGCCGCGGCCCATGAAGCGGCCGAAGAAGGGCCGCTTCAGCTGCCGGTGCCACCACCAGCGCCAGCCGGGGTGGCCTGCGCTGGCGCCCTGCACCGCCGAGCCGACCAAGTCACCCACGCCGCGGCTCCGTCACTCCACGCGCAACCAGGTCTGGTTGCGGTAGAACGGCCCGATGAAGCCCCGCACCTCCAGCGCCTTGCCTTCGTCCTTGGGCGTGAGGCGCACACGGTAGGTCTTGCCGTTGTTGGGGTCCAGGATGCTGCCGCCGTCCCAGTAGGCTTCGTTGGCGTTTTTCTTCACGCCTTCGAGGATGGTCATGCCCACGATGGGCTGGTCCTTGCGCGGGCCTTCGCACTTGTCGCACTTGGCTTCGGCCTTGCTCGGGTCGGCCAGCTTCTCTATGCGGCCGCTGAGGGCGCCGCCTTCATCGCTGATGCGCACCAGCGAACGTTCCTGCTTGGTCTCGTCGTCTATGGTCTTCCACAGGCCCACCGGCGTGGCCTGCGCATGGACAGCGCCTGTGAGCACGGTGATGGTCAGGGCCAGGCCCAGTTTCAGAGCGGCATGTTGCATGGTCTTGTCTCCTGTGATGTCGCTTGTGACGATCAGAACAGCGCTTCGTCCATGGCCAGCAGCGGCGCTGCGCCACTGCGCGCGCTGCGTATCAGGCCCGCCGTTTCCGGCAGCAGCTTGGCAAAGTAGAAGCGCGCGGTGTGCAGCTTGGCGGTGTAGAACGGGTCGCCGCCTTCCTGCTTGTCCAGCGCGATCTTCGCCATGCGCGCCCAGAAGTAGGCGTACACCAGGTGGCCGGCCACCCGCAGGTAGTCCACCGCGGCGGCGCCCACCTCGTCGGCATTGCCGAAGGCCTTCATGCCCAGCTCGGTGGTGAGCTTGGTGACCTTCTCGCCCAGCTCGGCCAGCGGGTTCACGAACTCCTGCATGGCTTCGTCGGTGCCGTGCTCCTCGACGAAGTCGCGGATCAGGCGGCCGAAGGCCTTGAGCTTCTTGCCGTTGTCGCCCAGCACCTTGCGGCCCAGCAGGTCCAGGCTTTGTATGGTGTTGGTGCCTTCGTAGATCATGTTGATGCGCGCGTCGCGCACAAACTGCTCCACGCCGGTTTCGCGTATGTAGCCGTGGCCGCCGAAGACCTGCATGCAGTGGCTGGTGGCGATCCAGGCGTTGTCGGTGAGGAAGGCCTTGACGATGGGCGTGACCAGGGCCACCAGGTCGTCGCACTCGCGCCTTTCGTCCTCGTCGTCGGTGGCGATGGACTTGTCGATCTGCAGCGTGGTCCACATGGCCAGCGCGCGCCCGGCCTCGGCATAGGCGCGCGCCGTGAGCAGCATCTTGCGCACGTCGGCGTGCACGATGATGGGGTCGGCCGGCTGGTCCGGCGCCTTGGGGCCGGAGAGGCTGCGCATCTGCTGGCGTTCCCGGGCGTAGTCCACCGCGTTCTGGTAGGCCACCTCGGTGAGACCCAGGCCCTGCATGCCCACGCCTATGCGCGCCGCGTTCATCATCACGAACATCGCGGCCAGGCCCTTGTGCGGCCCGCCCACCAGCCAGCCGGTGGCGCCGTCCAGCGTGATCTGGCAGGTGGCGCTGCCGTTGATGCCCATCTTGTGCTCCAGCCCGGTGCAGAAGATGCCGTTGCGCTCGCCCACGCCGCCTTCGGCCGTGGGCAGGAACTTGGGCACCACGAACAGGCTGATGCCCTTGCTGCCGGCGGGCGAGTCCGGCAGCCGCGCCAGCACCAGGTGCACGATGTTCTCGGCAAAGTCGTTCTCGCCGCCGCTGATGAAGATCTTCTGGCCGCTGATCTTGTAGCTGCCGTCGGCCTGCGGTTCGGCCTTGCTGCGCAGCAGGCCCAGGTCGGTGCCGCAATGCGCCTCGGTCAGGCACATAGTGCCTATCCACTGCCCGCTCACCAGCTTGGGCAGGTACAGCTGCTTTTGCTCGTCGGTGCCGTGTGCGTGCAGGCATTCGTAGGCGCCGTGCGCCAGGCCGGGGTACATGGTCCAGGCCTGGTTGGCGCTGTTGAGCATCTCGTAGAAGCTCTGGTTCACCACATGCGGCAGGCCTTGCCCGCCATAGGTGGGGTCGGACGACAGCGCCGGCCAGCCGCCTTCCACGTACTTGGCGTAGGCCTCCTTGAAACCCTTGGGCGTCTGCACCGCGTGGGTCTGGGCGTCCAGGCGGCAGCCTTCGGCGTCGCCGCTGGCGTTCAGCGGGGCCAGCACCTCGGCGGCGAACTTGCCGCCTTCTTCCAGCACCGCGTTGACGGTGTCGGCGTCCAACTCGGCGTGCGAGGGGTAGCCGCGCAGCGCGCCGGTGACGTCCAGCAGCTCGTGCAGCACAAACTGCATGTCGCGCAGCGGGGGGGTGTAGCGGGGCATGGGCAGGTTCTCCTAGACAGTCAATGCGGGTGAACTCAGTTCACGGCCTGCACGGGCACTTGCACGCCGGCGCGGCAGTAGTGCTCCAGCAGCCGGCGCAGCCCGTTGTGGGCACGCTGTATGGCGCCGGGCGTGCGCAGGAAGCGGGCGTCGTGGTGCAGGGCCAGGATGAGGCCGTGGATCTCGAACAGCAGTTGTGTGGCGTCGGTGTCTTCGCGCAGATGGCCTTCTTCGACCGCGATCTGGATGGCGCGTTGCAGCGCCGCGTGCCAGGCCAGCACCATGGCCGCCAGCGCGTCGCGCACCGGGCCGGGGCGGTCGTCGAACTCCACGGCGCCGCTGATGTAGATGCAGCCGGCCTCCAGCTCCACCGACACGCGCTTGAGCCAGCGCTCCACCAGCGCCACCAGGCGCGGCAGACCACGCGGCTGGCGCACGGCGGGGAAGAACACCTCTTCCTCGAAGCGGGCGTGGTACTCGCGTATGACCGAGATCTGCAGCTCCTCGCGCGAGCCGAAGTGGGCGAACACGCCCGACTTGCTCATCTGCATCACCTCGGCCAGCGCGCCCAGGGACAGGCCCTCCAGCCCCATCTGCGAAGCCAGGCCCAGCGCCGCGTCCAGGATGGCGGCGCGTGTCTGCTGGCCCTTTTGCAGGGCGCGTGCGGAGCTGCGGACGGTGGTGGCGGGCAGGGAACTCAAACGAACCTCGTCGGCGGGCAGGCACCAAATCGAACGACCGTTCTATTTTGCACAGCTCGCGGCGCGCGTGCATGACAAGACGTGAGAATTTTTAGGGGCGGCGTTCTAGGAACCACCGCTCCAGCCTGCGCGCCGCGAATCGGATACGCTTACGGCCATGGACGTTCTGCAGCTCGATGTTTCGGGCCGTCCGCAGGCGTGGATCAGCCCGCGGGAAGCGGCCGTGCTGTATGCCAGCGACGCCGTCGCCTGGACGCTGGGCAGCGCCTGCCAGGTGCTGCGCGGCGGCATACAGCGCACCACGGGGCGCCAGTCGCGCATCGAGGTGCACCCCATCGTGGCCGTGCGCGGCGCGGTGCCCAGCCGCGCCTGGCGCACCGTGCCGGCGCTGAGCAACCCCAAGCTGTTTGTGCGCGACCGCCAGCTGTGCGCCTACTGCGGCCGCCAGTTCCGCTTCGAGGAGTTGACGCGCGAACACATCGTGCCGGTCAGCCGCGGCGGGCGCGACAGCTGGATGAACTGCATCACCGCCTGCCGGGCCTGCAACGGGCACAAGGGCAACCGCCTGCCGGAAGAAGCGCGCATGTCGCTGCTGTACCTGCCCTACGTGCCCAGCCTGCACGAGGACATGATCCTGCGCGGCCGGCGCATCGTGGCCGACCAGATGGACTTTCTGCTGGCTTCGGTGCCGCGCTCCTCCAGGCTGCACGCCTGAGCGGGTTGATCGCCGGGCCGGCGCCGGGGCCTGTGCTTGCGTGCCGGGCGCCCGGCGTGGGCACAGAATCTGCGTTGTCCCGTTTCAGCCTTTGCACGCCATGCCCGCGCCGCCCCCCCGGAGAGCCGCCTCCGCCCTGCGTACCCGCCCCGCCCACTCACCGGCCGCCACCGACGGTGCCGACCCGGGCCCTGCGCGCGGCCACCGCCGGCCCGGGCAGGCCTTCACGCGCAAGCACGTGCTGGGCACGGTCTACGAGCTGATCTCCGAGGACGGCATCGAAAACCTGAGCATGCGCAAGGTGGCGCACGCCACCGGCCTGAGCACCGGCACCATCAACTACCACTTCGGCAACAAGCAGCGGCTGCTCATCGCGGCGCTGGAGAGCGCCTACCAGTTGCCGGACGACTGGGACCGCTACAGCGGCTCGCCCGGCCGGCAGCTGGAGCGGCTGATGCAAGGGCACATCTGCCGCTCGCCCAAGGACCGCTTCTGGCGGTTCTGGCTGAACTACCTGGCCGGCAGCCTGCGTGACGGCGACTTGATGGCCCACCAGGTGGAGCGCTTCAGCAAGCAGCACCGGTTCTGGACACGCCTCATCGCCGACGGCATCGCGGCCGGCGAGTTCGACCCCGCGCTGGACCCGGCCCAGAAGGCCGAGGAACTGCTGGTGCTGGTGCACGGCCTGGTGGTGCACCAGCTGGCATCGCCCGGCCCGCGCCAGCAGGAGCTGGCGCGCGAGATGCTGCAACGCCTGCTGCAAAGCCTGCGGCCGCCGGGCTGAGCCGCGGCGGCCGCATTGCAGACATGGGGGCTTGCTGGCGGGTCAGTCCACGCGTATGCCGGCGCGCTGCACCACCTCGGCCCACTTCTGGATCTCGGAGGCCTGGAACTTCGCCAACTCGTCGGACGTGGACACGGTGATCTCCGCGCCCGACTCCAGGAACTGGGCCTTGAGTTCCGGCGTGGCGAAGTAGCGTGCCAGGTCACGCTGTATCTTCTGCTGCACGTCCGCCGGGATGCCCGCCGGCGCGTACAGCGCGTACCAGGCCGAGGCGTCGAAGCCCGGCACGCCGCTTTCGGACAGCGTGGGCACCTCCGGCAGCACCGGCGAGCGCTGCGCCGTCGTCACCGCCAGGGCGCGCACGCGCCCGCTCTTGATCATCGGCAGGATGGCCACGCCCTGCTCGATGATGAAGTTGATCTGCCCGCCCACCAGGTCGGTCAGCGCCGGCGCGATGCCGCGGTAGGGCACGTGCACGAAGTCCAGCCCGACACGGTGCGCCAGCATCACCGCGTTGGTGTGCTCGGTGGTGCCGTTGCCGGCCGAGCCGAAGCTCAGCTTGCCGGGGTTGGCCTTGGCGTAGGCCAGAAACTCCGGCACCGTGCGCGCCGGCACCGTTTCGTTGACCACCAGCACGCTGGGCATGGTCACCAGGCGCGAGATCGGCGTGAAGTCCTTGACCGAGTCGTAGCGCAGGGTCTTGTAGATGTGCCGGTTGACCGACATCACGCCTATCGAGCCCAGGAACAGCGTGTAGGGGTCGCCCACCGCGCGTGCCGCGGCCTCGGCACCCACGCTGCCGCCGGCACCGGCGCGGTTCTCGACGATGACCTGCTGCCCCCAGGCCTGGTGCAGGCTGGCCGCCACGGCGCGCGCGATGCGGTCGGCGGCACCACCGGCAGGGAAGGGCGCGATCAGCGTGACCGGCTTGTCCGGGTAGTTGGCGGCCGTGACGGTCTGCGCCTGCGCAGCGCCGAACAGGCAGGACAGGGTGGCGCCGGCCAGCAGGGTGCGGCGTACAAAATTGAGGGGCATGCTCTTGTCTCCAGCGGTTTGAAAGTGGCCCAGGCCCGCGGCATCCGCGGTGCGCGGGGTTCAGGCGGGCTCGAAAGCCAGGTACAGGGTGTCGTCGGGAAGCGTTTCCCAGCAGGGCTTCACGGCCATGCCGATGTGCAGCTGCTCCGGCTGCACGTTGAGCAGGTTGCACAGGATGCGCACGCCCTGCGGCAGGTCCACGTAGGCGCAGATGTAGGGCACCCGGTCTTCGTGGCCCGGCCAGGCCGAGCGGGTCAGCGTCCACGAGTACAGGCTGCCGCGGCCGTCCACTTCCACCCACTCGGTGTCGCGGCGGCCGGTGAACACGCTGCCCGGGCGCGGAAAGAACTGGAAGCGGCCGCTGCGCGGGCAGCGCTGCAGCACCAGCTTGCGCTGTTGCACCGCCTCCCAGAACGGCGCCGTGTTCATGTAGGCGTTGCGGCGCGGCAGCGGGCGCGGTATGCGCTTGGGTTCGGCCTTGGCGGGCGTCTTGGCGTCGCTCATCTCAGGGCTCCAGGATCATGGCGTTGGACACTCCCCAGTTGCGGCCGTAAGGAATCATTCCTATGCCGGTCACCAGGGCGTTCGTGGGGTTGGGCACCTGGCGCGGGCCGCCTTCGCCGAACAGCTGGCGAACGGCTTCGACCAGGTTGGTGCCGCCCCCGGCCAGGCCGCCCTGGCCGGCGGAGATCTGGCCGCCGCCGGTGTTCAGCGGCAGCGTGCCGTCGAAGCCGAAGTCGGTCTCGAGCACGAAGTCCGAGGCCTTGCCCACGTCGCAGAAGCCCGTGCCTTCCATCACCAGCATCAGCGCGATCAGGAAGTCGTCGTAGGCCTGCAGCATGCGCACGTCGCCGGGCTTCATGCCGGCCTTGCGCAGCACTTCCGGGCCCACCACCGAGAAGCCGGTGTCGGTGACCTCGGCCGTGAAGTCGTTGGTCTTGTAGCCGCTGAGCTCGGCGTAGGCCACCGGGTGCACCCGCTTGCGCAGGCCCAGCTTGTCGGCGCGCTCGGTGCTCATCATCAGCAGGCCGTTGGCGCCGTCGCACACCATCACGCTGTCCAGCATGCGCAGCGGGTCCGACACCAGCGGGCTGCGCAGGTAGTCTTCTTCGGTGAGCGGCCGGCGCAGCTTGTCGCAGGCCTTGTCGTTGAGCAGCGCGTGGCGGCGCTGCGTGACGGCCAGCTTGGCCAGGGCCTCGTCCTTCAGGCCGTGCAGATGGCGGTAGCGCTGCGTGATCAGCCCGAACACGCCCACCGGCCCGCGCAGGCCCACCGGGTACTGGAACTCGAAACGCTGTGCGCCCTGCTCCGCCGGCACGGCCAGCGAGCTCTGCGCGTCGGCAGCAATCACCAGCACGGTCTCGCACAGCCCGGCGCGTATCGCAGCCGCCGCGCGCGCCACGTTGCCCAGCGCCGAACAGCCACCCAGGCCGGTGACCTGGTTCCAGCGTGTGGTCAGGCCCAGCATGTCGCCCATGTAGACCGAGAAGAACGGGTTCTTGGTCTCGCTCATGGTCTCGGACACGGCCAGACCGTCGATGTCGGCCGGCTCCAGGCCGGTCTGCTCGAGGATCTGCTCGAACACCTCTGACGCCAGGTCGTAGGCCGAGCGCCCGGTGCGCAGGGCGATCTTGGTCTCGCCGTAGCCGACGATGGCGATGTCTTTGTTTCTGTTCATGCTGCCTTTCTGTGGAAGCCCGCGGCGCGGCGCTGCCAGGCGAGCCGCAGGCCGACGGTGATGCCCGCCGTGGTGTGGGGAGCGCCGGCGCGGGCCGGGCTGCAGATGCAGGCGCGCACGCTCAGCCCCCGGCCGCAGCCACGTCGGCCGCTGCACGCTCGCGCAGTGGCGCCTTCAGGACCTTGCCCATGCCGTTGCGCGGCAGAGCCGGCACCAGGAAGACGTAGCGCGGCTTCTTGTAGCTGGCGATGTGCTCGCGGCAATGCTCGATCAGCGCCTGCGGCGAGGCCTGCATGCCTGCGGCCAGCTCCACGTAGGCGGCCACCGCCTCGCCGTAGGTGGCGTCCGGCACGCCGATGACGGCGGCATCGGCCACGGCCGGGTGCGCCACCAGCGCCATCTCCACTTCCTTGGAGTAGATGTTGTAGCCGCCGGAAAGCACCATGTCCTTCTTGCGGTCCACCATGTAGAGGTAGCCGTCGGCGTCGAAGCGCCCCATGTCGCCGGTGGCCAGCCAGCCGTCACGCAGGGCCTGCGCGGTGGCCTCGGGGCGGCGGAAGTAGCCGCGCATGGTGCTGAACAGGCCCGGCGGGCCGCTGCGCACCCAGATCTCGCCCACCTCGCCCTGCGGCCGCGCCTGGCCTTGTTCGTCCACCACCTTCACGTCCACGCCCGGCCAGGGCCGGCCCACCGAGGTGGGGTGCGAGAACTGCTCCGAGGCGTCCAGCCCGGCGATGGCACCGGCTTCGGTCTGCGCCAGGAAGGAGTACAGCCGCATCTGCGGCAAGGCACTGCACAGGCGCTGCTTGATGTCCGGCGCGAAGGCCTCGCCGGTGGCCATCATCACGCGCAGGCTGGCGAAGTCCTGCGGATGGGCTTCGATCTCGGGCAGCAGCAGCCGGCCCACGGTGGGCACCATGCCGAAGACGGTGATCTGTTCCTCGCGCACCAGCCGCCGGGCCTCGGCCGCGTCGAAGCGCGGCATCACCACCAGCGTGCAGCCGTGCAGCACCATGTTCATCAGGCGCGCCATGGCCGTGCGATGCGCCAGTGGCGTGGTGCACAGCTGCCGGTCCTCGGCGCCGATGTGCCAGTGAAAGGCGTTCAGGTGCCCGTTGACGAACAGGAAGTTCGACTGCGTCAGCACCACGCCCTTGGCCCGGCCGGTGGTGCCCGAGGTGTAGCAGACCATGCAGTCGTCGGCGTCGAAGGGCAGCTCCGGTGCGTGGGCCTCGCCGCGCGTGGCCATGTCGGCCAGGCGCAGATCGGCGCGGCAGCCGTCGTCGGCGCCTATGCGCAGGATGCCCTGCAGCCCGGCACTGGCCTTGTCGTAGGTGGCCTGCAATGCCGAAGCGATGAAGGCAGCCTTGGGTTCGCTGTCGGCCAGCATGTGCGCGATCTCGGGCGCCGACAGCGGCAGGTTCACCGGCACCACCAGCGCACCGGCCCGTATGCTGCCCAGAAAGGCCAGCACAAACTCGATGCCGTTGGGCAGGTACACGGCGACGCGGTCGCCCACCTGCACACCGGCCTCGCGCAGCGCACGCGCGACGCGGCTGGTCTGCGCGTCCAGCGCGGCGAAGCTCAGGCGCTGGCCCTGGCAGACCACCGCGTCCTTGTCGGGCCAGCGCTGCGCATGCGCGCGCAGGAAAGAACCGAAGTGCATGGCGGGCCCTGGCCTCAGCGCCCCGTGAAGCGGGCCGGGCGCCGCTCCTTGAAGGCCGCCAGGCCTTCCTCCTTGTCGCTGGAGAATGCCAGCGCGAAAAAGGCATCGCCCTCGATGTTCATGCCCTCGGCCAGCGTGGTGTCGAAACCGCGCTCCACCGCCTGCTTGATGAACATCACCGACAAGGGCGCCTGCGCTGCGATGGCCTGGGCCAGCTCGCGCGCCTTGGCGATGGCCTGGCCCTGCTCGGCCACGTGGTTGACGATGCGCAGCGACAAGGCCTCGGCCGCACCCAGGCGCCGGCCGGTCCACATCAGCTCCTTGGCCAGCGGCTTGCCGATCAGCCGCGGCAGCGTCTGTGTGCCGGCACCGCCGGGCATCAGGCCCAGCTTGACCTCGGGCAGGCCGAACTGCGCGCCCTCGCCGGCCACGATGAAGTCGCACAGCAGCGCCAGCTCGAAACCCCCGCCCAGCGCAAAACCCTCCACCGCCGCGATCACCGGCTTGGTGGTCTCGGGCAGTGCGCGAAACAGCTGCGTGACCTTGCGGCTGCGCTTGCGGCGCCGCCACAGCTCGAACACCTCGTCGGGCTGCAGCTGCTGCTCGCTGGTGTCCACGCCGGTGCAGAAGGCCTTGTCCAGCCCGCGCAGGATGACGGCGCGGCAGTCGCGGTCGGCCTCGGCTTCCTGCAGTTGCTCCAGGATGGCCGCGGCCGTCTGCTCGCGCATGGCGTTGAGCTTGTCCGGCCGGTTGATCGTGAGCTCCAGCCACGCCGGCTGTCGCTCGACAACGATGTCTTGCACGCAGAGTCCTTGCAGTCGTTCTCTCTGCGGAAGATTTTGTTGGCTATCGCACGAACGTGCAATTGAGCCTCACCCGGGGTTGTGAGTTTTTCTCAGGCTGCAGCAGCCAGGCTCACGCGCGCGGATACACATAGCCGCCGCAGGGTCAGCCCGCGGGGCCGCTGCAAACAAAACTCACACCGGCAGCGCACTTTCAGGCCAGCCGGCGCCGCGCGCCCACTCGACCATGGAGGCCTGCGAGTCGGCCCCTTCGCGCAGCAGCCACTCGAAGAAGGCGTCCACGGTGGGCGTGCTGTGCATCGCATTGGCGTAGTAGCTGCGCTGCTTGGCGGCCAGCGCACCGAACGGCGCGCACAGGCGCCCGCCGATGATGTCGTCTATGGTCAGGAACAAGGGCACCAGCACCACCCCCAGGCCCTCGCTGGCCGCCTGCAGCGCGAAGTACATCTGCTCGAAGGCCAGGGCGCCCGCCGGCTTGAGCCGCGGCACCCCGGCGGCGGCCAGCCAGTCGCTCCAGGCATATGGCTCGGTGGCGTAGCTGATGAGCGACTCGCGGGCCAGGTCGGCAGGCTCGCGCAGGCGCCCGCCTTCGGTGAGGTCCACATGGCACACCGGCACGATGACCTCCGTCATGAAGGCCTTGGACAGGCAGCCCTGCAGCGGCGCATGAGCACCGCGGATGACGATGTCGTACCCGTGCTCCTGGAAGTTCACCGGGGCGGTGGAGGTGGTCATGCGGATCTCGTCGTCCGGCCGCCGCCGCTGAAAGCCCGACAGCCGCGCGATCAACCAGCGCATGGTGAAGGTGGGCGGCGCGTTCACGTGCAGCTTGCGCGGTGCGGCGCGGTCGCTGAGCTGCAGCGACGCCAGCGCCAGGCGGTCCAGCGCAGCCGTGGCCTCGGGCAGGTAGGCGCGGCCCGCTTCGGTCAGCGTCAGCTGCGACGGGGTGCGCAGGAACAAGGCGGTGCCCAGCCATTCCTCGAGCAAGGCCACCTGGCGGCTGACCGCGCCGTGCGTCACGCTGAGCTCCACCGCCGCCCGCGTGAAGCTGACGTGGCGGCCTGCGGCCTCGAAGGCGCGCACGGCGTTGAGCGGCGGCAGTCTGCGCGTCACGGTTTCTGAGTTTTTCTCACGAACGGAAGTGGGCGACCCCCGTGTTTACCCATGTGAATGGCCACAGCCCGGGTAGGCATCGCGTGACTTTATCTCACGACACGTGAGCTTTCTTCGGTTGCCGGCCCCGGCGGCACGCCAGCACACTCGCGGCCTTGTTGTACCCCGACCCATGGACTCCTTTCGCATGAGACCCGCATGAAAGCGGCCCCTTTCGACTATGTGCGTGCCGAGAGCGTCGAGCACGTGCTGGACCTGCTGGCCCAGCACGGCGGCGACGCCAAGCCCCTGGCCGGTGGGCAAAGCCTGGTGCCCATGATGGCCATGCGCCTGGCGCGGCCCGCGGTGCTGGTGGACATCAACCGCCTGCCCGATCTCAAGGGCTGGAGCGAAGACACCGACACGGTGCGCATGGGCGCCACGCTGCGCCAGCGCGACGTGGAGGACGACACCGAGCTGCATGCCCGGCTGCCGCTGGTGCGCGACGCGCTGCACTGGGTGGGCCATGTGCAGACCCGCAACCGCGGCACCGTGGGCGGCAGCCTGGTGCACGCCGATCCGGCGGCCGAACTGCCGCTGGCGGCCACGGTGCTGGGCGCCACGCTGCGCCTGCGCAGCCGCCGCGAAGGCGAGCGCCGGCTGCCGGCCGCCGAGTTCTTCCTAGGCCCCATGTTCACCGCCGTGGGCGAGGACGAGTGCCTGGTCGGCATCGAGTGGCCGGTGTGGCCGGGCCCCGGGGTGCGCACGGCCTTCGAGGAGACCGCGATGCGCCACGGCGACTTCGCCATGGCCGCCGCCGCCTGCCAATTGCAGATCGGGCCGGACGGCGTGTGCCGGCGTGCCGCCATAGGCCTGGGCGGCGTGGACGGCACACCGCTGGCCTTTGAAGAGGAAGCCCGGCAACTGGTGGGCCGCCGCATCGACGACGGCCTCGCGCGCGACGTGGCCGCGGCCTGCGTGGCCCGCGCCGAGCCCGGCTCGGACCTGCATGCCGACGCCGACTACCGGCGCCATCTGGGCGCCGTGATGCTGCGCCGCGTGCTGCTCAAGGCCGCCGCGCACTGACTGGACACGATTCCCACTTCCCCCATGGCACCCCCGAAACTGATACCGGTCGAGATCAAGGTCAACGGCGTGATCCAGCCCCGGCTGGTGGAGCCGCGCACCACGCTGGTGGACTTCCTGCGCGAGCACCTGGGCCTGACCGGCACCCACGTCGGCTGTGAACACGGCATCTGCGGCGCCTGCAGCGTGCTGCTGGAAGGCGACCCCGTGCGCGCCTGCTGCATGTTTGCCGTGCAGGCCGACGGCCTGTCGGTGACCACCGTCGAGGGCCTGGCGCCCCAGCGGGGCTGCCTGAGCAAGATCCAGGACGCGTTCTGCGAGGCCCACGCCCTGCAGTGCGGCTACTGCACGCCGGGCATGCTGATCGCCTGCCACGCGCTGGTCGAGGCGCACCCGCAGCCTGACGAGGCGCAGATCCGCGACGCCATAGGCGGCAACCTGTGCCGTTGCACCGGTTACCAGCAGATCGTGGACGCCGTGAAGCTGGCCACCACGCCGGGCTACGAGGTCAAGACCGTTCAGCCGCCGCGGGCCGGCACCGCGGGCGGCAGCCAGGGAGGCCGCCATGGCTGAACCCCAAGGGGCGGCCTACCAGGCCTTCCGCTACATAGGCCGGCACCGCCGCGCGGTGGAGCACCGCAGGTTCGTCACCGGCCAGGGCCACTACGCGGCCGACGTGCAGTTGCCCGGCCTGCTGCACGTGGCCATCGTGGCCAGCCCGCACGCCAGCGCACGCATCGTGCACATCGACGCCTCGGCCGCGCTGGCGCTGCCCGGCGTGCACAAGGTGTTGACGGGCGACGAGCTGACGCCCGAGCTGGAGCCCATGCTGCCCGGCGTGGACGCGCCCAGCGTCACGCGATTCCCCCTGGCGCGCGGCGTGGTGCGCTACGCCGGCGAATGGGTGGTGGCGGTCGTGGCCGAGACCCGCGCGCTGGCCGAGGACGCCTGCGAGCTGGTGGACGTGACCTACGAGACCACGCCCCACGCCGTGGACACCGAAGCGGCCATGCTGGACAGCGCGCCACTGGTGCACCCCTCGCACGGCAGCAACGTCATCTGGCAGCGCAAGTTCGTGTGGGGCGAGGTCGACACCCACTTCGCGGCGGCTGCGCACCAGCTCAGCTACCGCGTGCACTGGGCGCGCAGTTCCACGGTGCCCATAGAGACCTTCGTGGCCACCTGCGCCTGGAACGACGCCACCGGCATCCTGGACGTGTGGGCCTCCATCCAGATGCCCAAGTACCCGGACCTGCTGGCCAAGTGCCTGCGCCTGCAGGGCAACGCCGTGCGCGTGCACTACGACGTGGACGTGGGCGGCAGCTACGGCGTCAAGCGCGGCCTGAAGCACACGGTGCTGGTGGGCTGGCTGGCGCGCCACCTGGGGCGGCCGGTGCGCTTCCTGGAGGACCGGCTGGAGAACATGCGCGGCGGCGACATGCAGGGCCCGGACCGCATCTTCGACGTCACGCTGGCCTTCGACGACGACGGCCGCATACGCTCGATGAAGATGCGCGCGGTGGACGACATCGGCGCCTACTCGGGCCGCTCGCCTTTGCAGCTGGGCAAGCCGGTGGGCGCCATCGTGGGGCCCTACCAGATCCAGAGCGTCGAGTACCACGCCATCTCGGTGATGACCCACAAGACGCCGCAGGAGGCGGTGCGCGGCTTCGGCCAGGCGCCCACCAACTACGCCATCGAAACCGGCATCGACAAGGTCGCGCGCTATCTGAAGATGGACGCCGTGGAGCTGCGCCGGCGCAACCTGATACGCAAGGACCAGTTCCCCTACCTCATCCCCAGCGGCACGCACTACGACTCCGGCGACTACGCCACCGTGCTGGACAAGGCCCTGGCTGCGGCGGCGCACCCCGAGCTGATCCAGCAGCGAGACGCCCTGCGCGCCCAAGGGCTGCTGGCCGGCATAGGCGTCAGCACCTGCCTGGAGCCCTCGGGCGGCAACTCGGCCTTCGAGCCGCTGTTCAACCCGAAGAACAAGACCACCACCTGGATGGACTCGTGCCTGGTGCGCATAGACCTGAACGGGGCGGTGACGGCGCTGATGGGCACCTCCACCTCGGGCCAGGCGCACGAGACGCTGGTGTCCACCGTGGTGGGCGAAGTGCTGCAGCGCCACCCGGACGGCATACGCGTGCTGCACGCCGATTCGCTCAACGCGCTGCCGTCCAACAGCCCGGTGGGCAGCCGCATGGCCATCATGCTGGGCGGCGCGGCGGCCGGCGCGGCGAAGATACTGCGCGCGAAGCTGTTGCGCATAGGTGCGCACGCGCTCGGCCTGGCCGAGCAGGAGGTCCAGTACGTCGATGGCGACGTGCAGGCCCGCAACGACCCGCAGCGCCGCATGGGCTGGGACGCGCTGGTGGAGCTGGCGCACCGCCACTGGCACCGCATGCCGCCAGGCCTGGAGCCCGGGTTGCAGGAGAAGTTCGTCTGGGAAGTGCCCACCGGCGGCGCCCTGCCCACCGAGGACGGGCGCATACAGATGTACCCCTGCCACTCGTTCGAGTCCCATGTGGTGCTGGCCAGCGTGGACCCGGACACCGGCAAGGTGCAGATCCACCGCTACGTGTGTGGCCACGACTGCGGCGTGATGATCAGCCCGGACGTGGTGCACGGCATGACCTACGGCGGCATCGCCCACGGCCTGGGTGCGGCGCTGATGGAGAAGTTCGCCTTCAGCGACAACGGCCAGCTGTTGTCCGGTACCTTCATGGACTACCTGCTGCCCAGTGCGGCGGAGGTGCCGCCCATCAGCATCGTGGACCACTGCACCCCCTCACCGCTGACCGAGTTCGGCCAGAAGGGCTCAGGCGAAGCCGGCTACCTGGGCAGTGCCGCGGCCATCGCCGGCGCGCTGAACGACGCGCTGGCGCCCCGCGGCGCGCACATCGACGCCCTGCCGATGACGCCCCAGGCCCTGTGGCGCGCCCTGCAGGCCGCCGACAAGGAAACCGCATGAACACCTCGGCCGACACGGCAAGCACCACCGGGCTCGTGCAGCAGCCCGACGCCACGCTGGCGTACGAACTGCAAGGCCCCCTCGGCGGGCCCGTGGTCGTGATGACCCATTCCATCCTGTCCAGCCGCATGATGTGGCAGGCGCAAGCCGCGCTGCTGGCAGCACGCGGTCTGCGCGTGCTGCGCATAGACACGCGCGGCCACGGCCAGTCGCTCAGCAGCGTGGACGACTGCGGCATGGACGACCTGGGTGCCGACACGCTGGCCGTGATGGACGCGCTGGGCATCACGCAGGCGCACTACGTGGGCCTGTCGCTGGGCGGCATGAGCGGTCTGGGACTGGGTTCCCAGCACGGCAGGCGCTGGCTGAGTCTGGTGATCTGCGACGCGCGTGCCGACGCCCCGCCGGCCGTGGCCGCGCCCTGGGACGAACGCATCGCGCTGGCGCGTGCCCAGGGCAGTTGTGCCGGCCTGGCCGAGGCCACGGTGCAGCGCTGGTTCGGCCAGCGCTTCGTCGACGCACACCCGGAGGTGGCGCAGCGCTTTGCCGCCCAGGCCGCCGCCACCCAGGTGGACGGCTTCGTGGCCTGTGCGCGCGCCATCCAGTCGCTGGACTACCTCGACGTGGTGGACCTCATCAACGTGCCCACCACACTGGTCGTGGGCCGCAACGACGGTGTGCTGCCCGCGGCCATGCAGGACCTGGCCCAACGCATAGAAGGCAGCACGCTGGTGACCATAGACGACGCCGGCCACCTGCCCAACATCGACCAGCCGGCGGCCTTCGACCGCGCGCTGCTGCACCACTTCGACCAAGTGCTTCCGTGAAGGAGACCTCCATGAGTGACCAGGTTCGCATCGAGCAGGACGGCCGCATCCTGCGCATCACCTTCGACCGCCCGCAGGACAACGGCGTCTCCGACAGCATGGCCGCCGCCCTGTCGGCGGCGCTGCTGAAGGCGCACGAAACCTCCGACGTGGTGCTGCTGCGCAGCGTGGGCCCGGACTTCTGCACCGGCCGCATACGCGACGGCGGCGGCCCGCCCGCGGCCGAGGCCTATGCACGCCGGCCCGAGTACGACGCCATCTTCAACAGCTACAAGGCCTTGCGCGGCGCCCAGGTGCCGGTGGTGGGCGTGCTGGAAGGCCGCGTCATGGGCTTCGGCACCGCCGTGGCCGCGCTGTGCGACGTGAGCTTCGCCGCGGACACGACACGCTTCAACATCCCCGAGATCGAGCACAACGTGATGCCGACGATGGTGATGTCGGCCATCTACGACCGCATGAACCGCAACGCCATCCTGTGGATGGCCTACACCGCGGAGTTCATAGACGCCGCGCAGGCGCAGGCCTGGGGCATCGTCAGCCGCGTGGTGCCGCAGGCCGGCCTGGACGCCGAAGTCACGCGCTTCCTGAACACGCTGCTCAGCCGCCCGCGGCCGGCCATCCTGGGCCTGAAGGAATACCTGCGTGTGGCGCCGCGCATGGACGACCAGGGCGCCATCGACTACGCACGCGCGCTGCACTCGATGGTGAACACCGCCGCCGAGATGAAGAAGAAGCCGCACTGACGCCTGCGCGAGAAAGCACCGCACCATGGAAATCACCGGCCAGCAGACCATCGCGGCACCGCGCCAGGCGGTGTGGGATGCGCTGCTTGACCCCGCCGTTCTGCAGCGCTGCCTGCCCGGTTGCGACCGTGTCGAGCAGACCACGCCCGACCGCTACCAGGTGGTGCTGACGGCCGCCGTCGGCCCGCTGCGCGCACGCATGTCGGGCACGCTGCAGGTCACCGAGGCCCAGCCGCCCCAGGCCTGCACGCTGGTCTTCGAAGGCCAGGGCGGTGCCGTGGGCTTCGGCAGCGGGCGCGCCACCGTGACGCTGGCCGACGCCCCGGAAGGCACGCTGCTGTCCTACAACACGCAGGCCCAGGTGGGCGGCAAGCTGGCGCAGGTGGGTTCGCGCCTGATCGACAGCGTGGCGCGCAAGCTGGCCGACGACTTCTTCGCCGCGCTGCGCCGCCAGCTGGCGCCCCCGGCCGAGGCGTCTACACCGGCGGCCCCGAACCCCCCCGAAGCCGCCGCGCAGCCCGCTGCTGCCGCACAGGCTGCAGCACCGGCCGCGGCACCGGCACCGGCACTGGCATCGGCACCCGCCCCCGCTGCCGTCGCGCCCCGCGGCGCCACGGCAACGCCCACCGCGCAGGTACCCGCCTGGTGGCTGCTGGTGGCGGCCCTGCTGGGCTCGGCCGCCACGCTGGCCGGCGTGCTGGCGGCCCATTGAGCGCCACGGCCTGACTTCGAACCACAAAGACCACCCCCCGAGGAGACCCTCATGAGCGCATTCCCCATCCGCCGCCGGCATGTGTTGCTGGCCACCGCCGGCGCCGCGCTGACGCCCGTGCTGCACGCCCAGTCCAGCCGCACCGTCCGCGTCATCGTCGGCTTCCCGCCCGGGCAGGCCACCGACACCGTCGCGCGCCTGATCAACGAGCGCCTGCGCAGCGTCACCGGCCAGAACTACATCGTCGACAACCGGCCCGGCCAGGGCGGCAGCCTGGCGCTGGGCGAGCTGGCGAAGTCGGCACCGGACGGCGGCAGCATGATGCTGGGCCACATGTCGGCGCTGTGCACCAACCCGCACGCCTACAAGACGGTGCCCTACGACACGCTGAGCAGCTTCCAGCCCGTGGGCCTGGTCGGCGACCTGCCCTTCGTGCTGGTGTGCAACCCCACGATGCCGTTCAAGAACGTGCAGGAGCTGATCGCCTACGCCAAGGCCAACCCCGACAAGCTGACCAACGCATCCTCGGGCAACGGCACCGTCTCGCACCTGGCGATGGAAGAGTTCAAGCGCCGCGCCGGCATCAAGATCCTGCACATCCCGTACAAGGGCAGCGTGCCGGGCCTCACCGACGTGGTCGCAGGCAATGTCTCCATCGCGCTGGAAACCGCGGCCGGCGTGACGCCCTTTGTGCAGAACGGCCGCCTGCGGGCCCTGGGCGCCGGCACCCGCCAGCGCCTGGGTGGTGTGCTGGACGTGCCCACGCTGTCCGAACAGGGCCTGGGCGAGTTCAATGCCGTGACATGGCTGATGATGCTGTACCCGCACGGCGTGCCCAAGACGCTGGTCAACAACACCTTCGAGGCCATGCGCACCGCGCTGCGCACGCCGGAGGTGGAGCAGCAGCTCACGGCCGTCAACTGCCTGCCGCGCTACAGCACCAGCCCGGATGAAGCCGACGCCTACATGCGCGCCGAGTACACCCACTGGGGCGAGGTGGTTCGCCGCAGCGGCGTGACACTGGGCTGACCGCGGACCCCGCGGCGGGCTTCACCAGCCCGCCGCGTCGCGCTGCCTGGAGACCCTGTAGACCGAAGCCGGCGGCAGGTTGCGCCAGGCCACGCCCGAGCGCTGGGCCACCAGGCCCAGGCGCTGCAGCACACCGGGCCGTATCGAGCAGCGCCAGGCGTAGGTGAAGTGGAAGAGGCTGCCGCCGGGCTGCAAGGCCTGGAAGGCGGTCTGCAGCACCCGCATCTGCGTGCGCACGCCCATGTTCAGCAGCGGCAGGCCGCAGATCACTGCCTGGGCCTGCAGCGAACGCCATTCCGGCGCCAGCGCACGGGTGCGGCCCACGTCCAGTTCGTACACCCGGGACGCCGGAAAACGGTTGCGCAGGCGCTGCGCAAACACCGGGTGGATCTCCACCATCACCAGGTCTTGCTGCGGCAGGCCGGCGGCCAGCATCTGCGTGGAGAACACACCGGTGCCCGGGCCCAGTTCCAGCACCGGGCCCGCACCGGGCCGCACCGCCTGGGTGATCAGGCGGGCCAGCGCCTCGCCGGAAGGCGCCACCGCACCGATGGCCCGCGGGTTGGACAACCATTCCCGCAGGAACAAGGCACGTTCCGCCGCCGTCGACACGAAAGACGAATGCATGTATCCGGCCCTCTCGCACTGCAGCCGCGCATGACGGCGGCACCGGCCGCCGACGCTTGGCTGGCACCCAGTGTAGGGGTTCTCACGAAGACGTCAGCCCGCTTGGGGCCGGACGTGGGGCAGCGGCAGTGACCAGGCGCAACAGCCGACCGGCGCCAAGGCCGCACAGGCGCCGCCCAGCGCGACGCCTCCGCGCGCGCCTTTGACAGCGCCTAAAGGATGCGAAAACCGCGCGCGCGCCGGGCCTGCGCCAGCGTGGCGCGCACTTCGTCCAGCGCGGTCGTCAGCGTCGCATAGCCGCTGCTGCCGGCCTCGAAGGGCCAACCGGACGGCGACGCCGAGGAGCTTGGGCCTGGCGCGGCCGGCTCGGCAGCGGCCACGGCATCCGCCACAGGCGGCGTGGCCGCAAAGACGATGCGCGTCACCTCGCCCGGTGCCCGGGAAGGGTCACCGCGACGGCGCCGCCGCCTGGGCAGTGCGGCCGGCGGCTCGCCCAGGCCGCCGCTCATCGGCGGCGACGGCAGCGGCTCGGGCACCGGCGATGCAGCATCAGGCGGGTTCGAAGCGTCGGCGGCACGCACCACGAACACACGCGGTGCCTTCAGCCCGGTTGCCGTGCCCGACGCGCCGCTGGCGTTGTCGGCATCGACAGCGCGGCGCTTTCTGTAGGTGACCTGGACCCGGCTGTCGGGCGACGCCTCGCGGGGGGCTGACCAGGCGCCGAGACTTTCGGGCTGGGCTTCCCGCAGCGAAGGCGCGTGGCCCATCGCCGCTGGTTCACTTCGAAGACTCATGGACCCTACTGCTCACAACCGGTGCCGCTATCGTAGCAGTGCGCCCACCGCTGCGCACCGCGTTGCTCACCGCCGGTGCCACGCCGCCACATCTGCTTTCCCAACTCACAAAACCATACGCCGCAACGGCCCAGCCTAAGATGCGCGGCGCCATGAACCCGCCGACTCGCCCCGCCACGCCGGCACCGCCCGCCGACCTCTCCGCCCACACCCCCATGATGGCGCAGTACCTGCGCATCAAGGCCGAGCATCCGGACACGCTCGTCTTCTACCGCATGGGCGATTTCTACGAGCTGTTCTACGACGACGCGCGCAAGGCCAACCGGCTGCTGGACATCACGCTCACCACGCGTGGCCAGAGCGGCGGTGAACCTGTGGTGATGGCCGGCGTGCCGGTGCACAGCGTGGAGAACTACCTGGGCCGGCTCATCAAGATGGGCGAGTCGGTGGCCGTGGCCGAGCAGGTGGGCGACGTGGCCACCGCCAAGGGCCCGGTGGAGCGCAAGGTGGTGCGTGTGGTCACCCCCGGCACGGTCACCGATGGCGAGCTGATGTCCGAGCGCGCCGACACGCTGCTGCTGGCCGTGCGGCGCCACAAGACCGCCACCGGCGCACGCTGGGGCCTGGCCTGGCTGGGCGTGGCCAGCGGGCAGCTGGGTGTCACCGAGTGCGGCGAGGCCGACTTGCCCGGCTGGCTGGCGCGCCTGGCACCGGCCGAGCTGCTACACGACGGCAGCGAAACGCCCGCGGCGCTGGCCGCCAGCGGCGCGGCGCTGACACCGCGCCCACCCTGGCAGTTCGACACCACCTTGGGCGAACGCCGCCTGCGCGAGCAGTTGCAGGTGGCCTCGCTGGCCGGCTTTGCTGCCGACGAGCTGCCGCTGGCCCACGCCGCCGCCGCCGCGCTGCTGGCCTACGCGGAGCACACGCAGGGCCAGGCCTTGGCGCATGTGCGCCATCTGCAGGCGCCGCGCGCCGGCGAACTGCTGGAGCTGCCCCCGGCCACCCACCGCAACCTGGAACTGGTGCAGACGCTGCGCGGCGAAGCCGGCCCCGGCGCACCCACGCTGCTGGGCCTGCTGGACAGCTGCCGCACCGGCATGGGCAGCCGGCTGCTGCGCCAGTGGCTGACGCAGCCGCGGCGCGAGCGCAGCGAAGCCAGCGAACGCCACGACGCCATCGCCGCGCTGCAGGCCGCCGGCTTCGAGGCCCTGCGCGATGCGCTGCGCGAGGTGTCGGACGTGGAACGCATCACCGCCCGCACCGCGCTGCGCCAGGTGCGCCCGCGTGAGCTGGCCGGGCTGCGCCACACGCTGCAGGTGCTGCCCGCGCTGGCCGCCACCGTGCCACAGCCCGGCACGCACGACAGCGCGCTGCTGGCGCGCCTGCACCAGGGCCTGGCGCCCGATGCGGCGCTGGCCGACGCGCTCAGCGCCATCGCCGAACGGCCCGCGGTGCAGCTGCGTGACGGCGGCGTCATCGCCGAAGGGGTGGACGCCGAGCTGGACGAACTGCGCGGCATCAACCAGCACGGCGACGCCTACCTGCTGGAGCTGGAGCAGCGCGAGCGGGCGCGCACCGGCATCCCCAACCTGCGCGTGGCCTTCAACAAGGTGCACGGCTACCACATTGAGGTCACCGGTTCGCACCTGGACAAGGTGCCGGCGGATTACCAGCGCCGGCAGACGCTGAAGAACGCCGAGCGTTTCATCACGCCGGAGCTGAAGAGCTTCGAGGACAAGGCGCTGTCGGCGCAGGAGCGTGCACTGGCGCGCGAGAAGTGGCTGTACGAACAGTTGCTGGAGCATCTGCAAGGCCACCTGCCCACGCTGACGGCGCTGGCGCGCGCGCTGGCCTCGCTGGATGCGCTGGCGGCGCTGGCCGAGCGCGCCGCCACGCTGGGCTGGTGCCGGCCGCAGTTTGTGCCCTACCCCTGCATAGACATTGAAAGCGGCCGCCACCCGGTGGTGGAAGCGCGCCTGAACCAGACCGGCGGCGGCCCCTTCATCGCCAACCACTGCCGGCTGGACGCGCGCACCAAGCTGCTGGTCATCACCGGCCCCAACATGGGCGGCAAGAGCACCTACATGCGCCAGGTGGCGCTGGCCGTGCTGCTGGCGGCCATGGGTTCCTACGTGCCGGCTGCCGCCTGCCGCCTGGGGCCGGTGGACGCCATCCACACCCGCATAGGCGCCGCCGACGACCTGGCCAACGCACGCTCCACCTTCATGGTGGAGATGACCGAGGCCGCCGCCATCGTGCACGGTGCCGGCGAGAACAGCCTGGTGCTGATGGACGAGATAGGCCGCGGCACCAGCACCTTCGACGGCCTGGCCCTGGCCTCGGCCATTGCCACGCAGCTGCACGACCGCAACCGCAGCTTCGTGCTGTTCGCCACCCATTACTTCGAGCTGACCGAGTTCCCGGCGCGGCACGAACGCGCCGTCAACCTGCACGTGGGCGCGGTGGAAAGCGGCGCCGACATCGTGTTCCTGCACCAGTTGGAACCCGGCCCGGCCAGCCGCAGCTACGGCGTGCAGGTGGCGCGCCTGGCCGGCATGCCGGCAGCGCTGATACGCCAGGCGCGCGCCACGCTGGAAGCCCTGGAAGCCCAGGCCGCCAGCGCGCGCGAGCAGGTGGACTTGTTTGCGCCGCCACCGGCCGCCCCGCCGCCGGCCGAACCTTCGGCGCTGGAGCGTGCGCTCTCGGCGCTGGACCCCGACCGCCTGTCCCCGCGCGAAGCGCTGGAGGCGCTGTACCGGCTCAAGAGCCTGGGTGAGGACGGCTGACGCTGGCGTTTCGTCAGGGTAAACACGGATGAGGTAAAATGCCGCTCCTTCAGAAGAAGAGGCGCACGTTTGCGAGGGAGCTTCCCTGCTGCTGACACGGTGCACGCCCTGGCCTATGTCCTGGTGCACCCGCGGGCCCTGCCCGACCCCGTACGGCGATCCCCCCGCGCCGGTACAGACCGCGCCCGCGCCAGCCTCTGTGCGGCGCTCAGCACCCAGCGCTTCCACGGCCTGATCGAGCAGCCCGGCGAACGTTTTGCCGTGATGCGCTACGCCGACAACGGGCGCTCCGAGCCTCCGGCCGCCTGAGCGTCATTGCCGCTGCGCGCGCCCCGCCCCCTGGTGGGTGCGCGCCCTGCCTGCCGGCGCCTTGGCGCGCCGGCCCACCCCCATCCACACCGCTGGCACTGCACCAGCCGGCCGGGACGTTTGCATGACCTTTCCCTTGAACACCGCACCCTTGCGGCCCCTGGCCCTGGCCACCGACCTGGACGGCACTTTCCTGGGCGGCAGCGACGAAGAACGCGACGCCCTGTACCGCTGGCTGGAGCAGCACCGCGCGCAGGTGACCCTGATCTTCGTCACCGGCCGCGACCTGCCCTTCATACGCCAGCTGGTCGCCGACACCCCGGTGCCCGCGCCCGACTACGTCATAGGCGACGTGGGCACCACCGTGGCCGGCGGCCCCGGCATCGAACCCATCGCCGAGCTGGAACACGACATCGCGCGCCGCTGGGGCAATGCCGGCGGGCGCCTGCGCACGCTGCTGGCCAGCGAACCCGGCCTGCGCCTGCAGGACACGCCGTTTCGCCACCGCCTGAGCTACTGGTACGACCCGGCGCAGCTGTCGCCACACACGGTGCACAAGATCACCGCTGCGGGCTTCGACTGCCTGCTCTCGGCCGACACCTACCTGGACGTGCTGCCGCGCGGCGTGTCCAAGGGGCCGACCTTGTTGCGCCTGATCGACCACCTGCGCCTGCCCTACCGCGACGTGCTGGTGGCCGGCGACACGCTCAACGACTTGTCGCTGTTCGAGACCGGCCTCACCGGCGTGGCCGTGGGCAACTCGGAAACCGCGCTGCGCGAGCAGCTGGCGGGGCGGGACTTGCCCCACACCTACCTCAGCCCGCGGCCCGGTGCGGCGGGCATCCTGGACGCCGTGCGTCACCACGGCTTCGTCAACGTTTCCGCGCAGGGAGAAGCCGCTTGAAACCCTCCGAACTCGTCATCGTCTACCACCGCCAGCCCTACGAAGAACACGTGGAGGACGGGCGCGTCACCTACCGCGAGAACACCAGCCCCAACGGCATCGTCCCCACGCTGAAGAGCTTCTTCTCTGCCGGCGGCAGCGGCGCCTGGGTGGCCTGGAAGCAGGCCGAGGCCAAGCAAAAGGCCTTCGAGCGGGTGATCACGCTGAAGGATTCGTACGGCGAATACACCGTCTCGCGGCTGCCGCTGACGGCGCAGCAGGTGCGCAGCTTCTACCACGTGACCTCCAAGGAGGCGCTGTGGCCCATCCTGCACTCCTTCCCGGAGCGCTACAGCTACGACACCGTGGACTGGCCCACCTTCCGCGAGGTGAACCGCCTGTTTGCCGAAGCCGCCGCGCAGCAGGCCGCGCCCGGCGCCGTGGTGTGGGTGCACGACTACAACCTGTGGCTCACGCCGCGCTACCTGCGTGACCTGCGCCCGGACGTGAAGATCGCCTTCTTCCACCACACGCCCTTCCCTTCGTCCAGCATCTTCGCCATCCTGCCCTGGCGCGACGAGATCCTGGAAGGCCTGCTGGCCTGCGACCTGGTGGGCTTCCACATCCCGCACTACGCCGCCGGCTTCTCGGCGGCGGCGCGCAACCTGCTGGGCGCCGAGGTGCTGGAGGAAGTGGCTGTGGACCCGGGCCTGTCGTCCATAGGGCGGGCACTGTCCCAGCCCACCCAGCCCACCGGCCTGCGCTACCAGGGCCGCACCATCCACATCGACGTGTGCCCGGTGGGCACCAACGTGCCCTACATCAGCGAACTGGCCGAGCGCGCGGGCACGCGCGAGCGCGAGCAGCGCATACGCGGCGAACTGGGCGGGCGCCGGCTCATCATCTCCGTGGGCCGCACCGACTACACCAAGGGCACGCGCGACATGCTGCTGGCCTACGAACGCCTGCTGGAGCGCCGCCCCGAACTGGTGGGCCAGGTGCAGTTGCTGGTGACCTCGGTGTCTGCCGCTTCGGGCATGGGCGCCTACCGGCATGTGCAGCGCGACATCGAGCAGATCGCCGGCCGCATCAACGGCCACCACGGGTCGCTGGCTTCCCAGCCGCTGCTGCTGATGACCTCGGCCATCCCCTTCGAGGAGCTGATCGCCTACTACCGCTCGGCCGACATCTGCTGGATCACGCCGCTGCGCGATGGCCTGAACCTGGTGGCCAAGGAGTACGTCGCCGCGCGCCAGGGCCTGGGCGGCGCGCTGGTGCTGTCGGAGTTCACCGGTGCATCGGTCGAACTCGAAGGCGCAGTGCTGGCCAACCCCTACTCGTCGCGCAACATGGACGCGGCGATAGACCGCGCGCTGGACATGCCCGAGGCAGAACAGCTGGAGCGCATGGCGCGCATGCAGCGTGCGGTGCGCAAGTTCGACGCCGCGAACTGGACGCGCCACACGCTGGACGCCTTCAAGGCCTTGTAGCCCGCCGGGACCCCGCCTCCCGCACCCCGCCGCGGCCGGTTCACGCCGCGATCTGGCGCTTCGTCGCAAGGCGGTGGCCGCCGTCACCGGCGGGCCTCTAGCATGGCGGTCATCGTGTCTCGAGACCTCCTGCGATGAGCACCCCGGTTCTGCTGGCCGACAAGCTGCACAAGCGCTACGGCGCACGCACCGCCGTGCACCAGGTGTCGCTGACGGCGCATGCCGGCGAGCTGGTGGGCCTGCTGGGGCCCAACGGCGCCGGCAAGTCCACCACCATCGCCATGGTCAGCGGCCTCACGGCCCCTGACGGTGGCCAGGTGCACATCAGCGGGCACTCGCTGGCCAACGACGCCATGGCCTGCCGCCGACGCATAGGGCTTGTGCCGCAGGAGCTGGCGCTGTTCCCCGAACTGACGGCCCAGCGCAATGTGGAGCTGTTCGGCGCCTTGTACGGCCTGACGCGCGAACGGCTGCGCCAACGCAGTGCCGAGGTGCTGGCGCTGGTGGGGCTGGCCGACCGCGCCCGCGACAAGCCCGCCAGCTTCAGCGGCGGCATGAAACGGCGGCTGCACATCGCCTGCGCGCTGGTGCACGAACCCCAGCTGCTACTGCTGGACGAACCCACGGCCGGCGTGGACCCGCAAAGCCGCAACGCCATCTTCGAGACCCTGCTGGCCCTGAAGGCCGCCGGCAAGGCCCTGGTCTACACCACCCACTACATGGAGGAAGTGCAGCGCCTGGCCGACCGCGTGGTCATCGTGGACCACGGCCGCGTGGTGGCCGAAGGCACCCAGCAGGCGCTGCTGCGCCTGCTGCCCGCAGCGCAGCAACTGGTGCTGGACGTGGAAGGCCCGCTGGACACCGCCCGCCTGGCCGCCCTGCCCGGCGTGCACGGCGTGCAGGTGCGGGGCGAGCGCTGCGTGCTGGGGCTGCACGACCTGGCCCGCGACACCCCGGTGGTGCTGCAGGCGGTGACGGCCATGGGCGGCCGCGTGCGGCACCTGGCTTCCGGCGGCACGCAGCTGGAAGACGTCTTCCTGGCCCTGACCGGCCGCGCGCTGCGCGACTGACCGCGGACACACCAAGCCATGACCGCCTTCCTCGCCCTGGTCCAGAAGGACTTGCTGCTGTACCTGAACAACCGCCGTGCGGTGCTGCTCAGCGTGCTGGCGCCCATCGTCATTGCCGCCTTCTTCGGCAGCCTGTTCGGCAGCTCCGAGCCCAAGCCCGCGCGCATCCCGGTGGCGGTGACCGACCTGGACGGCAGTGAGCTGTCCGCCGCCGTGGTGGCCGCGCTGCGCGCCGACGAGGCCTTTCAACTGCAGGAGCTGCCCGAGCAGGAAGCCCAGGCCCAGGTGCGCGCCGGCCGGCTGCGCGCCGCGATCACCCTGCCCGCCGGGTTTGGCGCGCAGGCGCCGCGCGCCTTGTTCGGCGCCGGGCCGCGGCCGGCACTGACACTCACCTACGACCCCTCGCAGGCCATGGTGCTGCCGCTGGTGCGCGGCCTGCTGGCGCAACACCTGATGCGCCCGGTCAGCGAAGCCGCCTTCAGCGCGCAGTCCGGCACCTGGCGCGACCTGCGCAGCCAGATCGAAGCGGGCAGCGACCTGCCTGCACCCCAGCGCGAAGACCTGCTGGCCCTGCTGCGCAGCGTGGAGCGTGTGCAGGCCCACGGCGGCACCGGGCCGGCGGCCGCGGCCAGCGCGCCGCCCGGCGGCGACGTCGGCGCGCTGCGCCTGCCATTCGACACCCACGAGGTGCAGGCCGTGTCCGAACGTGCCGGCCCGGGCACCGGCTACAACAGCTACGCCCAGTCCTTCGCCGGCATGGGTGTGCAGTTTCTGCTGCTGCTGGGCGTGGACATGGGCGTGGGCCTGCTGCTGATGCGCCGCCAGGGCCTGTGGCTGCGCCTGCGCGCCGCGCCGCTGTCGCGCACCCAGCTGCTGGGCAGCCATGTGGCCAGTGCCGCGCTGATCTCGCTGGGCGTGTTCGCGGTGGTGTACCTGGTGGCCATCACGGTGTTCGGCGTGCGCGTGCTGGGCCACCCACTGGGCTTTGCCGCGGTGCTGCTGGGCTTTGCGTTGTTCACCGCCAGTTTCGGGCTGATGATTGCGGCCGTGGGCGGCTCGCCAGAGGCCACGCGCGGCCTAGCCATCCTGGTGACGCTGTTGCTGGTGATGCTGGGCGGCGCGTGGATCCCGGCCTTCCTGTTCCCGACCTGGCTGCAGTCGCTGGTGGCCTGGGTGCCCACCTACTGGGCCATAGAGGGCCTGGCCGGCACCACCTGGCGCGGCTGGGGCCTGGCCCAGGCGCTGCGCCCTGCCGGGCTGCTGCTGGCGGCCTCGGCCGTGATGCTGTTGCTCGCGGTGTGGCGTTTTCGCTGGGAAGAGTGAACACACGCACCGCGCGGTGCAGGCAGCGGGCAGGCGCTGCGGTACGCTTGCGGCTCCACCCTTGCCGCCTTGTCATGACCTACTGCGTCGGTATCCGGCTCAACGCCGGGCTCGTGTTCCTGTCCGACAGCCGCACCAATGCCGGCCTGGACCAGATCAGCACCTTCCGCAAGATGATGATCTACGAGAAGCCGGGCGACCGTTTCATGGTCATGCTCTCGGCCGGCAACCTGAGCATCAGCCAGAGCGTGCGCGAGATCCTGCAGGTGGAGAAGCTGGACAACGGCGACGACGAGCCCATCACCATCTGGAACGCCAAGAGCATGTTCGACGCCACGCGCGTGCTGGGCAGCGCCGTGCGGCGGGTGTGGGACCAGGACGGCCCCTCGCTGAAGGCCAGCGGCCTGGACTTCAACACCAGCATGCTGTTCGGCGGGCAGATCAAGGGCGAGGCCATGCGCCTGTTCCTGGTGTACTCGGCCGGCAACTTCATAGAGGCCACGCGCGAGACCTGCTTCTTCCAGGTGGGGGAAAGCAAGTACGGCAAACCCATATTGGACCGCGTGCTGACGCCGGCCACCGGCCTGGACGAAGCCGCCAAGTGCGCGCTGGTGTCCATGGACAGCACGCTGAAGTCCAACCTCTCGGTGGGCCTGCCGCTGGACCTGCTGGTCTACCGCGAAGGCACGCTGCAAAGCGGCGAGCACATCTGCATAGACGAGCACAACCCGTACTTCGGCATGATCCACAACACCTGGGGCCGCCGCCTGCGCGAGGTGTTCGAAAGCATAGACGACCCGCGCTGGGACGGCGGCGACGCCGAGCACCCGTTGATGGTGCCCAGCGAACGTTTTGAGCCCATGCGCAAGATCGGGCACCCGGGCGAGCGCATCGTCTGAGGGTTCGGCTGCGCCTGGAGCGGGCGCGGCCTCTCGGTTCAAGCCGGCCGCTCTGCCAGCACGGCCTGCAAGGCCTCGGGCAGTTCATCCACTTTGTCGGGTGCCGGCGCGCCCTGGTCCAGCAGTTGTGCCAGCACCGCAGCGTAGTCGCCGCCGGGCTGCGGCTGGTGGCAGGCGGCGTGCAGGCAACTGCCCAGCGCGTCGCCACCAAAACCGTTGGGCTCGTCCCAACGGGCGCCGTGCTGCATCAGCACACGCACCATCACCGCATCGCCGCGGAAGGCCGCCTGGTTCAGGGCACTGGCAGCCCAGTCGCCACGCACCGCCACGGGCCAGCCCAGCGACAGCATCAGCCGCACGGCGCCCAGATGGCCGCGCTGCGCCTGGTCGGGCAGCAGGCGCAGGCCTTCCTCGCCCAGGTGGCCCAGGGCGTCGGGGAACTGCGCCAGATGAGCCCGAGCCGCGGCCTCGTCGCCGGCGGCGCAGGCGCTGAGGAAGGCTTCTTCGTCGGTGCGCGGCAGCGTCGCGCCGTGTTCCAACAGCAGCGCCAGCGATTCGGCGTCGCCGGCCCGCGCGGCGTAGCCGGCGGTGGACCGGCCCTGCTCGTCCAGCGCACGCGCGTCCGCGCCGTGTTGCAGCAGCAGGCGCACAAAACGCACATCGCGGCCACGCAGCAGGGCGTGGTGCAGCGGGCGCTGGCCGCCGGGGCCGGCTTCGTCGGCATCGGCACCCAGGGACAAGGCCTGCTGCAGGCCCGGCAGGTCGTCGTGGTCCAGCTGGCGCAGCAGCGCGTTGGTGCCCTGCCAGCGCGCGCCGGCTTGCACCAGCGCGGCGAGGATGCGGCGGTCGGTCAACTCGGTGGCGTGGTACAGCGACTCACGGTCGTTGGGTTCAGCGCCAGCGGCCAGCAGGCGCTGCACCAGGGCCAGGCTTTGCGCGCGCGCCACGGCGCCGTACAACACCGGCAGCGGGTCGCCAGGAAACGCCGGATCCTGCAGCGCGCCGTTGGGGTCGGCGCCGGCTTGCAGCAGCCAGTGCACCGTGGCCAGCAGGGGTTCGCGGTAGGCCTGCAGCCGTGCCAGCGACGAAAACGCCGCATACACCAGGGGCGGCGCCTGCCAAGGCGGCAAGGGCGCGGCCAGATCGGCGCCTTGCAGCGCGGCGCGTACCCGCGGCAAGTCACCCACCGCCAGCGCCAGCGGCAAGGACGCCGTGGGACGCCGCGCCTGCAACAACCGCTGAGCCAGCGCCGGCTGCGGGCCGGCGTGGCCGCGGCCCAGAGCCGCAGTCAACAAGCGCTCCACGTAGTCGGCCTCGGGCAGGGCCTGGGCGCGGCGCTGCTCCACCTCATCCAGCAGGCTGCGCCAGCTGGTGAAGCCCAGCTCACGTGCCAGCACCAGCTGGGCGCCGGCCAGGCGAGGTGCCGGCAAGCGGTAGGGCGCGGCGCGCGCCAGCGCCGTGGGGTCGCCGGCACGCCAGGCGCGCAGCAACTCACGCGCCTGGCGGCGCAGGTGGTCGGGGTGGGGGTGCGGGGGCAGCGTGCGGCTCAAGTTGAACTCCATGCGTGGTGGCCTGAAGTCCGCACCGGCAGGCCGCATGAAGCAAGGACGCTACGCCTGGCAAAGGCTGGCAGGTGGGTTGAACCCTCTCCGCGGACCCGGCGGCGCCCTGCCGGCGCCGGCCGCATGGTGTCATGCCGGCCGCAGCACGGTCAAGCGGCGCTCAGCCTGTCAATCCTCGAACCGCCCCAGGCGCACCGCGGTGACGCCGGGCCGCAGATTGCGCGCGCCGGGCATCACCAGCACGGTGTCGTCGAAGGGAGCGACCCAGACCTGGTCACCGTCTTGTGCGATGGGCGTGCCGGCTTGTTTCACCACCCCCAGGCCTTCTATGGGCACCAGGAAGCGGAAGTCCTTCGAGCGCACCACCACCGGCTCCGTCACGCGCACCAGGCGCTGCTGCGGCGGCAAGGGCAGGCGCGCCCGCTGCTGCACCCAGGCGGCGTCGGCCAGACCGGTGAGGCCCAGGAAGCGCACCAGCGTGTCCACCGCCACGTCGGCCGCGGCGCGCTCCCAGTGCTGGCCGCATTCCACCAGCAGCGCGCAGCGCGGGCTGGCGGGGTCGCCGAAGCCGCCGCGCTCCACCATGCGCAGGCCGGCGGGGTGGCCGGTGTCTATCAACAGCACCGCGGGCACGCCCAGCTGCCGGGCGTAGCGGGCGTTTTTGTCCACCGTGCCGCACACCATCAGCGGCACACAGGGCTCGCTCATGGAGTGGATGTCCAGCAGGAACTCGGCGGCGTCCACAAACGGCCGCAGCGCGCGGGCGCGGCGCAGCTCCACGCTGTCGCGCGGGCCGTTCAGCGCCTCGTCGGCCCAGACGCGGTTCATGTCTTCGTCCACCGAGCGCGAGGCGAAGGGGTCGCCGGCGCCGAAGCGGTGGTAGGCCTCCACATTGCCGAACGACAGCACCAGCGTGCCCCGCCGCGGGCGGAAACCCGAGGCCAGCAGCCCGTCCAGCGCGATGGCGCCGCAGATCTCGTTGCCATGCGTCAGCGCCTGCACCATGACCGACGGGCCGGGTTCATCGGCCGTGAAGCGGTGCACCCAGTCCACGCCGGTGTTGCCGGCGCGCCAGCGTGTGATGTCCGGTGCGGTGAGCTCAACGGGTGGGTTCATGCGCGGGCTGCATCAGCAGATGAGGTTGTCAACGAAGCCCTGCCCGGCAGGCGGGCAGGAAAGAAGTCGGCCGCCAGGCCAGCCACCAGTGCCATCAGGTCGCCTTGCAGCCGCTGGTAGCCGGCATGGCGCTGCAGCGCGGCACTGTCCATGTACAGGCGCTTGTTCACTTCCAGCTGCAGGCTGTGGCGCCCGGCGGCCGGGGCGGCATAGGCGCGCACCAGCTCCACGCCCTTGAACGGGTCGTTGACCTTCACGTCGTAGCCGCGGGCAGCCAGAAAGGCGCGCACGAATTCGGTGAACGCCGGGTCGCAACTGGTGCCGTCGCGGTCGCCCAGCACGATGTCGGCGCGCGGCACGCCGGCGCCGCCCTCGCCCATGACGCCGCTGACGGCGTTCATGGAGTGGCAGTTGATGTGCCACACCGCACCGAAGCGGGCGTGTGCCGCGTCCAGCAACGCCTTCAGCGCCTGGTGGTAGGGCCGGTGGCAGGCGGCGATGCGGTGCTCCACCTCGGCCACCGGCAGGCGGCGGTCGTACAGGGGCCGGCCGTCGTCCAGCGTGCGCCAGATCAGCGCCTTGCCTATGCGCGCCTTGCCGCTGGGCACGTGCGCATGCGGCCAGGGGCCGGCCAGCAAGTCCAGGTCCACATCGCCTTCGTGGCGGTTGGGGTCTATGTAGGTGCGCGGGAAGCGCGCCGCCAGCAGCGGCACGCCACTTGCTGACGCTGGCTGCCAAAGTTCGTCTATGAAACAGTCCTCGCCATCCCGAAGCTCTGCCTCGCTGCGCAGGCTGCCGAAGTCGGCCGGCATCTCGAAGCCGCTGTGCGGCGAGTCCAGCACCAGGGGCAGTGCGGGCTTTGCAGGGCCGTGGACGACCAGGGCGGGGTGTTCCATCGCCCGGAGTATCGCTGCTGGCCCTGCGCAGCCCTACCGTACGGGCGGACCCGGATGGCCGGGCCCCGTCGAGCCGATAGCATCGCGCCAAGTTGGGGCACCGGCGGGGCTGGATGCACCAACGAGTTGCCTGTCACCCGCGGCCCACCTGGGCCGCTCCCTGGAGGTCCACCATGCAAGAACGTGAAATCCGCGGCCTGATCGAAGAAGTCCGCGAAGGCAAGCTGCCGCGGCGCAGCTTCATCCACACCATGGTCGGCCTCGGCCTGACAGCCCCCATGGCCGGCATGCTGCTGATGCACGCCGGCGTGGCCAGCGCCCAGACCGCCCTGCCCTACAAGCCCACCAAGCGCGGCGGCGGCGGCACGCTCAAGCTGCTGTGGTGGCAGGGCCCGGTGCTGCTGAACCCGCATTTCGCCGGTGGCACGAAGGAGCAGGAAGGCTCGCGCATCTTCTACGAGCCGCTGGCCGCCTGGGACGCCGAAGGCAGCCTGGTGCCCATGCTGGCCGCCGAGATCCCCACGCGCGAAAACGGCGGCCTGGCGGCCGACGGCAAGAGCGTCGTCTGGAAGCTCAAGCAGGGCGTGAAGTGGCACGACGGCCAGCCCTTCACCGCCGACGACGTGGTCTTCAACTGGGAGTACTGCAAGGACCCCACCACCGGCACCGTCAACCACGCTACCTACCGCGACCTGCAGGTCACCAAGGTGGACGCGCACACGGTGCGCGTGGTGTTCACCAAGCCCACGCCCTTCTGGGCCGAGCCCTTCGTCGGCACGCTGGGCATGATGATCCCCAAGCACCACTTCCAGAACTTCGTGGGGGCCAAGTCGCGCGAGGCGCCGGCCAACATCAAGCCGGTGGGCACCGGGGCCTACAAGGTGGTGGACTTCAAGCCGGGTGACATCGTGCTGGCCGAGGCCAACAACGACTACCACGTGGCCAACAAGCCCTACTTCGACCGCCTGGAGATGAAGGGCGGCGGCGATGCGGTTTCGGCCGCGCGCGCGGTGTTGCAGACGGGCGAGTACGACTACGCCTGGAACCTGCAGGTGGAAGACGAGATCCTCAAGCGCCTGGAAGCCAGCCGCCGCGGCAAGGTCAACGTGGTACCGGGCGGCAACATCGAGTTCATACAGCTGAGCTACTGCGACCCCTGGAACGAGGTGCAGGGCGAACGCTCGCACATCAGCACGCGCCACCCGGCCTTCCACGACAAGGCGGTGCGCGACGCGCTGGCACTGCTGGTGGACCGCCAGAGCGTGCAGGACTTCATCTACGGCCGCACCGGCGTGGCCACGCCCAACTTCCTGAACAACCCGCCGCGCTACAAGAGCAACAACCTCAAGTTCGAGTTCAACGTCGACAAGGCCAACCAGTTGCTGGACGCCGCCGGCTGGCGCCGCGGCAGCGACGGCATTCGCGCCAAGGGCAATGTCAAGCTGAAGTTCGTGTTCCAGACCTCGGTGAACGCGCCGCGCCAGAAGACGCAGGCCATCATCAAGGACGCCGCCACCAAGGCCGGCATCGACCTGGAGCTGAAGTCGGTCACCGCCTCGGTGTTCTTCGGCGGCGACGTGGCCAACCCGGACACCTACGTCAAGTTCTGGTCGGACATCCAGATGTACACGACCACGATGACGCAGCCCGACCCGCAGTTCTTCATGGTGCAGTACACCAGCTGGGAGTTCTCCACCAAGGACAACAAGTGGGGCGGCCGCAACATCGTGCGCTGGCGCAGCGACGACTACGACAACGCACACAAGGCGGCCCAGGCCGAGCTGGACCCGGTCAAGCGGGCCGCGCTGTTCATACGCATGAACGACCTGGTGTGCAGCGACGGCTTCATCATCCCCGTGGTGCACCGCCCGCGTGTGGGTGCGCAGGCCAACAACCTGGTCACCCACCTCTCCGGCTGGGACAACGACCTCTGGGCCTTGAGCAGCTGGTTCCGCGAGGCCTGATGCAGCCGAAGCGCTCGTTCGGCCACGCTGCCCAACGCCGGGGCAGCGGCCGCCACCCGACCCCCACCTGCCCCGCGCGGGCGGGTGGCCCGGGCGGCTGAAGCGAGCCGGGCAACGCCGCCGCCAGCCCCGTGGGTCATTACATCGTTCGCCGCCTGCTGATCGCGGTGCCCAGTCTGCTGGGCATCAGCGTGGTGCTGTTCACCGTGCTGGCCATGGCGCCCGGCGACCCCTTCGAGGAGCTGGCCACCAACCCCAACGTGCCGCCGGAAGTGCGGCTGATGCTGCGCACCCAGCTGGGCCTGGACGACCCGGTGTGGCAGCGCTACTGGTTCTGGCTGACCAGCATGCTCAAGGGCGACTGGGGCTACTCCTTCGTCAGCCGCCTGCCGGTGGACGACCTCATCATGCAGCGGCTGCCGGTCACCATTGCGGTCATCGGCATGTCGCAGCTGCTGGCGCTGCTGATCGCGCTGCCGGTGGGCATCCTGGCCGCGGTGAAGCCCTATTCGTGGTTCGACCGCATCGCCAGCACCTTCGCCTTCATAGGCTTTTCGCTGCCCACCTTCTTCACCGGGCTGCTGTTCATCCTGCTGTTCTCCATCCACCTGGGCTGGTTCCCGTTCGTCTTCCGCTCGGACCTCACCTCCACCGGCTGGCAGTGGTGGGTGGAGCAGTTCAAGCAGAGCATCATGCCCATCATGGTGCTGGGCCTGTTCCAGGCCGCCAGTTGGATGCGCTACGTGCGCTCGGCGGTGCTGGACGTGATACGGCTGGACTACGTGACCACCGCGCGCAGCAAGGGCCTGGCCGAGCGCCTGGTGGTGATGAAGCACGTGGTGCGCAACGCGCTGATCCCGGTGGTGACGCTGGTGGCGCTGCAGATGCCGGCCATCTTTGGCGGCGCCATCGTCACCGAGCAGATCTTCCGCATCCCGGGCATTGGCTCCATGCTCATAGACAGCATCCTGCGCAACGACACGCCGGTGATCATGGCCGTGACCTTCGTGTTCGCCGCGCTGGTGATCCTGTTCAACCTGATCGCCGACGTCCTGTATGGCTGGCTCGACCCTCGCATCTCGTACCGCTGACGCGGCGCTGCCGCGCAGCGTGTCGCCCTGGGCCGAGGCCTGGCGGCGCTTCAAGCGCCACCGCCTGGCCTACTGGAGCCTGTGGCTGCTGGCGCTGGTGGTGCTGGTGGTGCTGCTGGGCCCGCTGGTGTGGACCATAGGCATCAACGACGTGGACTTCCGCGCCCGCCTGGTGGGGCCGCAGCTGGCCCACCCCTTCGGCACCGACGACCTGGGCCGCGACCTGCTGGCACGCATGCTGTACGGCGGGCGTGTCTCGCTGGCCGTGGGCCTGGCCGCCATGCTCACCGGCATCGTCATCGGCGTGGTCGTGGGCGCCATCGCCGGCATTGCGCGCGGCTGGGTGGACGCCGCGCTGATGTGGCTGACCGACCTGTTCCTGAGCCTGCCGCAGCTGCCGGTGCTGCTGCTGCTGATCTTCTTCTTCCGCGACCCGCTGAAGAACGTGTTCGGCCCCGAGATGGGCATCTTCCTGCTCATCGTGCTGGTCATAGGCGGCCTGTCATGGATGCCGGCGGCGCGCCTGGTGCGCGCCCAGTTCTTCAGCCTGCGCGAGAAGGAGTTCGTGGAGGCCGCACGCGCGCTGGGCGCCAGCACCCCGCGGCAGGTGGTGCGCCACATCCTGCCCAATGCGCTGGGCCCGGTCATCGTGGCCGGCACCATCAACATCGCGGCGGCCATCATCAGCGAGAGCACGCTGTCCTTCCTGGGCCTGGGCTTCCCGCCGGACGTGCCCACCTGGGGCCGCATCCTGTTCGACAGCAAGGACTACCTGGACATCGCCACGCACTGGTCCATGTTCCCGGGCATGGCCATCTTCCTGGCCGTGCTGACGATCAACTTCATAGGCGACGGGCTGCGCGATGCGCTGGACCCGCGGCGGGTGCTTTGAGGTGCTTTGAGATGAGTGCCACGGGTACTGTGCATTCGGCCCTGGCTTCCTCGCGTCGCGGCAGGCGGCGCCTGGCAGGGGCTCATGCTGCGGCGGCCGCTCAGGCACCCGTGGTGACATGCCGGCGAACAAACCCCGTTTCGGCAAAGGTGTGGGCCGGTGGGCGTTGGGCGCGCCTGTGCGCAGCCGAGAAGCGCAGGGCTGCTGGCCTGCGCGCGCAGCGCGCATCGTTGACTGACTCGCCGCGGGTGTTTGAGCGTAGCGAGCGAAGCTCGCGCAGCGAGTTCCGCGGCGGGGCCAGGAGCCCGAGCATCGCAGGGAACCCCTGCGAAGCAGGGGCCAGCACGAGAAGCGCCCAGCGCCCACCGGCCCACGCCTTTGCTCGCGCCGACAGTGGCGCAAACAACGCAGCGAGAAGCTGAAGATGGCGCTGCTCGACATCAAAGGCCTGAAGACCCACTTCAAGACCGACGACGGCTGGCTGCACGCCGTGGACGGCGTGGATATCGCCATAGACGCCGGCGAAACGGTGTGCGTGGTCGGTGAAAGCGGCTGCGGCAAGAGCGTCACCGCCAAGACGGTGATGAAGCTCATAGACATGCCGCCGGGCAAGATCGTGGCCGGGCAGGTGCTGTGGCAGGGGCGCGACCTGGTACCGCTTTCGGCGCGCGAGATGCAGGCCATTCGCGCCAAGGAAATCGCCATCATCTTCCAGGAGCCCATGACCAGCCTGAACCCGGTGTACACCGTGGGCGAGCAGATCGCCGAGTCGGTGCGCCTGCACGAAGGCCTGTCGCGGCGCGAGGGCTTGAACCGCGCGGTGGAGATGCTGCGCCTGGTGCGCATCCCCACGCCCGAGCGGCGCGTGCGCGACTACCCGCACCAGTTCAGCGGCGGCATGCGCCAGCGCGTGATGATCGCCATCGCGCTGGCCTGCAACCCCAAGCTGCTGATCGCCGACGAGCCCACCACGGCGCTGGACGTCACCATACAGGCCCAGATCCTGGACCTGATGCAGGAGCTGAAAGACCGCCTGGGCATGGCGGTGATGCTCATCACCCACGCCATGGGCGTGGTGGCCGAGGTGGCGCAGCGGGTGGTGGTGATGTACGCCGGCCAGGTGGTGGAAGAAGCCCCGGTGGCCGAGCTGTTCGCGCACCCGCGCCACCCCTACACGCAGGGGCTGATACGCAGCATCCCGCGCATAGACACCGCCGCCGTGCACAAGGTGCGGCTGGAGGCCATCCCCGGCACGGTGCCCAAGCTCATCGCACCGGCCGAAGGCTGCCGCTTCGCGCCGCGCTGCAGACATGCCCGGCCGGCCTGCACCGCGGCCACCCCACCGCTGCGCGAGGTGGCACCCGGCCACAAGGTGGCCTGCATCCTGGAAGAGGCCGCGGCATGAGCACTGCTCCCCTGCTCAAGGTGCGCGACCTGGCCAAGCGTTTCCCGGTCAAGGGCGGCGTGTTGGGCCGCGTGGTGGACCACGTGCACGCCGTGGACGGCGTGAGCTTCGACCTGGCCGCCGGCGAGACGCTGGGCGTGGTGGGCGAAAGCGGCTGCGGCAAGAGCACCACCGGCCGCTGCATCCTGCGCCTGATAGAACCCAGCGCCGGCGAGGTGTGGTTCGAGGGCCGCAACGTCACCGCCGCCAGCGGCGACGAGCTGCGCGCGCTGGCGCGCGACATGCAGATCATTTTCCAGGACCCGTACGCCAGCCTGAACCCGCGCATGACGGTGGGCCAGATCATCGGCGAGGGCCTGGTCATACACAAGCTGGCCAAGAGCGCGCAGGAGATAGAGCACCGCGTCACCGAGCTGCTGCAGACCGTGGGCCTGAACCCCGACTACATGCGGCGCTACCCGCACGAATTCAGCGGCGGCCAGCGCCAGCGCATAGGCATTGCGCGCGCGCTGGCGGTGAACCCCAAGCTGGTGATCTGCGACGAGGCGGTCTCGGCGCTGGACGTGTCCATACAAGCCCAGGTCATCAACCTGCTGGAAGACCTGCAGCAGCAGTTCCAGCTGACCTACATCTTCATCGCGCACGACCTCAGCGTGGTGGAACACATCAGCGACCGCGTGGCGGTGATGTACCTGGGCAGGATCGTCGAGCAGGCCGACCGGGACACGCTGTATCGCAATGCCCGCCATCCTTACACGCGGGCGCTGATGTCCGCCGCGCCGCGGACCGATCCCGCCCGCATCAGCCAGCGCATCGTGCTGACGGGCGAGGTGCCTTCGCCTGTCAGGCCGCCCTCAGGCTGCACGTTCCACCCCCGCTGCCCGCTGACCCGTCAGCTGGCCAAGGAAGCCGCTGCGAATGAGAGCGTGTCACTGACCATCCTGAACCAGCCGACGCGCGTGATGGCCAAGTGCGTGGAAGAGGAGCCGACGCTGACTGCCGCGAGTGACACTGCCGATCACAAGGTCGCCTGCTGGTACGCGCAGGAAGACCTCAAGTGACCGGCGTGAGTGTGATACGTCATCCACACCAAAGCCCAGGCATGGCCATGCCTGGGCTTTCTTTCACGATTTCCCACGATCTTTTTGGTTCGTGCGAATAGGATCAACATCCCATCTCATTCATTGCGTGACGACCGCTGCCCCGCACGTCGGCGGGCCTGATTGAGCGCATCAGACAAGCCGCCCGTCGAACTGCCCGAATCAGCGGGGTCATCCTTTGGTACAGACGACGCCGGCCCCATAGATGATGGCGATGCAGGTGACCCGCTTGCACTTCCCCCCATCGCCGGTGGCGGCGGTGGCGGAGACGACGCCCGGCGTTTGCTGCCTTGCTTCTTGAGCGTCTTGAGCGTCTGTGATTCTTCCTGAACGCCTGCATCCGCGGGCACCGTGGTACGCAGCCACTGGCGAGCGCCCAGCAGGCGCGTCAACGCCATGGACATCAACCCGCTTCGGCGTTCGAGCACCTCCAGCAGCAGCATCACCACCGCCAGGATCGCCACCCAGTGCGCCACCGGCTCCCACCGAGGCAGGCGTGCCAGATCAGACCAGACGGCCTGCACGTCCACCCGCTCCCGGCCGGCGGTCGTGCGGGCGATCTGCGCCAGCGTCGCCTGGCCATGATCCTCCCGCACAGGCTCGAACTCAGGCGAGTAAGGCAGCGTGACGGGCGGCAGCGTATGCACGCCCAGCCCGCCCATGTCCACCGTCGCCAGCGCGGTATGCGTGCTGTGCATCGTGACAT